>NZ_JBEXGX010000002.1:0-536532 GCF_040607495.1 Streptomyces sp. NPDC005281 | reverse complement strand
ACCGACGGATCCAGCACCCCGCTCTCCGAGCGCGGGAAGAACTCGTACCACGCCCCGAACAACGCCCGCTCCCGCTCCACCAGCAACGGCAACGGGAGGGAGCGGGTGAGCCGTTCACGCAGCGGATGCTCCGCCAGAGTGGCCGCCACCTCGGGGGCCAGGGCCGCCGCGAACCGCTCGGCAGGCGGCAGGGAGTCGTCTCGCAGAGTGTTCGCGGCCGCCAGCACCGTGTTCCGGCCGGCGGCGTCGGGCACACCCGCGGCGGCCCGTTCGTGAAGGCCGGCGCCCTCCTCCAGGACCAGCCCGACATCGATTCCGGCGGGAATCTTGATCTCGGCGGAACGCCGCCACCCGGTCACGGGGTCGCTCCACGCCTCCACCAGGTAGGTGCCGTGGCCCGTTTCCCATGGAGTGACATGGGCGCCCCAGCGGTCGCTTCCGGGGGCCGCCTCGCGCATCGGCGTCCACGGGCCGGGTCGGCCGTCCGGGTCGCGCAGGACGACATTGGCGCCGACCACGTCATGGCCTTCACCGAAAAGAGTGGCGGTGACCTGGAAGGTCTCGCCCACAACCGCTTTGGCGGGCCGCCTGCCGCAATCGACGACCGGCCGCACATCCCTGACGGGTATACGGCCGGTCGTCGTGTTCGCGTCCGTGTTCGCGTCCATGCGTCTCGCCTCCGCGGTTCTGGGCCCGAATCGTCGTCGCCGCGAAAGGCCCTTTCGGTGCGGTCCCTGGGACCGTCGTTTCAGATCCGTGCCGGAACGTCCTGCAGGTAGACCTCGGCGGCGTTCGCCGCCTCCCGCGCGCAGCGCTTCCCCATCAGGACGCACAGGGTGTATCCGGTGTTCTCGAAGTTCCCCCGGACCACACGGTCGGCGGGAGTCGCGAGAAGCAGGCGTTCCCACGCCCGGTAGCGCTCCAGATGCCTGGCGACCTCGGCTTTGGCAGGCAGCAGCATCACGCTGGTCACCTTCCCGATCTCTCGACCGCGCACGGCTCGCCTGGCCGGCGGATGAGGGCCGTACGCGAAGGGGAGCCGGTCCGCCACGGAGCGACACCCTCACTCATGGTGCCTGTACGGCGACCGAGCGTCTTGTTGGTTCTTCAACCACATTGGGGTCGCGCTCGTGTTGCACGAATGGAGTAGCCCTCTCATGCTGAGGGTGACTCAGGAGCGATCGGCGCTCACGCTTCGCAATCGGGGCCAGGTCCCGCAGGGGGCGAGGAGGAGCGAGAGCCGCGCCGGTGAGGAGCCAACGACGATGAAAGCCGCAGTCCCCTGCTACTACCACCTAGATGTGGAGCTCAGCCAGGAGAAGGTCGGGCAGGTCAGGCGGATCCTGGCCGCGCACCTCAGGTACTGGAACCTGGAGAATCTCGTCGAGTCCGTCTGCCATTGTGCGGAAGCGCTGCTCAGCACCATCGAGCAGCACTCGGCGGACAAGAACACCACGATCGAGATGTGGTGGAACGGCCGGCGACTCTTCGCCGCCGTCTCGGACAACAGCCAGGACATCGGCCCGCACCGGGCGCCGCAGGGATGTCTGGCCCAGATCGCCGCTCTCAGCGACGGCTGGGGCTGCTGCGCCACGGACGCCGGCGGGAAGATCATCTGGTCCTCGTGGCGGGCCCGTGCCGCCGATCGTGCACCGCTGGACCCGCCGGTGCCCGCGCCCTGTCTGCGGGTGGCGCGTGCGACGCCCCTGTACGCGGTGCTGCCGGAACCCGCGCTCGCCGCAGGGCGTGGCGTGACCGAGGCGGTCGCCTCCCACGGGTGACCGCAGGACGGGCCGGGCCCCGAGCGGGTCCGGCCCCGCGTCAAGTCGCCGAGCGCGTCGGTCCCGTACGGATCGACGCGCTCGGCGCGTCCGCGGGTACTGCCGTCGACCGGTGCCCGCGGGCGGCACGGGTCGCCGAGCTAGGCGGTTGGCGCGGGGTTAGGCTGGTCATTGATCGGGCTGAAACGGGCACATCGGACCCATCGGCGGGAGCCGGCTCCCCGGCTGTGACGCCGGGATCTGGGGGCGGCCTCCAGATACGGGGATACACATGTCCATCACACCGGTACAAGCGGCACACCAGGAACTCTCTGGATTCAAAGGGCAGTTGACAGGCCCGGAGGACTCCGGGTACGACGAGGCCCGTGCCGTCTACAACGCGATGATCGACCGGCGGCCCGCCCTGGTGGCGCGCTGTACCTCCACGGAGGACGTCGCCCAGGTCATCGGCTTCGCGCGCGACCACGCGCTTCCGCTCGCGGTGCGCGGTGGCGGCCATCACGGCGCCGGCCTGAGCACCTGTGACGACGGAGTGGTCCTGGACCTCTCCCCGCTCAAGGACATCGCGGTCGATCCTTCGGCGCGGACGGTACGCGTCGGCGGCGGCTGTCTGCTGGGCGAGGTCGACCGCGCCACCAACGAACACGGCCTGGCCACGCCGAGCGGCATCATCTCCACCACGGGCGTCGGCGGCATCACCCTCGGCGGCGGCCTCGGCCACCTGACCCGCAAGTTCGGGCTGGCCGTCGACAACCTGCTGGAGGCCGAGCTGGTCCTGGCCGACGGCGAACACGTCCGGGCGAACGCCGACGAGAACACCGACCTCTACTGGGCGATCCGCGGAGGCGGCGGCAACTTCGGCGTCGTCACCTCATTCGTCTTCCGGCTGCACGAGGTGAACACGGTCGTCGCGGGGCCCACCTTCTGGCCCGTCGAACTCGGCGCCGAAGTCCTCGCCGCCTACCGTGACTTCATTCCGAACGCACCCCGGGAACTCGGCGGCTTCTTCCTCTTCGCCTCGGTCCCGCCAGGGCCGCCGTTCCCGGAGGAGATCCATCTGAAGAAGGTCTGCGGTGTGCTGTGGTGCCACACCGGAGGCGACGCCGAGGTCGCGGCCCGGGACATGGCGCCGCTGCTCGCCGCCCTGCCCGAGCCGCTGCTGCACGGCCCCGCGCCGATGCCGCACCCGGCCATCCAGTCCGCCTTCGACGGCGTCTACCCGCCCGGCGACCAGTGGTACTGGCGCGCGGGCTTCGTGGACGAGATCCCGGCCGAGGCCGTCGACCTGCACGCCAAGTTCGGCGCCGCGATGCCGACCTGGAAGTCGACGATGCACATGTACCCCATCGACGGAGCCGTCCATGACGTCGGCCCGACGGACACCGCGTGGGGCTACCGCAATTCCGGCTGGGCAGCCGTCTACGCCGGCGTGGACCCCGACCCGGCCAACGCCGAGGCCGTCAAGCGGTGGAGCGTCGACTACTCCGACGCGCTCCAGCCGTACTCCGCGGGCGGCGCGTACGTCAACATGGTGATGGCCGAGGACCAGGAAAGCGTCCGGGCGAGCTACAGCGGCAACTACACGCGCCTGTCGCAGGTGAAGGCCGAACGCGACCCGGCCAACCTGTTCCACCTCAACCAGAACATCGAGCCGGCGACGACCGACTGACCGTCTCGCCCGCCACGAACGTCACCGAGCGGATGAGGTAGCCGGGGATCGTGGGCGGCGCCGGCGCGGACAGTCTGGGGGAGGGGGGACAACCCGCACGGCGGGAGTGTGCGTGCGGGTTGTCCGGTTGTGGGGGCGTGGTTGCGCCTCGGGAGGTGCGCGCGTCTCGTTCAGGCGATCAGGAAGTCGGCCTGTCCCGACTTGGCGCCCTCGATGAACGCGGCCATCTCCTCGCGCGAACAGATCAGCGCCGGTCCCTCGGGGTCCCGCGACTGGCGCAGCGCGACACTTCCGTCGGGAAGCCGCTTGGCCTCGACGCAGCTTCCGCCGTTGGTGCCGCTCCATGGCTTGTGCCAGCCCTCGGTTCCCAGCCGGGCCGCGGACATGCCGTTGTGCACGGGTCCCATGGATCACAACTCCTTACGCAGTTCACCCAGGATGGCCCTGGTCCGGGCGACCGGCTCCGCCTGCACGGACATCCGGTCCAGTACTTCGAGATGGCTGACGACGTCGTCGGGCCGGTCGACGTAGGCCGCGCCGACCAGGTTCTCCGTGTAGACGATGTCGGGGAGTTCGGAGAACCCGAAGCGGAAGTGGTGGAATGGGCCGAACGCGCCCGGGTGGGCGCCGGCGCCGAAGCGCATGATCTGGATCCGCACCTTCGGCAGGTCCAGGGCCTCGGCCAGCCGGTCGAACTGCGCCCGCATCACGGCGGGTCCGCCCACGGGCCGGCGCAGCACCGTCTCGTCCAGGATCGCCCAGACGGCCGGTGCCTCGGGTCCGGCGAGCAGGTCCTGGCGCTTCATCCGCAGGGCCACGCGGCGGGCGACGTCCTCCTTCGGCTCGTTCGGGAAACCCACACGCATCAGGGCCGTGGCGTAGTCGCGGGTCTGCAACAGGCCCGGCACGTAGTGGGGTTCGTAGAGACGGATGACGCAGGCCTCGCTCTCCAGGCTGACGTAGGCGCTGAACCAGTCCGGCAGCACGTCGCGGTACGTGTACCACCAGCCCGGTTGGTTGGCCTCCCTGGCCAGGGCGAGGAAGTCGTCGGACTCCGGTGCCGGGACCCCGTACGCGCGCAGCAGTTCCCGCACGTACGGGATGCGGAGCCCGACCTCGGCCTTCTCGATCCTGCGGACCGTCAGGGCCGTGACCTCGATGGCCTGTGCCGCCTGCTCGTAGGAGAGGCCCGCGCGTTCCCGCAGAAGACGCAGCCGTTTCCCGAGGACCATGCGCAGGACGGTCGGCGCGCTGCCGCCGGAGCGGTTCTCGCCCACGTCCCACCTCCCGGGAAGGGCCGTTCCAGGGGGCAGTGTGGCACGCGGTCGCCGACAGGGACAGAGCGATACGGATCGTTCCGAAATTATCAGGACGCCGGTTGCACAGGCGGTCGGCGGGCCACCATAGTGATCGAGTGACCTGTCGCACATTCGGCGACGATCACGCTCAACTGCGCTTGATCGTACTGTGATTGACGTCTCGTCAGCTATGTGCCGCAGCGCAGCCGCACGCGGATGTGAGGCGATACGGGATGGCCGCCGTGACCGAGGGACAGGCGAGGGGCGCCGGCAGGACCGCCGGGGGCAATCGGGTGCTGGGGGCCGCTCTCAAGGAAGCCGGCTGCTCCTATGCCTCCTTCGCCCTGCGGGTCAACGAACTGGGGCGCCGTCAGGGCGGTGACTCCCACTACGACAAGGCGTCGGTCACTCGCTGGCTCCAGGGGCAGCAACCCCGGGGGAACACACCGGAGTTGATCGCCGCCGTACTGTCCGAGCGGCTCGGCCGCGCCATGTCCCCCGCGGACCTCGGCTTCCACTCCGATCCGCAGCGCCCGGTCGCGAGCCGAGCGCTCGTCTACGGCGAGGACGTGGCGGAGACCCTGCACACGCTCGCGGAACTCGGCTCCACCGACATCTCCCGGCGCAGTCTCCTCGGCGCTGTCCCCTTCGTCGCCTCGGCCCTCACCCACCCTCAACGCGAGTGGTTGCTATGGCTGTTGGAACACCGGGAAACGGTCGCCTCGGCCCTCCCGGTGAACGGCGGACCCGTCGAGCAGGTGCACGCGATGATCGCCGTGTTCGACCAGATGGACAACCACTACGGCGGCGGCGGGGTCCGCACCAGCATCGTGCACTACCTGTCCACCGAGGTCGTCCCCATGCTCCAGCGGCGCGGAGCGCCGTCCGGGCAGCGCCGCCGGCTCTACGCAGCCGCCGCTCGCCTGGCCGCGATGGCCGGCTGGAGCTCGTACGACGCGGGGGAGTACGGCCTCGCCCAGCGCTACATGACACAGGGCCTGCGCCTGTGTGCCGAGGGCCGGGACCGGGTGCTGGGCGGCCAGATCCTCGCCGGGCTCTCCCACCTCGCCACCAGCCTCGGCCGCCCCGACGAGGGGGTGGCGCTCGCCCGTGCCGGAATCGTCACGGCACAGGGGGCGGGCAGCCCCCTCGGCCTGATGCGGCTGTACGCCATGTCGGCGCGCGGACATGCGGCCCAGGGCGGCTCGGACGACACCGCCGAGGCGCTGCGGCTGGCGGAGCGGCAACTGGCGGCGAGCAAGGGCGCCGAGCAGGAGTCGCCCTGGGTGCGCTATCTGGACCACCACTACCTTCAGGCCGAGTCCGCGCTGTGCTTCCGCGACCTGGGGCTCGCCCGCCAGGCCGAGCGCACGGCGAGCGAGTCGCTCGGCTCGGGTGCTGACCGGCGCAGGCGTCAGACCATCAGCCGCTCCGTCCTCGCCACCGCGCACCTTCAGCAGGACCGCCTGGACGAGGCGGTCGGCACCGCGACCCTGGCACTTGAGACCCTCGGCGCCGTCCACAGCGAACGCTCCGTCCAGGCCCTGCGCGACTTCCGCAGACGCCTCGAACCGCGACGCACCGAACCCGTCGTGCAGGAATTCGAGCGCCGCTCCCGCGGCGTCCTCGGGACGGCGGCCTGAGGGACGGGCAGCTGACAGGGACGGGCGGGTGAGACAGGGGCGGGCAGCCGGCAGGGGCGGCGCGGTGGCATGAGGGAGCGCCGCGGTCGCTGAGTCGCAGGGGCAGGGAGCGCCGCAGTCGGTTGGCCGCGGGGCTCAGTACCCCTCGGGGGAGGGGGCGTTCTGGGCGCGGTCGACCGGGAGGTGCGCGCCGGAGATCCCGCTCGACCAGTCCGACAGCAGGAACGCCACGACCCGGGCCACCTCCTGCGGTGCGACCGGCGCGCCGCCCGGCAGTTCCGCCGCCACGAAACGGGCGAACGCCTCCGGTTCCTCCCGGCGCATCCGGTCCCAGCGCCGGCCGGGTATCAGCATGGAGCCGGGGGAGACCGCGTTCACCCGGATCCCGTCCGGACCGAGCTCGCGGGCGAGCGAGGCGGCCAGCTGGATCTGCGCGGACTTCGCCACCGAGTACTGCGCGGGCGGGCCCGGCTTCCAGCCGGAGATCGAGGAGATCACCACGACGGAGCCGCCGCCCGCCGCCCGCAGATGCGGGACCGCCGCCCGTACCAGCCGGGTCGCGTGACCGACGTTCACGGCCCAGGTCGCCGCCCAGTCCTCCGCGTCCGCCTCCTCGAAGCCGCCGCCGCGAGAACCGCCGGTGCAGGCCACCACCCCGTCCAGGCCCCCGAAGAGTTCCGCCGCGTCCGCCACGAACCCCTCCAGGTCCCCGGGCGTCGTGACGTCGAGCCGCCGGGTGAGGAGACCGGGGCCCATCGAGACGGCCAGCGCCTCCAGATCCCGCGCGGTGCGCGCACAGGTGGCCACCCGCACACCCTCGGCGGACAGCAGCCGCACGATCTGTTCACCGAGCCCCCGCGTGCCACCGGTCACCAGGACCCGCTTGCCACGCAGTCCCGCCCGGACGGTGTCACTGTCGAGGGACACCGTCGCCCCGCCCCCGTTCCCGTTCCTCACAAGATCGAACATACATCCCGCACCACTACGTGCTTGCAACCGGACAACCCGAATACCCCCTGGTCGCCGTGGCAGTCCGGCAGGTTGGCTGCACGGGCAGCCGCCGAGACAGCCGCCCCCGGGCCGCACCCGAAGGAGGACCGATGCCGGCATCCAGGGCTTCGCGCCGCGAGCCGTCGCCCGCACCGGCCCACCGCAGCCGGGCTCCGGGGCACGAGAGGCGGGTACCGGAACAGGGGGTGCACCCGGCGGACGGCCAGCCCCCGCGCACCCACCTCCCCGAACGGGCCGAACCTCCGGCACCGGCCGAACCTCCGATACCGGCTGAGCCCCCGGCACCGGCCGAGCCCGTACACGTGCGTGCCGTGCCCTCGGGGAGCGCCGGGTCCGGGAACACCGAGGCGAGCCGGGTGCGCGGGGCGCACAGCCTGCGGACCACCGTCCCGGCGCACCCCTCGCGCGTGCCCGGTGTGCGGGCCATGGTCGCCGAGTACCTCACCCGGCTGCGGCTGCCGGCCCAGCGCGTCGACGACGCGGTGCTCGCCGCCGGGGAACTCTTCACCAACGCCCTCAGACACGGCAGCCCGGACCGCGGCGACACCGTCACCGTCGGCATCGAGTGCGGCCCGCGCGAGCTGCGGGTGTCCGTCGCCGACCGCTCGTCCGCCCTGCCGGTGCGGCGCGCGGCGGACGGGTCGGAGGAGTCGGGACGCGGACTGACGGTCGTCGCCGCTCTGAGCGACGACTGGGGCGTCGCTCCGGCCGACCCGGGCACCACGGGAAAGAAGGTGTGGTTCTCGATGGTGCTTCAGGGGATGCCGTAGGGGTCGCGCCGTGTCACCGGTCCGGGGACCGTCGACAGTCGCCCAGGTACCGGCCCCGAGACCGCCGACGGCGGCGCCGGGACGTCGGACGGGCCCGCTCGGCGAACAGCGGCGGCGGCTGTGGAGCGGCGGGTGAGGCGCCGGGGAAACGTGATGTGCAGCACGCACGGAAATACCCCGCCGGGGTGGCGCGGAAAGGTTCTGCCTGGGCACGGCTTGATCACCGATCAAGAAGGGAGAAATTGCTGGCCAAGGCATGTTCGGTGCATTTGACACTTCGTTGAGGGCACAGATAGGAACAACTCTCTGAAGTGGAGAGGTGGACTGTGCGCAAGCCGAACGTGGTCGGGGACTGGCAGGAGTACGACGAGCAGGCCGGCCTGCGTGTTCGCGTTCATGGAGTGGAAAAGGCGGAGCCACCGAAGGGGCGCGACGACGCCGCCGACGAGCTCACCTACTTCAGATTGCGGGTGACCGTCGAGAACCGCGCCACCGAGCATTTCGGGATCCATCTGGAAGACGGCCAGATCGATATCCGCGTCGGCGCCGACGGCGAGAGCGCCTTCCTCGACTGGCGGAACTCGCAGTTCATCGAGGGCTACGACATCTACCCCCTGCGCCGGGCCACCGCGGTCCTCTTCGCGGCCGGCCCCGGCGCCGTCCTGAACCGGATGGACATCCAGATCCAGCTGAAGGTCGACGACGAGTGGACCGAGCGCTACCTCTGGGCGGGCGGCATCGAGAACGACATGCCCGTCGACGCGGGTGCGCGTCCCGACCCGGCCCGGGACAGTCTCGCCTGCCAGGTCAGCAACTTCCTGAGGCGCGAGGCGGAGTCCTGAGCCCACCGGCTCGGATGCCGCCGGCGAGGACACCCACGGGCGGAGTGAAACGTCCAAAAGGTGACAAGGTCGGCGAATGCCGGATTTCTCCATGGCGGGCTAAGGTCGCCGGGTGAGTCGAACCGAAGCGCGCTCCGAAGGGGCGGGTCCCTTCACGACCCGGCTGACCTGGCGTCTCATGGACGGGCGTACCGCGGTCTGGGAATCGCGCCGGGCTCGCAAGCGCGGCCTGCTCACCGTGCGTGCCCCGGGAGAGGACGAGGCCCGGTCCCGGCGGGCGGACACCGTGTCCATCGCCCGGCTGCGCCGGCTGAACGCCGTCGCCGCGACCGCGTTCACGGTCGGCGGGCTGCTGTTCGCTCTGGGGGCCGGGGTCGCCGAGTTCGGCTCGCGCGGCGTGACGGGCGCCTGGATCTACTTCGCGGGCGGACTGTTCTTCAACACCGGGGGTTACGCGTCACTGCTCCAGGCGGTGAACGCTCCTCGTCGCGACAGCGAATCGGATTCGCTGGCCGGGCGGCGCTGGAGGTGGTGGAGCTACGAGCCGGGCCGGATCGACTGGCTCAGCACCTTCCTGCTGTTCGTGGGAACGCTCGTGTTCGGCGTCAATCTCGTGGACTCGCTGATCAAGGGACTCTCGGTCCAGCAGGTGGACCGGCTCATCTGGGCCCCCGACCTGGTGGGGTGCGTCCTGTTCCTGGTCTCCGGGCACCTCGCGGTCGTCGAGGTCTGCCACGGGCGTCCGCGCGTTCTGGCCGGCGACCTCGGCTGGTGGATCGTCGCGGTCAACCAGTTCGGGTCCGTGCTGTTCTTCGTCTCGGCGCTCGCCGCCTACACCCGGCCCGCGACCGGCAGTCTCGTGAACATCGACATCGCCAACTGGGGCACGCTGGCCGGAGCGTTGTGCTTCTCGGCCGGAGGCGTACTCCAGTTCTTCGAGCGGCCCTGAGGGGTGGCGTGGGGCAGCAGGCTTCTCGAGCCCTGAGGGTGCCGCAGGGCAACAGGCTTCTCGAGCGGGCGAGGGTCCCGCGGGACGGCAGGCTTCTCGGGCGGCCCGGAGAGGCCGCCGGGAATCCGCTTCCTGACTGTGCGGACGGCGCCCGTGCGCAGGAACGGCACAACCGGCGATCGGCTACCGGTCGCTCGCCTGGTTGCCCTCAACCCACTGGATGAGCAACTGCCGTACGTACGGATTTCCCTCCTGGGCGGCGTGCGCCAGTCGCTCGGCGCTCGCGCGTGCCGCCCGCCAGCCCGCGGGGGCGTCCTCGGCGTTGGCCTGGTCCGCGGCGGCGAGTGCGTCGGCCGCGAGCAGCCGCAGGTCCTCGGAGAGATCGTCGTCCGCCGCGGCCCGGTACGCCTCCAGGCGCAGGGCCGCGAGAGCCGACGGCGAGGGCGCGGGCTGCGACGGCGGCTGGGCGTAGCCGCTCACCGCTATGACCACGCAGAAGGTGGCGACGTCCCGACGGCTCTCCGACTGGCCCTTGGCGATGGCCGGCGCGAGCCAGGTGGGGGCCCGCCAGTGCAGGACCGCCGTGGCGATGGCGAGGGCAACGGCCAGCAGCGTGAAGGGAATCCAGCCACCGAAGAACCAGGCGATCGGCCCGAAGACCAGGAAACAGACGGCCCCGCTCATCCATATTCGGCGGCGGCCGAGTCTCAGGTGTCGTGGATCCATGTGTCTCAGTGTCGCAGGGGTGTCCGGGGCGCGCCGAGGGGGCGGGCGATTCGCGCGGTCCCGTCTCGCCCCGGCCGGTCCGGGGACGCGCCCGTGGGTGGCGTGAACCGTGGTGAACGGGCCCCGTGACCGTGGCGGCGGGTGTGAACGGCGCGTATCGAATGGCCGGAGATGGCCCTGTCCGCCGCGGCCCCCCGTACGTACGATTTCGTCGCTCCCGGCCTTCACGGCTCCTTCACGGCTCCTTTACAACCGGGAGTGGCTCGCGCGTGCGTATTTGTCATGCGCATGTACAAACGAGCCGCGCTTGATCCAACGCACTGGTCCGCGACGGTTCCCTGTCCGTTCGGGGAACCGCACCCCCCATTCATGGCGGTACGCCCGAGTGCTGCCGCCGGAACACCGACGCAACGGATTGGAGCACCATGGCCGGTGGCCTGTTCATGGGCGGCGCGATCGCCGCTCTGTTCGCCACAGCGCTTCCCCTGTCGAGCCAGAACCCCGTGTTCGACAACCCGCCCCCGGACAAGATCGTCATCAGTGTCGCCACGGTCAACGGATCCGGCTGTCCCCAGGGAACCGCGGCTGTCGCCGTCTCCCCGGACAACACCGCCTTCACCGTGACCTACAGCACCTACCTCGCCCAGGTCGGAGGCAACGCCGACCCCACCGCCTTCCGCAAGAACTGCCAGCTCAACCTGAACGTGCATGTCCCGCAGGGCTTCACCTATGCCATCGCCAGCGCGGACTACCGCGGCTTCGCCTCGCTCCAGTCGGGTGCGAGCAGCACGGAGAAGGCCTCGTACTACTTCCAGGGATCCCCGAACACGGCCTCCATCACCCACCCCTTCCGTGGCCCCTACAGCGACGACTGGCAGTCCACGGACACCACGGACTGGGCCCAACTGGTCTGGGCGCCCTGTGGTGTTCAGCGCAACTTCAACATCAACACCGAGCTCCGCGTCAACGCGGGCACCTCGACGCCCGGCAGCTCCAGCTTCATGACCATGGACTCGACGGACGGTGACATCAGCACCGTCTACCACCTGGCATGGAAGGATTGCCCCGCCGCCTGACCCGCCCTTCGCACGGGCCCTCGGTCGGCTCCGCCGCATCGGAGCCGGCCGAGCCGGCCCGTGGCCGACCTGCCGCGATGCCCTACGGCAGCAGCTTGTCCACCGCCGCGGAACCCTCCTCCTGGAGCTTGCGCTCGGCCCAGGCGAGGGTCTGCGGTGTGACGTCGCGACCCGCGGCGAGAACCAGGTCCTCGGCTGTCACCGGGCCCTCGGTGCCGGTGTGCAGCAGCATGTCGGGGGTCACCCTGTCGTCGGAGGGCGTGGACGCGTCGGGCTGGCTCGAAGTCATAGTTTCTCCCTGTTCCACCGGGTCTGTACTCACGCTACGGGCATTCCGTACGCCCCGCGCGACGCGCCCTGTGCCGGTCCCGCTCCAGGAGTGCCGCGGCGGGCGAACCCCCGTTCGGCTGCGCTGGAATGTCGGCAAATGTTTGCAGAGGTGATGGTGGAGGAGCTCGCACCACTGCGAATGAACGGAGCTTGGAATGCGTATTCGTCTGATGGCCGCCGCCGGACTTGCCAGTGTGGCCCTGCTGGCCACCGCCGGGACCGCCGCCGCCGACCCCGGACCGGTGGTCGGTGCTGCTGCGAACAGCCCCGGAGTCCTGTCCGGCAACGTCATCCAGATCCCCGTCAACATCCCCGTCAACCTTTGCGGCAACACGGTCAACGTGCTGGCTCTGCTGAACCCGACGGCCGGAAACAGCTGCACGAACAGCTGACGGCCGACGGTTCGCGGTACGGGCGGTCGCTGCCCGTACCCCGTACCCCGCGGCCCGCTCCGAGCCCGGCGGCGCACTCGTCCTCCCGAGTGTGCCGCCGGGCTCGGCCGCGTTCGGGGTGGCGGCATCGAGCCGGGGGAGGGTCGAGCGCCGGTGACCCGTCGCCAGGTGTCACATGTTGGTCTGTACATGACGATCTCGGCGGGTCAGACTGTGCGCCGACCAGACACCCCCTGTCGAGGAGCACCCCTCATGCGCATGCCCGCACGGCAACGTTGTCACGCGGTCCTGGCCGGTCTCGTCACCCTCACCACCGCCGCCGTCCTGTCCATGGCCACCGGCGCTCCCGCCTCGGCCGCCGACACCTGGAACGAGGTGGGTTCGGACCGCGCCGACCCGCTGACCGAGAGCCAGGGCCTGACCTCCGTCGAGGTCCCGGCAGGCAGTCCCAACCACTACACGGGCATCGGCACGATCCCCGTGGGTGTGAGCAGCCGTGGCTGGAACCATGTCGGAGACCCGGACGCCTCGTACGACGGCTACTACGTGGAGCCCTATCAGGCCGACTCCGGCAGCGCGAAGATGTTCCGGGTGCAGGCCCCCGGCGGCGCCTGGTCGGAGTACGTCCACACGCTGAGCGCCGGTGAGGCGCTGAACAACTCCTTCGTCACCATCGCGCCGAGCGGTTCCTGGATGGTGTCCGGCGAGTACGGCACGATGAGCCGGCTCCTGGTGTTCCCGACCCCCGGCGTCAACCCGGCGACCTCCCCCTCCGTCAACCTTCCGCAGGCGTCCACCATCGGTCTGGACCATGCCGTACGGGACGTACAGGGCTGCGACTTCGTCACCGCGACCCAGCTCCTCTGCTCCTCCGACGACCCGGCCGGAACGCTCTTCGGCATGATCAAGCCGCTGCTCCGGATCGACCTCTCCGGGGAGCCGAACGGCTCGGCGGACGTCGTCGGACACGTCACCGCGCTGCGCCCGCTCCCGCTGCGCAGTTCCTGCTCGGGCACCTTCGAGGCGGAGGGGATCGACTACGACCGGCGCACCGCCACCCTGCGCGTGATCGTGGTGTCCCCGGGCTTCTGTGTACTGACCGACAGCAAGACCTACCGCTTCACCAAGGGTTGAGCCCACACTTCTTGTGAGGCCCCCGGCGTGCACTCCTCCCGCGGCTCACTGAGGGCGGGGGGCGTGTGCGCCCGGACAGGGCTGGGGCTATGGTCGGAGACAGATACAGAGTGATGGGGGGTGGCCGGCTGTGGTGCAGGACGAAGCCGTGATCGGCTGCACGGGGGAACTGCTCATCGGCACTCGGGGATCCGCCGGTCCCGGCGAGATCCTGGTGCATGTGAGAGGCGGATCCGAGACCTTCCACGCCTGGTCCCGGGAGCCCCTGCCGAAGGGGGCGACCGTGCTGGTGATCGAGTCCAGGGGATGCCGAGAGGTCGACGTCATCGCGTGGGCCGATCCGCTGGACGCGCTGGACGGCGACGCCGTCGGCGCCGGTTGAGAAGGAGAAGCATGTTCGGTTATCGCGTACCCGCTCCCGATGAGGCGATGTTGATCTCGGGTGGCAGGCGGGGACTGGGGGGCGCGCCGTTCCGAGTGGTGACGGGGCACGGCAAGTTCGTGCTGCCCGTCTTTCGTAAGACCCGCTTCCTGACCCTGTCCATGTGCGAGGCGGAGGTCACCGAGACCTGCGTCACCAAGCAGGGCATCTCGCTGCACGTCCGCGCCGTGATCGCGTTCAAGGTCGGCAACGACACCGAGAGCATCATCAATGCGGGCCAGCGGTTCCTGTCCGACCAGGAACAGATGTCGGTCCTGACGGGCCGGATCTTCGCGGGCCATCTGCGCGCCATCATCGGTTCGATGACTGTCGAGGAGATCGTCACCGAGCGCCAGAAGCTCGCCGCCGAGGTCCTCGACACCTCGAAGCTGGAAATGGCGAAGATCGGCCTGATCGTCGACTCGCTCCAGATCCAGTCGATCGACGACGGCGCAACCGGCTACATCGACGCGATGTCCGCGCCGCACAAGGCCGCCATCCAGCGCCAGGCCCAGATCGCGCAGGCGCAGGCCACGCAGGCATCCGTCGAGGCGGAGCAGGTCGCGGCGCGCAACCAGGCCGAGTACGCCCGGCAGACGGCGATCGTCAAGGCGCAGTACTCGGCCGAGGTGGACCGGGCGCAGGCGCAGGCCGCCCAGGCGGGCCCGCTCGCTCAGGCCCACGCCCAGCAGGAAGTTCTTGCCGCGCAGACCGAACTCGCCCAGCGTGCCGCCCAGTTGCGTCAACAGCAGCTTGTCGCCGAGGTCGTCAAGCCGGCCGAGGCCGAGGCCGAGCGGATCAAGGTCCTCGCCATCGCCGAGGCCGAGCGCATGAAGATCCAGGCCGAGGCCGCGGCTTCGCACGACCGGGTCGCGCTCGACCGGATGCTGATCGACCAGCTCCCCCTCATCGTCAAGGAGGCGGCGGGCGGTCTCGCCGGCGCCAACGTCAACGTCCTCAACGGCGCCGACGGCCTCGGTGAGATAGCGGCCGGCCTGGTCGCGCAGGGCCTGACCATCCTCGACTCGGTCCGCCAGAACCTGGGCGGACAGAACTCCGAGAACGGTGCCGCGAAGGCGAACCGCGCCCTGGAAATCCAGGGATACAGCCGTACGCCGGTCGACGGTGACGAGCCGGAGGCCACCTCGCAGGCCAAGTGACCCGAGGGTCCAGCTCCACCGCGTCCGCCGTCCCTCCCGGGGCGGCGGACGCGGTCGTTTCTCACGGCACCGGCGCACCAGTGCGCGCGTTCGGATCAACTGGCCCGGATGTCCCTCAAGTCCCATACAATCTGCGGAAGTTGATCGTTTGACGTTGTCGTCCCAGGAGGAGCGCAATGCCCCGGACACCCTCGCGACGCACCGCACTGAAGGGCCTCGCCGCCACCGGCGCCGCCGTCGTCGGCTTCGATCCCTTCACCCGGAGCTGGGCGGCCACCGCCCCCACCGGCAGGCCGTTCGCCCGCCTCCCGCGGCTGGACGGGAGCGTGCACACCGACGAAGCCTCGCTCGCGGCGGACGCCGACGACTTCGGCCATATCGTCCACCGGCGTCCGGCCGCGGTCCTCAGACCGGGCTCGGTCCGCGACATCGTCGCGATGGTCCGCTTCTGCAACCGGCACGGCCTGCCCGTCGCGCCTCGCGGCCAGGGCCACGCCACACAGGGCCAGGCACAGGTCGACGGCGGCCTGGTCGTCGAGACCACCCCGCTCGCGTCCATCGGTCCGGTCGGGCCCGCGAGCACGACGGTCACCGTCGGCGCGGGCGCCAGGTGGAGCGAGGTCGCCCGGGCCACCCTGGCCCACGGACTCACCCCGCCGACCTTCACCGACTACCTCGAACTCTCCGTCGGTGGAACCCTGTCGGTCGGCGGCATCGGCGGCCAGACCCACCGCCGGGGCGCCCAGGTCGACAACGTGAGGGAACTCGAGGTCGTCACCGGCGCGGGCGACCTCGTCCGCTGTTCCCCGGCCCACCACCCCGAGCTGTTCCACGCCGTGCTCGCCGGACTCGGCCAGTGCGCGATCATCGTCGGCGCCACGCTGCGCCTGGTCCCCGCGCCCGAGACCGTACGCCACTACCTGCTTCCGTACGATGACCTGCGCACCTTCCTCGACGACCAGCGGCTGCTCGTCGAGGAGGGCCGTTTCGACTATGTCGAGGGCCAGGTGAGCGCCGACGCCGCCGGTGCCTTCCGCGGCTATGTCATCGAAGCCGTCGCCTACGGGCCGCCCGTCGGTCCCGCCCCCGACGACACGGCGCTGCTGCGCGGACTGCGGCACGACCCCGCCGGCGTGCAGTCGAGCGACCTCGGCTACTACGACTTCCTCGACCGGCTGGCCGCCTCGGTCGCCGCCCTCAAGGAAGCGGGCCTGTGGGCCTTCGCCCACCCCTGGCTCAACCTGCTGCTGCCGGGCCGTTCGGCGGCGACACTGGCCGAATCACTGCTGGCGGACCTCACACCGGCGGACCTCGGGCCCGGTGTCGTCCTGCTGTACCCGGTGCTGCGCGAGAAGCTGCACACTCCGCTGCTGCGCACCCCCGACGACCCGGTGTCCTATCTGCTGGCCGTCCTGCGCACGACCCCGCCCGGCGACACCTCGACGGTCGACCGTCTCCTCGCGGCCAACCGGGCGGCCTACGACACCGTCCACGCGGCGGGCGGCACCCACTATCCGGTCGGCTCGGTACCGTTCGGGGCGGCCGACTGGCGCGAGCACTTCGGCCCCGCCTACCGACGGCTGGCCACCGCCCGGCACACCTACGACCCGCGCGGAATCCTGGTCCCCGGGCAGGGAATCTTCTGACGGCATCCCGCTCCCGGCGGACCGGCCGCCTTCACCAGCGGCCGGGCTCGCTGCCCACGATCGGCGCCGACGGCACACCGTCCACCCCCCTCGGGACCTCACCGGCCAGCATCACCCGGTGCATGATCCGGGGCTGGTCGAGGTGGGCGGTGTCGCCCGGCGCCAGATGGATGGTCGCCCGGTTGTCCCAGAAGGCGACGCTGCCCGGCTCCCACCGGAAGCGGACCGTGTACTCGGGCCGCGTCGCCTGCTCCAGCAGCATGTCGAGCAGCGCCCGGCTCTCCGGCCGGGACACCCGGAGGATCTGCTCGATGTAGTAGCCGTTGACGAACAGCAGCCGCTCGCCCGTCTCCGGGTGCACCCGCACCAGCGGGTGGTCCGTGGCGATCTGACGGTCCAGCAGATGACGGACGTACGTGTCGTCGCCCGGCCGGCTCTGGTACCCGACCCCGAGCCGGTGCTCGGCGCGCAGGGTGTCGGCGAAGGCCCGCACGGGAGCCGAGAGACCCGCGTAGGCGACGGCCAGGTTCGACCAGGTCGTGTCGCCGCCGTACGGGGGCACGGTCTCGGCGCGCAGAATCGTCGCGGCCGGGGGATCGACCCGGGCACCGTGGTCGCAGTGCCATCCGCGCAGCAGGGAATGACGGCGCCTGCGCAGCCACTCCTCGTGGTCCATGCCGTAACGCCCGCCCAGTTCGAGCCGGTCGGCCGTGGTCTCCACCTCGGGGAACTCTCCGGGGGACGCGCTGCCCCGCGACCGGAGGCGGACGGGCGTCCCGAACCGGCGGGCGAAGGCGACATGCGAGGTGTGGTCCAGCCGCTGATCGCGGAAGAACAGGACCTTCCAGCGCAGCAGCGCCGCCCGGATCGCGCCCACGACCTCGTCCGTGAGCGGCTGCGCCAGGTCGACTCCCGTGATCTCGGCGCCGATGTGTCCGGCCGCCGGCTTCACTTCGAGGGATGCGACCTGGTCCGTCATGGGGCCTCCGTGGTTCTTGGGTCCGTCTCGTCGGCTCCAGCATGACCCTTCGCCGGGGCACCCGACAGGCCGCCTCGCGAGTGGCGGCGGGCGGGCCGGACGGGGGAGAGCGGGGGCGGGGGCGGACCAGGGAGGGCGCACACGGGAGGCGCGCGGCGCGCACGGGGTGTGTCCGGTGTCCCCCACGTCACCGGGTCGCACTCCCTGTCGGCGGACGGGGACCGTGTCGAGAATGGGCCACAGTGAACGGGCCCCGCCCTCCATCCGCATAGGGGCGGGGCCTGTTCACTCCGGTCCGGGCCCTGTGCGCGACCGGGCCCCGGTGTCTCAGGCCTTGTGCTCGCGCAATGCGGCGAGGGCGCGGTCGGCGTGGGCGCTCATGCGAAGCTCGCTGCGGACCACCTCGATGACGGTGCGGTCCTTCCCTATGACGAAGGTGACGCGCTTGGTGGGGGCCAGGCTGAAGCCGCGCTTCACCCCGAACCGCTCGCGAACGCTTCCGTCGGCGTCGGACAGCAGCGGGAAGCCGAGAGTGTGACGGTCGGCGAACTCCTGCTGCCGGTCGACCGCGTCACCGCTGATCCCGACCGGCCGCGCCCCGGCGGCCGTGAACTCGGTGGCCAGATCGCGGAAATGGCAGGCCTCGGCGGTGCATCCGGCGGTGAGGGCGGCGGGATAGAAGAAGAGCACCACGGGCCCCTCCTCCAGCAGCCCGGACAGGCTCCGGACCGCCCCGGTCTCGTCCGGCAGCGTGAAATCCTCGACCTGGTCGCCCACGTTCACCTGAGATGTCATGACTGTCCCTTTCCGGACCGGGCGACTCCGCGCGCCCACAGTACGAGCGGTACCTGGAGCGGGAGCCGTGCGAGAGCCGCGGCCCTCTGCGGCGCGGGGCGACGGCGCCAGTCCGCCGCCATCTGGACGTTGGCGGGGAAGACCCCGACGAAGAACGCGGCGGTGGCGAGCGCCGCGACCCGGCGCGTCCGGGGGAGTGCCACCCCTGCCGCCAGGGCGAGTTCGGCGACTCCGCTCGCGTACGTCCAGGTCCTGGGAGCTCCCGGAAGAGCGCGCGGGACGATGGCGTCGAACTGCCGGGGCGCCGCGAAGTGGGCGACGCCCGCGGTGGCCAGAAGGCCTGCGAGCAGCAAGGGCGATCGTTCGGGCCGTGGCACGGTTCCTCCTCAGGGGTCTGCCGCGGATATTACTTGAGAGTAAGTGACCGCGGTACGGGTGGGACACGTCGGTCGGCCGTTGTTCGTGAGGTGTTCGCGTGTCGGCGCCGGGCCGGCTGGGCGTGTCGGGGTCCGGTGCGTGCTCGAACGTCCAGGTTTGGGGCCGCGGTTCACGGTCAGCCGTAGAAGTGAATCGCCCCGGCCGGGAAGCGGGTACGACATCGCGACGGCCGGGAACGGGATGGCCCGAGCCGAGGACGTACGGGCGAAGGGCGCGACGCGGCCGCGTGAAGGCCAACGGAGCGTCGAGGCACGGAACATGGCCGCGCCCGCGCCGGGCCGACGCGGGACCGCGCGACCGGCCCGGAGGAATTCCGGCCGGGATCGGAGGAGCGAGGAATGTGCCGGCAGCGTCAGACGTCCGCCACCGACAGGGTGGCCGTTTCGCGACACAGGGGCTCGCCGGGCCCCGGAAGTCCCGCCGAGGTGCGTCAGGTCGTGAGGCGTGCCCTCGCGGGGCGGCCCTGCGCCCTGGCCCGTGACGACGAGGACGCCGCCGGCGACGCCCTGCTCGTCGCCTCCGAGCTGGTGACCAACGCGATGATCCACGGGGGCGGTGTCACCGGGTTCGACGTGACCCGGACCGGGCGGGCGGTACGTCTGTCCGTGAGCGACCGAAGCGACCGACTGCCCGTGTGCGCCGATCAGTTGGACGCCGTGGGCCGCATGCGGGTCGGCGGCCGGGGCTGGATGATCGTCTGCACCCTGGCCAGCGACGTCGTCATCTCGCGGCTGGGGGCCGGAGGCAAGCGCATCACCGCCGAGGTGCCGCTCTCGCCCGGCCCGAGCGGCTGAGCGGAACCGGGCGTCTCTTCGGTGATTCCGTGACTCGCCGCTTGCGCGCTTCCGCGGTGCGGCGCCCCCGTTCGCACTCCGGGGTCCCCGTTCGAACTCCGGCCTGGCAGCGCGAGGTTCAGGCCATGACCGCATGCCGCAGAAGCGCGGTCAGGTCGTGACCGCATGCCGCCGAAGCGAGGTTCAGCCCGGCACGGCATGCCGCCGAAGCGGGGGTCAGGCCGTCAGGGCGTGCCGAAAGAGGGTCGATTCCCTGGCCCGGCCACGACCGGTCGCCTCGTTCCGGCCGGTCGCGTCGCCACGAGCCGGCTCGCTCCGGCCGGGCGCCTCGCTCCGACCCGTGATGGCGGTACGCGCAGCGGCCTGGACCGCGTACGTGGTCTTCCCGGGGTCGACGAGCGGATCGCCGAGCACGATCAGGCCCGCCGCGTGCAGCGCGTCGCATTCGCCGGTGGGCAGGGCCACGTAGCAGCCACCGCGTCCGGTCGTGGGATCGAACGGCAGCCAGTAGCCGTACCGGCGGCGGCCGTTCGCATGCACGGTGAGGCGGACGGGGAAACGTCGCTGGGTGATCAGACGCAGGACCTCGGCACCTTCGGGGCTCAGCGGTGCGCGCGAGCGGGACAGCGGCCGCAGCATGGTCACCGGCCTCCGATCGGCGCTCGCGGCACGGCACGAAGGTGCGAGGTCGACGTCATGTGCAGGCGGCCTTTCGACGGACGGACGGGATCACACGGCACCGGTCCGGTGACGCTGTTGCTGACCAGCATTGTTCCGTAAACCACTGACAACGGGCGAGGGGTGTTGCTCAGCCGCGTGGCGTCGATGCCCGTGCGCGGTTGGACCGGGCGGCGAGCTGCCCCTGGACGAAGGGGTCCGTGGCGGGGTCGTACGCCCCGGCGTGGTCGGCCAGGGCGTCGGTGATCCGCTCCCACTCGTCCGCCTCCGTCCGCGCGTCGGGTGCCGCCGTACCGTCCTCCGGACGCTCCTCGGCGGCCTTCCGCGCGTCGCCGAGAGCCGCCTTCGCCTGATGATGATTCATTCCGGTGGCGGTGCGGCGCACCCGGTCCCACACGGCGTGCTCCCGCTCGGACGGTTCCCGTTCGGACGGTTCCGGCTCTGGACTCAACGCTCCACCTCGATCGTGCGACGGGACAGCTTCTTCACCGGAACCGGGTGCCCATGTCGAGCGGAACGACACCTCCACGTCGGCACGGCGACTCCACGCCGGCATCACGCCTCAGCGTCGGCGCGGTAACTCCGCGTCGGCACGGCACTCCCGGTCGGCGCGCGTCACGCGGGTGCCGACCCGTCACCACGGCAGGAACGCGTGGACGTCCTTGCCGTCGGGCCGCACGATCACACTGACCTGGTCGCAGAGCGCGTGGATCAGATGCCACCCGATGCCGCCCCCGCCCTGGGAGGGGCGGAAGCGGCGGGGCGCGGGTGCGATGGTGCTGCTGTCGTGGAGCGTCACGTGCACACCGTCGATGGTGGGACGCATCTGGAGTTCGAAGGGGCCGGGAGCGTACTGGATCGTGTTCGCGGCGAGTTCGGTGACCACCAGCAGGATGTCGTCCCAGTGCTCGGCGGCCGACGGCGGCGTCATTCGCGAGAGGGCGCGCAGATAGCCGTCCGCGGCCAGCCGCGCGTCCGTCACATTGCGCAACTCGCCGCCGAACGCACTGGTGAGCGTCCCCAGTTCCTGGAACGACGACTTCCTGTTCCGGCTCGGATCGATCTCCATCGTGCCCTTCGTTCGGATCTCGTCGGCGGAATGTCTCTCGCCGCGTCGTGACCCGGTCACCTGCGTCCGTACCCGGCCCGTGGTCGGGCCCGGTGCTGCCTCCTGATCTACGCGGGGGTGCTTCCTGAGCGCCGGCGGGAACGGCGTCGTGCCAGCGCGCGCCGTTCCGCCTCGCTCGTACCGCCCCAGACGCCGACGGTCTGGCCCGTGTCCAGAGCCCAGCTCAGACACTGCTCACGGACCGGGCAGCCCGTGCAGACCGCCTTCGCCTCCTGGATCTGGAGCACCGCGGGGCCGGTACTGCCGATGGGGAAGAACAGATCGGGGTCAACGGTGCGGCAAGACGCGCCTTCGCGCCAGTTCTCCATACGAGCCTCCTGATCGGGTCGAGCGCGTTCTCCGGGATCCGGTCTCCTGTCGGGTCACCCTCGATCCACCGGATGAAACAGGTGAGGCATGCAAAGATCCCGTGGATATGCGGTGCCCGCACGTGACGACCGCGTTCCGCGTCCGGATTTCCCGCGGGCCGGCGAACCGTCGACACACGATCGCCTCGGCGGGGGCGGAACGGGGTGGCAAAATGGAAGCCCAGGTGAAGGCTGGTTTCGTTTCGACCGATGAACGGATGGCCCATGGCGCAGGAGCCCGGCGAAGTCTGGGAGAAGTTTGCCGTCGCTCTGGCGGAGATGGCACGGGACCTGCTGGCGCAGGACTCGGTGCAGGCCACCTTGGACCGGATCGTGGAGCACGCGACGGTGCTCATCAACGGCTGCGACGAGAGCGGCATCCTCACGGTCCGCCGCGGCGAGGTCAGCGCGCTGGCCGCGACCAGTGACGTCGTGCGCATGGCGGACCGGATCCAGCAGGACCTGCGGGAGGGTCCGTGCTTCGACGCGGTGACCGACCGGGAGCAGCTCTACGCCATCGAGGACCTGCGCCGGCCGCACCCGAAGTGGTCCCGCTTCGCGCCCGAACTGAGAAAGCTGGGCATGGGCAGCATGATGGGCTTCCTGCTGTTCACCGACGAGGACGAACTCGGCGCCCTCAACGTGTACTCGCACCGCCCGAACATGTTCGGCGAGTCGGCTCAGAGCGCCGGCTGGGTGCTGGCCTCGCACGCCGCGGTCGCCCTGTCCTCGGCCCGTAAGCACCAGCAGCTCGGGCACGCCCTGGAGACGCGGCACGAGATCGGCGAGGCGATGGGCATCCTCATGGAGCGCCACGGCCTCGGCGAGGAGGACGCGTTCGCCGTGCTGAAGAAGGCGTCCCAGGACCACAACATCAAACTGCGGGAGATCGCCCGCAAGGTCTGCGAGACCGGCGAGCGGCCCCGCTGACCTCGCGGGCGATCCCACCCTGCCCCGCTTCGGGAAGGCCGAAGGAGGCCGCGCCGGTTCCGCCCCGCTCGACCGGGCCGGCCGCCGCCGGTTCCGCCCTGCTCGGACAGGTCCTAGAGGAAGCGGCGCAGCGGTGCGACGGCCAGTTCCTTGGCGCGCTGGACCGGGGACCTGCGCCGCCAGCGGCTCGCATCGATACTCACGGCGTTCTCCCGGTCCTCGTCGAAGTCCCGGTCGAGGGCCGCGGTGAACGTCTCGTCGAGGACGGCGAGCATGACCTCCTCGTCGTGCTCCATCGAGCGGCGGTTGAAGTTGGTGGAACCGATCAGGGAGGCCACGCCGTCCACCGTCATGATCTTGGTGTGGAGCATGGTCGGCTGGTACTGGCGTATCTCGACGCCCGCGGCCAGCAGTGCGCCGTAGTAGTGCTGGCCGGCCAGCTGACAGGCACGCTGGTCGGTGTGCGGACCGGGCAGCAGGATCTCCACCCGGACACCGCGGCGCGCAGTCGCGCACAGCAGGTCCACGAAGTAGGCGTCGGGGGCGAAATAGGCCGTGGCGAGACGGAAGCGTTCCTCGGCGGAGCCGAGCATCACCCGGATGAGGGTCTGCATGTCCTGCCAGCCGAAACTGGCGGATCCCCGTACCACCTGCACGGTGGCCGTGCCCGGCTGTTCGTGTCCGGTGAAGCGGTCCCGGTCGTCGAAGAGCTCGTCGTGGCACTCCGCCCAGTTCTGCGCGAACGCCGCGGCGATACCGTCCACGGCGGGCCCGCGCACCTTCACGTGGGTGTCCCGCCACTCGGAGGGACCGCGGGCGTCACCGCACCACTCCTCGGCGATGCCCACTCCGCCGGTGAACGCGGTGTGCTCGTCGACGACGAGTGCCTTGCGGTGGCAGCGGTGGTTCTGCTTCAGGGGCGAGAGCCACAGGGGTTTGCGGAACCACGCGACCTGCACACCGGCGTCGGTCATGGACCGCAGCAGGTCCCCCTCGATCCGCTTCGCGCCGAATCCGTCCAGCAGCAGTCGTACGCGAAGACCCGCGTGGGCCCGCTCGGACAGGGCGGCGGCGAACTCGCGGGCTATCTCCCCGCGCCAGTAGACGAACGTCATCATGTCGATGGTGTGCTCGGCGGACCGGACCGCGTCGAGCATCGCGGCGAAGATCCGGTCGCCGTTGCGCAGGGGAACCAGTTCGTTGCCCTCGGTGGCCGCGATGCCGATGAGCCGCTCCAGGCGTCTGCGGAACCGCTGCTTGCGGTGCAGTGCCTCTGCCGGGTCCAGCGTCCCGCCGGCCTCTGCTCGTGCCGTGATGGTCTGGGACATCCGCCGCCTCCTGTCGTCCGTGCCGCGTTCCACCCCGGGTGGGTGAGGAGCGGTGCCGGGGTGGTGGCCCGGCCGGCCCCTGCCCGGCGGGGGCCACCACCCTGCCGCTCGACCGCGTCGGCCTCGGGGTCGCCCGGCCCCGTACGACCGCCGCGGGAGCGATGTCGCCGAACCACCCGCGGGCGTCCGGCACGCGTGCCTGGTGCCCCCGATCCGCCGCGGCAGTCCCATCCCTTTACGTAGATACAGCCGCAGGAAGGCAGCGGCAGCGTGCGGCCCGGCCCCCCGTTGCCGTCCCGGACGGGGTGTCTGTGGGTGTGGTGTGAAAGCGGGGGAACCCGTGACATGGCCGGCGGCGGACCGGGAAGAAGGGGAGACAGCCTGCCCGGCACATCGAACCGCACGGAACGGCGCCGCTGCGCGACGAGCGGGCGGGAGTACGGCAAGAGAGGCGAAGGCATGACCACCGTCGAATCGCCCTGCGAATCCGGCCTTGATCTCGGTGCGAAGCTGGAGCGGGATACGCAGGCCGCAGTGCACGCACGGCGGATCGTCCACACGTTCCTCGGTGACCTGCCGCGAACGGTGCCGAGAGAGACCGCCGAGGCCGTCACGCTCGTGGTCTCGGAACTCGTCACGAACGTGGTGCGGCACGCGCGCGGCCGGCTGTGCAGCCTGCATCTGAGGGACATGGGCCACGGGGTGGGCATCTCGGTCTCGGACGACGATCCCGAGCCACCGCGTCCCCGGCGTCTCGACCTGACCGGACAGGGCGGCTTCGGCTGGCCCTTGGTACGCAGGCTGTCCTCCGAGCTGACCGTGCTCTCCCGCCCCGACGGCAAGACCGTCCACGCGGTCGTCAGCTTCTGACGGACAGGGGCGCGGGCACGGGGTCCTGCCCGTACCCGCGCCCGCTGCATTCGGGCCCGCAGTGCTGCTAGCGCCCGCCGCCCGCCGGACCGTGCCAGTCGAGGCACACCACGAGGGCGTCGTCCTCCGGTCCGGGGCTGCCCCGGTGGCCGGTCAGCTCTCTCAGGACGGCGCGGGGCACCTCCGTCGCGGGCAGCAGCCTGGTCGAGTTGATCGCCATGGCCAGGGCCCTCTCCCCGTACCTCTCCCCGCCGGGTCCGGCGACGGCGTGGACGCCGTCGCTCACGAAGAGGAGCCGGTCGCCGGGTTCCACCTGGAACTCCTGCACGAGGTAGTCGGTCTCCTCGAACATGCCGAGGGGCAACTGGGCCTCGAAGTCGACGCGTTCGACGGTCCGGCCGCGCAGCCGCAGCATCTGGGGCGAGCCGGCGTCGATCACGCGCATCCGGCCCGTGGACAACTCGAAGTCGAGCATCAGCACCGACAGATAGCGGTCGCCGCGGTACTGAGCGTAGATCGCCTGGTCGGCGAGGGCGGCCTGGTCCTGGAGCGGGATGCCGGCCCGGCGCGCGTTGCGCAGGGCGTTGATGCCGAGATTGGTCAGCAGCGACGCCTCGATGCCCTCGCCCATCCCGTTCGTGACGTAGAGGGAGAGCCGTTCGGCGTCGGACGACCAGTCGAAGTTGTCGCCGAAGATCGCGTAGGCGGGTTCCAGCTGGGCGCCGACCTCGTACTCGCGCCGGGAGCAGGAGCGGCCAGGCAGCAACTGCCACTGCATCTCCGCGGCCAGGGTGAGCCGGTCCTTCCGGCGTGCCTGGAGATACAGGTCGGTGTCGCGCTCGGCGACGAGAACCTCGTGGCCGAGGACCTCCGCGATCTCGGCGAGCTCGGCGAGCGTCTCCCCGTCGCGGGCCGCGGAGGGCAGGACGACCGCCAGGACGCCGAGTCGGTCGCCGCGGACGGTCACCGGGAAGTGTGCCCGTACGCCCCCGCCGTCGCGTTCCTCGACGAAGGGCTCCTGGGCACCGAAGGCCCGGCCCTCGGGGCTGCTGTGTACCGGAATGGGTTCCAGGGTGTGCGGAAGCACCGAGACGGGCTGCAACACGGTGAGCCCGTAGTCGGCCATGAAGAGTTCGACGGAATCGGCCGCGTAGTGACGGCTGAGCACGTCACGGACCGCGTTCAGCAACTCATGGGGCGCCGCGGTGCGCAGGGCACGCTCCGCGGCCACGAATCTGTTCACGATGTCGGGCAGACCAATCTTCGATGGGTTGGATGGGTGGATGGGTTGGATGGTTCGACGGGTTCGATGGGCTGGCCAAGTTCGACGCGTTGGCCAAGTTCGACGGGGCGGGCGGGACCGACGGGCTGCCCGAGTTCGAGCGGTTGACCGTGACCGACGGGTTGGCCGAGTTCGACGGGTTGGCCGAGTTCGATGACGCGAGTGCCGGTATCCACCAATTCGCCGCTGTCGCCGCTGTCGCCGCTGCGACAGGCTGACAGTGGCCGGGAAGGCTGGGACAGTTGGACGGTGACTTCCTCAGGCCCGCGCCCGCACCGGAACGAGGTGGCTCGCGTGACCGCCGAGGCGGCCGAGCTGCTGGAGATCCTCTGGGGCCGCGCCTCGACGGCCCCGGTCTCCGCCTCCCAGTTGCGGGTGCTGTTCATCCTGGAACACGACGAGGGCATAAAGCTGAGGACCCTGGCCGACGCGCTCGGCTCCACGCCTCCCTCGACCAGCAGGCTCTGCGACCGGCTCCAGGCCGTGGGGTTCTTCGAACGGGCACCGAGCGCCACCAGCCGCCGGGAGCTGCGCCTGTTCCTGAGCCCCCAGGGCCGGACCTTTCTCGCGGAGCTGCGCTCACGACGCGAGTACGCCGTGGAAGCGGTCCTCGCGCAGATGGCGCCCGCCGGGCGGGCGGCCCTCGTGGAGGGCCTGGCGGCCTTCTGCGCGGCCGCGGCGGCACAGCTCCACGAGAGCGACACGGCGGGCGTCCGCTCCGCCTAGGGCCTGTCTGACTCCTGTCCGGCGGATCAGGGTCTAGTGCCGGGCGGTTCCCTCCCTTACCCGGACCATGGCGGCGTCGATGTCGTCCACCGAGGGGATGGCGAGGCTGACGCCCGTGAGATCCAGAATGCGCTGGACGGCCGGGGCCGGGGACACGAGACACACGCCCCCTCCCGCGCGGGAGGCGGCATCGTGCGCCTTGAGCAGGGCGTTTATGCCGGAGGAGTCCATGAACGGGACCGCCGACAGATCGAGCAGCAGGTGCCGCCTGCCGCCGCGGACCTGGTCGGCCAGCCGGTTGTGCAGCTCGGGAGCTGTCTCGACGTCCAGTTCCCCGGCGACGGTGACCAGGGCGATGCCCTCGCCGTACACGATCGCGTCGATGGACACGGGAGCCTCTTCGGCCGGCACGGTTACCTCCAAGTTGGTACTGACCGTCGGGATTCACCCGGCGCTGGGGTACACCGGTGAGCAGGTCAACGGTTACCCGCCGAATCGACTTGCACACCTTCGGTTTCACCGTCGGGTCCGGCCTCTTGACCCTCCCTTTCCCGAATTACCTCTGACTCAGAGGTAATCTCGAAATGTGAAGGCGGATACGAATTCGGATTCGGATTCGGAGAGGTTCCCCGAGGCCCTGGCCGACGCCCTGGCCGGGCTTCAGCGGCTGATCAGGCGGCGGCTGCGCGCGGGAACGAGCGGGCCGAGCCTGCGCGGTGCCGAGGTCGACCTGCTGCGGCTGGTCGTCGACCGGCCGGGCGTCCGTGTGTCGGAGGCGGCCAAGGAGCTCTACCTGGCGGGCAATTCGGTCTCGACGCTCGTCAACCGCCTGGCCGGGGACGGATATCTGATCCGTGAGACGGACCCGGCCGACCGGCGCGCCGCACGACTGCTGTCCACGCCCGCGGCCGACGCCCGGCTGCGCGACTGGCGGCGGCGGCGCGCGGTGCTCGTACGCGGCCAGGTGGCCCGCCTCGACGCGGCCGACCGTGCCGCGCTGGAGGCCGCCCTGCCGGCCCTGCGCAAACTGGCGGCGAACCTGCACGAGGAGGCCGAGGAGACATGACACGGCACAGCGACGGAAGCACCGAACCCGCACAGCCGGAGAACCCCGGACCCGAGCCCGACACCCACGGTGACGGCCGCGCCGACGCCGTGTCCTGCACCGGACTCGTCTACGCCTTCGGTGAGATGACCGCCGTCGACGGTCTCGACCTCGCCGTCCGGGACGGAGAGGTGTTCGGACTGCTCGGGCCCAACGGCGCCGGCAAGACGACCGCGCTCCGGTGCATCACCACGCTGCTGCCGGTCCCTTCGGGAAGGGTGAGCGTCTTCGGGCACGACGCCACCCGTGAACGCATGCCCGTACGACGCCTGTTGGGCTACGTGCCGCAGCAACTGTCCGCCGACTCCGGACTCACCGGCAGGGAGAACGTGGTCCTGTTCGCCCGCGTCTTCGACGTGTCCCGGCGTGAACGCGCGGCCCGTGTCGCCCAGGCGCTCGACGCAGTCGGACTCACCGATGCCGCCGACCGGCTCGCCAAGACGTACTCCGGAGGCATGGTCCGCCGCCTGGAACTCGCCCAGGCCCTGGTCAGCGCGCCACGGCTGCTCATCCTTGACGAGCCGACCATCGGTCTCGACCCGATCGCCCGCACCAGCGTGTGGGAGCACATCAACGCCGTACGGGCCGCCACCGGCATGACCGTCCTCGTGACGACCCACTACATGGACGAGGCCGACCAGTACTGCGACCGGGTCGCGCTGATGCACCGCGGCCGCGTGCGCGCGCTCGGCACACCGCGGGAACTGAGGGTGGGCCTCGGTGAGCGCCGCGGAACCACCGGCGACGGTGAACTGCCCACGCTGGAGGACGTCTTCCGCGACGTCGCCGGCAGCGGACTCGACGACCACTCAGGAGACTTCAGCGATGTCCGAAGCACCCGCCGCACCGCTTCCCGCGTCGGCTGAGCGCGTCCGCCCCGGGAGTCTCGACCTGCTCGTGATCCCGCCGAGGGCCAGGACGGGCTGGCGCGTGCTGCCCGCCCGGGTGGCCGCCATGTGCGCGGTCGAGCTCCAGAAGCTCCGCCACGACCGCACCGAGCTGTACACCCGGGCGATCCAGCCGGCCCTCTGGCTGCTGATCTTCGGCGAGACGTTCACCCGGATCCACGCGATCCCGACCGGCGGAATCCCCTACCTCGACTATCTGGCGCCCGGCATCATCGCCCAGTCCGCGATGTTCATCGCCATCTTCTACGGCATCATGATCATCTGGGAGCGGGACGCCGGCATCCTCACCAAGCTCCTGGTCACCCCCACGCCCCGCTCCGCGCTCATCACCGGCAAGGCGTTCGCGGCCGGAGTGAAGGCGCTGATCCAGGCCGTGGTCGTCGTCGTGATCGCCGCGCTGCTCGGGGTGGCGATGACCTGGAACCCGCTGCGGCTCCTCGGAGTGGCCGTGGCCGTCGTACTCGGCTCCGCGTTCTTCTCCTGCCTGTCGATGACGATCGCGGGCATCGTCCTCACCCGGGACCGACTGATGGGCATCGGGCAGGCGATCACCATGCCCCTGTTCTTCGGCTCCAACGCCCTCTACCCGGTGGCCGTCATGCCCGGCTGGCTCCAGGTCGTCAGCCTGGTCAATCCGCTGAGCTACCAGGTCGACGCCCTGCGCGGCCTGTTGCTCGGAACCCCCGCGCACCTGCCCCTCGACTACGGCGTCCTGGCCGTGGCCGCGGCGCTTGGTGTGTGGTCCGCTTCGTCGCTGTTGGGCCGGCTGGCCAGGTGAGACGGCGACCCGGGCCCGGCCCGCGTGTCACGTGCCGCTTGAGGCCGTCGGCAACGGCCAGGTGAGGCACATCCTCACGTACCGTCCGGAACGGCTCATGAGGCAACCCCACGATTTTGAACGGCTCTTACAGCTTGCCGACCGGCATGACATCACGCTGTACGGCCCGGCCGACCGGCGCGATCTCGCGGACCGCGACGACCGGTTCTTCCTCCGCATCGAGGTGGCACACGCCTGCCGTTCCAGTGATGACACCTCACGGCGGCTGTGGGACGCCACGGTCGACCGTGCTCGGGACGGCCATCCGCACGGCGGTAGGCGCCGCTACGGCTGCGACTCATCGGGAGCGGCGATCATCGCGGCGGAGGCTGCAATCGTCCGAGACGTCTTCACTCGCTATCTCGATGGCGAGACCCCCACCGCCCTGGCTCGCGACCTCAACGAACGCGACGAGCGGACGGCGCTTGCCCGCGAGTGGAACGCCGATACCGTCCGAGCGCTTCTGGAGTCGCCACGTAGCAGGGAACGGGTTTTCAGCGGGGAGGAAGTCGGCCGGGGTCAGTGGCCCGCGATCATCAGCCAGGGCGTCTGGCAGGAGGTACGCGACCGACGCACGTACCGGGCCCCGGCCGTCGTGAGCGGCCAGGCCGAGGACAGCCGTTTCTACCTGCGTTCGGGAGTTTCTCCTCCAAGCGGGTGCGGTGCTTGGTCGCGAGTCGGGCAGAAGACCGCGTAGCTGGCGGAGTCTCAATAACTAGTCCACTGACCAGCGAGTCAGAAGACGCCCGCGGCTCCGACCAGATCAGACGCTGTGCGCTTCTGTCGCTGTTGGTCGGCGTCGGCTCGCCTTGGACGGTCCGGAGACGGTCCAGGAGCAACACGCTTTCCAACTATGTTGGTGGGGTGGTGGGCTGTGTGCAGGGGCGTTCACCTGCGTTCACGAGCGGCCGGTCGCCGAGTCGGTCACGGGCAGCGGTCTCGTCTGAACGGCCGTGAACGGTGCTGAATGAGACAGACACTGAGACGGCCGGTAGGGCGTGATCACCTCCGGTGCTCCGTCGGGGCTCGGTGTCGCTCGGGACCTCTCACGTGGCCTCTTCGCGAAGTGCCTTGTCGATCTTGCTCAGCGCGCTGGTCAGGCGCGCGTAGTCGTCGGTTGCCAGCGGCTTGACGAAGTACTCCTCCACCACGTGGGCGTGGACGGCCGCGGCCCGCAGGAATGCCGTACGTCCCTCAGTGGTCGGTTCCACCAGGGCCACCCTCCTGTCCGCGGGGGACGGTACGCGGCGGACCAGGCCGGCTTCCTCCATACGGTCGATCAGGCGGGTGGTGCCGCTGCTGGTGAGGGTGAGGTCGTCGGCCAATTGCCGCTGGGAGATCTCCTCGCCGGGTCGACGGCAGAGCCCTATCAGCACCTCCAGCATGGTGTGGCTGATCCCGCACTCCTGTCGCAGCGCGCTGTCGATGCGCTGTTCGAGGCGGGTGGCGGACTTGATCAGCAGACCGAAATCCCGGACCAGCCGACTGTTGGCGGCGCGGGCAGCTTCGTCGCTGCGCTGGGGGTTGGCGTTCATCGCCGTCGAGCTTACTGCTTCCTCACCTACTGCTGTCTCAATTGCTGAGCAATCAATTGCTGACTACTCAACTAAATCCTATGGTGGTCGCACACCCGCGAGCGAGAGGGAGATCAGTGGATCTGCAGCACTGGCTCGGCCGAGCCACCCACGCGATACAGGACTGGGCCGACACCTTCGGCCCCTACCAGCCCCACCCGTCCCTGAAGGTGGACGATGACCGCTTCGCGTCAGTCTTCGCAGAGCTCACCGGGCGGCTGAAGGGCAACTACCCCTTCTTCCACCCGCACTACGCGGGCCAGATGCTCAAGCCCCCGCACCCCGCCGCGGTGGTCGGCTACCTCACCGCCATGCTGATCAACCCCAACAACCACGCCCTGGACGGTGGCCCTGCCACTGCGGTGATGGAACGCGAGGCTGTCGCGCAGCTCGCCGCGATGTTCGGCTACGACACCCACCTCGGCCACCTCACCACCAGTGGCACGATCGCCAACCTCGAAGCGCTCTTCGTTGCCCGCGAACTCCACCCCGGCCGGGGCATCGCCCACAGCGCTGACGCTCACTACACCCACGGCCGCATGTGCCACGTCCTGGGCATGACGAGCCACCCCGTCCGCACCGACAGCCAGGGCCGCATGGACCTCGACGCGCTGGAGGACGTACTGCGCACCGGGCAGGTGGGCACCGTCGTTCTCACCACCGGCACCACCGGACTGGGCGCTGTCGACCCCGTCCACGAGGCCCTGACCCTCGCCGAGCGCTACGGCGTCCGCATCCACGTCGATGCCGCCTACGGCGGCTTCTTCACCCTTCTCGCCGGTGCCGACGGCCCGGAGGGCCTGCCGCCCGAGCCGTGGCGGGCCATCGCGCAGTGCGACTCAGTCGTGGTCGACCCGCACAAGCATGGCCTACAGCCGTACGGCTGCGGCGCCGTCCTCTTCCGCGACCCCGAGGTGGGCCGCTTCTATCTCCACGACTCGCCCTACACCTACTTCACCTCCACCGAGCTCCACCTCGGCGAGATCAGCCTGGAATGCTCCCGCGCCGGCGCCTCCGCAGCTGCTCTGTGGCTCACCTTCCAGCTCCTGCCGCCCACCCTCGACGGCCTCGGCCAGGTCCTGGCAGCCGGTCGGCGAGCCGCCCTGAAGTGGGCTGACCTGATCAACGCATCCGACCTCTTGGAGCTCTATCAGCCACCCCAGCTGGACATCGTCACCTACTTCCCCACCGTCGACGCCGCGACCCTCACCGGCATTGACGCAGCCTCCGCTCGCATCCTCGCCGACGGCATGACCAGCCCCGACCCCGTCTACCTCAGCACCCTCAAAGCCAGCCACGAAGCGTTCACCGCCCGCCACCCCAAGATCACCGCAGACACCGACGGCGCCCGGATACTGCGCAGCGTCCTGATGAAGCCGGAATCCGAACACCACGTCGAGCACCTGCACAACCGAGTCGAGCAGCTGGCCCATGTCGACCGACAGTGAGGCACATCAGACAGACCCGGAGAACAAACGGAACAAGAGGGGCCCGCCCCGGTTTGCTCCGGGCGCCGGAGCACGCGGCCACGCTCTCAGCTTGGGAAGCTTGGGTCTTCTACGGCCAATTGCCGGGCTGACCCGCGGCGGAGCGGCTACGGGACCTGGCCGGCCGGCGGCCGGGTCCCCGCTATTCCCCGCGGTTCCCCGCTCGACCTGGCACGCGACTGGCACGTTCCTCGTCAGCGCCAGCACCTGTACAGCAATGGCTCTGGAGTCCTTAGCCCGTTCGACGTTGCCGTAGGCGGTAGGTGCGCGCCAGCCAACTGACCTCGAACTGGTCGCACATGGGCAGGCATCCCTGGGCAAGCGCGGCCGGCCGGCCCTGACCGACAACGGCCTGTGCGGCCCCGGTGCTGTCCGTCCCGGCTGGCACACTGCCAACATGGACACCACACCCGAGCAAATAGGCTCCCGGACAGCAGCTGCATGGACGGTCGCGCTCGCGGTCCTCGGAGGATTCACCGGCTTCGCCTGGGGCGGGCCGTTCCTCGCAGTCACCTGCGGCCTTTCCCTGGGAGGCGGCGCCGTCGTGGGCACGGCCCTGTCCCGCCGTCGCATCGTCGCAACCATTCGGGAAGGCCAGGGGAAGGCCGCCGCGCTCGGGTACGCCGACGGCATCGCGGACATGATGGTGCTGGGGATATCCGCATACAGTGCCTCCGTCTTTCCGCTGTCCGGCCCCGACGCAGTAGACGCCGCCGAGCGCATGGCGCGCCGCAAGGCCGCCTACCGACTCACGGCCTCCGACGGGCTTCCCCACCACATTCGTGAGGCCGCGGCCGCCGCTCTCGAAGCGATTGACGAGTTGCGTGACCGCGACATCCAGTCCGCCATCGAGGACCTTTTGAAGGCCGTCCAGGAGCAGCGCCGCGGTACCTGACCGCAGTGCCTTTAGACCGTGGATCTCCCGGAGGGCGGCGGCGGACTCCTGCTCATTCATCAACGTATCCCCGTACGGATCGACGGCAGTGAGCCTCCCAATGCCTCATGTTGCACACAGCCCGGGCGACCACTACTCCGGTACCGTCGATCAGCCCCTGGTCCCGCCGGCCCGCGCCGGTGCCTGGAGGACCGGCACCGCCTACTCCGTGCTCGTCACCCACCCCACGGCCGCGTGCTGCTGCAAGCCAGCGCCAACTACCGGCCCGGAGCACTGCGAGGTCACCACGCCGACGTCGTCTACCTGGGCGTCGGCATGCTGGGCAAACAGCCCGCCGAGTTCCTGCACACCTACTGGGACGAGGTCGTGGTCGCGACCGGAGCCAGGCGGGTCGTCCTGGTGCACTGGGACGACTTCTTCCTCGGCCTCGACCGGCCACTGCGCCCCATGCCCTACCTGCTCGACGACCTCGACACCACCATGAGCCGACTGCTGCCCCTGGCCTGCCGTGACGGCGTCGACGTTGTCCTGCCCGTCTCCTGGCAACCCGGCGCTCCCCTCGCCGGTCTCGCGTGAACGCGGCCGCACAAGCCCCTGGAATGCGCGAGTACGGGGAGGCGGGCCTTGCGGGCCTGGCACCGTCCGGACTCGCGCCCGCACCGGATCGCCGGGGAGGCGGAGGCAGTGGTGCGGGAACTGCGGCGTCGGTACCCCGATACCTTGCAAACCGAGATTGACCCAGGCGAACGCGGTCAGTCCGGTGACCTTGAGGATCTGGCCTTCCTCGACGCCTTGCGAACGCGGCTTGATAACTCATATCAAGCCGCGTTCACAGCCCCTTGGGGACGTCTTGTCCGGCGAGCCCGCCCTACATGCCGCGTTCCGGGCCGTGACTGACGCGTGTGCGCTCGTCGGGCGTCATGGGCGGGTACTCCAGCATCACGGGGCCGGGGTAGAAGGCCGCGCTCTTGTATCCCGCCATGTCCTCTCCGATCAGGAAGCGGTAGAGCCACTCGGCGAACGGCATCGGATAGCCGGCCCAGTCTCCGTCCTCGCACGCGACGCACATGCCGCCGGGGACGTCGTAGACCTGGGGTGCCAGGAAGATGGTCTCTCCCCGGTCCGTGGAAGCCAGTGGAATCAGGCCTTGCGGGGTACCGAAGGCGAGGTCCTGCAGTCCGCAGATCTGACGGGGGTCGGATTCGGGATCATTCGTCCAGTCCAGTTCCCACCGAGTCTGGGAGTACGCCTGGGAGGTGTCGCGGATCTTCTCCGGGAGGTTCCACCGAGCGGTGGCCGGATGCGACAGATACAGGTGTCCGTTGATCTGGATCGGCGAGTATGCGTCGACGATGGTCTTTGTCCCGTCTCGAACGATCTGGTCTCTGTCTCAGGCGACCTGGCCCGATTCGCTCCTCGTCTCCATTGATCTGGTTCAACTGTCCGTTCTCACTTGACCTGGCCGAGCTTCCCGCTGATGGTCGTTCCGGGCGATTCATGGTGATCCGCGTACTCACCGGCGCACCCGGCCGGGTTACCACTTGATCAGCATGACTCCGGCGCTTGCGCCGCTGGCCAGGCCGAACAGTGCGATGTCCGTGCCTGGGCGCAGCCGTCCCTGCTCCGTGGCGAGGGACAGTTGGAGGGGGATGGTGGCGGCGGCCATGTTGCCGGTGCGGTGGAAGGTGGGCAGCACGCTGTCGGCGTGGATGCCGAGGCGGTCGCGGAAGGTGTGGACGAAGGGGACGGAGGGCTGGTGGACGCAGACCAGGTCCAGGCCGCCGGCGTCGACGTCCCGCTGCTTGAGCCACTGCTTGGCTCGGGTGTCCAGGCCGATGAAGGAGGCAAGCAGCCGTTCGGAGTCGATGTTCAGCCCTGATGTCGCACCCGGAACCTGATAGGGGTTGAAGAGGGTTGCGGCGGGCCAGCCGGACGAGTTCGCCAGGAACGTGGAGGCGATGATCCCCGGTTCCGCGCTGGCTTCCACGAGCAGGGCCGCGCCCATGTCCCCGCCGGTCAGGGAGGCGAGCGCGGTGCGCAGCTCGGCGGGGCAGGTCAGCGACCAGCGGCTGAGGCGGCTCAGGGTCTCGCCGCAGGCGATGGCGACGCAGCGGTAGGCGCCGGTGCGGATGAGGGCGTCAGCGACCTCCAACGCGTTCAGGACGCTGTTGCAGGCGTTGGAGACATCGAGGACCGGGCAGGTCAGGCCGGTCTTGGCGGCCACGATGTGGGCGTTGGCGGGTTCCTGGACGTCGGCGCTGACGGCGGCGAACAGCAGCAGGTCAATGTCGCCCGGATCCAGTCGTGCTTGTGTCAGAGCCTGGGTGAGGGCGTGTGCGGCCAGGTCGGAGGGCAAGGCGTCGGCGTCGGCGAGAACGCGTTCCTGAAGTCCGTAGAGCCGCCGTAGCAGCCCGTTGGGGATCCGCAAGGCGGGGCTGTCGCGGCGTAGCCGGTCCTCGATGGCTTGTGAGGTCTGGCGGCCGGGGGGCAGGTGGACGGCGACCTGGGTGATGCGGCTGTGAAGGTTCATGCCGTCTCCCGTCCCGCGTTGGCCCGGGGCTGGGGTTCCGGGTCGCGGAGGTGTGCTTCTTGGCCGCTGCGGGTGCGGGGCAGGCCACTGGCGGTGTGCTTGACCCAGTCGGTGAGCCACAGGGGCGACACGCTGTGCAGCGGGACCAGGAGGCGGGCGTCGAGGCCGACGGTGTAGCGGGCCCGGGGGTGGCGGGAGGACAGGGATCGCTCGATCACCCGGGCGACCGGTTCCGGACCCGGAACACGCCCGTTGACCGTGGTGAACAGGTTCCGTGTGCGCTCATAGCCCGCGCCGCCACCGGCCGCGGACAGGTCGGCAACCGCCCGGTCCAGCATCGCGGTCGCGAACGCGCCCGGTTCCACCAGACACACCCGCACCCCGGCATGGGCGCTCTCCACCCGCAGGCAGTGGGTGAGCGCGCTGAGCGCGTGCTTGCTCGCGCTGTACCAGCCGCCCAGCGGCCACGGCACCCTCCCCAGGCCCGAGGAGACGTTTACGATCCGCCCCGTACCCCGGCGGTGCATCGGCGGCAGCGCCAGCCGGCAGATCCGCATCGCACCCAGGACGTTCACCTCCAGCAGATGACGGGCCTGCTCATCGCTCACGTCCTCCAGGGAACCCGCCTGTGGCACACCGGCGTTGTTCACCACCGCCCACGCGCCACCCCCCGTCATCTCCTCCACCAGAGCCATCGCCTGCTCGCACGAGACCGGGTCGGCCACGTCCAGCACCACCGTCCGCAGGCCCAGCCCCAACTCGGCCGCAGCAGCCACCAGCACATCCGCCTTCACCTGGCTGCGCGCTGTACCGATCACATCGAAACCACGCCGGGCCAGCCGCAGTGCGGTGACCATCCCGATACCCCCGGTCGCCCCCGTCACCACCACGCTGCGCACCACAGGACGACCGGACCCCTTGCTTGCCGGATCGAACACGGACCCTCCCAGCACTCCCCAATGGCCAGCACCGACGGCACTCGCTCCGCTGATCAACGACTGCGGTCCGGCCGGGTTGCGCCGAGGGCACCAACAAGATCGCCCGCCCTGCGAGTTGGTGAGGCTCAAAGGCGGCCTTCCGTGCCCTCGGAGATCGTCTGCCCCTCGACACGCCCATCCGGCTCAACGTCGAGCTGTGTGCCCTGTTCACGGACGAACCAGATCAGCTGAGACAACAACCGACGTCCAGACATCCAAGACCAGATCGCCTGAGAGTTTCGGCGGTCCGGCGTCTCAATTGATCTGGTCGCCGCAGTTCACAGCCCTACTCACAGACCAGATCATTTGAGACGGGACAGTCTTGTAGTCCGCGGGGAGTTCCGTACCGAGTTCGGCTGTCCCGTGACAGTCGATCTTCCTCTTTGTCAGTGAATCTTGCTCAAACCCACTCTGTTGCCACTACGGTTTCCTCGGTACGTGGTTGCTCGGACCGGGGATGTGGGCTCGTGGCCGGAGACGGTGTCATACCGCTGGTACATCTGGACTCGATCGACGAGGTCCGTGCTGTGCACAAGATGCTGTTCGATCGAAAGTTCGATGGTCCGGAGGACGTGTACTTCGGGAGCCCGTTCATCGCCTCGGTCCAGCACAAGCTGGTGGACGCATTGGCAGCGGCGGAGCCGGCCAAGAACTGGGCCGCTTGGCGTGACGCGGCCGGGCACCCGGAGAAGGTGGAGAGGATCCGGAGCCACCTGGCCGGACTGGGCGAGTGGTGGACAGTCGCGTCCGTCATCAAGCGGGAGGCATACGTCCGCGACCTGCTCGCGCCGCTGCGGGTGGATGACGAACTGCTGGGCGAGCTGATCCGGTGAGCGCTGTGGCTGCATCGGAGCGTGAAGCGGCCGGAGGTGGGTTCACGCTCCGCTTCGGCGGTGCCGGAGGCCACGAGCGGGTTGTTCCGTTGCCTCAGTGCCACGGGCTGGCGTGGGAAGAGGCAACTCCGGTACGGACGTTTCGCTGGTCTCGCGGACTCGGACATTTCCCAGGCTGGTGGTGGGCCGCATCAACGGGACGCCATGTGGGGTTCGAGTCGTGGCTGGAGCAGGACCGGCTGATTCTGCTGGACTTCGATCCTGATGTTGTGGGGATCGCCTCGCAGCCGTTCTGGCTGCACTGGCATGACGGGAAAGAGAAGCGGCGCCATGCCCCGGACTATTTCGTTCGGCTTGCCGACGGCCGTGCTCGCGTGGTCGATGTCCGTGCCGAGGACCAGGTCGACGAGCGGACCGCCGAGTCGTTCGCAGCCACCGAGCGGGCCTGTTCCGCGGTCGGCTGGGAGTTCAGGCACGTCGGCGTCCCGGACCCTGCGCTAATGGCGAATCTGCGGTGGCTGGCCCGCTACCGGCATCCTCGCTGCGCCGGCAGACCGGAGATCGCGGCCCGGTTACAGGAGACCTTCGCAGTGCCGACGCCGTTGCTGACGGGAGCCGAGAACGTCGGGGATCGGCTGGCGGTGCTGCCCGCGCTGTTTCATCTGATGTGGCGGCAGGAACTGGTGGCCGATCTCGCGCATGAGCGGCTGGGCCCCGCCACGCTGGTGCGGGCCGCTGGCCCAGCGGGGGGCTCGTGGTGAACGCGGGACGCCGGCTGCGGCGGCCTGTCGGGGTGTCGATCGGTGATCGAGTACGAGTGGCCGAGGTCCTGCACACGGTGATCGCGGTGTCCGGCACGACCGTGCGTCTGGCGGACACGAAGGGTGCGGTCACCGACGTCGGTCTGATCGAGTTGTCGGCGGCCGAGGACTTCGAGGTGGTACGCGCGTCGTCGCGCACACCGGTTCCACCGACGACGCCGTTGGAGGGTCTGCCGGAGGCAGTAGCGGCGGAGGCGTTGTGGTGGGAACAGCACATCGTGGAAGTGTTGCGCGGGGTTCCGCCGCAGGCGCCTGCCGGTACGAAGCCGAAACCGGAGTACGACCCGGCAGTGGTGTCGCTGACCCGCCGCGAGCAGACCAAGGCGGCGGAACTGACCGCTGCGGGACGGCCGGTGACGCCAAGTGCGATCACCAAGCGACGCCGCCGCTATGAAGCCCGCGGAGTGGTCGGGATGGCCGACCACCGGTCCGCCAAGCCCATCAGCGCGCACGGCCGGGTGGACCCGCTGGTGGTGGAGGCAATGCAGAAGGCGGTCGTGGAGGCCGCCCAGGGCTCCACCCGGACGGCGACTTACCTGTTCTGGAGGACCGGCCAGATCCTGGAGGCAGATCACGGCCGGGGTGCCGTGGAGTTGCCGTCACAGCGCAGTCTCTACCGGCTGCTGGAGAAACTGTCGGCGGGCAAGCACACCACCGGATCGGCCCGCACCCGCCGGTCGCTGGCAGACCGGCCCGACGGCCCGTTCGGCGAAAGAAGCGCGGCGGCGCCGGGCGAGCTGATGCAGATGGACTCCACCCCGCTGGACGTGCTGGTCCGCCTGGACGATGGAGTCCCCGCCCGAGTGGATCTGACCGGCATGATCGATGTCGCCACCAGGAGCCTGACCGCGGCGGTGCTGCGGCCGACGACCAAGTCCGTGGACGCCAGCGTGTTGCTGGCCCGCACCGTCACCCCCGAGCCGATGCGGCCCGGCTGGGCCCAGGCGCTGGCGATGTCACGCTCGGCGTTGCCGTTCAGACGGCTGCTGGACATCGACGCCCGTCTGGAGCACGCCGCCGCACGGCCGGTCATCGTCCCCGAGACCATCGTGGTCGACCAGGGGACAGTGTTCATCTCTCGCAACTTCCGGGCCTCCTGCAACTTCCTGGGCATCAACTTCCAGCCGGTACACGACGCATCGGGCTGGGAGAAGGGCCACATCGAGCGGATGCTGGGTTCCGTCGGAACCCTGTTCGCCCAGTTCGTGGCCGGTTACACCGGCTTCAATGCCGAACGTCGCGGCCGGCACGTCGAACAACAGCCGCTCTGGTCCTTGCTGGAGCTGCAGGAACTCCTGGACGAGTGGATCGTGGTCTGGCAGAGCCGGCCCCACGACGGACTGCGCGACCCCCTTCACCCGGGGCGGATGTTCAGCCCGAACGAGAAGTACGCCGCCCTCGTCGAGACGGCCGGCTATGTCCCGGTCGCGTTGTCGGCCGACGACTACATCGAGCTGCTGCCCGCGACCTGGCGAGCGATCAACGCCTACGGCGTGAAGATCAAACACCGGACCTACGACGACCAGGCCCTCAACCCGCTGCGGCAGCAGCGGTCAGGCGTCAAAGACCACAAGGATCTGTGGGAGATCCACTACGACCCCTACGACGTGTCCCGCATCTGGGTCCGCGACCACCGGAAGGGCGGCTGGATCACCCTGTTCTGGAAACAACTGCACCGCGTCGCCGCCCCGTTCGGCGAACTCGCTTGGGACCACACCCGCCGCACCCTGCCCGGAGCGAGTGAGGAGCAACTCGCCGACGCCGTCGCCGACCTGCTGCGACGAGCCCACCAGGGACCCGCTGACCGTGGTGACGCGGGCAGCAGAGCCGGACTCAGCCGCCGGGACCGGCGCGTCGCCGCCCGCACCAAGTCCAGTCCGCCCTCCACCCCCATCGCGCCGGAGGAGCCCCCTGCCGCCCGGGCTGCCGACGGCGAAGCGGGCCCGGCCGACGACGTTCCCGAGGAGAATATCGCCAAGGTGATACCGATGCCGATCTTCGACCCGTTCACCGAAGCGGACAAGCGGTGGTGAGCCAGCAGCCGGGGCAAGGCGGGGATCCCGAAGATGGGTACGGGCATCTGCAGCTGACCACCCTGCCGGGCTGGCGCGGGTTCGTCACCGAGATACCCGCAGTGCCGGAACTGCTGCCCGAGGCGATCTGGTCGGGTCTCGCGGACGATAAACGAGCCTGCTACGACGATGACCGCATCGACCACCACTCACGGTTGCTGGTGGTCCAGACTCCCACGATCCGCCAGGTCATCACCTCGGGCCGCCGCCTGATCCAGATGAACAAGAACGCCCACTACGGACGATGCGGCCTGATGGTGTCCGGCCCCGCCAGAACCGGCAAGACCACCGCGCTCACCCAGCTCGGCAAGACCGTCGAGGTGATCCACCGACGGCGTCACCCGAACTCCTCCAGCAACATCCCGGTCATCTACATCACCGTCCCGCCCGCCGCCACCTCCAAGATGATCGCGATGGAGTTCGCCCGGTTCTTCGACCTGCCGATCTCCACCAGGAGCAACATCACCGACATCGCCGATGCGGTCTGCGGCGTCAGCATCGACGCCCATGTGACCCTCGTCGCGGTCGACGAACTCCACAACCTCAACACCGCCACACGCGCCGGCGCCGAAGCCTCCGACACCCTGAAGTACTTCTCCGAACGTATCCCGGCCACCTTCGTCTACGCCGGAATCAGCCTGGAACGCACAGGACTGCTCTCCGGCGCCCGCGGAGAACAGATCGCGGGCCGGTTCGGGATGGTCCGCACCGGACCGTTCGGCCAGGACCAGCAGTGGACCGCGCTGATCGCAGCTCTGGAGGGCAGTCTGAGGCTCCACCGCCACCGGTCCGGTGCCCTCACCAGACTCGACCGCTACCTGCACCAGCGCACCCACGGGATGATCGGGAGCCTGCTCTGGCTGATCCGCGGTGCTGCCATCAGCGCGGTCCTGGACGGCGCCGAGAAGATCACCAAGAAGGCCCTCGACGCCGTCGACGCCGACTTCACTTCCCAGTCCCCACGGCCACCCGCCACGTGATCAAGACTCATGCTGCCCCGAGAACGAGCTGAGAAGATCCTCACCCTGCACGCGGCCGGATGGCCGGTGCAGGCCATCGCTGATCACATCGGACACAGCCACCAAACCGTCCGCGATTACATCAACGGCCGCAGAACGCCAGGGATTCGGGCACCACAGCCAAGTCTCCTCACCGAACCCCTCGCCAGCTACTGCCGTCAGCGACTCACCGAGGACCCGCACCTGCGGCCCAGTGCCCTGTTCAAAGAAGTAGCCGAGCTCGGCTTCCAGGGAAGCCGGGCAACCTTCTACCGCGAGCTGGACCGCCGCGTGCTGGTCCCGGCCAGCCGCCGGGAAGCCAACTCGCAGGAGGAAGATCCCCAGATCCCATCCGGGATGTCCCGCACGCTCGCCCGCAGGCAAAAGCGGACACCGGTGTTGCCACAGCGAGTCGCCCCGGTCGCTGGAGAAACCCTCAACTCCTACCTGGCCCGGATCGCCCGGGCCAACCACCTCACCGTCACCGAGGTACTGGCAGTACTGCCCACCTGGTTCTCCACGAAGACCAACAACCTCGACGACCGAGCCCAGCACCACATGCTCGCCCCCGCCGCCACCCACGCCCTGCACGAACTCGCCCACCTCACCAGCACTACTCTCGCCAGCCTGGCTCACGCACTCCCCGCCTTTGGCACCGACGAAGGCCCCGTCCGGGCCACGACCGCCTGCCACCGGTGCACGGCCCGCCTCGGCATCCGCCAACCCGTCCCCGTCCACCTCCCGATTCACCACAAGGTCTGCACTCGGCACGGAATCTGGCTCAGCGATCTCGGAGAACCCCACCTCGACCTCTCTATATGCCCTGAGATCACCACCGTCCAGCACCGGGTGAACCGCCTCCTACACCGCTTCACACCGCAGCAACTCACCCTCGCCCACCAAACTGCGGTCGAAGCCGTCCCGCCCTGGCCAACCTCCCCAGTCGCTGTTCCGCACCACTGGAGATACCGGCTCCTCGCACTGCAGACCCACAATCACCACCGCGGCATCTCGACCGAACTCGACACCTACACAGACGCCGCGATCTACCCCGACGCCATCGAACTCGCCGCAGCAGCACTCGCCAAGCATCCTCGCGATCCAGCAAGATCCACTGGCGAGAACTCTCCGCATCTCCGAACGGTGGCACCTGCGGGTCACGGTCACTTCGCCACTCAAGATTCCTCGTCGCAGGTCAGAGCGACCGCGTCAGGGACGACTCCGTGACACAGGACATCGGCCTCCAGGCGGGCCCAGGCGGCCGGGTCGGCGTAGCGGTTCTCGGGTGGGCCGATCATGTCGAGTACGGCTCGCAGGTAGTCGGTCATGGCGTGTGGACCCTCGCTGTCCGGAGTAGGTCGGGCTGCATCCGTCCGGCAAACCGACTGTCAGGTCGTACCTAACGGGCAGGGAGCCTAATCGGGACCACAGCACCGACACCCGTGACGGGTTCCGGACGGCTCACCCCTCGAAGCGGGCAACACCCTGACAGTCGTTTCTCAGTCTGGCCGACAGCGTGGATGAGGTCTGTGAACGCTGCTCGACGACTCATGTCAAGCCGCGTTCACAGACTTGGCGTCGACGCCGGTACTCACCGTTGCGAGGGCCCTGCCGTTGTCAGCACAGGCTCGTGTCCGGATTGTGCCCGCAAGACCATGGCTCGCTGGGAAAGGCCTCCGAGGCCGTGCATGCCGACCCTGTTCTCTCGACCACAACTGGGGCGTTGTCGGCGGCGGTTGTTACGGTGCTTCTTCGCTGACGCCGACCGATGGAGCGTAGATGCCTTCGGAAGTACCTTCATGTGACGTTGTGGGCAGCGCTCAACGGGCTCTGGACGCCGCTCAGCGGGGGGACCGCGATGCGAAGGCACGGCTTGATGAGCTGCGAGCCCCACTCGCTGCGCTTGCGGAGGCGGGCGACCTGGAAGCGCGAAGCCTGTTGGGTGGCGTAGCGCTGGAATACGACGAAGACGCTGTGACAGCGCTCCGGCATTTCACACTCGCGGCTGAGCAGGGCCACCCTGCCGCGCAGCGCGGTCTGGGCCACCTGTTGATAACCGGCCGCGGGACGCAGCGAGACCCGGCACGCGCGGAGCGACTCTTTACCTCGGCAGCCGAGGCAGGTGACGGCCACGCCATGTTCAACCTGGCGATGATGCACCTCGTGGACGCGGCGACCGAGCCCCTGAGTCCTCAGGCAGTGATGACGTTGCTGGTGACGGCAGCGGAGCAAGACGTGCCGGAGGCTGCCGGCGCACTCGGTGAGTGGTTCAGCGAGCTCGGCCGTGAGGCCGATGCCCTGACGTGGTATGAGCGGGCGGCAGCGGGAGGACACGGCCCTTCGATGTTCGCGACCGCTGTGAGATATCGAGACGCGATCGGTACGGACAAAGACGTGGTTCGCTCGCTTTTCTGGTTCCTGATGATGGTGCACGTCGGCAACGGAGACGGCATACATGAGTCGCACGAACTCGTCTCAGGCATGAGCGACCAGCAGATCAGAGACGCGGCACGACGGGCTCATTCACCCGAGTGGGCGGAAGCGTTGATCACTGCGCGGCGTCCATAGCCGCCACTACACGGTGAGGGCAGCAACAGCCAAAGGTCTGTCAACGCGGCTTGGTGATCCATGTCAAGCCTCGTTCACAGCCCTTTCTGCGTGCCGTACCTGGCGGGGTCAACGTTGAGAAAAGCGACCGTTTGGGCACTGCGGCACAGCACAGTCTTGGCTAGCCTCCAGTTATGTTGACCTGCGGGGATGGCCCGATCAGGTTGCCTTTGACGAGTGGATATCCGAGACGGCGATTGCTGGATAGAGTCGTCTCGTCACGACTGGTTGTGGGGACAACCAAAATGCCTTTCGGCTGCCAACGTCCTGGGGAGGGCCTGGAGCACATGAGTCGTCGCTCTACTGGTTTCGTCGGCGTCTGGGCTGAAGTGCAACGGCAGCAACAGCGCCAGCTGGAGGCTGAAGCCAGACAGCGGAGACAGCAAGAACAGCAAGCACGTGCCTACCAGCGGCGAGCCGCTCAGAGCCACCGCGAGTACAGGCAGGCAGAGGCGCAACGTCGGACGGAGGAACTGGACGCACAGGTTGCGTCGCTGCAAGGCCTTCTCGTCTCGGGTTGCCAGGCGTCGGCTTTCAGGGCCTCCTCGCTCATGCGGCCTGAGGAGGTGCAGCCCTTCGCTCCAGGACCATTGGCGCAGCCCGTGCCCATGCCAGATTTCAATCACTACCAAACGCAGAGCGGTTGGACTGCGAGTCGCCGGGCCCAGGCGCAGGCCGAAGCACAGGCGCGCTTCGAGCGGGACTGGCAGACTGCCCAGGCCACGGAGGCTCACCGACAGCAACAGCTGGCGTCGTACCAGCGTGAGTACCAACAGTGGGCAGATGCTCAGCTTGCTGATGTACGGCGGCACAACGCTGGCGTCGTCGCGGTAACCGAAGGCGTAAGGCGCCGGGATCCCGATTCCGTGGTCGAGTACTTCTCTGCTGCTCTCTACGCCTCAACGGCGTGGCCGGAAGGTTTCCCGCGTCAGGTTGCAGCAGCCTACGACCAGGCAGCCCGACAGTTGGTGCTGGATTGGGAGTTGCCCGCGTACAGCATCGTCCCTGAGGTCAAGTCCATTCGCTACATGTCAGGGATTGACCAGGACAAGGAGACCCCTCGCCCGGTAGGCCAGCGTCGTCCTCTGTACAGGGAGGCACTCTCGCAGTGCATGCTGCTGGTTCTACATGAGCTCTTCGCCGCGGATGAATTGGGTGCGCTGGAGTCGGTGGCCTTGAACGGGTTCGTCGATGGTCATGACCCCACGACGGGCCGACCGGGCCAGATCTTCCTCGCAACTGTCATGGCATCGCACTCTACGTTCCGTGACCTGCACCTGGCGCAGGTTGACGCTGGTAGTTGCCTGGCTGACGCACTGCGAGGGCAACTCTCGACTCGGCCGGACCAACTCACATCAGTGCGGCCGAGTCGGCAGCCGCAGGACGTCGGGAGCCGCGTTGTCGCCTACGGCAGCGATGAGGAACCGGACCTGTACGACATGGATCCCATTGCCTTCGAGAATCTCGTTGCCGATCTCTTCCGTGCCATGGGTATGCAGGCGGTGACCACCCAACGCTCCAACGATGGCGGCGTGGACGTCGACGCGCTGGATCCGACACCGATCCGAGGCGGCAAGATCGTCGTGCAGGTGAAGCGCTACCGCAATACGGTGCCGCCCACCGCTGTGCGTGACTTGTACGGAACCGTGCAGGACGCCGGCGCCAACAAGGGTGTCCTCGTGACGACGTCAGGATTCGGCCCTGGCTCGCATACCTTCGCCAACGGCAAGCCGCTGGAACTAATCTCGGGCCCTGAACTCGTTGATCTACTGCATCGCCATGGGCTGCGTGGGCGGCTGGGCGAGGGTGGTCGGCAAGTCTCAGCACAGCCGACGCTCTCAGGGCCGGACACTCGCCTGCCAGACGATTACAACGTCCTGGGCATGTCGTGGACGGGAAGTGTCGCCTTGGACGTGTGCGCTCTCGTCTGCCGTGGCAACCGCGTCCTCAGTGACGATCACTTCGTCTTCTTCAACAACCCTCAGACGCCGGACGGCGCAGTGCGGGCCCTTCCGGCAACGATGCCGGACAAGGCTGCGATCTGCGTCTCCTTCGACGGGTTGCCAGACGCAGCCGACCGGTTTGTGCTTGTGGCGGCCATTGACCCAGAGGTCAACCCGAACGCCGACCTCTCGGGCTTCACAGACGCCGGCATCCGGCTGCTCGATCCAGGGATGGCCGAACTGGGACGGCTTGAGGTCTCTGACGGCCGGCCACACGAGACCGCCTTGGTGCTCGGCTCCTTCCGTCGAAGGTCCAACGGAGACTGGGACTTCGTCCTCGGCGGCAAGGGCTACGCGGGGGGCCTGGAGGAACTCGTGCAGGACTACGGCATCGAGGTGGACTAGATCGGCCCGAGTCCGGAGGCGCCAGCAACACCGGTAATGGCTGTGAACGCGGCTTGATGATCCATGTCAAGGCGTGTTCACAGTCCTCTTTGCGGCCGACGCACCTCGCGGGATCAACGCTGTGAAGGGCGATCATGTGGGCGCTGCACGCCGGTACAGCGTTGGAGGCCATCTCATGTGGCTGGTCCGAACGCTGTCATGCGGAAGCCACCACCTCGCCGGCCATGACCTGGGGAGGGTTGGGGAGCAGTGACGCAAGGTTGTCCCGCACGAAGTCCGCAGCCCTCGAGATCGATTCCTCGGCACCGGCCTGGTCCTGGAAGACGCTGGTCGAGACCATCACTCCGTCCCCGGTATCGATCCAGTAGTAGGCCACGAAGCCGGAGACCTGGCGCATGAGCGGCACGAACCCCTCGTTCACGAGACGTGCCGCCTCAGCCGAATCGGTCACCCCTTCGTACCGCCGGACTGCTGCGTACATCGTCAAGCTCCTCACGGCGTTCTGGGTTCGTTCTCTGCCGAGACGTCGTACCCCTGCAACGGCTGCCTGGCTCATGAGGCGTCCGGCAGTCACCTGAAGGGCCGCCTTGGATGATCCGAACGGCGGCCACCGGCCCGGACACACGGCCCTGCGCATGTCTGCCTCGAGACGGCATCGACGTGGAGTAGAGCAGCCTCGGGCGGTGACGGCCCGCAGTATGGAAGAGGCTGTGAACGCGGCATGACGATCCACGTCATGCGGTCCCGCCTCTAGGTAACGAGGATGCGGGTGAGGAACAAGACGTAGCCAGGCCAGTGAGGACGGTGAACGATGAGGCGTGGCGCAAGCGGCTACTTACATCAAGGTGTTGCGCTTTCGGCGACGGCCTACCGCTCGTAGATCGCTTTGCCAGATACAGATGAGAAAGCCTTGTAGGCCACCCAAGCGTCATCGGTTCGTTGGCCAAGGTGCAGCATCAGCAGTGAGCTGCCATCTTTAGCGTCCTGCGGACTGCTCAGAAGCGCCTGCACAGCTGGCAATGCCTCTTGTAAGCGAACGTAGAGGATGTCTGCGACGTTCTCCACTTCAGGCACGTGACAAGGCACGACATCATCAACGAGGCTCTTTCGTACTTCGTCTACCGCTCGCATGACCTCATCGCCCCTATTGGCACGATCGTTACGCAAGTCATCAATGAGTTCTGTCAGAGAGTCGAAGACGGTGTTGACTTTGCTTCTGAAAGCTGTGTAGCTCTGCTTACGCCCGTCCTCGTACCTGACCGCTTTCTCTGCCTCAACCGTCACCACGGCTGTGGAGCGTGCAGAGCGGCCAGCAAGCGCTGATCCGATGGCTGCTCCCGCCGCACTCGAAAAGCCGGCGACCGTGGCGGCCCAGACTGCCGCAGCCCCCTGATCCATAACGATAGATTCTGCCGCAGCCATGCCAACTTGGCATCCCTCTCGCGATGAAGACATCGAGTGGGCCAGTGCAGCAGACCCGAGGCAGGAGCTTCTCGCTGGTCAGGCCGATTTGTAAGGCCGCATCCCCTTACGATCAGAGGTGTAGTCGAGGCCCAAGCTCTTGGCGACGTCTAGAGAGTCACGACTACACGCTGGTACCAGGTGGTGCGTTCAGATCGGATTCGTTGTCACCTCGGACCCAGGCCGGTGCACCCATGAGCTACATCGGCCGCTCCATCAACCGGACGCCGGTCGACAGTGAATACCTTGTCAACCGGCATTGACCCAGGCCATCACCATGCCCCTGTTCTTCGGCTCCAACGCCCTCTACCCGGTGGCCGTCATGCCCGGCTGGCTCCAGGCCGTCAGCCTGGTCAATCCGCTGAGCTACCAGGTCGACGCCCTGCGCGGCCTGTTGCTCGGAACGCCCGCGCACCTGCCCCTCGACTACGGCGTCCTGGCCGTGGCCGCGGCCCTGGGTGTCCTGTCCGCGTCGTCGCTGCTGGGGCGGCTGGCCAGGTAGGAGCAGGGTCCCCGGGCCAGGCCCCGGACGGGCGCTGCCTGAGACCGTCGGCAACGGCCGGGTGAGGCGCATCCCCACCGGTCATCTGGACCGGCTGATGCGGCAACCCCGCGGTCTCGAACAGCTTTTGCACCTTGCCGACCGCCACAACATCCCACGGCCCGCCCGGCGGCCGGACTCGCGTTTTGAGCCGTTGTGCAACTTTTGCGCAGGCCGGGAGGTCGCGATCCGGTCAGCGAGTTGTGGGGTGTCCGCCCAAGATTGATATCGAACTAGTGTTTCCATCGTTGTCGGCTCGACAGACCGACGACACAGCGGGAGGGAACACTATGGGCACAGTAAAGCCCCTGTCGGTCAAAGCGGTTGGCCTGGCGACAGTCGTTGTCCTGGGATCAGGCACCTCGGTCTCGGTGGCGGCGTCGGCTGCTTCGGACGATTCGGGGCCTGCGACCCGGCACGTGATGGTGGACGGACACCGAGTGGTGGCGGGGACCACGATCGGGGAGTGGGGGCGGAAGGGGAACGGCGAGTCGAACTCCTTCACCTAGAAGGCCGGGGAGGCCAAACCCGCCACGCTCGCCGCACCTGCGACGGCACGCTGTTCGGTGTACATCTCGGACGTCTCCTTCCATGGTGCCGGAGCAGGCGCGTGGTTCCAGTGGGAGACCTCACAAGCCTGTAGCGGCTCCTTCGGCTCGCAGAAGCTCCAGACCCAGATGTGGCGCAGCTCGTGGAGCGGGCCGCGCGGCTACAACGACTGGCACGGCACGGGCCTTATCTCGAACAGCTTCATCGACTACGGATGGTCGACGGACTGCAATGACGGCGGCGGCACCTACACCTACTACCCTGTGATGCAGGGCTACGCCAGCGGCATCGGCTGGGGCCCGAAGACCCGCTCCGACAATGAACTGCGCGAGGGATGCGGGACCAGGTCTCCGAATCCGTAGGAGAAGCGCATGGTTGAACAGCCCCCCACGCGTTACTCACCCGATGGCACCCCCTTGGGCCGCAGCGCGGACAGCGTCTGGTTGAGCAACGGCTACTCCACCGAAACCCCGCGCGCCCGCAAGCTGTGGTGGCGTATCAGAGATGTGTTCCGCCGGCCGGTGAAGAACAGCGAGCAGCGCCACTGAAGCACGCGGACCGTCAGGGCCTCTCCGCGAAAAGCCACTGCGGAGGCGCTCCACTTCACAGCCGCACCCGTACAACGTTCGAAGGCGGGGCGCATGCCTTCTGAACTGCCGCCACCGCAGACAAGACCCGACGCTTCCTCCAGCCCGGTCCCGAAGCCTGGCGGGTCAGTTCCCGCTCAGCTCAGCACCGACCGGGGCGGCACTCTTGCTGCCACCGATCGATCACGGACTGCCTTGGCTCTGGCCCGATGTCGAGTGCGGCCGCAACGCCCTCAAGGATCCCGACGAACTCCTCGGCCGGGATCTCCACCACGAAAACCACCCCGGCGTCCTCGGGATGGTTGATCAGGTGTTCCTCACGCCAGAACTCCAGAGTGATCACCAAGCCGTCCCCTTCGCGGAACAGGCAGGCCGTCACGTTGTCGGTGGTGGGGCCCCAGAGCAAGGTCTGAAACCGGCCGCGGAATCGGTAGTCGGCCCTGGGCTCGTCGTCGTCCCCCGCGCGGTGTACGAGGCGCCGGTGTGTGGCTTCGGCGGACAAGCCGGTGAACGGCCTGGGGGAGTCTTCGCCCGACCGGAGCAAAAGGGCGGTGTTCACGACATCACGGCGGAACTGCGGGACGTATGCCATGTTGTCGTCGCAGGTCAGCCATTTTCCGGCGGCCCAGAGGTCGACACGGCACAGTGGGCCCAGCTCGCCGACCTCGGCGGCGAACCTGAGCTTGTTTCCCAAAACCACGTTCATGCCGGTGACCGTCGCAGCTTCAGCCCTTCATGAACAGCCGAACACGCAGGTGGACCAGCGGCTTGCATGGCACAGGGGGCGCGCCTGGCGAGCAGTTTGAGAGGGCCCACGACGTCCGGAGGTGGCAATCCCGTCCCCGGGGTCCGAGGATGCTCGTATGAAGGTGCCGATCGGTCGCCCGAGTCTGCGGCCCTACCTGCCTTACCAGCAGCGCGGTGCAGCGCCCCGTGAAGGGCTGCGTGCTCATTTCTTGGGCACGAGTTCAGTGCTGCTGTCGGACGGACAGACATCGGTGCTCAGCGACGGGTTCGTCACCCGTCCGGGGATGCTGCGCGTGGGCATGGGCAAGATCGCCCCGGACCGAGCACTGGTCCGTGCCGCCATCGAGCGACTGAGGGTGGACACCCTCGCCGCCGTGGTGTGCGCGCATTCCCACTACGACCACGCCCTGGACGCACCGGTGTGGGCGCTGGAGACCGGCGCCGAGTTGGTCGGGTCGGAGTCCACCGCCAATATCGGGCGCGGCCTGGGGGTCCCCGAGTCGTCTTTGCGGGTGGTCGGCGACGGCGACACCGCGACCTACGGCAGCTTCACGCTGACCTTCCTGGAATCCGTGCACAGCCCGGGCGACCACTATCCCGGTACCGTCGATCAGCCCCTGGTCCCGCCGGCCCGCGCCGGTGCCTGGAGGACCGGCACCGCCTACTCCGTGCTCGTCACCCACCCCCACGGCCGCGTGCTGCTGCAAGCCAGCGCCAACTACCGGCCCGGCGCGCTGCGCGCTCACCACGCCGACGTCGTCTACCTAGGCGTCGGCATGCTGGGCAAACAGCCCGCCGAGTTCCTTCACACCTACTGGGACGAGGTCGTGGTCGCGACCGGGGCCAGGCGGGTCGTCCTGGTGCACTGGGACGACTTCTTCCTCGGCCTCGACCGGCCACTGCGCCCCATGCCCTACCTGCTCGACGACCTCGACACCACCATGAGCCGGCTGCTGCCCTTGGCCCGCCGTGACGGCGTCGACGTTGTCCTGCCCGTCTCCTGGCAACCCGGCGCTCCCCTCAGCGGTCTCGCGTGAACTCGGCCGCACAAGCCCCTGGAATGCGTAAGCAGCTACCAAGTCGCCGCCTTGCGCGGCCTGTTGCTCGCAGCGTCCGCGCATCTACCTCTCGACTACGGCGTCCTGGCTGTGGCCGCGGCCCTCGGCGTCCTGTCCGTGTCGTCGCTGCTGGGGCGGCCGGGCAGGTGAGACGGTGAACCCGGATCCGGCCCGGGTGGGACGTACTGCTCGAGGCCGTCAGCAACGGCCACCAGGTGGGGCACATCGGCGACCGGTCGGCCACGCGGGCATAGTGCTGAAGAGGTCTATCGCCGGCCGCGTCCATGGCCGGTGCCCCGGCCGCGAACGCGGAGCCGGTCCAGCACGGCTGCGCGTACCCGTACGTCTGCTTCTACGTGAACCAGGCCGCCGTCACGGCCGGCCACCCCGTCGCCAGGTTCCAGGTCGTCACCAGCGGATTCCAGGACGTCACGTCCCGCGAGGGCTACATCGTCCTCAACACCCGCAACGACGATGTGGCCTACCTGCGCAGCGACGCGGGAACGCTCTGCGTCGGGCCGAACACGACCACCGTGATGGGCTCCGGCCTCACCGTCAACGGCGTGAAGATCTCCAGCAGCGCGACCTGCTGACCCTGCGGCGGGCGCGCCCGGTGCGTGCCCGCCCACTCCGCCGTAGCCCAAGGGCCCACGAACAGAATCGCCTCGCTACCGGTCCCGCGGTGGTTGGAAGCGCGCCGCGAAGACGATGATGTCGTCCTCGGGATCAGAACCGAAGGCGTCCACCAGTTTGGTGCACAACGCGTCGGGTTCTTTGGGACCGTTCGCAGCGGAGGAACTCAGTAGTTCCAGGCGCTCGTGCAGGTCGCTGCCCCGGGTTTCGATGAGCCCGTCCGTGATCAGCAGGAGTTGGCTGCCCGGTTCGATGCGATGGCTGGTGGCCGGTGGCTGGGGCAGGCCAAGGCCCAGCAGCGGGCCGTGTTCTCTCAGGTAGCGCGGTGCCGCTCCGGTGGGCAGGAGCAGAGGTGGCAGGTGTCCGGCGTTGGCTATGTGCAGGCGGGCGTTGCCGGGTTCGACCAGCACGATGCACACGGTCGCGGACCAACCGGGCTGGTGCAGCGTCAGGAGGTGGTCCAGGTGTTCCAGCAGGATGTGGGGAGGGAGGTTCTGGGCGGCGTAGGCGCGCAGCGCGTGCCGAAGTTCACCCATGACCATGGCGGCCTGGAGGGAGTGGCCGACCACGTCTCCGACCGCCAGGAGCAGTCCGTGCGAGGTGTTGACCGCCTCGTAGAAGTCCCCGCCGATCTCGGTCGTCGAGGCAGCGGGCAGGTAGCGCACGGCGAGCTCGGCCCCGACGACCTCGGGCAGGCCCGCAGGCAGGAAGGTGCGCTGCAAGGCCAGGGCCAGTTCGTGTTCCTCGCCGAAGCGTTCGACGACATCCTTGTGTTCGACCGACAGTTCCGCGTAGAGCGCCATCACGCCCGCATTGGTTTCTGTCAGTTCCTCGTTGAGCCGTTCCAGCTCGTCACGCTGGGCGTGAGCTTCCTGAAGGGCGGCGATCAGGTCCCGGGACTGCGCCCGGAAGTCGTCGATGGCACTCGCGGGGCTGTCGGACTCGAGGCGAGCGAGGACTTCCTCCACCTTCAGGTCCCGGACCGCCGCTTCGGGGATGAGGAAGGTGATCTCGATCCGGCCGCGTTCATGGCGGGTCTGTGGCAGCAGCCGCGTGATCGCGGTCAGTGACTCATTGCTGGGAGCACGGTCGTCGCGCCACTGAAGAACCGCCTGGAGTGCGGCCGGCTCCCGCTGGAGGCTGAAGGCGGCGGTCATGACAGCGGGACGCAGCAGGTCCCGTCCCAGCTCGCTCACCGCGGTGGCCAGACGCACGTGGTCCCTGCTGTCCAGCCCGACGGCCTGGGCGATGGTCTTGGCGTGACGGCGCAGCGCGAAGATGTCCTGCTCGCTGCTCAGCGGCGTCACTTGCAGCGCTGTGTAACCACCGGAGACGGACGCGCTCACCGCGCGGCCTTGGCGATCACCGCGCTGGCGTCGTCGCGGCGGGTTCCGGCGTGACGCAGCAGCGCGGCGGCGATCAGGGCCGGAGACTGGTGGAGCAGACCGGCAAGGATTGCGGGAGTCCAGCGGTCGCTGAGGCCGTCCGAGTGCATCACCAGGACTCCATGGGTCGGCAAGTGGTGCTCGTAGGTGCGCAGTTGGTGCATCTGGTGGCCGGCGATCCCGGGATGGGACAACAGGCTCGCCCGGGTCGTGGTGGTGACCAGAGCGGCGGCGATGTTTCCGACGCCGCAGAAGAGCAGCCGGCCGTCGGGCTCCAGCCGGGCGACGGCGACCGCGGCTCCGCGGGTTCCTCGCAGGGCCCGGTGGACCTGCTCCACCGCCTGTTCCGGTGTGCGGGCGGAGCCGGTACGGAAGGCCTGGACGGCTGCCTGGGCAGCCACGGCGGCCATCGGTCCGTGGCCCAGCCCGTCGCAGGCCATGACGAGCATCCCTGACCCCGGTCCCTGGACAGCGGAGCGGACCGGAACGGTGCGGCCACGCATCCCCGAGCGAATCGAGGTGTTCGATGTCTGAGAAGTGTTCGAGGTCTGAGAGGTCTGCGGAGCTGCGTGTGTCCTCTCCCCGAACGGTCGGGGGGCCGTGAGGTCGGACCAGTTGGGGTAGACCGAACTGGACAGGCCCGGTCGCGTCCCCTCGCTGTCCTCGGCCTGGGGCGTCTGTTCACCGGAATCCACGCGTGCGGCCCAGGCGTCGCCGCAGACCTCCTCGCCTCCGATCGGGCGGGTGATGCCACCCACGGCCGGCTCACCGGCTATCGAAGGATCCAGAGGGTGCGGCCAGAAACGGGCGAGTTGCACGCTGCCCACGTTGGGCTGGGAGTGGATGTCGAAGGTGTCGGCCAAGCGTCGGACCGCGCCCAGACCGATGCCCAGGGTGCCGGTTGTCGACATGCCGTCCCGGAGCGCAGCGGGCACGTCCGCCATCCCCGGACCGCTGTCCACGGCCACCACTTCCACTCCGGCCACGTGCTGGTTTCGCAGGACTCGCAGGAGCAGGCAGCCGTCGGTGGCGTGCTTGGTGATGTTGGTCGCCAGTTCGGCGACGGCCAGTACGAGTTCGGCGGTGCGCTGCTCTCCCAGTCCGATGCGTCGGCCCAGGGCGGCGGCGGCGCCGCGGGCGGCTTCGGGCTGGTCACGGAACCAGGCCACATCCTCGCAGTCCACCAGCGGCGGTGGGCTGATGGCGGTCATCGAGCCCACTTGGTGATGGTGACGGTGGTGCCCTGTCCGGCCGACGTGTCCAGGACGAAGTCGTCGACCAGCCGCCGGGAACCGGACAGGCCCAGCCCCATGCCGCTGCCTGAGGTCCAGCCGTCCGTCAGGGCCAGATCCACGTCCGGAATACCGGGGCCCTGGTCGCTGAAGGCAAGACGCACTCCGCGTCGCCCTCGTTCTTCCACCAGACGGGCGGTCATCGTGCCGCCGCCCCCGTGGACGAGGGTGTTCCGGGCCAGTTCGCTGGCGGCAGTGATCAATTTGGTCTGTTCCACCAGGGAGAACCGGCACTCCTGAGCCAGGGCCCGCACGAGCTGCCGGGCCTGAACCACCCCGGCGTTGGCATTGATCTCCAGCACCTCCGGGTTGCTGGAGGGCCCGCTCACAGGCCGGCCGCGAGATCCGGCACGGTGCCCTCGACACGGGAGGAGGCGGACGAGTGGAGGTTCGTGTACCCCAGTGCCTCAGCACGGGCCTTCTCCAGTACCCGAAGCCCCTTGTCCAGGGTCAGTGCGGTGCGCACGCCGCCCAGCGACAGCCCGAGTTCGACCAGAGTGATGGCGACCGCGGGCCGCATGCCCACGACCACGGTCTGCGCGTCCAGCAGACGGGAGATGGAGGCGATCGTGGACAGCATCCGTCCTACGAAGGAATCGACGATGTCCACGGCCGTGATGTCGATGACCACTCCGTGTGCACCGGAGTCCACCACCGTGGCCGCCAGGTCGTCCTGAAGGGCCATCACCGCCTGGTCGTCCAGGTCCGTCTGGATGGACACGAGCAGCACTTGCCCGATCTTCAGAACGGGAACACGCTCGCTCAACGGGCACCGGCCTGCGGCACCGACTGCGAGAAGGCGACGCCGGAACGGCGCATCGCGTGCCGCAGGGCATCGGCCAGGGTGGCCTTGGTGACGATGTCACCGAAGTCGATCCCGAGTGCCACGATCGTCTGCGCGATCTGCGGACGGATGCCGGAGATCGTGCATTCGGCACCCATCAACCTGGCCGCGACCACGGTCTTCAACAGGTGCTGAGCAACCTCGGTGTCCACTGCGGGGACACCGGTGATGTCGATGATGGCCTGCTCGGAACCGGTGTCGATCAGCGCCTGGAGCATCTTCTCCATCACGACCATGGTCCGGGCCGAGTCCAGGGTTCCCACCAGGGGAACGCCGATCACCCCGTCCCACAGCTTCACGACGGGTGTGGAGAGCTCCAGCAGCTGCTCCGCCTGTGCGGAGATCAGCTCCTCGCGTGTGCGGGTGTAGATCTCGATGGTGAACAAGCCCAGGGTGTCCAGCAGGGTGGCGAACTTGAGATACGCCTGGAGGTCGGTTTCCTTGCCCTCCAGCGCCGGTTCCAGGACCTCCTTGAGAGCGAACATGCTCACGGCCGTCTCACTCGGAGTGAAGCCCTGCCGGGCCCGGTTGCGCGACAGTTCGGTGAGCAGGGCGCGAACCTCGCCGAACGCCTCTCCGCGTCCGTCCAGACTGCCGCTGCCCAGCGCGGCCACGAGCGCCGAGTAGATCTCCTGCAACTCGCGGTGAACCTCCGCACGGCTTATTCGCCCGCCCAGAGAGGCGGTCACCCTGTCCGCCCAGTCGCCGCCCAGATCCTCACCGCGGACCGTCAGAAAGGCGATCAAACGGTCCGAAACCTCAACACCAGCCACAGAGCACTTCCTTCTTCGCATGAGGCCACCAGACGACGTGTCCCGCACTTTAGGTCGTACGGGTGAGATGCCGGAGTCCGGTGAAGGACTGGGATGTTCAGTCTCCTGGGCCCTCCTCGCGCACTCGACTCGAGTAGTCCGGGCCCCTGTTGGGACAGGTGGTCCGGACGACAACCGTCGAATCCACTGCCCCGTCCCGACGAGTTGATGCGGAAGTTCCCGACCTCGGCACGGACGCGGATCACCGCGCGGCACAGCGTCGGCTCGGAGGACTGAAAGGCCATGACCGGGGCACACGGCTCCCTGCGGCACCGCTGGGTGCCGCTCCCCGACGCAAGGAGAAACCCGTGTACGTGAGCGTGGGTACGGTCGTCCTCATCGCCGTCGTCGTCGCTGTCGTCCTGATGCTGCGCCGCCGCTGATCCATGCCCGCAGGCGTGGCGCAGGCACCAGCGGCAACTGGTGAGCCGGCATTGACCCGGGCCATCACCATGCCGCTGTCCTTCGGCTCCAACCCCCTGTATCCGGTGGCCGTCATGTCCGGCCGGCCAGGTGGGACGGTGACTCGGGACCGGCCCGTTGATCGATTGGTGAGGCGGGGCGGGCAGGCTTAACGTCGATGGAGTGAACGTCCGCGTTCACCGCCGACCCGCGATGCAGGGCCATCTACGATGACGGCCGATCACGTGACATCCTCCGAGTCTGCCGAGTCCCCGAAGCGGGGCCGAGGCAGCGGTATCGCACTCCTCGTCATCGCCTCGTGCCAGCTGATGGTGGTTCTCGACATCACCATCGTGAACATCGCGCTTCCGCACATCCAGACCTCGCTCGGCTTCTCGACCGAGAACCTGTCCTGGGTGATCAACGCCTACACACTGACCTTCGGTGGTCTGCTGCTGCTCGGTGGACGCTCCGGGGACATCCTCGGCAGACGCCGCATGTTCATCTTCGGCGTGCTGCTCTTCGTGTTCGCGTCGCTGCTCGGCGGACTCTCCCAGGAATCATGGCAGTTGCTCGCCGCACGCTCGCTCCAGGGCGTCGGCGGGGCCATCGCCTCACCCACGGCCCTGTCGCTGATCACCACCACCTTCCGTGAAGGACCCGAGCGCAACAGGGCGTTCGGCGTGTTCGCCGCCGTCTCCGCGGGCGGCAGCGCGATCGGGCTGCTCGCGGGCGGCATACTCGTCGAGTGGCTCGACTGGCGCTGGGTCTTCTTCGTGAACATCCCCATCGGCCTGTTGATCGTGCTGGCGACCCCCCGCTACATCAAGGAGTCCGAGCGCCATCCGGGCCGCTTCGACCTCCTGGGCGCCCTCACCTCCACGCTCGGCATGGTGCTGCTGGTCTACGGCTTCATCCGCGCCTCGGAGAAGGGCTGGAGCAACCCCCTCACCCTCGCGTCCTTCGGGGCCGCGCTGGTGTTCCTGATCGTGTTCATCACGGTCGAACGCAGGTCGAGACAGCCCATCACGCCCCTGTGGATGTTCCGCGACCGCAACCGCGCGGGTGTCTACGCGATGATGCTCAGCCTGTCCGCCGCCATCTTCGGGATGTTCTTCTTCCTGACCCTCTTCGTGCAGAACATCCTCGGATTCAGCCCGCTCAAGGCAGGCATCGCCTTCCTGCCGATCAGTGTGATCATCGCGATCGGCGCGGGTGTCGCGTCGAACCTGCTGCCCAGGTGGGGTCCCAAGCCCTTCATGGCCGTGGGCGCGATCCTCGCCGCGCTGGGCCTCGGCTGGCTGACGCTGACGGACGTCGACAGCACGTATCTCGGCAGCATTCTCGGACCCACCCTCGTCTTCGGCTTCGGCATGGGCCTTCAGTTCGTGTCGCTGACGCTGATGGCCGTGTCGGGAGTCCGGCCCAAGGACGCGGGCGCGGCCTCCGGCATCCTCAACGCCACCCAGCAGGTCGGCGGATCCCTCGGCCTGTCCGTGCTGGTCACGGTCTTCGGCACCGCCAGCCGCAACGAGGCCACCAACCAGGTCGCGAACTTCCTGTCGACCGCGACCCCGGCGCAGAAGCTCCAGTTCCGCAGGACGGGACAACTGCCGGCGCCCTGGAGCGGCCAGGTGCTGACGTCCGGCATCTCGGGAGCGTTCGTCGCCGCCGCCGTCTTCGCGGTCTTCGCCGCCCTCGTGGCCCTGATCGTCATCCAGGTACGCCCCTCCGACCTGGAGCGGCTCCAGGGAGGCGCCGCCGCGATGACTCCCGTGGACGGAGCCGGCGACGAGGCGGGCGCGTCGGCGGGAGCGACCCCGGTGGGGGACCCCGACGCGGGCGACGGGCCGTCCGCCCCCGGCTGACCCGTACGCCCGCTCAGGGCAGCGGCTGTTCCGCCCAGATGACCTTGCCCTCGGGCGTGTACCGGGTGCCCCAGCGGTCGGTGAGCTGGGCGACCAGGAACAGACCGCGTCCGCCCTCGTCCGTCGTCGCCGCGTACCGCAGATGCGGTGAGGTGTTGCTGCCGTCGAAGACCTCGCAGATCAGTGCCCGGTCCAGCAGCACGCGGACCCCGATGGGCCCGTTGCCGTAGCGGATCGCGTTGGTCACCAGCTCGCTGAGGATCAGCTCCGTGGTGAACGCTATCTCCTCGAGCCCCCACCGCTCCAGCTGCCGGCTGACCGAGGCACGTACCTTGCCCACGGCGGCCGGTTCGGACGGTACCTCCCAGGAGGCGATCCGGTCGGGGTCGAGAGCGTGGGTACGCGCCACGAGCAGGGCGATGTCGTCGCTCGGCCGGGCCGGCAGCAGGGCGCTCAGCACGGCCTGGCAGGTCTCCTCCGGCGAGCGGTCCGCCCCGGCCAGGGCCGTGCGCAGCAGTTCGAGCCCGACGTCGATGTCCCGTTCCCGGTCCTCGACCAGACCGTCCGTGTAGAGCACCAGCCGGCTGCCCTCCGCCAGTTCCAGCTCGGCCGTCTCGAACGGCAGACCGCCGAGGCCGAGCGGGGGACCGGCCGGCACGTCGGGGAACTCCACGCTGCCGTCCGGATGGATCAACGCGGGCGGCGGATGTCCGGCGCGGGCGACGGTACAGCGCCGGGTCGTCGGGTCGTAGACGGCGTACACGCAGGTGGCACCGGTGACGGCTGCCCTGCTGTCCTCCGGCAGCTCGTCCTGGTCGATCCGGCCGACCAGCTCGTCCAGCAGCCCGAGCAGTTCGTCGGGCGGCAGATCGAGGGCGGCGAAGTTGTGGACCGCCGTGCGCAGCCGGCCCATCGTCGCGGCGGCCAGCAGTCCGTGGCCGACGACATCGCCCACGACGACCGCGACCCGGGCGCCGGACAGCGGCAGCACGTCGAACCAGTCGCCGCCGACCCCCGCCTGCGCCGGCAGATAGCGGTAGGCGAGGTCGAGGGCGCTCTGGTCGGGCAGTGTGCGCGGCAGCAGGCTGCGTTGCAGGGTCACGGCCATCGTGTGCTCGCGGGTGTAGCGGCGGGCGTTGTCGATGGAGACGGCAGCGCGGGCGACCAGTTCCTCGGCGAGGGCGAGATCGTCCGCGTCGAAGGGGTCTGGCTTCTCGGAGCGCCAGAAGTTGACGACGCCCATGACCAGGGGGCCCACCCGCAGGGGGACGGTGATGAGGGAGTGGATTCCGTAGTCGACGACCTGTGCGGTGCGCTGCGGGTCCTGGGCCAGCCAGCCCGGCGCACCGCCGAGATCGGGCTCGACCACGGCCTCTCCGGTGCGCAGACTGTGGGCCTGCGGCGAGGACGGTACGAAGCCGATGTGCTCGCCGACCGGATAGAGCGGCGCGTCCGTGCGGATGCCGCCGGAGGCGGTGCGGCGCAGGCCGTTGCCCGCGTCCGGCTCCTGCCCGGTCAGTACGGCGTCGGCCAGGTCCACCGTGACGAAGTCCGCGAAGCGGGGGACGGCGACCGCTGTCAGTTCCTCGGCCGTACTGGCGACGTCCAGGCTCGTGCCGATGCGCACACCGGCGTCGTAGAGGAGTTTGAGGCGTTCGCGGGCGATGTCCGCCCGGCCCGAGAGCGCGCGCAGTTCGGTGGAGTCACGGAGGGTGGCGACGCTGCCGGCCGGCCCGCCCCGCAGGTGTGTGGGCCGCTGGTTGATGGCCAGGAGCTGGTCCCCGACGAGGTGCACCTCGTCGGTGGCCACGCGCCCGGAGGCCAGCAGCTCGGCGGTGCCCGAGTCGAGGCCGAGTTTCTGGACGTGCTCTCCCTCGGCGTTCGCGGGCAGGTCGAGCAGGCGGGTCGCCTCGTCGTTGGCCAGCAGCAGCTGTCCCTCCGCGCCGACGATGATCACTCCTTCCCGGACGGAGTGCAGCACGGCGTCGTGGTGCTCGTACATCCGGGTCATCTCGTACGGGCCGAGGCCGTGCGTCTGGCGCAGCAGACGTCGGGTGACCAGCGCGGTGCTCGCGGTCGCCAGGGCCAGTGCCACGCCGGCGGCGCCCAGCAGGAGCGGCAGCTGGTGGTCGGCGGCGCCGCCCACGTTGTCCGTGGTGATCCCGGCCGAGACCATGCCGACGACCTTGCCGTCGGGTGCCTTGACGGGGACGGTGGCCTGCACCAGCGGTCCGAGTGTCCCGTTGACCTGCTCGATGACGGAGTGGCCGGCCAGGACCGGTGCGGTGGTCCCGATGAACTTCTTGCCGATCCGGTCGGGCTTGGGGTGCGTGTAGCGGATCGAGTCGGTGTTCAGCACGACGATGAAGTCCACGTCCGACGCCTTGCGGGCGGCCTCCGCGCTGGGCTGGAGCAGGGCCGTGGGATCGGGGGCGCTCAGGGCCGCGCGCGTGCCGGGCGCGTTGGCGAACGTCTCCGCGACGGCGAGCGAGCGGTTGCGGGCCTCCTGGGTGGTGTCATGGCGCACCTGGAGCACCAGCGCGACCACCGCGGCGACGACCAGGAGCAGCACGATCACCACTTGCAGGACGAAGACCTGTCCGGCGACACTGCGCCCGCCGAGGGCGGAACGTAGCCCGTTGGACGGGCCGTGCCTGTGCTTGCCGTCGTGCGGCCCACGTTTCTGGTGCGCTGTACTGGGGCGGCGGGTCGACTGAGCCCGGGTTCGACCCAATAGTCCGACCATGAGCTATGTCTACACTGCCCGGCGTCCGGTGGCGAGAGGCGTCACGCACGGTGACCGGCTGTCGCCCCGGCCGCGTGGGTGGCGGGCGGAGCCGCCCGGCGCGGGCGGAGCGGCTCCCGGGTGCGTGGACGCATGATGGAGACGTAGGCCCTTGTACGTTCGTTTGTCGCTTCGGCGCGGAGGCCCTGATGAAGACCGTGGACCGCTACCGGCTGACCTTCACCCACCCCGGACCCGATGAACGCATGGTGACGGATGAGGTGGTCGTCGAGCGGACGACCGCCCATGGGCCGGGCGGTCATCCGGTGTACAGCGATCCCACGGGCATCCTCCGCGCCGAGATCAGCCCCGCGGGCGAGGTCCGCATGCTGGCCAGCGGCGCCTATCAGTCGCCGATCAACCCGGCCGCCGAACCGCTTTCCTGAACGGCCGCGCGCTCGGCCGCGGGCACGGTGCTCGCGGCCGGAAGGTCTCGTGTGAAGCGGAGGGCCGGACGCCCGTTCAGCTCCGTGGGGCCGGTGACGAGGAACCCGGTGCGGGCCAGGACCGCCCGGGACGCGGCGTTGTCGGTGGTCGCGGCCGCTCGCAGGGTGGTCAGGCCGTACGCGCTCGCGGCCAGCGCGCACACCTCCCGTACGGCTGCCGTGGCGAGCCCCCGGCCCGCCGCCCGCTCGGCGACGCGGTACCCGAGGTCGGCCGAACCGCCCGCCACATCGACCAGGTTGACGCGGGCCAGCACCGCGCCGGTGTCGTCCACGGCGAGGTGGAAGTGGGCCTGCCCCGCGTCCTGTTCGGCCAGACGCTCGCGGAGGACGGCGTCGAAGCCGGCGAACCAGGCGTCGCCGCGATCGGGGATCGACGCGGCGAAATAGACGCGGTTCTCCAGCTCGAACGAGAGCAGGGCGGGAGCGTGGTCGAGACGGAGCCGTTCGATCCGGGGCATCACGCCATGCTAGGTATCCGTACGGTCCGGAGCACGCGAATTCCCGTCGCGCGCCAGAGCGCCGCGCGCCGGGCCGCCTCTCGCACGCCGGGCCGCGGGCCGCCCGGCGTGACCGCAACGGTTCTAGGGCTCATCGCCCTCCGGGTCGATGTGCGGGAGGATCCGGTCCAGCCAGCGCGGGGTCCACCACGCGCGGGCGCCGAGCAGGGTCATCACCGCCGGGACCATCAGGAGCCGTACGACCGTCGCGTCGATCAGCACGCTCACGGCGAGGCCGAGACCGAGCATCTTGACCACGATGTTGTCGCTCACGATGAACGCGGCGAAGACGCTCATCATGATCAGAGCGGCGCAGGTGATCACCCGGGCGGTGATCTCCAGGGCGTGCGCGACGCTCGCCTTCGCGTCCCCGCTGCGCAGCCAGAACTCGTGCACCCGGGACAACAGGAAGATCTCGTAGTCCATGCTGAGCCCGAAGATGATCGCGAACATCATCATCGGCACATAGCTTTCGATGGGCACCTTGCCCGACACCCCGAGTGCCGGCCCGCCCCAGCCCCACTGGAAGACGGCGACGACGACGCCGTAGGAGGCGGCGATGGACAGCACGTTGAGGATCGCCGCCTTCAGCGCGACGAGAATGCCGCGGAAGACGATCAGGATGATGATGAAGGCCAGTGCGACCACCACGAGGATGATCAGGGGCAGCCGGCTCGAGACGATGTCACGGAAGTCGACCTGGGCGGCGGTCGTGCCCGTGACGTAGCCCTTGGCTGAGGTTCCGGACACGGCCTGCGGCAGGGTGTCGTCGACCAGGCGGTTCGTCAGGTCCGTGGTGTCCTGGTTCTGCGGGGACACCTTGGAGTAGACGGTGCCCACCAGCACGTCCCCGTCCTGGGTCGCCGTCAGCGGTGTGACCGTGGCCGCGCCCTGGACACCGTTGATCGTCTTCTGCGCCTGCGAGGCCAGGGAGGAACGCTTGTCGGACGGTACGTTCGTCTGGTCGATGACGACGGTCAGCGGGCCGTTGGAGCCGGGCCCGAAGGAGTCCGACATGATGTCGAACGCCCGTCGGTCGGTGAAGGACGTGGGGTCGGCGCCGTCACCGATGTGCCCGAGCTGGATGGTGAACACGGGGATGGCCAGAATCACCACCGTGAGGAGGCCGCCGGCCAGGAACCACCAGGGCCGCCGCTCGACACGCTGTGCGTAGCGGTGCCAGGTGCCGGTGATCGGCGCGCCGGGCTCGGCGTTCGTCTCCGCGACGGGGGTGCGCACGTGGTACCGGTCGATGCGCCTGCCGATGAGACCGAGCAGGGCGGGTACGAGGGTGAGCGCACCGATGACCGCCGAGACGACCGTGACGGCCGCCGCGAGGCCGAGTTTGCTGATGAACGAGACACCGGAGACGGACAGCCCGGCCAGGGCGATGATCACGGTGCAGCCCGAGACCAGGACGGCCCGTCCACTGGTGGTGGCGGCCCGGCCGGCCGCCCGCACCGGATCGGCGCCGTTGACGAGGTTCTGCCGGTGACGGGTGATCAGGAACAGGGCGTAGTCGATGCCGACGCCGAGTCCGATCATGGTGGCCAGCGTCGGCGACACCGTCGCGAAGGTGGTCGCGGCGGCGAGCAGGCCGAGGATGGCCAGCCCGCCCACCACGCTGACCAGGGCGGTCACCAGCGGCAGAGCCGCCGCGATGACACTGCCGAACCCGACGAGCAGGACGACGATCGCCACCGCGAAGCCGATCGCCTCGCTGATCCGGTCGTTCGCCTCGGGCCTGGCCAGTTCGCCCAGCGGGCCGCCGTACTCGACGTCGACGCCCGCGGACCGCAGCGGCTGGACGGCGCTGTCCACCCCGTGGAGGTACTCGTCGCCGAGGGTCGAGGGCTGCACGTCGAAGCGGACGGTGATGTAGCCGGTCTTCCCGTCGCTGGAGAGCGGCCCCACGTTCTGCTGCTGGGACTGGCCCGAGGACGGCTGGGACCCGGGCGGCGGCAGCGGGTTCTGCGCCGAAAGCACGTGCGGCAGCTTCCCCAGGGAGTCGACGGTCTGGCTCATCTGAGAGCTCAGTGAGGTCAGCGGCTTCTGCGTGTCACGCAGCACGACCTGGCTGCTGTAGCCGCCCGCGGCCGGATCGTGCGCCTTGAGGACGTCCAGCCCTTCGGTCGACTGGACCCCCGGCAGTGTGAAGTTGTCCGAGTACTGGCCGCCGAACGAGTGGTTGAGCCCTTGGAGCACACCCAGGGCGACGAGCCACGCCACGATGACGATCACGAAATGGCGGGCGCACCACTCGCCCAGCCGCTGCAGTCTTCCGGGCCTGGTCCGCCCGCTGGCTGAAGGGGCTTGTGTCGCCGACATGGGCAGCTCCTGCTCGAGGACGACTCCTCCGACTCCGTCATTAAACGACGCGACGATCATCGCGGCCCGCCGAGAACGAGCGGCGCCGGGACGGCCGTCGGGGCGGCGGTAGGGGCAGTCGGGGGTGGGCGCCGGGACAGCCGCCGGGCCGGGACGGGCGGGGGCCGCCGGGGAAGTTCCGCCGTCCGGTGGGCCGGGATCTGTCGATCCGGCGGGTGTCCGTTCGTTCGGATGGTGGGACACCGGTTGTGGGCCGGTGCGGAACGAAGGCTGTGATGAGGATGAACGGGGTACGGACGCTGCTCGAGGGGCGCGGTCTGGTCGAGTCGCCGCGCTGGCACGGGGACCGGCTGTACTTCTCCGACTGGAGCGCGGGCGAGGTCGTCGCCCTCGATCCGGTGGACGGGCGCGCCGAGGTCGTCGCGAGGGTGGCGTCGCTGCCGCTGTGCACCGACCGGCACCCCGACGGCAGCATGCTGATCGTCTCCTCGGCCGACGGCCTGCTGCTGCGCCGTGAGCCCGACGGCTCCCTGGCCGTGTACGCGGATCTGGGCCGGCCGGGCTGGAACGACATCGTGGTCGACGGCCGCGGAAACACCTATGTCAACCGGGCCGGGTTCGACCCGACGAAGGGCGAGGTGTTCGAGCCGGGCTCGGTCTCGCTCGTCACCCCGGACGGCTCGGTGCGCGAGGTGGCCGACGACATCGCGTTTCCCAACGGGATGGCCGTGACGGCCGACGGCTCCACCCTGATCGTCGCCGACTCCTACCGGCACGCTCTGGTCGCCTTCGGCATCGGCCCGGACGGCGCTCTGTCGGGCCGGCGTGTCTGGGCCGAGCTGGGGGAGGGGACTCCGGACGGCATCTGCGTCGACGCGGAGAACGCGGTCTGGTACGCCGACGTACCGGGCCGGCGCTGTGTGCGTGTCGCCGAGGGAGGTGCGGTGCTGGACCGGGTGGACCTCGACCGCGGTGGGTTCGCCTGTGTGCTGGGCGGGCACGACCGGCGGACGCTGTTCGTCGTGGCCGCCGTCTGGCGCGGCATGACCGAGTCCGAGTTGGTGACACCCGGCTCCGGCCAGGTGCTGGCCACCCGGGTCGAGGTACCGGGAGCGGGCCGGCCCTGACCCGGCCGCCTCCGGGCCTTCGCTCAGCCGCGCGGAGCTGTTCGGCCTCCCGGCCGCGGCTCGGGCCTCCCGGCCGTTCGCCCGGTCGTCGCTCCGCCGACCGCGCCCGCCCGTCCTTCGCTCCGCGGCCCGGGCGTCCTATCGTCGGGGCCGAACAACGCATGACGTGAACCGCGTGCCGGGCGGCAACTGCCGTGCGGTGCGCGGTGCTTGGGCGCGCCGAGGCGGTGGGTGCCGGTGGCGCGGGCGGGGAACGTGGTGCGCCGCAGGGGTTTCGGCGCGCGGGCGTAGGGATAACCCTCGATCGACTCCAAGGCCATGTCATGCCTAGGTCAAAAGTGCCATCCTTCCCACACCTGTGGGACAGGTCGTCCATGGTCTGCCCACAGCCGCGTTCCCGCGCGCCCCTGCTCAGCTCTTCCCGGACAGCACATCCCGTCTGCCCGGTCTGTCACCGGCCGCCGACCGCGGCCGAAGCAGTAGGAGTACGAGTGAGACACCTCCCCCGTCAGGCGACCGCGGCCGGAGCCCTGGTGGCCACCGCCGCGTTCCTGGCTGTCGGCATACAGACGGTCCCGGCCGTCGCCAAGCCCGCCCCCCACACAACCCCCCTGCGCACGGGGGGACTTGAGGCCAAGCTCACCACGGCCCAGCACCTGGCGCTGCTGACGAAGGCATCGAAGCAGACCACCGCGACCGCCGGAACCCTGGGCCTCGGCTCGAAGGAGAAGCTGGTCGTCAAGGACGTCGTCAAGGACAACGACGGCACCCTGCACACCCGTTACGAGCGCACCTACGCCGGCCTCCCGGTGCTCGGCGGCGACATCGTGGTCCACACCCCGCCGGCCTCGCAGGCCACCGGCACGGTGAGCACGACCTTCAACAACAGGCACACCATCAAGGTAGCGAGCACCGCCGCGTCCGTCACCAAGGCCACCGCCGGGGCCCAGGCGCTCAAGGCGGCGAAGGCGCTCAAGGCGGACAAGCCCGCCACGGAGAGCGCCCGCAAGGTCATCTGGGCCGGCAACGGCACCCCCAGGCTCGCCTGGGAGACCGTGGTCAGCGGCGTCCAGGACGACGGTACGCCGAGCAAGCTGCACGTCGTCACCGACGCCACCACCGGCAAGGAACTCACCCGGTACGAGGGCATCGAGACCGGCACCGGCAACACCCAGTACAGCGGTTCGGTCACGCTGAACACCACGCTGTCCGGGTCGACGTACCAGCTGTACGACACCACACGCGGTGGTCACAAGACGTACTCGCTGAACAACGGCACCTCCGGCACCGGCACGCTGATGACGGACTCGGACGACGTCTGGGGCACCGGCGCGGGCTCCAACACGCAGACGGCCGGAGCGGACGCCGCCTACGGCGCCCAGATGACCTGGGACTTCTACAAGAACACCTTCGGCCGCAGCGGCATCAAGAACGACGGCGTCGCCGCCTACTCGCGCGTCCACTACAGCTCGGCGTACGTCAACGCCTTCTGGGACGACAGCTGCTTCTGCATGACGTACGGCGACGGCACCAGCAGCACCCACGCGCTGACCTCGCTGGACGTCGCGGGCCACGAGATGAGCCACGGCGTCACCTCCAACACCGCGGGCCTGAACTACACGGGTGAGTCCGGCGGTCTGAACGAGGCGACCTCGGACATCTTCGGCACCGGCGTGGAGTTCTACGCCAACAACTCGACCGACGTGGGCGACTACCTCATCGGTGAGAAGATCGACATCAACGGCGACGGCTCGCCGCTGCGTTACATGGACAAGCCGAGCAAGGACGGCAGTTCCGCGGACAGTTGGTACTCGGGTGTCGGCAACCTCGACGTCCACTACTCCTCGGGCCCGGCGAACCACATGTTCTACCTGCTCTCCGAGGGCAGCGGCAGCAAGGTGATCAACGGCGTCACCTACAACAGCACGACCTCCGACGGCGTGGCCGTCGCGGGTATCGGCCGGGCCGCGGCCCTCCAGATCTGGTACAAGGCGCTGACGACGTACATGACGTCGAGCACAAACTACGCGGGTGCCCGCACCGCCGCGCTGAACGCCGCCACGGCGCTCTACGGCGCCAGCTCCACCCAGTACGCGGGCGTGGCGAACGCGTTCGCCGGCATCGCGGTCGGCAGCCACGTCACCCCGCCGACCAGCGGTGTGACCGTCACCAACCCGGGCAGCCAGTCCTCCACCGTCGGCACCACGGTGAGCCTTCAGGTCTCGGCCAGCAGCACCAACAGCGGCTCCCTGACCTACGCCGCCTCCGGTCTGCCGACCGGTCTGTCGATCAGCAGCTCGACGGGCGCCATCACCGGTACGCCGACCACGGCGGGGACGTACAGCACGACCGTCACCGTCACGGACAGCACCGGCGCGACCGGAACCGCGACCTTCACCTGGACGGTCAGCACCTCCGGCGGTGGTGGCACCTGCACCTCGGCGCAGCTCCTCGGCAACCCCGGCTTCGAGTCGGGCAGCACCACCTGGACCGCCTCCAGCGGAGTCATCACCAACTCCAGCAGCCAGGCGGCCCACGGTGGCTCCTACAAGGCGTGGATGGACGGCTACGGCTCGACGCACACCGACACGCTGTCCCAGTCGGTGGCCGTCCCGAGCGGCTGCAAGGCCACGCTGACGTTCTACCTGCACATCGACACGGCCGAGACGACCACCAGCACCGCGTACGACAAGCTGACGGTCACGGCCGGATCGACCACGCTGGCGACCTACTCCAACCTCAACAAGGCCACCGGCTACACCCAGAAGACCTTCGACCTGTCCTCCTTCGCCGGTTCGACCGTCGCGCTGAAGTTCAGCGGCGTCGAGGACTCCTCGCTCCAGACCAGCTTCGTCGTGGATGACACCGCACTGACGACCAGCTGACCTTCAGTACCCGGTATCCCCCCACACAACGGCCGCGACGTGGGTCCTCCGTGAGGACGACCCACGTCGCACGCCGCTTTCCGGGGCTACTCGAACCGGGACGGGTCACCCGCTCCGAGGCGTACGAGCTCGGGTTCCGCGCCGGAGAAGTCGACGACGGTCGTCGGCTCGGTGCCGCAGTCGCCGGAGTCGATGACGGCGTCCACCACGTGGTCGAGGCGGTCCTTGATCTCCCAGCCCTGGGTCAGCGGCTTGTCCTCGTCCGGCAGGAGCAGGGTGCTCGACAGCAGCGGTTCGCCCAGTTCGGCGAGGATCGCCTGCGCGACGGCGTGGTCGGGAATCCGCACCCCGACGGTTTTCTTCTTCGGGTGCAGCAGCCGGCGCGGAGCCTCCTTCGTCGCCGGGAGGATGAAGGTGTAACTGCCGGGCGTAGCCGCCTTGACCGTGCGGAAGACCGCGTTGTCGATCCGTACGAAGTGCCCCAGCTGGGCGAAGTCCTCGCACATCAGCGTGAAGTGGTGGCGCTCGTCCAACTGGCGGATCGAGCGGATGCGGTCGATCCCGTCCCGGTTGCCGAGCGCGCAGCCGAGCGCGAAGCAGGAGTCCGTCGGGTAGACGATCAGCCCGCCGCTGCGGACGATCTCCACCACTTGGCCGATGATGCGGCGCTGCGGGTTTTCCGGGTGAACGTCGAAGTACTTGGCCATGGTTCGAGCTTAGAGGGTGGCCGGATTTTCGACGGAATTCTCCGCGGTCGCGGCTATAGGAACCTCGCGGCGCTCTCGCTACCCTCCGCCGCATGATTTCCACGGTGGTCTGGGGTACCGGCAATGTCGGCCGCGCGGCCATCCGCGCCGTCGAGGCCCACCCGGAACTGAAACTCGCGGCCGTCCTCGTCCACGACCCCGGCAAGGTGGGCCGCGACGCGGGCGAGCTCGCCGGACTCGGCCACGGCCTCGGTGTCGCGGCGAGCGACGACATCGAAGCGGTCCTGGCCTCGCGCCCGGGAGCCGTGGTCTACGCGGCCACCGGCGACATCCGCCCCGACGACGCCCTCGCCGACATCGGCAGGGCGATCCGGGCCGGTGCGGTGGTCGTCACCCCCGCCCTCTATCCGCTCTACGACCAGCGCAGCGCCCCGCCCGAGTTCCGCGACCCCGTGCTCGCCGCCATCGCGGAAGGCGGCGGCTCCCTGTTCGTCTCCGGAGTCGATCCGGGCTGGGGCAATGACGTCCTCCCGCTGCTGATCAGCGGTCTGGGCACCACGATCGACGCCATCCGCTGCCAGGAGATCTTCGACTACTCGACGTACGAACAGGAGGAATCCGTACGGTACTTGGTCGGCATGGGGCAGCCGATGGACTACGAGCCGCCGATGCTCGCCCCCTCGATCCCGACCATGGTGTGGGGTGGCCAGATACGGCTCATGGCGCGGGCCCTCGGCGTCGAACTCGACGACATCCGCGAGACGTTGGAGCGGCGCCCGCTGACGGACACCGTGAGCACCCGCACCATGGGCGAGTTCGAGGCCGGCACTCAGGGCGCGGTCCGCTTCGAAGTGCGGGGAATCGTCGGGGGAGAGCCCCGGATCGTCATCGAGCACATCACCCGGATCCATGCCTCCTGCGCCCCGGACTGGCCGTCGCCGCCGGACGGTGACGGTGCCCACCGGGTGATCATCGAGGGGCGCCCGCGCATCGAGGTCACCGTCGCGGCCACCGACGAGGGCGAGAACCGCTCCGCCGGCGGGAACGCCACCGCGGTCGGCCGCCTGGTCGGCGCCATCGACTGGCTGGTGGACGCGGAACCGGGGCTCTACGACGCACTCGACGTCCCGCTGCGTCCCGCAGTCGGCCGACTGGGAAGGAAGTGACCCATGACCCTGCGCATCGACATCCCCGAGGGGCAGGAACCGATCGGATACGTGTGGGGCGAGTTGGTGCCCGGCATCGGCATGGCCGCCGCGAACTTCTCCCTGTCGGTGTACGAGCACACGACGCTGGGGCTGCGCGAGTTCGAGGCCGCCCGGCTGCGCATCGCGCAGATCAACGGGTGTCTGTTCTGCCTCGACTGGCGTACGGAACGGGACGGCGACAAGGTCGAGGAGGAGTTCGCGGACGCGGTGACCCAGTGGCGTACCGCCGACGCCTTCGACGACCGGACACGACTGGCCGCCGAGTACGCCGAGCGGTACGCCCTGGATCACCATGGTCTGGACGAGGAGTTCTGGACCCGGATGACGGCGCTGTACAGCCAGCGGGAGATCGTGGAGCTGACCATGAGCGTCGGCTCCTGGCTGGCGTTCGGCCGGCTCAACCATGTGCTCGGCCTCGACGCCGTGTGCGTGCTGCCGACCCATTGACCGCGTCCGAACCCGTACGACCGAGGCCCGCCGAGCCGCTCCGGGCCTCTCACGAGGCCCGCGCCCCTCAGAGGTCCACGGCGATGATGTTCTCGATGTTCCTTTCGGCGAGTGCGGTGATGGTGACGAACGGATTGACGCTGGTGTTGCCGGGAATCAGCGCGCCGTCGATGACGTACAGGCCCGAATAGCCTTGCAGGCGACCGTAGTTGTCGGTGGCCTTGTCGAGCACGGCGCCGCCGAGCGGGTGGTAGGTGAGGTGGTCGCCCCAGATCTTGTACACACCGAAGAGATCGGTCCGGTAGATCGTGCCCTCCTTCGCGTTGATCTTGTCGAAGATCGTCTTCGCCATGTCGATGGCGGGCTGCTTCCAGGCGGTCTGCCAGTTGAGGTCGACGTTGCCGGTGGAGGCGTTCCAGGTGAACCGGGCACGGTTCGGGTTCTTGGTGATGGACAGGTAGAACGAGGCCCAGGTCTCGATGCCGGTGGGCAGCGGTGCCACCTCGGCGAAGGCGCCGCCCGCGGTCCAGTTGTCGATGCCGCCGCAGGGGATACTGGCCTGGAGCGAGCCGGTCGGGTCCCATATCTGGTTCGCCCGGCCGCACATGACGTTCCCGTTGTCGCCCCAGCCCTGGCCGATCTCGCCGTTCAGCCCGGGCAGCGCGCCGGTCGCCTTCAGCTTGACCAGCAGCTTGCTGGTCCCCACGCTTCCGGCCGCGAAGAACACCCGGTCGGCGGTCACCGTCTTGGAAGCCGTGGCGTCGCCGTTGGTGTTGAGCTGGTCGATCAGGACGGTGTAGCCGCCGCCGGCCGCGGGGGAGACCGAAGTGACCTTGTGCAGCGGTGAGACGGTGACCCTGCCGGTGGCCGCGGCCTGGGCGAGATAGGTCTTCTGGAGCGACTTCTTGCCGTAGTTGTTGCCGTAGAGGATCTCTCCGGCGAGGGCCGATTTGGTGACGCTGCCCGCGGCCTCCTGCTTCATGTAGTCCCAGTCGTACACGTCGGGCACGAAGACGAAGGGGAATCCGGAGCGCTGGGCCTGCTTGCGGCCGAGGCGTGCGTACTGGTAGCAGGCGGTGGTGTCGAACCACGCCGGGTCGATGAGGCCCGTGCCGAGCGTGGCGTTGGCCCGCGGGTAGTAGGTCGCGTACATCTCGTCGGCGTTCACCGACGGGAGGATGGCGCCGAAGTTCTCCCGTTTGGGGGTGACCGCCATGCCTCCGTTGACCAGGGAGCCGCCGCCGACGCCCCGGCCCTGGTACACGATGATCTGGCCCATCTCCTCGGCGTCCAGGATCCCCGTGTAGCGGGGGATGTCCTTGTCGATCGGGAAGCCGAGGAAGTTGCTGAGGGGCTGCTTGGTCCTGGTGCGCAGCCAGTACGAACGCTGGTCCGGGCTGGTCGTGTTGGCGAAGATCTTGCCGTCCGAGCCCGGTGTGTCCCAGGCCATGCCCATCTCGACCATCTGCACGTCGACGCCCGCCTGGGCGAGCCGCAGGGCGGCGACGGAACCGCCGTACCCGGTGCCGATCACCAGGACGGGGACGTGTGCTCCGGAAGGGATCGCCGAGGCCGCCGTGGCGATCTGAGCGGGGGCCGCGACGGCGCGACCGGCAAGGCTCACTGCTCCAAGAATAGAACCTGTTCCAGCTATGAATCGTCGGCGCGAGACACCTCTGGAATCCTTTTCGTGCTGGTTGATGTCACCCACGTGACACTCCTCACTCTAGATGAGTGGGAACAGGTTCTACTGTCACCGGCTTGTCAAGTCACTACATACCGGTTGGTAACTTCTGTCCGATCTTGCGGTGATCGGCGAGCTCTGGCCGACTTGCCCTTGACTTCACAAGACCCTCGCGCGACATTCCTGACGCTGCATCAGAATCGGTACGGCGGGGGCCTGTCGGCTCCCGGAGCAACGGAACGCCTCACATTCCCTCGCCCCGCTGGAGAGCCCTGCCATGTCCCCGAGCGCGGACCCCGTCGGACGCACCGACTCCTTCCCGGCACAAGGCCCCACACGGCGCGGGGTGCTCGGCACGGCCACGGGAGCCGCTCTCGCGCTTGCCGCGGGCATCGCCGGTTCCGCCACGGCGGCCGACCTGCCCCTGCTCGGCACGTACGACGTCGTCGTGGTCGGCTCGGGAGCCGCCGGGATGACCGCGGCGCTCACCGCCGCGAAACAGGGACTGAGCTGCGTCGTTCTGGAGAAGGCGGCCACCTTCGGAGGTTCCGCGGCCCGCTCCGGCGCGGGCATCTGGATCCCCAACAACCCGGTGATCCTCGCCGCCGGCGTCCCCGACACCCCGGCGAAGGCCGCCGCCTACCTCGCGGCCGTCGTCGGCCCGGACGTCTCCGCCGACCGGCAGCAGGCCTTCCTCGGCCACGGACCGGCCATGATCTCCTTCGTCATGGCCAACAGCCCGCTGCGCTTCCGCTGGATGGAGGGATACAGCGACTACTACCCGGAGCTCCCCGGCGGCCTGACCGGCGGCCGCTCCATGGAGCCCGACCAGCTCGACGGCAACATCCTCGGAGCCGAACTCGCCCACCTCAACCCGGCGTACATGGCCGTCCCGGCCGGCATGGTCGTCTTCAGCGCCGACTACAAGTGGCTCACCCTCGCCGCCGTGAGCGCGAAGGGCGCGGCCGTCGCCACCGCGTGTCTGGCCCGCGGCACCAGCGCGGCCCTGCTGGGCCAGAAGCCGCTGACGATGGGCCAGTCGCTCGCCGCCGGGCTGCGCGCCGGCCTGCTCGCCGCCCAGGTCCCGGTACGGCTGAACACCCCGCTGTCCGACCTGTTCGTGGAGAACGGCACGGTCACGGGCGCGGTGGTCACGCAGAACGGCGTGCCCGGCCTGTTCAGGGCCCGGCGCGGGGTCGTCGTCGGTTCCGGCGGCTTCGAGCACAACGCGGCCATGCGCGCCGAGTTCCAGCGGCAGCCCATCGGGACCGCCTGGACGGTGGGCGCCAAGGAGAACACCGGCGACGGCATCCAGGCGGGGCGCCGGGCCGGGGCGGCGCTGGACCTGATGGACGACGCCTGGTGGGGCCCGGCCGTCCCGCTGCCCGACCAGCCCTACTTCTGCCTCGCCGAACGCACACTGCCCGGAGGGCTGCTGGTCAACGCGGCCGGCGCGCGCTTCGTCAACGAGGCCGGGCCCTACAGCGACGTCGTGCACACCATGTACGACCGCAACCCGAGCGCTCCGGACATCCCGGCGTGGCTGGTCGTCGACCAGAACTACCGCAACCGCTACCTGTTCAAGGACGTCGCGCCGACCTTCCCGTTCCCCGACTCCTGGTACACCTCGGGCGCCGCGTACAAGGCATGGACCCTGGACGACCTCGCCGGCCGGATCGGTGTCCCCGCCGCCGCACTGCGCACCACCGTCAGCCGCTTCAACAGCCTGGCCCTCAGCGGCAAGGACACCGACTTCCACCGCGGCGCCAGCGCCTACGACCACTACTACACGGACCCCGCGATCCTCCCCGACTCCTGCCTCGCCCCGCTGTGGCTCCCTCCGTTCCACGCCTTCAGGATCGTCCCCGGCGACCTCGGCACCAAGGGCGGCCTGCGCACCGACGCCCGCGCCCGCGTCCTGCGCCCGGACGGCACGGTGATCCCCGGCCTGTACGCGGCGGGCAACGCCAGCGCGGCCGTCATGGGCCACAGTTACGCGGGCGCGGGCTCGACGATCGGTCCCGCGATGACCTTCGGGTACATCGCGGCACTCGACATCGCGGCGGCCTGACGAAGAGCTCTCAGCCGCCGTCGGCCTCCGCGCCGGTGTCCTCGTCCGCGCCGGTGTCGCCGGCGGCGCGCCCGCCCCGGTCACCGCGGGGCCATGGCGACAGGACCAGGATGGAGACGTCGTCGCGGATCGACGGGCAGAACCGGACCAGGTCCTCCCACACGCGGTCGACGAGCGCGTCCGACGACTCCTCGACGAACCCGGCCAGCCGGTCCGGCAGTGGATAGAAGGCGCCGGTGGTGTCCCGGCTCTCGCTCACGCCGTCCGACGCGATGAACAGCCGGTCGCCGGGCTCCAGCTCGACGGTGCGCACCTTCGGCGGGGACAGCTCGAAGAACCCGAGCCCCAGCGGGGACCCAGGCTCGGTGTCGAGTTCGAGGGCCTTCGTGCCGCGCAGAAGCATGGGTGAGGGATGCCCGCAGGACACCAGCCGCACCGTACCGGTCCCGGGCGGGAACTCCAGGAGCAGCGCGGTGGCGAACAGTTCGGCGTGATCGACCGACGCGGAGTCCACGACCAGCCTGCGATCGAGCCGGGCCGCGGCCGCCTCCAGATCACGCTGGTCCAGCACCGTCTCCCGGAACGCCCCGAGCAGCGAGGCGACCGTTCCCACGGCCGACAGCCCGTGTCCCTGTACGTCGCCCATCACGGCCCGGACCCCGAAAGGCCCGTCCCGCACGTCGAAGAAGTCACCGCCGACCAGCGTCTCCTGCTGCGCGGGCCGGTACAGCGCGGTGCAGCGGACCGCGCCGACGCGGTCGGGCAGCGGCGGCAGCACGGCGAGCTGGGCGGCCTCCGCCACCGAGCGCACGGTGACCAGATGGGCGTCCCTGCGGGTGCGGACGAGGGCCACGAACACGCTGAGCACGGCGATGAAGCCGATGGTGAGCAGGTCCGCGTTGCCCGGATGGTTGAGCCGGAGTGCGGGGACGTTCAGCAGGACCACGACGACCGCGCCGAAGGCGGCCGTCGCCAGGGGGCCGTAGGAGAGGACGGCCAGGGAGGGGATGGCGCCCAGCAGGAAGCCGATGTCCAGCGGCTCACTGCTCGCGAGTTCTCCCGCGCAGACGCCCACCAGCAGAACGGGCGGCAGCAGCCGTACCCAGCGCGGAGGGGGCGAGCCGCGCAGCCATCCCAGGCGGTCGTCCCGCCGAGCGGGCGCGGCCTTCGTGCCCATGGCACTCCTCCCTTTGCCACCACGCTCCTCCCATCCATGCCGTCGCGCATTTTGATCGGCCCGGGGACGCGGGCGGGCCGGAACGGGCGGGGAGCGGCGACTTCGAGAACGGGGAAGGGAGACGGCCGACGCGGGAGGCCCCGGTGCCGCGAGCGGAGCGAAGCCCCGTCACCACGGGGATGGGATGACGGGGCTCCAGAGGGCGTGTGCCCCGTCATCGGTGTTTCACCCCGGCGCGCCTCGTCCAGCCGACCCGCTGCCCGCTGCCCGCTGCCCGCTGCCCGCTGTCCGCTGTCCGCATCGCCGGCTGAATCAGACGCGGTCCCGGGGCGGACCCGGCGGCCCGTGCCCAGAGAGGCCCGGACACCGGTCCCGGGGCATGGTGGAGGGGTGACAGGACTGGCCGTGCTGTTCGCCCTCCTCGGGGCCGCCAGCAACGCGATGGGCACGGCGTTCCAGCGCAAGGCGGCCTCCCGCCTCACCGAAGGCGGCGGACTGCGGCTCATCGTCCGGCTGGCCCGGCAGCCGCCCTGGCTGATCGGCATCGCCGGGGTGATCGGGGCGGCGCTCTTCCAGGCCCTCGCGCTGGCGAACGGACCACTGTCGCTGGTGCAGCCCCTGTTCATCCTGGAGCTGCCCCTCGCCCTGATGATCGCCGTCCCGCTGCTGCACCGCCGTCTGTCGCGGGCGGCGTGGCAGGCCGTCGCCGGGGTCGTGGCCGGTCTCGGTCTCGTCCTGCTGTCGGCCGCGCCCTCGGGAGCACGGTCCGACGCCTCCATGGAGCGCTGGATCCCGGCACTGATCCTGTGTCTGGGAACAGTGGCGGCCGCGGTCGCCGTGGCCCGCCCCGGCCGCCCGCCGCTCTTCCGCGCCGCCGTGCTGGGAACGGCGTCGGCCATCAGCAACGCGCTGACCGCGGCCCTCCTCAAATCGGCCGTGGGCACGCTCGAGGACGACGGCTTCTCGGCGTTCCTCGGCGCGTGGCAGACGTACGGATTCGCCCTGACCGGGATCACCGCCGTCCTGCTGCTGGAGAACGCCCTTCAGGCCGGCCCGCTGGCCGCCTCGCAGCCCGCGCTGACCATCGGCGACGCGACGCTCAGCCTGGTGCTCGGTGTCACGCTCTTCGGCGAGACCGTCCGCACGGGCTGGTGGCTGGTCCCCGAGCTGATCGGCGCCGGGATCGTCCTGTGGGGCGTCCTGCGGCTGACCCGCGTGGTTCCGCACCTCGCGGACATGGCCCATTGACCCCCGCCCGGCCCCGCCCGTCCGGGCCGGACCCGTCGGAGGACCGGTGGCGGAGCCGGAGCCGCGACGGTCGGCGGTGACTGGCCGACACTCGTTCGATTGGTGACTGCCGGGACTGGACAGACCAAGGTGGTGACGAGTCGGATCGAGAACGTTCGGGAACTGGTCGCGCGGACCCGGTATGTCGTGTTCCGCTTCGACGGCCCGATCTGCCGGCTGTTCTCCGGCCCCTCGGCGACGGCCGCGGCGCGGGCCCAGCTGGACCGGCTGACGGAACCGGCCCTGCGCGCGGTGCTCACCGAGGAGGAGCGCGGCCGTACGGATCCCTACCGCGCCCTGACGGAGGTGGTCGGTCGATGTCCCGGCAGCGAGGCCGTCGCCCGGCTCGACGAGTGGCTCACCCGGACCGAGCTGGACGCGGTGCGCACCGCGATGCCGACGGCGTACGCGGACCCGCTGATCCACACCTGGGCGGCCGTCGGGGCGAGGCTCGCCGTGGCGACCGGCACCTCGGCCCCGGCCGTCACCTCGTACCTGGACGCACGAGGTCTCACGCCCTGCTTCGCCCCGCACATATTCGGCCGGACTCCCGGCCCGGGAACGCTCACGCCCCGTCCGGCGGCGCTGGACCTGGCCCTGAGCGCCATGGGGGCCGATCCGGACGCCTCGCTGCTGATCGGCGGCACTCCCGCGGACCACGCGGCCGCTCACCGCCGGGGGGTCCGCTTCCTCGGATACGCCCGCCATCCCGACCGAGCGCGGGCGCTGGAGGAGGCCGGGATCCCCGCGCGGTGTGTCACGGACTCCCTGGAGCCGCTGCTGCGGGTCCTGCGGGAACGTTCCTGAGCCCGTCGCTCGGCCATACGAGGGGAAAACCCGCCGGAAACTCGTGTGCATGCTTCGCCGAGACCGGGGCACCAGCATTCTGGGACAGCTCGGGAAGCTACCCCCCTGGCTAAGCCCGAGCTGTACGGCCCCGCAGGCAGTCACTCCCCCCGGCTGCCCGCGGGGCCGCATCCGTTTCGGCCGACTCCACCCTTCGTACGGGCCCGCTCCACCCCTTCGTACAGGGCTGATCCACCCGTTCGTACGGGCCTACTCCACCCGGATGCCGACGATGCAGGTGTCGTCGTCGGTGTCGGACCTGCTGTACGTCAGGAGCCGGTCGAGCTGATGGTCCAGCGTCCCGGACGTCGTACGGGCCGCGTTGAGCAGCTGGCGCAGCGACACCTCCACCGAGCGGTCACGGCGTTCGATCAGACCGTCCGTGTACATCAGCAGCGTGTCGGAGACCTCCAGCTGCACCTCGTCCTCCTCGAACGTCGCCTCGGGGACGGCGCCGAGCAGGATGCCCTTGAGGAGCGGCAGCGGATTGGCGTCCTCGTCCCGGACCAGAACCGGCGGCAGATGTCCGGCCCTCGCCCAGCGAAGGACGCGGCTGCGCGGATCGTAGATCCCGCAGACCGCGGTGGCGGTGATCCCGCCCGTCAGATGGTGCGCCACGATGTTGAGCCAGGACAGCAGCTGCCCGGGCCCCGCACCCGTCACGGCGAGTCCGCGCAGCGCGTTGCGCAGCACCACCATGCTGGTCGCGGCCTCGATCCCGTGGCCGGCGACGTCGCCGACACACAGCAGGACCAGTCCCGAGGACAGCACGACGGCGTCGTACCAGTCACCGCCGACGAGCTGCTCGGTCTCCGCCGGCCGGTAGCGCACCGCCACGTCGAGGCCCGGGGCCCGCAACGGCGCATGGGCCGGCGGCATGATCGCGTGCTGGAGCTGGAGGGTCAGCCGGTTGCGCTCGTGCGCCTGCTGTTCGGTGTGCGCCAGCTGGTCGCGGGTCACGGCCAGCGCCACCTCGGTCCAGTGCTGCGCCGAGATGTCCTGATAGGCCCCGCGGACCACGAACAGCCGGTCGTCGGAGTCCAGCACCGGCTCGGCCACCACGCGGATGTGCCGGGTCACCCCGTCGGGGCGCTGCAACCGGAACGCGGCCGTGGCCGGCCGGCGATGGTGCAGGACGGTCCGCAGGAAGCGGCCGATGGTGACGGCGTCGTCGGGGTGGGCGTGGGCGGCCAGTTCCTCCAGCGGGACGGGAGCGCCCGAGGGGGAGCGGCCGTACAGATCGAGGAGCGTCTCGTTCCAGATGGTCTCGCCGGTCAGCAGGTTCTCCTCGAAACCGCCGATCCTGCCGAGCCGCTGGGCGTGCTGGAGCAGGCTCGCCAGCCGTGCCGTCTCGTCCTCTATGCGCCAGATGAGCAGCACACATCCACCGTGCCGGCTGACGCTGATGTCGGCCACGGCCGACAGCCGCACCTGGTCGACCAGTGCCGTCAGATCCATGCGCCGGGCCCGGAAGGCCTCTCCGGTGGCGTAGACGCGCTCGACGCACTGGAACAGGCCGCTGTCCCCTGCGGCCAGCGGGTAGGCCTCGAGCAGCAGCGCCCCTTGAACCGTGCCGCGCGGCCGGCCGGCCGGATCGAGGAAGCGCCCGTTCACATGGCGGATGCGGAAGTCGGTGAGCCGTCCCTTGTCGTCGAGCTGGGGCACCAGGACCAGGGCCGGATCGTGCAGCCCGTCCACCAGGTCGATCAGTTCGTAGACGTCGGCCGTGCCCCGCACGTCCTGGTGGTCGCCCGGCCGCGGGTGGGTCTCCAGCGTGTGCGAGCACAGTTCGGCCAGCGCCTCGACCTGACGGACCACCTGCGGTGGCTGAGGTCCGAGGGCGGAGGGCCAGGCGATCTCCAGGACACCGTGCAGCCGGCCCCCGGATCCCGCCGGTACCGCGACCCGTCCGCCGTCCGGATACTCCGCGTGCCCGATCGACGGCAGCCCGGTGTCCGCCAGCGAGCCGGCCCAGTGCGCCGTACGGTCGGACAGAGCACGGCGTGCCATCGTCGCCACGCCCGGCGGAACGTAACGCCAGCGCCGGGCCTCGGCCGCCGAGAACCCCGCGCTGCCCGCCAGCGAGAGCGAGCCGTCGGCGTCCGCCGCCCAGATGGCCACCGCGACCGCGCCGAGCGGGGTCAGCGCGTGCTGGAGCAGGGAGTCGGCCACCGCCTGGGTGTCGCCGGCCGCCAGCGCGCCGCTCTCGGCCGCGCGCAGCCGTACGGCGGGAGCGTCGTCCTTCGGCGGGTCCGCGGTGGTGGAGAGGAAGGCGCTGGTCACCTCCGAAAGCCGGTCGTGCGCCGCCTGGTTGATGATCTCGACCGCGAGCTGGAGCTGCGGCACCTTGGCCTGTTCGGCGAGTTCGGTGAGCTGGCGGGCGGCCTGCGCCGGTCCGCAGCCCAGCCGCTCGACCAGGATGCCCTTGGCCAGCTCGATGAGGGCCCGCCCGTCGGCTTCCGCCTGGGCGGCCCGCACCTCGCGGCGCAGCCGTTCGACGGTGGCGGCCAGCCGGCCGACCGTGGACGTCCGGGCCACGCCCGGGTGGTCGCCGGCCTGCCCGGCGTCCGTGACGCCGTCCGGGGAGTCGGGGACGTCCGGGCCGGTTGCCTCGGGACTGTTCATCGGGCGGCCACTCCTCGGCAAGGACCCTGGGGCGGGCGGGGGAGAGGCGGCGGCGGCGAGTGTCCCGCCGGACGGCCGCGGCGGAGGATACCGGGCGTCATGTCACTCCCCGAGCCAGCGTCGGACACACGCGATGAGGTCGTCGGTGTCGACCGGCTTGGTGACGTGGTCGCTGGCACCCGACAGCAGGCTCTTCTCCCGGTCACCGGGCATGGCCTTCGCCGTCACCGCGATGATCGGCAGGTCGGCGTACCGGGGCATCTTGCGGATCTCGGCGGTCGCGGTGTACCCGTCCATCTCGGGCATCATCACGTCCATCAGGATCAGCGAGACCTCGGGCCGGCCGAGCAGCGTCTCGATGCCCTTCCTGCCGTTCTCCGCGTGCAGCACCTGGAAGCCGTGCAGCTCCAGAATGCCGCTGAGGGCGAAGAGGTTACGGGCGTCGTCGTCGACGACGAGCACCGTACGGCCCTGGAAGGCGGCGTCGACCGGCCGCGCGGGCTGGTGCCTGGCCTCCTCGGCCCGGACGAGCGGCACCACGTCCCCCGGCTGCTCCGCGGACAGGTGCAGGGCGATCCGTTCGCGCAACTCGTCCAGGCTGGACAGGAATTCCAGCGACCGTGCGCCCGAGCGGGACTGGAGCGCCTGTTCCTGCGCGAGGTCGACACGGCTGCCGTTGTGGACGAGGACGGGTACGGTCGCCAGGGCCGAGTCCCCCTCGACCGCTTCGAGGAACCGGGCCGTCTCGCCTTCGGGCATGCCCAGTTCGAGCACGACGCAGTGCCAGGGTTCCGCGGCCAGGGCACTCGCCGCCTCCTGCGCCCCGACGACGGTGATGACGTCGACGCTGTCCCGCGCGTCACCCTCGTCACGGCTGCGCGCGACATCCCCGACCGCGCTCTCGGCCACCAGCGTCAGCAGCCCCCGCGGCCGCTCCTCTACGACCAGGAGCCGCCGTCGCCGTTGGCGGGGCAGGCCGGTCGAACCCGCGACGCTGTGCCGCGGTTCGGTCCGCGCCACCGTGCCCTCCTCCGGGTCCGGCTCGGACGCGTGGCCGCCGGCCAGCAGTTCCTCGAACTCGGGCCGTGCGACCGGAAGGAAGAGCGTGAACGTACTGCCCTGTCCGGGGGTGCTGTCGACGGTGACCGCCCCGCCGAGCAGGTGGGCGATCTCCCGGGTGATGGACAGACCGAGACCGGTGCCGCCGTACTTGCGGCTCGTGGTGCCGTCGGCCTGCTGGAAGGCGCCGAAGATCGTCTCCAGCTGCTGCTCGGGGATGCCGATGCCGGTGTCCTTGACCTGGAAGGCCGCGATCGTGCCGCCGCGCGGTACACCCGCGGGGATCTCGTGGTCGGCCGCCGGCTGGATACGCAGCTCGACCCGGCCCCGCTCGGTGAACTTGACCGCGTTCGACAGCAGGTTGCGCAGTACCTGGCGCAGCCGGGAGTCGTCGGTGAGCAGGTCGACCGGGGCCCCGGGAGCCGTGCTGACCGTGAACTCCAGGCTCTTCTGCGAGGTCATGGGGCGGAAGGTGGCCTCGACGTACTCGAGCAGCTGCCGCAGCGGGACCCGTTCGGGGCTCACGTCCATCTTGCCCGCCTCGACCTTCGAGAGGTCGAGGATGTCGTTGATGAGCTGGAGCAGATCGGAGCCAGCGGAGTGGATGATGCCGGCGTACTCGACCTGCTTCGGCGTGAGATTGCGCGAGGGGTTCTGCGCCAGCAACTGGGCCAGGATGAGCAGGCTGTTGAGCGGGGTCCGCAGCTCGTGGCTCATGTTGGCGAGGAACTCGGACTTGTACTTGGACGCCAGCGACAACTGCTGCGCCCGTGCCTCCAGTTCCTGCCGCGCCTGCTCGATCTGGAGGTTCTTCGCCTCGATGTCGCGGTTCTGGGTCGCGAGCAGCGAGGCTTTGTCCTCCAGCTCGGCGTTGGAGCGCTGGAGTTCGTCCTGCTGGACCTGCAACTCCTCGGAACGGGCCTGGAGTTCGGCGGTCAGCCGCTGCGACTCGCCCAGCAGCTCATCGGTGCGGGCGTTGGCCACGATGGTGCTGACATTGACGCCGATGGTCTCCATCAGCTGTTCCAGGAACGTCCGGTGGCCCTGCTTGAAGCGGGTGACCGAAGCGAGCTCGATGACGCCGAGCACCTGCTCCTCGACGACGATGGGCAGCACCACCAGGGCCGTCGGCGCGGTCTGTCCGAGACCCGAGGAGATGGTGACGTAGCCCGGCGGCACGTCGTCCACCGTGATCGCCCGGCGGCTGCGGGCGGCCTGCCCGACGAGCGAGCGGCCGAGGGGGATACGGGTGGGGCGCCCGTCCTCGTCGGGATATCCGTACGAGCCGACCAGCCTGAGCTCCGTGCCCTTCGCGGACTCCTCGGCGAGGTAGAAGGCGCCGTACTGCGCGGCGACCAGCGGGGTGAGCTCGTCCATGATGAGGTCGGCCACCACGTCCAGGTCGCGGTATCCCTGCATGAGACCGGAGATACGGGCCAGGTTCGTCTTGAGCCAGTCCTGCTCCTGGTTGGCGCGCGTGGTCTCCCGCAGCGACTCCACCATGGAGTTGATGTTGTCCTTCAGGTCGGCGACCTCGCCCGAGGCCTCCACGGTGATGGACCGGGTCAGGTCGCCCTCGGCCACGGCGCCGGTGACCTCGGCGATCGCGCGGACCTGACGCGTGAGGTTGCCGGCCAGTTCGTTCACGTTCTCGGTCAGCCGCTTCCAGGTGCCGGAGACACCCTCCACCTCGGCCTGGCCGCCGAGCCTGCCCTCACTGCCGACCTCCCGCGCGACGCGGGTGACCTCCGCGGCGAAGGCGGAGAGCTGGTCGACCATGGTGTTGATGGTCGTCTTGAGTTCGAGGATCTCGCCCCGGGCGTCGACGTCGATCTTCTTGGACAGGTCGCCCTTGGCCACCGCCGTCGTCACCAGGGCGATGTTGCGCACCTGTCCGGTGAGGTTGTTGGCCATCGAGTTGACGTTGTCGGTCAGGTCCTTCCAGGTGCCCGCCACATTGGGCACGTGGGCCTGGCCGCCGAGACGTCCCTCGGTGCCGACCTCGCGGGCGACGCGGGTGACCTCGTCGGCGAACGCGGACAGCGTGTCGACCATCGTGTTGATGACATCGGCCAGGGCCGCGACCTCGCCCTCCGCCTCCACGGTGATCTTCTGCGACAGGTCGCCGCGGGCCACGGCCGTCGCCACCTGCGCGATGGAGCGGACCTGGCCGGTCAGGTTCGACGCCATGACGTTGACGTTGTCGGTGAGGTCCTTCCAGGTGCCCGAGACGCCCCGCACGGTGGCCTGTCCGCCCAGGTTGCCCGCCGTGCCGACCTCGCGGGCGACGCGGGTGACCTCGTCGGCGAACGCCGAGAGCTGCTCGACCATCGTGTTGATGGTCTCCTTGAGTTCCAGGATCTCGCCCCGCGCGTCCACGGTGATCTTCTGCGACAGGTCGCCCTTGGCCACCGCGGTGGCCACCTGGGCGATGGAGCGGACCTGGGCGGTGAGGTTGCCCGCCATGAAGTTCACCGAGTCGGTGAGGTCGCGCCAGGTGCCCTTGACGCCCTTGACGTCGGCCTGTCCGCCGAGACGGCCGTCGGTGCCGACCTCGCGGGCGACGCGGGTGACCTCGTCGGCGAAGGCGGAGAGCTGGTCGACCATCGTGTTGATGGTGTTCTTCAGCTCCAGGATCTCGCCACGCGCGTCCACGGTGATCTTCTGGGAGAGATCTCCCTGGGCCACCGCCGTGGTCACCTGGGCCACGTTACGGACCTGGGCGGTGAGGTTGCCGGCCATGAAGTTCACCGAGTCGGTGAGGTCGCGCCAGACGCCGCCGACCCCGGGAACCTGGGCCTGTCCGCCGAGGCGTCCGTCGGTGCCGACCTCGCGGGCGACGCGGGTGACCTCGTCGGCGAACGCGGAGAGCTGGTCGACCATCGTGTTGACGGTCTCCTTCAGCTGGAGGATCTCACCGCGCGCGGGCACGTCGATCTTCTGCGAGAGATCACCCTTGGCGACCGCGGTGGCCACCTGCGCGATGTCGCGGACCTGGGTGGTGAGATTTCCCGCCATGGCGTTGACCGAGTCGGTGAGGTCGGCCCAGGTGCCCGAAACGCCCGGTACCTCCGCCTGACCGCCGAGCGTTCCCTCCGTGCCCACCTCGCGGGCCACCCGGGTCACTTCCGAGGTGAACACCGACAACTGGTCGACCATGCCGTTGAAGACGGTGGCGATGTCACCCAGGAGGCCACCGGCCTCGTCGGGGAGCCGGGTGCCGAAGTCGCCGTCGCGCACGGCGGTGAGTCCGGCCAGCAGTTGCCGCAACTCCTGCTCACCCGGCGTCCGTACGGACGTCCCGCTCGCTGCCCTGGTCATGGCCACCCTCGTTCCGCTCCCCTGGAGTCCCGTGACACGGAACTCGGAACCGCGCCGGGCCCACGGACGGTCCCCCGTCTGCCCGTGGGATTCCCGCAGATCACGGGACGTCCCGTTAAGAAAATACGCCGCAGGCTAACCCAGACGACCGGGACGGAACAAAGCGCGGGAGGGAATTCTTCAGGGGCCCGAAAATGTCGCCGGTGGCAGGAATAACTTGGAGTGAAGTGGATACACAGGACCCTCTCGGTCCGGATCGCCGGGACCTCGTACACGAAAATCCCGTCGGCCCGCCCCCGGACCGGAGTCCGGGGCGGGCCGACGGGATCGGCGTACGGGCGGTGACGTGCGGGAGTGTCAGGCGACCGCGGGGTCGAGGAGCCCGGTGCGCAGCCGCTTGATGATGCGGGTGATCAGCCGGGAGACGTGCATCTGCGAGATGCCGAGCTCCTCACCGATCTGCGCCTGGGTGCGCTCCTCGACGAAGCGCAGGTGAATGATCCGGCGCTGACGCTCGTCGAGCTGGGCGATCAGCGGTGCCAGGGAGTTGAAGTCCTCGACCAGTTCCAGCGAGGGGTCCTCCGCACCGATGAAGTCCGCGAGGACCGCCTCGCCGTCCGCGCCGCCGTCGGCCGTGAGGGCGGCGTCGAGGGACGAGGAGTTGTAGCCGTTCGACGCCTTGCGGGCCTCGATGACCTCTTCCTCGGACAGGGACATCAGCTCGGACAGCTCACGGGTCGTGGGCGTACGGCCGAGGCGGGTGCGCAGTTCCTCGGTCGCCTTGGCGAGCTCGACGCGCGCTTCCTGCAACCGGCGGGGCACATGGACGGCCCAGCTCGTGTCGCGGAAGAACCGCTTGATCTCACCGACGATGTAAGGGACCGCGAAGGAGGTGAACTCGACCTCGCGGGACAGCTCGAAACGGTCGATGGCCTTGATGAGCCCGATCGTGCCGACCTGGACGATGTCCTCCATCTCGCCCTGGCTGCGGCTGCGGAAGCGGGCGGCGGCGTAGCGGACGAGGGAGAGGTTCATCTCGATCAGGGTGTTGCGCGCGTACTGGTGTTCAGGGGTGCCCTCCTCCAGAACGGAGAGCCGGTCGAAGAACTGGCGGGACAGCTCCCGCGCGTCCCTCGGACTGACCTTCAGCGGCTCGTCGATCTGCGGAAGGGTGCCCTCCACGGTCGTCGCTGCCCGGTGCGCCGTGTCCGTTGCCCTCACTGCCGTCACGGCTGCCATGCCGTCCACCCCACATCGTCCACAGGAAATTGATGACAGGGGCCGTCTGCCCCGCATCACACCGCTCATGCCACCCGGTTTCCGAAATTCCGCGGGACGCGAACGCCTCGCCTCCCCTGACCGGCGGGCAAGGTTGCTTCCCGCCGCGGACGCCGTTCGGATGCGGGATGGAGGCGTTCATTCGGGGACCGGGCGCGGTCGCGGGGCGCCGGCACGGCCGGGTGCCTGCCGCGCTGTCGGAGCGGCGACGTAAAATGGCCCACGGGGTGAGTCCGTGGGTATCGAGCGGAGAGTCGGCCGGGCGCAGTCGCGCTCGCCTCTGGCGTACCCCGGCGCGGCATCGCTCCGCGGTCACCGGCCCCGAGCCGTGGTGGTCGTGCCATGACGACGGCGGCACTCCACGGCGAACCGTTCGTCCATCCGGCGTTCATCTACCGCGACGACCGTGAGTACGTGGAAGAGACGACACGCTTCGTCTCCGACGGCGTAGCCGCGGGGGAGCCGGTGGCGGTGGCCGTTCCCCGCCCGCGCCTCGAACTCGTCCGCGACGCGCTCGGACCGCTCGGCGCCGGCGTCCGCTGGATCGACATGGCGCGGGCCGGCCGGAACCCGGGCCGGATCATCCCCTCGGTCCTGCGGGCGTTCACCGACGCCCATCGAGGCGTCCGCGTACGTATCATCGGCGAGCCCATCTGGCCGGGTCGCACGGCGGAGGAGTACCCGGCCTGCGTCCAGCACGAAGCCTTGATCAACCGGGCGTTCGCGGGACGGGAAGTAACGATCCTCTGCCCGTACGACGCGCTCGCCCTCTCCCCGGACGTGATCGCCGACGCCCACGCCACGCACCCCGTGGTGATCGGCGCCGGGAGGCAGTGCGCGGGCCCGTCCTACGACCCGGACGGTGTGCTGGCCCGCTTCAATCAGGTGCTGCGCCATCCGCCGGGAGCCGCGACTGTCCGCTTCGACGCCGAACTCCTGCCCGTCGCCCGTGACTTCGCCCTGACCGAGGCCCGGAGCCGGGGGATGTCAGGGGCCCGGCTGGAGGACCTGAACCTCGTCGTGGCGGAACTGACGACCAACAGCGTGGTGCACGGGGGCGGTTCGGGGACCCTGCGGATCTGGGCCGAGAGCGAGCGGATCGTGTGCGAGGCACAGGACCAGGGACGGCTGAGCGACCCACTGGCGGGCCGGCATCCCGTACGTCCCGATCAGATCGGCGGACGGGGCCTGTTCCTCGTGCACTACCTCTCGGACCTCGTACGTGTGCACAGCGACGAGTCCGGAACGACCGTGCGCAGCTACCTCGCCCGGGGGTGACACGGGGCCCGGCGGTCGCGTCGGCGGGGCCCGGACCTCCGCTCCCGGTCCGGGCCCCGCACCGTCGTGTACCGCCGTCGTGCCCCACAGGCGCGTGCCGGCTTCCCGCGTCCGCTGCCTGATCGGGACGGACAGGTCCTAACGCGCGGCGTCCTGCCGGGCCGATCGCGCGGCCTCGTTCTCCGTGCGCGCCCCGACCTGCGACAGGGACCCGCCCGAACTCTCCAGGTGCGCCCGGACGAACCACTGGAAATGTTCGAGCGCGCGAAGCTGTTCGATGAGGAGGTCCTCGGTCACCGGATCGATCTTGCCGACCTCGGCGACGGCCGAGCGGTGTTCCTCCACGATCCCGGTGAAGACGAGGTCGAGGGCACCGAGGTGGGCGATGGCGTCGGCGCGGCCGACGCTGTAGTCGTCCCAGGTCCGTTCGGCGACGAGCGCCCCCGGTGTGCCGTGCGGAACCCCGCCGAGCGCGGAGATCCTTTCGGCGGTGTCGTCCGCCATCTCTCGCACGCGGTCCACCTGCGGGTCGAGCATTTCGTGCACGGCGATGAAATGCGGGCCCACCACGTTCCAGTGGATGTGTTTCAGCGTGAGCGACAGGTCGTTGAGCGCGTGCAGTCGCATGCTCAGCACCTCGATGATCCGGCCGCCGTCGTGCGTGCTGATGCCGGGGACCGTGTAATTCGGTTTCGTGGAAGTCGCCATGTTCCTTTCCTTCACACAGATTTCTCGTGCGGGTTCTCGGGCGCGGGCAGCCGCGATGCGACCACCGGCGCAACCGGCGGCCGCGCCCGCCGCCGGACCGGCCCGGACAGGCCGTGAATCCCCAAGTGCCCTATTTCCCTTACGTCACACCTTTCGCGGTACGCCGGTCCGCACCGCGCACACCTTGAAGGGGGCGGGATTTCGTCATCGAGGCCACGTTGGGCCAAATAGGTTGTCTGGGGCGGTTGTTGCGAATGAACCGCCGCGAACCCGGGCACACGGACGAAAACTCGAGAGAGGAGCCCTCGCCGTGCTCGTGCCCGACCCGAAGGTTGTCCGTAGGCTGCTGACGCGTTACGCGGCCCTGAAGATCGCGTACGCCGAGAAGGAGACCCCGGAGACGGCCCGCGGCCTGGAGGACGTCACGTACACACTCTGTGTGATGACGGGGACGACCCGCGTGCGTGAGGCCGTCGCCGCCGCCGACGCCCTGCTCGTGGCCGGGGAGGAGCGGCGGGGCGCGCGGCAGGCCGCACTGCTGGGGAGCGGGATGTCCCCGGCGGTCTCGCCGAAGGCGGCCGCGGCCGCCCCGCCCCTCGCGCAGCCGCACGAGGTCCTGACTCTGCACAGTCGGGGCGTCGGTATGTCCGGTCCGCTCCACTGACCGCGGTGAGCGTACGCGCGGGGGCGCCGCCCGGTCGGGTGGCGCTGCGCGCGTACGGCGAGGGAAGCCGCGTACGGCGAGGGAAGCCGTCCCGAGGGCGGCGGCGCCCGGGCGGCGAGGGCCCGACGACAGCCGGTTCCTGTCCTTCGAACGGCTGAACTACCTGGTCGGCTCTCGCTCGTTCTCCTGCTGTGAGCATCGTCGAGGCGGAGATGAGGAATCGATGAGCCGACACAGCAAAGGCCGCAGGCACCGCAAGGTGAACATGACGCCCCGTCCGGTCGGACCGAGGAGATCGCCGCGTGAGGTGCGGGAGCAGGTGCGGGCGGCCGGCCCGCAGGCGGCGAAGGCAGGTCCTCCCATTCCCGGGCAGGACAAGAACGGGGAGCGGGCCGAGGCCGTGTCCAGGACGGTGAGCGAGAGCGGACTGAGCCGTCACGCCGTGCGTACGTGGGAGCGGCTGGCGGAAGCGGGCGCCGGGGGAGTGGAGGTCGCAGAACTCACCGCGGCCGTGGGCTTCCGCCGCTCCACCGTGCTCGGGCATCTGAAGGGCCTGGCCGGACTGGGGCTGGCCGAGGACCACGAGAGCGTGTGGCGGGCGACCGGGCCGGTGGAGGCCGCGGTCGCCTGTGAGCGTGTGGAGGTCTCGGCCGGGACCGTTTCCTAGGGCGGTGGTCCGTGGCGGCGCTTGCCCGGCGACCCGGGTCGAGCGCCGCCCGCGGGTCCGGGGCGGACCGTTCAACCGCCCCGGTGCGGGCCGGGTCCTTCTGCCGGGCCGCGTGCGACGGTCGCCCTCGTACCGGCCGTGAGCGCGCCTCCCGGTGTCCGCCGGCCGTTGTGGGCCAGGGATTCCCGGGCGGCCTCGTGCGGGTGGCGGTGCTGCCAGTACGGATTGTCGTGGGACAGCTTGCTCGACACGCGCCCGTACATGCCGAACGTCAGGATCACCAGCCCCATGACGAAGCTGAAGACGACGTTCGTCATCCCGAAGCCGAGGATGTTGGCGGGCCGGTCGAGGATGAAGATGTGGACGAATCCGCTGAGCAGGAACAGCGTTCCCACCGCCATGTTGAGCGTGGAGGCGATGTTCCCGCCGATGGCGGCTCCGGCGATCAGGAGCAGGCCGACGGTCACCGAGACCAGGCTGAGGGCGCCGTTGGTCGACATCCCCGCGACGCTCCCGTTCGTGTCGAACGGGCTGAGTTCGTCGGCGAAGCCGAGACTGCCGAAGACGAGCAGGACCACCCCGCAGAAGGCGGCCCCCCAGCGGTACACGGCGGCCAGGTGGTGGTCGAGGGGGAGTTCGTCCTGGAGCTTCATCGCCCGTCCTTTCGCCCATCGGGAGGGGCGCTGCCACGGCGCGCCCTTTCCTGTACTTTCGCCCCCTCTTCTGTGGAAGGCCGCCCCGTGGTTGCACTCTTCGGCCGGGCGGCGGAACGGCGGATTCGTCACGCGACGTAGTGTCGGGTGGCTTTCTCGGGGCATCCGGACTCCATCGCTCGACCACCTGATCTTCACGAAGGAGTCCCCATGCTCGGCATCGCCGCCGCCGTACTGCTGTTCATCGCGTTCCTGATCAACGCCGGTGAGGTCTCGACCAATCACGTCTTCTCGTCCACCAATGTCATGCTCATAGGGCTCGCGCTCCTCGCTCTTCACCTCTCGGGCGTCGGCGGGGGCTGGACGACGCGCAGCCGCCGCCGCTGACGGGCGTGGGCGTCCCGCCCGGGATGTACGCGGCGGGTGCCGCGAACGCGGAGGGCGCGGCGGCACCACGCCGGCCGGAACAGTCGCATTCGTGTGACCTCGCCGGGGTGACTTGCCGCGGCCCGGTCCGCGCCCGGGCGCCCCGTCGCTCGGTCCGGCCCGTGACCATCCGTGGTCGGCGGTCCACCAGGCAGACGAGCGCCGTGCCGTGGCCGTCGTCCCCGGCGCGCTGGAGTCGTCGGCCGACGCCGAGACCGTCGCGCGGGAGGCCCTCCGAGAACGAACGCCGCTCACCACGATCCCCGGTCCCGGAAAGCCCGTATGACGACATCACATCCCCCCGCCTTCACCCTGACCGTCGACGTCGAGCCCACCGCGCTCGTGATCCACGTCGCCGGCGATCTCGACCACGAGACGTGCGACGAGCTGATGAGGGCCGTCGACCAGAACTTCGACCGGTTCCGAGGCTTCCTCGAGCTGCGTGTGGACTTCGCGGCTCTCGGCAGCATCGACTCCATGGGCCTGTCCACCCTGCTGATGATCAGGCGCCGTACCGACGCCGCGGGTGTGCGCCTGCGTCTCGATCGGCGGCCCCGCGGCCTGGACCGGCTGCTGGAGATCACGGGAACGCTGGAGCACCTCACCGCGCCGCGCGACGCGTCCGGCGGGGCGCGGAGCCCCGGGGCCGGCTGACGTCGTACGCCCCGCTCGCGCGCTCGGGTGTACGGAGCCGCGCTCGCGGGTCCCTCGCCGGATTTCGCCGAATGCGCACCGGACAGCGGGGTATTGGCAGCCCTGTGGGACGACGCGGAACCGGATTCCGGTCGTCGGGCCCCGGCGCCTGCCGCGTCCCGCCGAGGGCGGGCCGTCGCCGGGGACACCGAGCGAGTTGACGGAGGAACACATGACGATCGACACCATCTGGTCGTACGCGCCGGAGTTCGACCACCCCGAGGCGAACGAACTGGCCGGCTACAGCGTCGAGGCGACCGACGGGACCATCGGGCATGTCGACCGTCAGGCCGACGACTCGGGGATGCGGCACCTCGTCGTCGACACGGGAGTCTGGGTGTTCGGAAAGAGTGTGCTGGTTCCCGTGGGTGTCGTCGCCGGCATCGACACGGAGTCCCAGAAGATCACGGTCGCGTGCACCCGCGAGGAGATCAAGTCGGCGCCCGTGTTCAGAACCGACCGCGAGACCTCGGACCCCGCGTACCTGTCCAGCGTCGGGATCTACTATCGAAACCTTGCACCGGGGCGGCTCGCATGAGCCGTCGTCAGGTGACCTGTGGCGGAGTGCGCGCGGTGACCGGCCGCCGTACCCCGCGGACCCGGCTCCGTCGCGGGAGCGTACGAGAAAGAGTGTGCACATGTCCGACGGGCCGGAGGCCACCGTGACCCACGGGACGGTCGGGGACGCGTTCGTCGTGCGCGTGGGCGGCGACATCGACCACGAGAGCGCCTTCCGGCTGGAGGAGGCACTGAGCCTGTCGCACCGGGCGGCCCCGGAACGCACGGTGGTCGACCTGTCGGGGACCGGCTTCGCCGACTCGTCGATCCTGCACGTCCTGCTCGAAGCACAGCGCGCACACCGGGCCCGCGGCACTCTCATGGTGGTCTGCGGGCCCTTCGGCGACACCGTCCGGAGGCTTTTCGACGTGACAGGGACCGAGGGCTTCTTCGTCCTCGCGGACAGCGTCGGGGCGGCGCTGGAACTCCCGGACCCGGCGACCGGGCGATGACGCCGGCCGACCGCACACCCGTGGCGGGCCCGGATCCGGGAGCGGGCGGCGCGATCACCAGCGCCGCGGCCGCACGCGACCACGTCCGGATGGTGGTGCGCGAGCACTTCGGTGCCGGCAGGCCGGACCCGGACGCGGTCATCGACCTCCTGCTGGTGGTCTCGGAACTGGTCACCAACGCGATCCGGCACGGCGACGGACTCGCCGGGTTCGACGCGACGCCGGCCGACGGGGGCGTACGCCTCGCCGTGCGCGACAACAGCGACACCGTCCCCGCCCAGGCCTACGGCACCGGTGACATACCCCGGACGCACCGGACGAACGGGTACGGCTGGCCCTTGATCATCCGGCTCTCCGGCGCCGTCACCGTCGAACCGCGCCCCGAGGGCGGCAAGACGGTCCACGTGTTCGTCCCGCTGACCTGAACCGGGCTCACGCGACACCTCCCGGGTGAGCAGGCGTAGGGGCGGTCGCGCGTGGAAGAAGAGCCTCGACCGACCCCGCCGGACCTGGGGCCGGGAACGCCGGCCGGACCGGCGCGGAGAGGTGAGGCATGAACAGACGAATCGTCGCGAGGTTCCCGCGAGCACGAGGCATCGCCGCCCCGTGCCGGAGCCCCGGCCCTGAACGCGACGGCGGCAGCCACGGACGGACCACCCATGTCCGCTGAGTCCCGGCCGAACGGCGTCATCGACACGGTCCGCCCGGCGCGGCCACGCCGGTACGGGCCACGGCTGCCCGCCTTCTGGTGGCCGGCGCTGCGCCGCACCCCCGTCTCGATGTGGAACGACGACGTGTCCGACTGGGCGGCCGCGCTGACGTACTACGCGATCCTGGCCGTCCTGCCGGCCCTGCTGGTCATGGTCATCGCCTTCGGCCTGATCGGACCCGACACCGCCGAGCAGTTCATCGCGCACGTCACGGCGTACGCGCCGGCACAGGCGGGGACGGAACTGCACCAGGCGCTCGGAGAGATGCTGCGCAGACGCTCCGCCGCCTGGACGCTGCTGGTCACCGGAGCGGCGAGCGCGCTGTGGTCCGCGTCGAGCTACCTCGCGGTGTTCCGCCGGGCCCTGCACCGCATGCACGGCGTGGCGGACCACCGCTCGGCCTGGCGCACCGCGCACCGGCTGGTGCTGACCGCGCTGGCCCTTCTCGGGCTGCTCGTCGTCAGCGCGCTCGTCCTGCTGCTGACCGGCCCCGTGGCGGAGGCCGCCGGCCGTGTCCTCGGCGTGGACGGCCAGGTGGCCCTGGCCTGGAACCTGCTCCGCTGGCCCCTGTTGATGTGTCTGGTGGCCCTGCTGGTCCTCGTCGTGTTCCACACGGGACCGCAGGCCGCCCGCCGTCGTCGGCACAGCCTGCCCGGCGGAATCCTGGCCGCCTTCCTCTGGCTGGCCGTCTCCGCCGGGTTCGCCCTGTACGCCTCCGTCCTCGGCGCCTACAGCAGGCTCTACGGCTCCCTCGCGGGCCTCGTCGTGTTCCTCGTGTGGCTGTGGCTCTCCAACCTCGCTCTGCTGGCCGGGGCCCAGTTCACGGCGGAACTCAACAGGGCCGCGGCGGCGGCGGATCGGACTCCGGTCTGAGGTTCCCAGGTTTGTTCCGGCCGGGACGGCGCACACGGACTGAGGAAGTCACATCCTGTAGGGACGGACGACGGAGGAACTGTGGGCATCATCGCTTGGATTCTGATCGGGTTGCTTGCCGGTGCCATCGCCAAGCTGCTCCTGCCGGGCAAGGACCCGGGCGGGATCATCATCACCATGCTGATCGGCGTCGCGGGCGGTCTGCTCGGCGGCTGGCTGGGCAAGGTCATCTTCGGTGTCGACTCGATCGACGGGTTCTTCGACCTGTCGACCTGGATCGCCGCCATCGCGGGATCGCTGATACTCCTGATTCTGTACCGGGTGCTGACGGGCAACAGCAGGTCGCACCGCCACGCGTGAAGGGGCCCCGGCCTCTTCGGCGCGTCCTGACTCACGGCCTGGGGCCGGCACCGGAGTGACCGGTCGCCGGCCCCGGGCCGTTCGTCATGGATCGGCGCAAGTCCCTCCGGTGGGAGCGGCGTGGGCCCTGGACCGCGCCCGGCCCCAGCGCCGGCTTCCCCCGCGGCGGGCCGCCTGCCATGATCGCCGGAGAACGCGCGGGCCCGACCGGTCACGGGACACCGCCCGCCGGAACCCGTTCCCGGCCGGCCGGTGCGGGCCGCGACGCCGCCAGTGAGGAGCCCGAGTGACGTACGACGTCGGCGCGCTGCGTGCCGAGATCCCCGCCCTGCTGTCCGGCGTCGCGCACTTCGACGGGCCGGGCGGCACCCAGACCCCGGCCCGCGTGGCCGGGGCGATCGCGGAAGCGCTCACCGGCCCGCTGTCGATCCGGGGGCGTCTGACTCCGGGAGAGGTGAACGCGGAGAACCTCGTCCAGGGGTTCCGGCGGGCGGTCGCCGACCTGGTGGGCGGACATCCGTCCGGGGTCGTCTTCGGCCGCAGCGCCACCCAGCTCACGTACGACGTCAGCCGCGTGCTCGCGAAGGACTGGGCGCCCGGTGACGAGGTCGTCGTCAGCCGTCTCGACCACGACGCGAACATCCGGCCCTGGCTCCAGGCGGCCGAGCGGGCCGGTGTCCGGGTGCGCTGGGCGGACTTCGATCCGGAGACGGGTGAACTCCCGCCCTCCGCGGTGGGCGCCCTGCTGACGGAGCGCACCCGGCTGGTCGCCGTCACCGCCGCCTCCAACCTGCTGGGCACCGTGCCGGACATCGCCGAGATCGCCCGTCTGGTCCACCGGCACCCCCGCGCGCTGCTGTACGTCGACGGGGTGCACTACGCGGCCCACGCCTTCGTGGATCTCGCGCGACTCGGCGCCGACTTCTTCGTGTGCTCCCCCTACAAGTTCCTCGGTCCGCACCACGGCGTCCTGACCGCCTCCCCGCGGCTGCTGGAGCAACTGCGCCCGGACAAACTGCTGCCGTCCACCGACACGGTCCCCGAACGGTTCGAACTGGGAACGCTGCCCTGCGAGTTGCTCGCCGGAACCACCGCCGCGATCGACGTCCTCGCCGGACTCGGGGGCGACACGACGGGCGGGCGCAGGGACCGTCTGCGTACGGCCTTCGCGGCGATCGAGCGACACGAGGGAGCCCTGCGCGAACGGTTGGAGGCGGGACTCGCCGAACTGCCCGGTGTCATCCTGCGCTCGCGGTCGGCCGATCGCACGCCCACGCTGCTGCTGACGTTCGAGGGCCGGGAAGCGGCCGACGCCTCCGTGTTCCTCGCGGGCCGCGGAGTGCACGCGCCCGCAGGATCGTTCTACGCGCTGGAGGCGTCCCGGCACCTCGGCCTCGGGGACGCCGGGGGCCTGCGCGTCGGTCTCTCGCCGTACAGCGACAAGGACGACGTCGACCGGCTGCTGGAGGGCCTGGCGGAATTCCTGCGGTCCTAGGTGCTCCGGTCCACGGTGTCGCTGTTCGGGGTGTCGGGACATGCCCGAAGGGCGCCGGACGCGAGCGCGTGTGGCCGGGGCGGAGGCGCCATGGAGCCGTCGGGTCAGGAGTGCTCCGGGGCCGTCGGGCCCGTTGTCCGGTCGTCCGGCTGGTCGTCCGGCGCGGTGATCATACGGAGTGCCTCGGCGAGGTGCCTCGGGCGCAGGAGTCCGGGGCCCTGCTGCGTACCCCAGCCCGGTCCGCCCAGCAGGATCCGGCTCCGGGTCCGTGCCCCCCGTACACCCCAGCGCGTCTCGGCGAGGTGGCGGGCGAGCGGAAGGTTCGCCGTGGACCACGCCTGGGACCACAGGACGACCGCCGGGGGACCGACGCGTTGCACCGCCGCGACGAGTGCCTCGGACGGGACGGAGGCACCGAGCGTCAGGGCGGGTACCCGCTGTTCCGCCAGTGCCGCGTGCAGCGCCTCCAGGGGCAGGGTGTGCTGTTCGCCCGGGACGCAGGCGAGTACGACGGGCGACGCCGCGCCGGGCGTTGTGCGGTCCGCCCCTCGAACATAGACGTGTCGCAGGGTGGCGGAGACGTGCCAGGTCAGTAGGTGCTCGACCTCGACGTGACGGTCCCCCGAGGACTCCCACCTGCGGCCGACGGCCCGCAGGGCGGGGACCATCACGTCCTCCCAGGCCCCGGCCAGGCCGTGGTTGCGGACGGCCGCCGCCAGTCGTTCCTGGACGGCGAGGGCGTCCAGCCGGACGGCGGCACGCGCGAGACCCCGGCACTCCCGCGCCGCGTCTCCCGGCGGCACCCCGGTGTCCGGCCGCGATCCCCGTGTCCCCGGTCCCGGATCCGCCTTCGACGACCGATCCGGGAACCGGACGCCTGGGCGCGTACGGGCGGGGGTGCCTGTAGGGGCGGGGGTGCCTGTGAGGGCGGTGGTCCGCGTCCGGGAGGCGATGGCCGGTGAAGCCGTGACATGGTCGCGAGCCGTCTCCTTCGCGGCGCGGGCCGCCTCGGCGGGAGGCAGACCGGCGGCGGTCAGCCGGCACATCTCCTGGACCATGGCCACGTCGTCGGGGGACCAGCGGCGGTGACGCCCGTCCGCCCGCACGGCGGGCCCCAGACCGTACCGCCGGTCCCAGGAACGCAGCGTCGTGGGCGACACTCCGAGCCTGCGCGCCAGAAATCCGGTGGTGACTCCCACCCCCGCGGTCTCCGTCCCCCCGTCGGCGCTCAGTTCCACGGCCCCGCCCCCGGAAGAACACGGGACCACGTTCCGGCGGAAGGCGTGGCCCACCCACGGCCCGAGGGCCCCGACGTACGGCGGCGGCAGATCATGACGGGCCTCGCCTCGATTCCGGAGCCGTCGGGCACCCGGCCGGTCCACCGGGCTCACCCGTGCTTCGGCGCGGAGCACCCCACCGGATGCAGCGAACCGGTGTCAGAAGCCCCGGCGAGGGCCGTCCAGGAGGCGGTGCAGGATCGTCTCGGGGTCGGTGAGCGCCGAGTGCAGCAGCGCCTGTTCGTAACCGTCGTCGCCGAGGAGGGAGCGGGCGGTGTCCTCGTAGCGTTCGCGTACGGGGCCCAGCTCGGGCGTGCCGCGCTGCGGATGGCCCACCGCGCCCCAGTACGTCTCCCCGGCCCCGTACGCCGCGACCGCCCGTTCGCCCGCCCCCTGCGCGGCGAGTGCGGAGGCCAGCAGATCCAGGCCGAGCGCGATGCCGAAACTGTCACCGATGTGCCGCTTGCCGTCCAGCATCGACAGGGCGTGGGCGGTCGCGTCCTCCGCGCGGTCCTCGAAGAGGGCGATGAGCGCCAGCTGGTAGTCGGTGTACGAGCGTGTCCACCACTCGCCGCGGGCGGCACAGCCCCGTCGCAGTTCCTCCGCCTCCCGGCGTGCCTCGTCCAGGAGTCCCTCCGCGGTGAGGGCGAACACCCGGACCAGCCCGCACATGATGTGTCCCGCGGAGGTGAACGCCGTTCCGCCGGCTCCGCGCAGAGCCGTCTCGACCTCGTGCCTGGCCGCCATGGGCCGCCCCAGCAACAGATGGGTCAGGCCCAGGAGATAGGCGGCGCGCAGGGTTCCCCCGACGTCTTCCTGGAGTTCCGCGCGGTCCCGGCAGAACGCGGCCAGCCGCCCCGCGTGTTCGTGCTCGCCGCGCAGCACGCGGGTGATACCCAGTGCCCACAGCGCCCGTGTCCTGACCGGTCCGGACGCGGCGGACAGTGCCAGGGCGTCCTCCAGGTACGCCGCTGCCTCCCTGAGGTGTCCGCAGCAACTCCACGGGAAGGTGAGCAGACCGATCAACTCGAGCGCGTCGTCCGGTCGTCCGGAGAGCAGATGGTCGAGCGCCGCGCACAGATCGGCGTGCGCCGAGCCGAGCCGCTTGTACCAGCTCGCCTGCCGCTCTCCCAGCCAGCCGTCCTGGGCGTCGCGGGCCATCCCCAGGAAATGCCAGGCGTGCCGGTCCGCCGATTCGTGGCTCTCGCCCACCCGGTCGAGCCACATGCGGCCGTAGTCCCGGACGGTGTCGAGCATCCGGTACTCGCCGTCGGCGTGCGACAGCACCGATTTCCTCGACAGGCCCGCCAGCGCCAGGTCGATCTCGTCCGCGGGGAGCGGACCTCCGCCGCACACGAGGCGTACGGTGCGTGCGTCCACCGGCTCCCGGAACACCGACATCCTTGCCCACAGCAGGCGTTCGGCGGGCGCGCACAGTTCGTGGCTCCAGCCGATCGTCGTCCGTACCGCCCGGTGGCGCGGCGGCCCGGGGAGCGTGCCGTCCGCCGTGATGTCCAGGCGCGGGCCGAGCTCCAGCTCGACCTCCTCGACCGTACGGTGCGCCAGCTGTCCCGCGATCAACTCCACTGCCAGCGGCATGCTTTCGAGCCGTGCGCACAGACGGGCGACGGCCACCATGTCCGCCGGGGAGGACAACGGGGTGCCGGCCGCCGCCGCGCGCAGACGGAACATCTCCACGGCGTCCGTGGCGGGCGGCAACGGTCCTACGGCGACGACGTGTTCACCGGGGACACCGAGCGGCTCCCGGCTCGTCGCGAGGACGGTCAGGCGCGGGCAGGCCGCGACGAGGCGGGCGACCAGACGGCGGCACGGGTCGACTAGGTGCTCGCAGGAGTCCAGGACGAGCAGCGCGTCCCGGGCGGCCAGCCAGTCGATCAGGGAGTGCAGCGCCTGGTTCGTCGTGTGGTCCGCGAAGTCCACCGCGTCGGCCACGGACGCGACGAGCAGCCGGTCGTCCCGCAGCGGCCACAGGTCGGCCCACGCCACGCCCCGCTCTCCCGCGCGCAGAATCCGGTCCGCCGCCTCCAGCGCCAGCCGGCTCTTGCCCACACCGCCGGCCCCGGTCAGTGTCACGACCCGCTCGTCGCGCAACGCGTCGTCCAGGTAAGCCAGTTCTCCCAGGCGACCGACGAAACCGGGAGGAACCGCCGGCAGATTTCTCAGCACACGCACAGTCTTTCGGCCCGGGACCCCGCTGTGTGCTGATTTGACGGACTTGGTGCCGGGCCGGTGTGCCGTCGGGAGAGGGACGTCAGAGGGTGCCGGTGCGGGCGCCTCTCACCCGGGGGTTCCCGACGTGACCGCTTCGACGGTTCGGGCGCGCTGCGGTGCCATCGCCCAGCGCACGGCCGAGGTGAAGGCGCAGCCGAGTGGGCGTACGCACACACTGTCCACCAACTGGAGCCGGGGAAGCCGCAGTTCGGCGGCGGCCCAAGGGGGCAGCAGGGACACCGCGTTCGCGGCGAGCACCCCGTACGGCAGGCGGGCGATGAGCGGCACCGGCGGGTTCAGCAGGAGGAAACGGGCGGCGTCGCGTGCTTGGGGGGTCGCCCGCACCTCGCCCTTGTACGAGGCCAGCCGCTCGGCGAGCTCGGCACGGTTCGTGGGCGGGTCCAGGACACCGAGCGCGGCGGCGACGCGAGCGGTGTCCGCCACGTACGCGTCGTAGTCGGCCCCGGACAGCGGCCGCGCCCCGTACCGCCGGTGCGCGCGCAGGAAGCTGTCGACCTCCGCGACGTGGACCCAGCAGAGGAGGTGCGGATCCGCCGCGTGGTACGGCGTGCCCTCCGCGGTCACACCGCGCACCTGCTGATGGACGGCCCGTACCCGGTCGCAGGCCTCCTGGGCGGTGTCGGCGGTCCCGTACGTCGTCACCGCGAGGAAGGTGCTGGTGCGCTGGAGCCTTCCCCAGGGGTCCCCGCGGAAGCCCGAGTGCGCGGAGACGGCGGCCATGGCGAGCGGGTGGAGCGACTGGAGCAGCAGCGCGGACAGGCCGCCGATGAACATCGACGCGTCCCCGTGGACGGTGCGGATGGGGCGGTCCGGGCCGAACCAGCGGGGTCCGGGAGTGCCGTGGATTCGGGCGCGGTTCTCCGGCCCGTCCGGGCCCGCGACCCGGGTGAACAGAGCGCTGCCCAGCCGCTCCCGTACTCCGCCGTTCGCTCCGGTCCGTCCCATGGGCTGCCGGCCTCCCTTCGCGTCCTGCTCCGCCGGGCCCGCGGTCTCTCCAGGACCGGTGGAAGCACCCTTCAGCATGGTCGATCCGGGGGAGGAAATCCACGGGCAGGCGTGGCCCACGGGTGGCGCCGCCGCGGGCACCCGCGTCGGTGCCTTCGGGTCGCCCGCTCACATGGCGATGCGGGTGCCCCGTCCCTCGGCGCGGGCCACGGCGTCGGCGACGTGGGCCGCCGCGACGTCGAGGGCGGCGTGGCCGGTCGACTTGAACAGGGTGAGTTCGCCGTCGTCGCGCCGGCCGGGGTGTTCGCCGCCCAGGACCGAGCCGAGGAGCGTCACGCGTCGCCCGGGCGGGAGGTCCTGAAGTTCGTGGGCGCCGGAAGGGGGCCGGGTCGTGGCCGCGCCGGGCCACTCGGCGAAGAGGGTGGCGTCCCGGACGGTGTCGGCGTCGAGTTCCGGCCCGTGGGAGCCGCCCACCGAGCTGATGTGCGTGCCGGGGGCCAGCCATGAGCGGCCGATCACCGGACGTACGGCGCCGGTGCAGCAGAACACGGTGCCTGCCCCGCGCACGGCCTCCTCGATGCTCCGCGCGACCCGGCCTGCGGGGTGGAGCGCGGCGGCGCTCCCGGCCCGCTCGGGATCGCGGCCCGCGACGCGGACGGGGGTCTCGGGGTCCACGGCCGCGAGCAGCGTGATCTGGGCGCGTGCCTGGGCGCCTGTTCCGATGACGGCGACCTCGGTGACGTCCGGACGGGCCAGGGCGCGGGCGCTCAGTGTGGCGGTCGCCGCGGTACGGATCTCGGTGAGGGGTTCCGCGTCCATCAGGGCCAGGGGGCGGCCGTCGGTCTCGTCGAAGAGCGCGACGATGCCCCGGTGACTGCTGCGACCGGGCCGCTCCGGGTCGGCGAACACGGAGACCAGTTTGGCCGCGAGCCCGAGACCGGGCACATGACCTGGCATCGCGCCGAGGAGCCCGTGCGGGGTGTGCGCGGCGATCCGCGGCGGTACGGAGACCTCGTCCCGGCCGATGGCGACGAGTGCCGTGGCCACGGCGTCCAGGACGCGGTGCGGATCGAGTGCGGCGCGCGTCCGCGCCCCGTCGAGGAAGAGGATCTCGCTCATGCCGGGCCTTCGGTGGACGGGGAGGGGGAGGGAGAGGGGCCGGAGAGGATCCGCGCCAGTTCGTCCGTCGCCTCGCGCAGCCCCTCCCGCAGGACGGGGAGCCGGGCCTCGTCGAAGTCGGTGCCGAGGCCGACCAGGGTGAGGGCGCAGACGGGCGCGCCCGGACGGGTGACGACGGCGCGGGCGAGCGAGGCGACCGGCTGTTCGTTGCGCCCGTACTCGACGGCGAATCCGGTGCGTTCGGCGTCCTCGATGTCGGCCAGCAGCCCGCCGGGTCCCTCCAGCGGATACCCGGACTCCTCCGCGGCGCGCAGGTAGGGGACCCGGTCGGCGGGGGTGAGCGTCGCGACGAGGGCGAGCGGACCGGCGAACCGGTGAACGGGCAGGGCCTGCCCGGTCAGACTGCTGATCATCGCCAGACGGTCGGGGCGCACGACGTCGATCACACGGGACCGGTCGACCTCGGGCACCTGAAGGTTGACCATCATGCCCGTGTGCTCGGACAGTGCCGCGAGAACCGGCCGTGCCAGCGCGCCGAGCGAGTTCCTCGCCGCCGAGGACGACAGCTGAAGCACCGCCGTGCCGGGCAGATAGCGGTCGCCGGCCCGCAGCACCCAGCCGCGCCGGACCAGATCGACGAGCACGCGGTAGGCGGTCGCGCGATGCAGGCCGACCTCCTCGGCGAGGTCCGTGAGACGCGGCGGCTGGGACGCGCGGGCCACGGCCTCGACCAGGTCCAGAGCCTTGTCCACCGCGGTGCGGGGTGCCTCGGGCAATTCCGGCCCCTCCTTGTGACGTCGTGAGCTGCGAGCGTACGGTAGCGCATGTTGCGAGAGACGATACGTATGTTACGTAGAGCGTAACAAGATCGATCGAGCGGCCCACCGGTCCGGAACAGCGCCGCTGCCCCGGACGGAAGCCGCCGCCGACCCGGACAGAGCTACCACTGAGGTGAAGATGACGGACGAGACTTCGGGCGCACCGGCCCCGCACGCGCCCGCGGTGAAGGGAACCGTCGCGGTGTACCGCGGCGCGACACTGTTCGACGGCACCGGCGGCCCGGCCCGGAGGTCGACGTCGATCGTGATCGACGGCCCGGTCATCCTCGCCGTCGGCGACGATGACCGGATCGCCGCGAACCTGCCCGCCGACGCCCAGGTCTTCGATCTCGACGGTCGCTTCGTCATCCCCGGTCTGATCGACGCCCACCAGCACATCGCGACGCCACCCGACCGTCCCGCCGCCGAGGCCGTGCTGCGCCGGCTCGTCCACAGCGGGGTCACCGCCATCCGGGACATGGCCGACGACCTGCGCCAGGTGGGCGACCTCGCGCGGGCGACGCTCGTCGGCGAGATCCCCGGCCCCGACATCCGCTACGCCGCGCTGATGGCGGGACCCGGCTTCTTCGACGACCCGCGCACCCATCAGGTGTCCCAGGGCGAGACGCCCGGCGCCGTTCCGTGGATGCAGGCGATCACGGCGGACACCGACCTGCGGATCGCCGTCGCGCTGGCCCGCGGGACCCATGCCTCCGCGATCAAGGTGTACGCGGATCTCGACCACGCCACCGTCGCCGCGATCACCGCGGAGGCGCACCGCCAGGGCGTCCCCGTCTGGGCCCACGCCACCATCTTCCCTGCCTCGCCCGGCGAGATCGTCGCGGCCGGCGCGGACAGCGTCTCCCATGTCACCCTGCTCGCCTTCGAGGGCACGGACGAACCGCTGACCAGTTACAAGACCAAGCCGAAGGTCGACCACGAGCGGTTCGCCGACGGCGACGACCCCCGTATCGAGGAACTCTTCGCCCTGATGCGGCGACGGGATACGGTCCTCGACGCGACCGCGGGCATGTGGGCGAGCGAGGCCCTCGCGGGCGAGGGGCCCGAGGACGCCGAGCGCGCGGCGGCCAACACCGAACTCGCCGCCGTGCTCACCGCCCAGGCCCACCGCGCCGGCGTCGAGATCGCGACCGGCACGGACTACGAGACCGACCCCGGAGACCCGTTCCCCGCCCTTTTCGAGGAACTGGCGTTCCTCGTGCGGCGCTGCGGGATGTCGCCCGCGCAGGTGCTGCGCTCGGCCACGCTGATCGGTGCCCGCAGCGCCGGCGCCGAGGACGTCATGGGCAGCGTCGAGGTGGGCAAGCTCGCCAACTTCGTCGTCCTGGAGGACGATCCGCTGCTGGACATCGCGAACCTGCGCAGCGTCGCACTGACCGTCAAGCGCGGCCGGCGCTTCGAACGCGGGGACTTCGGGGGCGACGACTCGGGTGCCGGGCGGCCCGAGGGCGCCGAGCACCCCGGGACCGAGGAGCCCGCTCCGGCCGAACCCGCCGCCGCGGCCCGCCCCGCCGATGCCACCCACCCTGTCGAGGAGACCCGATGACCGACCTCCCCATGATCATCAACGCGCTCGGGCAGCTCGACAATCCGAACGCTCCCCAGTCGGCCGAGGCCGCCGCCCAGCTCAACCCGTCCAGCGAGCAACTGACCGTCGACGATCGCACGTTGGCCGACGCCCACGCCTCCGGCCTCACCGCCGTGAACATCACGCTCGGCTACACGATGGGTGATCTGCCGCCCTACGAGCACACCCTGCACGAGATCGACGTCTGGGACGGGATCATCCGTGACAACGCTGCCGACCTGCTCAAGGTCCGTACGGCCGCGGACATCCGCCGGGCCCGGGAGGAGCGCCGGATCGGTGTCGTCTACGGCTTCCAGAACGCCGTCGCGGTGGGTGAGGACACCGGGCGCATCGCCACCTTCGCCGACCTCGGCGTCCGGGTCGTCCAGCTCACGTACAACCAGGCCAATCACATCGGCGACGGCTCCATGGCGCCGGAGAACCGGGGCCTGACCGACTTCGGCCGGAGCGTCGTGGAGGCCCTCGACGAGCACCGCCTCATGGTCGACCTCTCCCACAGTGGTGAGCGCACGTGTCTGGAGGCCGCCAAGGTGGCGCGGCGCCCCGTGTCGATCAACCACACCGGGTGCCGGGCGCTCGCCGATCTCCCCCGCAACAAGACGGACGAGGAACTGCGCCTGGTGGCCTCGCGCGGCGGCTTCGTGGGCATCTACTTCATGCCCTTCCTGAACGTCTCGGGCCATGCCACCGCCGCGGACGTCGTGGAGCACATCGTCCACGCGGTCGACGTGTGCGGCGAGGACCACGTCGGCATCGGCACCGACGGCACCGTGACGTCCATCGACGACCTCGACGCATACCGCGCACATCTCGCCGAGCACGTGGCCCTGCGGCGTGAGGCCGGTGTCGGCGCGGCGGGGGAGCGCGACGACACGCTTCCCTTCGTTCTCGATCTGCGCGGAGTGGACCAGTTCCGCGAGCTCGTCCGGCTTCTGGAGGCGCGCGGCTTCGGCTCGGAGCGCATCGAGAAGATCCTCGGCAGGAACTTCCTGGACTACGCCGACCGGGTGTGGGCGGAGGCCGACCGGTAGCCGTTCTCTGGCGCCCGGGGTGGCGCGGACCGGCCTCCGGTCCGCGCCACCCGCGCCAGGCGAACACACGGCATTCGGACGCTCGAATCTGTTGCTCGAACGGCTGAATCGATTGTCAGGCCTTGCTTCAGCGCCGTATGCGTTCGTACTCTTGCGGAATCCGCTCGCCGAACACGTCGTCGTACACGCCGTCCTGAACGTCGTCGACCGCGTTCGCCGACCGAGTTCACCGACAGAGGAGCCCTCGATGGACCGCACTCGCCTTCAGCAGCTCCTGGCCCGTGAGAGCGCCGAGGCCGAGCGCCGCAACCCGCGGTCCAGGGCCGCGTACGAGCGCGCGGAGCACCTGTTCGGAAGGGTCCCGATGACCTGGATGAACAAGACCGCCGGGGCCTTCCCGCGCTATCTGGACAGCGCGCGCGGCGCCCGTGTCACCGACATCGACGGCCACGAGTACATCGACTTCTGTCTCGGCGACACGGGAGCGATGGCCGGTCACTCACCCGAGGTGGTGGCCGAGGCGGTCCGGACCCGGTTCGCCGAGAGCGGCGGCGCGACCGCGATGCTGCCCACCGAGGACGCGGAATGGGTGGGTGCCGAACTGACCCGCCGCTTCGGGCTCGCGCGCTGGAGCTTCTCGCTCACCGCGACCGACGCCAACCGCTGGTCCATCCGTCTGGCACGAGCGGTCACCGGCCGCCCGAAGATCCTGGTGAACAGCTACAGCTACCACGGCAGCGTCGACGAGTCGCTGATCGTGGTCGGCCCGGACGGACACGGCGCGGCCCGCCCCGGAAACGTCGGCGCGCCCTGCGACGTCACGCTCACCAGCCGCGTCGCGGAGTTCAACGACCTGGCGCAGCTGGAGCGCGAACTCGCCCACGGCGACGTCGCCGCCGTCCTCATGGAGCCCGCGCTCACCAACATCGGCATCGTGCTGCCCGAGCCGGGCTATCTGGAGGGCGTCCGCGCCCTGACGCGCCGGTACGGCACCCTCCTCATCAACGACGAGACGCACACCTTCTCCGCCGGGCCCGGTGGCTGCACCGCCGCCTGGAACCTGGAGCCGGACATGCTCACCATCGGCAAGGCGATCGGTGGCGGGATCCCGGCGGGCGCCTACGGGCTCTCGGCCGAACTCGCCGACAAGCTGCTCGGCCGCGCCGATCTGGACCTGGTCGACATGGGCGGCGTCGGCGGCACCCTCGCCGGAAACGCCCTCTCCACCGCGGCGACCCGCGCGACCCTGGAACACGTCCTCACCGACGCCGCGTTCGACACGATGGCGAAGCTCTCCGAGCGCTTCGAGGCCGGTGTGCGGGCGGGCATCGACGCCTGGGGCCTGCCGTGGTCGGTGAGCCGGCTCGGAGCCCGTACGGAATACCGGTTCGCCGATCCCGCGCCGCGTACCGGAACGGAATCGGCCGCGGCGGCCGACACGGAGCTGGAGGACTTCCTCCATCTGTATCTCGCCAACCGGGGCATCCTGCTGACCCCGTTCCACAACATGGCGCTCATGTGCCCGGCGACCACCGAGCAGGACGTCGACCGGCACACCGAGGTCTTCGCCGCCGCCCTGGCCGAACTGGCGGGCTGAAACGGCGCCGATAACCTTGGACCGGTCAGCCGGAGAGGAACAGCGTGGACGAGATCGACCGGGCCATCCTGCGTGAACTGCAGATCGACGGCCGTATCGCCTATGCCGAACTCGGCCCCAAGGTCGGGCTGTCCGCGTCGGCGGCCCGCCAGCGCCTGCAACGCCTGCTCGACTCGCAGGCGGTCCAGGTCGTCGGCGTGACCGATCCGATGGGCATGGGCGGACAGGCGATGGCGCTGCTCGGCATCGCCGTGGACGGCGACCCGCGGACGGTCGCCGACGCGCTGGCCGAACGGACCGAGGTCGTCTATTCGGTGCTGACCTCGGGTGGGTTCGACCTGTTCGCCGAGGTCGTCTGCCCGGGGCCGCGGGATCTGCTGGACTTCGTCAACGACGTCGTACGGCAGCTCGAAGGCGTCCGGCAGGTGCAGTCGTTCCCCTACTTCGGGATCCACACGCACCGGTTCCTGTGGAACGTGGGCTGAGCACCGCACGGCGCCGGAGTCACGGCTCCGGCGCCGCGTCACGCCCTCGCCGCGGTCACCCGTACGACGTGCCCGCCGTGACTACTGTGCCGCGCTCCGGGCCGTCTTCTTCTCGGGCGTCGAGATCCGTACGCCCAGTGGCCGCGCCAGACCGATCACGCCTTCGTCCAGACGCTGAAGATGCCGCAGGACCCGGCCCGTGACCCGGTCGTGGCGGGGCGAATCAGGGGCCTGCGGCTCCAGCATGGCGGCGAGGCTCGCCCCGGTCTCCGCCACGCCGTTCGCGGAGTCGTTCGCGACCCGGGCGACGAGCGCGTCGATGTTGTGGCTGATCCGGCGGCCCGCCAGTTTGAGCCGGGGGTCGGCCGCGACCGACTTGCTGTACGGGAGGAGTTCGGCTGTCGCCGCCAGCGACCGCGCGTGATAGGCGCACGTCTCCAGCAGCGCGACGACGTAGCGGGCGGTCCGACGGCGGGCCCGCCAAGGAGTGATCGGATGGGTCAGCGGTTTGGTGGAGCCCCGCAGCTTGTCCAGCGCCGTGTCGAGATCGCGGGCCTGATCCAGCAGATTGAGGGCGATCCCGCCGCTCAGCTGCTCCACCGCCGCGCCGGTGACGTCCCCGAGCCGGACGAGCACGGTGGCGAGGAGCTCGTCCGTACGGCGGTCGGTCTGCACCGGAAGGACCACGACGGCAGCGACCATCCCGCAGACGGCGCCGAGCGCCGTCTCCTCGATCCGCAGGACGAGCACCGCCGGACTGTAGGTGTTGAGCACCGTGTAGAGCAGCCCCAGCATCGCCGTCACGAAGAACGACATCAGGACGTACGACACCGGGGCGGTGAAGTACATGGCGAAGATAAACAGCAGAACCAGCGCGAACGCGGTCCACGTGTGGTTGCCCACCACACCCGCCAGGATGACACCCGCGACGACGCCGAGGACCGTTCCCAGCAGCCGGCGATAGCCCTTGACCAGGATCTCCCCGGTCGACGAGGTGTTCAGGAAGACGACCCAGCAGGTCAGCACCGCCCAGTACCACCGCTGCGGTGAGAGCAGTTCCCCGCCGACGATGGCCAGGGTCGAACCCACGGACACCTGCACGGCGGCCCGGGTCGTGGGCCGGTCAAGACCCGTGGGGTGGGGCTCGTCCTGTTCCTCGCCCTCGGCGGCGATGGAGACGTCCTCGGCGTCCAGCTCCTCGCGGGAACGTTTCGTCTCCGGGGACTCGTCGGCCTCGTCCTCCGTGCCGTCGAGTGCCAGCCGCAGGCCGAGGGCCGCACGGGCCGCCTCCCCGATGCCGCGGAAGACGTCCTGGACGGCCGCCGGGGCATACGGCAGATTCTTCTCGTCCCGGTAGCCGAGCAGCCGGTTGCGCAGCTGGGCCGCCCCGGCGCCGCGCCCACCGGAGACCGGACCGGCCACGAGCACCCGCAGGGCTTCGAGATCGCGGTGCAGTGTCGCGATGGTGTCGTCGCGCTCCTGGAGCCGGTCACCCGGTGCGGGCAGCGGCGCGTCCGGAAGGTGCAGTGCGAGCGTGTCGGCCTGTTCGGCGCTGCGCGCGGTGAGGATGAGGATGCCGAGCCGTTCGGCGGCGATCTCGGTCTCGGCCACGCGCCGCTGGAGCAGCGAGGCGGTCGCGCTGTCGCTGGTTCCCTCGTCCAGACGGTCCTGGATCATCAACGCGCTCTCGTGCAGCCGCGCGGTGTGCAGCCGTACGTCGTCCAGCGCCTTCTCGACGTCGTCGGGACCCGCGTCGAGCAGGTCGATCTGGACCGAGACCAGCTGCGCCACGCGGGCCCGGAACGCCTTGCGCAGCCGTCTGAGGACCCGCTCGGTCGACTCGGCGACCAGGCCGAAGCGCACCACGGCACTGCACGCGAAGGCGACGGCCAGCGCCGCGCACAGCTCGGGAAGGGTGGAGTAGGAGGCTCCGCCGAACAGGGACAGGAAGTAGATCTGGAAGGCGATCAGCCCGAGCGCCGTGCCGCGGTCACCGAACCGGCGGCAGTAGACCGCGGTGAAGATGAGGGCGACGAAGCACGCGTCGCCCGCGACCGTATGGTTTCTCAGCAGGGCGCCCAGGGACATCGAGGTGATCGCCACGGGCAGTCCGAGCGCCAGGGTCACGGCCTGCTCGCCGCGGTGCTTCTCCTTGATGGAGAAGGTGGCGACCATGGCGGTCATGGCTCCGCTCACCATGAGGCTGGGACCGGCTCCGCGCAGGGCGAGGGCGACGAGAGTGAGAGCGATGGCGCCGACCGTCCGCAGTCCGGCCATGAGCCGCAGCAGGCCCGGGTCGGATGCCACGAACCGGTTCCAGACCGCCGCTCGATTCGGCCGTGCCACTGTCCTCACGCTGCCGTCGTTCCCTGCTCCCAGGTCATGATCCGGTACTTCAGCATGGCATCAAGCGGCGCCCCGCGCTCACCGTCCGGCCCCGGTTCCGGTCGTCTCCCGCATCCCGTGGAGGTGCTTCCGGCACGTCCGGGTGGGACCTCTTGTGGGAGCGCTCCCAAGGCGTCAGGATGCCGGTCATGGACCCATCGCCGATCATTCGCGCCTACCGGCCCACCGACCGTGCCGCCGTCGCCGACGTGTGCGTGAGCACCGCGGACGAGGGAGGTGATTCGCGGGGCCTGTATCCCGACGAGGAGCTGATGCCGACCCTCTTCGCCGCGCCCTACTGCCGGCTGGAGCCGGAACTGGCCTTCGTCCTCGACGACGGGAACGGCCGGGCCGTCGGCTATGTCGTCGGCACGGCCGACACCGCGGAGTTCGTCGCGCGGTTCCGCGACACCTGGATCCCGAGCGTCGCGCACCGCTACCCCGAGCCCACCACGCCGCCCCGCACGCCCGGCGAGGTGATGGTCGGGCTGCTGCACACCCCCGAGCGCATGATCCTGCCCGAACTCACCGGCTATCCGGCGCACCTGCACATCGACCTGCTGCCCGCCTTCCAGCGGCGCGGCCACGGAAGAGCGCTGATGAACACCTTCCTCGCGGCCCTGCACGGCCGTGGGGTGTCCATGGTCCACCTGGGCATGGTCACCGCGAACAGATCCGCGCGGGCGTTCTACGACCGTCTCGGCTTCCACGAGATCCCCGTGAACGACCCGGGGCCACTGACCTACCTGGGCCGGCCGACGGCGGTTCTCGCTGCGGGGGCACCGTAGAGGCCTCGGCCGACCGTGAGCGGGGGCGTGCGCGCTCCGTCGGACGAGCCGGTCGAAGCTCTTCGCGCCCGGCGTACCGGCACGGCTCCCACGGGCTCACCACGGCTCACGGACGGCGTCCCGTGAGCAGGCGTGCCCGTACCGGTTCCGGCGACCGTGGGTCGCCGGAACCGGTACGGGCGGGGTCCGGGCGTCAGGCCGTGGCCGCGGCCGTCTCCGGGGTGGCCGTCGGGCCGGTCCTGTCGCCTCCGGCGGCGGCGCGGGCCGCCGGGATGACCGCGGCGATGGCGGCGGCCACCAGGGCGACGCAGCCGCCGACGACGAGGCCGGTGCGGAACCCGCCCTCGGAGGTGAAGGTGTAGCCAGCCGCGGAGGTCGTCATCTGGGCGAGGATGACGCCGACGACCGCCGAGCCGACCGAGGTGCCCAGTGAGCGCATCAGCGTGTTGAAGCCGTTCGCGGCGGCGGTCTCGGAGAGCGGGACCGAGCTCATGATCAGGGCCGGCATCGAACCGTAGGCGAGGCCGACGCCGCTGTTGATGACCATGCCGGTCAGCATGAGGCCCCAGGGCGAGCCCATGAGGGCCAGCGCCAGCCCGTAGCCGAGAGCGATGACGAGGACGCCGCAGACCAGCGTGAACTTGGGGCCGCGGGCGTCCGTCAGCTTCCCGCCGAGCGGCGAGACGATCATCATCATGATGCCGCCGGGGGCCATCCACAGGCCGGCCGCGAGCATCGACTGGCCCAGGCCGTAGCCGGTGGCCTCGGGGAACTGGAGCAGCTGCGGGATGATCAGCATGCTGGCGTACATGCCGAAGCCGACGAAGATCGAGGCCACGTTGGTGAGCAGGACCCGGGGGCGGGCCGTGGTGCGCAGGTCGATCAGCGGGTCCTTGGTGCGCATCTCCCAGGCGCCCCAGGCGATCAGGAGCGCCACGGCGGCGGTGAACAGCCCGACGGTCATCGCGGAACCCCAGCCCCAGTCGGCACCCTTGGAGACCCCGAGGAGCAGGCAGACCAGGCCCGCGCCGAGACCGAGCGCGCCGAGGACGTCGAAGCGCTGACCTTTGGCGCCGGCCGGCACGTCCGGGATGAGGAACCAGATCAGGGTTCCGATCGCCACGGCGAGGACCGCCGAGCCCCAGAACAGCACACGCCAGTTCGCGTACTGGGCGACCGCGGCGGAGATGGGCAGGCCGAGGCCGCCGCCGATGCCCATCGACGCGCTGACCAGCGCGATGGAGGAGCTCAGCTTCTCCGCGGGCACCACGTCACGCAGCAGGGCGATGCCCAGCGGCACCATGCCCATGCCCATTCCCTGGAGGCCACGTCCGACGATCATCGGGACGACGGACGAGGAGAGTGCGCAGACGACGGAGCCGACCACGAGCGGGACGGAACAGGCGATCAGCATGCGCCGCTTGCCCAGCAGGTCGCCCAGGCGGCCGGAGACCGGGACGCAGACCGCGGCGACCAGCAGGGTCACGGTGATCACCCAGGCGGAGTTCGCGGGGGTGGTGTGCAGTATCTGGGGAAGCTCGGCGATGAGCGGAGTGACCAGTGTCTGCATGATCGCCGCCACGGTGCCGGCGAGGGCGAGCGTGGCGACCACGCCTCCCGCTCGGGCGGAAGGCTGGGGGGCGTCCATGGGGACTCCTCGGGGTCTGTCTGTCGGGGCAAGGGATGTGCATCGTACATGTCCTATGTATTGCGCATGTGATGTGGCTCATACATGCGATATGGCTTGTGCATGGGTATGTGGGAGCATGGAGCCGGGCCGCACCGCTTCGCGCGGGACGCGCGGCTCAGATGACGGCGGGAGGCAGCAGGCGGATGGTCAGGCCCACACACGAGGTCGAGTACGAGCAGATGCTGCTCAGCCGCCACGGATGGATGAACCACAGAGGCGGCCGAACCAAGGACGGTGTCCTGGAGCGCAGCGCCTACATCCTGCTCAGCCGTATCCGGATCCAGGGGCCGATGTCGATCGGTGAACTGAGCGACGCCTTCGGTCTCGACGCCTCCACCCTCAACCGGCAGACGGCGGCGGCGATGCGCGCCGCGCTGGTCGAGCGGATCCCCGACCCCGACGGTGGCATGGCCCGCAAGTTCCGCATCACGGACGAGGGGGCGCGGCTTCTCGACGAGGAGCGGGATGGGCTCGTCAGTTCCCTGGACCGTGTCATGGCCGACTGGCCGGAGGAGGACATCGCCGCCTTCGCCTCCTACCTCCGGCGCTTCAACACCGACATCGAGCGCATCGGCGGACGCCCCTGGCCGCGCCCCTGACCCGCGGTCCGACTGCCGCCGCGCCGAAGACCAGGGCAGGCGGCCGTGCCGAAGACCTGGGGTCGACAGGCGCGGCGGAGACCTGGGTCGGCCGGTGCGGCGAAGGTCTGGGTCGGCCGGTGCGGCGAAGGTCTGGGTCGGCCGGTGCGGCGGAGCGGAAATGCCGGTGACGCCCAGGTGCGCCCGCTTCTACGCTCACACGCATGAACAGCGCACAGGGACTACTGAACGTCGTCGATGTCGAGGCCACCTGCTGGGACGGCGAGCCCCCGCCCGGAGCGGTGAGCGAGATCATCGAGATCGGTCTGACGGTCGTCGATCTGGACGAGGGCGTCCGGGTGGAGAAGCACCGCATTCTGGTGAGACCCGCGCGCTCGACCGTCGGCGACTTCTGTACGGAGCTCACCGGGCTGACGCAGGACGAGGTCGAGCAGGGCCTCGAATTCGCCGAGGCCTGCCGCGAGTTGGCCGCGCGGCATCGTGCGGGTGAGCGGCCTTGGGCGAGTTGGGGCGACTACGACCGTCACCAGTTCACCCGTCAGTGCGCCGCCACGGCGACTCCGTACCCCTTCGGCCACCGGCACACCAACGCCAAGGCGGCCTTCACCGCCGCGCACGGACTGCGGCGACGGCCCGGGATGGCGCAGGCGCTGCGTCTGGCCCGACTGCCCCTGGAGGGCAGGCATCACCGGGGCGAGGACGACGCGTGGAACATCGCCGCACTCGTCCTCGGCCTGGCCGGGCGCGGGTCCTGGCCGGAGGCCTGAGGGACTTGGCGCCCGGACCGTCGGCGCGGTGCGTACGGCCGGACGTCACCCGTTCTTGTCGGCGTCCCGGGCCGCCTGCTCGAGCCGGGCCCGATAGTCCTCCCACCACGCCGAGTCGCCCGGCATGAGGCTGTCGTTCTTCTCGTCCATCCCGGCGGCGCCGTCCATGAGTTCGCGGATGATGTCGGCGTGCCCGGCGTGCCGCTGCGTGTCGGCGATCACGCGGACGACCGCGTGGTGCAACGTCACCTCGTTCTTCCCGGCGGGCCACCACGGCACCGTGCCGGTCGTCTCCAGAGGCAGCGCGTCGATCGTCGCGTCCGCGTGCGTCCACGCCCGGCGGTAGAGCCCCACGACGAACGCGCGTGACTCGTCGGCGGTGACCCACATGTCCCCGTTCGTCTCGGCGGCGTGCTCCAGCCAGGGCAGCGGCTCACCGGACGGGCGGCCGAAGGTGTCGCCGAGGTAGCCCAGTTCCATGGTCGCCACGTGCTTGACGAGGCCGAGGAGGTTGGTCCCGGTCGGAGTGAACGGGCGCCGGACGTCGTACTCCGAGAGACCCTCGAGCTTCCACAGCAGGGCGTCACGGGCCGACTGGAGATAGCGGTGAAGGTCGGCCTTGGCATCCGGTGAAGTCATGGCGCCCAGTCTGCCGTTCACGTGATCCACGGCCACCGCTTTCACGCTTTCGCCAAGAACCCGGATCGCGTAAGGTCACCCGACGTGAACACCGGACCGGCGCCACGCCACACACGGATCGGCCATCCGGTGGAGGGCTGACCTCGCGGTCGGTGCCCCGAAGGCACCGTCCCTGTCCGGCACGCGGACCTCCGAGCGCTCGTGCACCGAGATTCCCTTTCCGTGCCGAGCGATGCCGAGGTCAGCCGAATGACAGTCACCTTCAATCACACCATCGTCGCAGCCAAGGACCGCCACGAGTCGGCGCGCTTCTTCCGGGAACTGCTGGAACTTCCCGAGGCGCCCTCCTGGGGGCCGTTCGTCAACGTCCAGTTGTCCGACGGCGTGCTGCTCCAGTTCGCCGAGCCCCCGGTGGACATCCAGATGCAGCACTACGCGTTCCTGATCGACGACGAGCTGTTCGACCGCGCGTACCGGCGGCTCCGCGACCTGGACATCGAGCACTGGGCGGATCCCCAGATGCGGCGCCGGGGTGAGACCAACACCGAACACGGCGGCCGGGGCGTGTACTTCAAGGACCAGGCCGGCCACGCGATCGAGTTGATCACCCGCCCGTATCTGTAGCCGGGTGGAGCCTGGCCGGGAACGCGGTCCGCGCCGCCCGGCCAGGCAGGCGGCCGGACCGGTGCGCGGGGCGCCGTACACCACGCGTGCCGTGCGCCGGAGTACGGCCGGTTCACCCCGATGGGTTGTTTTGTGGCGGGTTGTCGAGATCGGTGCGTGGATGCCGGTGGTCCGGGGAGAACGTGGGACGTACGCGAAACGCCGTCATCGAGGAGTGCCGCGTGTCCGATGTCGTCTTCACGGCGGATTTCGCCTCGGCCCGGCAATGGGTCGCGGGCCGTTCCTGGGCCTATCCCGACGGCGGTCCGGTCAATCCGGACGACGGGAAACTCGACCATCTGGTGACCGACCCCGCCTACTGCCGGGCGGGCCGCTTCCGGGCCACCAGAAGACCGGACGGCGACTGGGACGCGGGCCTGCTGACCACCGAGGGCAGCGTGGACGGGTTCATGGTCCGAGCGGGGGACGTCCTGGAGACGCGGGTCAAACTGCCGACGGTGACCGGGGCCTGGCCCGCCGTCTGGACATGGCGGGACGGCGGTCAGGAGATCGACGTCTTCGAGTACCACCCCGACAACCCGGACCTGCTGGAACTGTCCAACCACGTACGCGACACCCAGCACTACTACCGGAACCACGTCATTCGGCCGGGTGCCTGGGTCGACCTCAAGGTCGAGTTCGGCGCCCATCGCGTGGTGTGGTGGGTCAACGGGATCCGGGTCTTCGACGACCGGCGCGGAGTGGGCAGATCGTGGCACGCCCATCTCATCGTCAACCTGTCCGTGTGCGCCGGGCGATACCATCCGCCGCCACCTCCCGGGGCCTCCGAGATGGACTTCGAGGTGGCCGGTCTGACGGTCCGCAGGCCCGAGATCGGCAGGCCGTTCCCGGCGACGGAGGAGTACGAGGCCGGCCTCGTCGACTGACGCGCATCGTGCCCCTCGACCGGGAATCGGTCCTCGGCAGGTGCATCCGCCGGGGCCCTCGGGGCGGAAGCACGGCATCAGAAGCGACGCCGCGCTCGGGGGCGTCGCGCCGACAGGTGCCGAGGGTCATGCCGAATCCGCAACCGGGGCGGGACGCCCCCGAGACCGCCTATGTGAGCCATGTGGGCAACTGCCGTACGTGCCGGCGGGAGTCGGGGCGCTGCCCGCAGGCCGCTCGTCTCTGGCGCTTCTACCAGGAGTGGCGCAACGGCTACCGCGCACGGCCCGAGAACGCGGATTGAAGGTGTGCGGCCGTTGCCGTGCACGACCCGCCCGGCTGCGGACGAGCCGTGGCCGGTGAGACGATCCCTCCTCATGGTCGATCGCGAGGCGCGGAGATGCGCCGAGCGGGTGGAGAGGTGTCATGCGAGGCTCTGCGCGGATGTCCGGCGATGACGTGTCGCGGTCCGGGGTGACCGGTGCCCCCGTGGCGCTGATGCCGTGCCACGTCGCCCGGCCCGGGTCGGGTCCGACGCGGGCGGCCGTACTGGTCCTTCACGGTGGCAGCGCCGACAGCAAGGCCCCGTTGCGGCCGTGGAACGTCGCGCGTGCCCGGATGCGGCCGTTCGTGCGCTCCGTGGCGCGGGCCCTGCCGGACGAGGACACGTTCGTCGGGCAGGTGCGCTACCGCCACCGGGGATGGAACGGCGCGGACGCCGACCCCGTCGCCGATGTCCTGCGGGCGCTGGACGAACTCGCCGCCCTGGTCGGGGAGGTGCCGGTCGTGCTCGTGGGCCACTCGATGGGCGGCCGTGCCGCCCTGCGGGCCGCGGCCGCACCGCAGGTCCGCGCAGTGGTGGCGCTGGCGCCCTGGTGTCCGGAGGGTGAGCCCGTGGCCCACCTCCGGGACACGCGGGTGATCGTGCTGCACGGCGACCGGGACCGGATCACCGACCCCGCGGAGTCGTTCGCTCTCGTCCGCCGGGCCGTGGAGTCGGGCTGCTCCGCCAGTGCCGTGCGGGTCGAGGGCGGCGATCACGCGATGCTCCGGCGGGCGCGGACCTGGCACCGGGCCACGAGCGCGACGGTCGCCGGCCTGGTCACCCGGATCGGCGGCGGCCTCGACCCGCTCCCCGCCGAACGGTTGGGCGGGGAACCGGATGTGATTTAGGGGCCGCGTGCGTCGAGCCGGTCGTCGGGGTTCGGGGTGGGGGAGAGGGGGCGGCGCGCTCCGGACGCCGGCCGCGCGGCGGAGGTGGGAAGCGGGGCGCCGGTCGACGGATCCCAGCTGAGGATCCACTCGAAGTCGCGTTGCAGCCGACGGGCTTCGCTCCGTACGAGCGTCGGTATGTCACCGCGTTCGGAGATCAGTTGGGCGTAGATCGGCGCATCGTGCACGTGGGGATCCTCGACTCGCTCGGGGTCTGACGTGCCTCGAAGGTACGGCCGGTAGGTGACCGCAGCAGTCATCCGGCCAGTTCGGCCAGAACCGGTCAAGCTGTGACCGACTGGCACCGTCGATGTCGAACGACATGCCAGGGAACGCCAGTTCTGTGCACACTTCCGACACATCCGGGACGGCCGGGTGCGCGACCGACGGGCCGGGTCGGGCCGAGTCCGCCGGCCGGACGGGAATCGGGGCGGAGCGGCGCGGGCCGGCCGGACGCGGGTCCGGGCCGGACCCGAGGGCGCGGAGCCGGTCCTGATGGCCCCAACGGCCGTGCTCAGTCGCCTTTTCGAGCACGGCGTGTGTCCTCACCGTCGCGCTACGGGGTGGTGCGATAAAGGTCACGAAAATGTATCGGACATCTGGGACGTCGATCTTCACATCGGGTGCACAACATGGCTAAGTTGGCGACCAGGCCGCCCGACTCCCTCCGGCGAAGCCCGCCGGGCGGTGCGGCCTCCGCCGAGTCCCGTCCGTCCTTATGGCAGCGGGAGCCGGGGACCCACCGAACCTGGGGTGAATCGGCCAACTGCCTTTCGGGGCAGGGGTCGTAGGGCATACCTTCCGGAATCGTCCGCCCGAACCCGACAGCTAACCCGGTAGGCGGACGACGGAAGGAGCACCACTCCATGGCGCCGGAACGCACCCCGCCCAGTGGCGAAGAAGTCGCCCGACGGCTCTCGTCCCTCTACGACCAGGCGGAGATAGCCACCGGTAACTTCAACGGGACCCGCGCCTTGGCGAATTCGAAGAGCAGGCCGGCCCGGCGCGGCGCCGCCCAGGGTGGCGGGGGTTCCGATCCGGCCCAGGAAGACCTGATGCGGCAGTGGTTCGACGGGGCGCGTTCCCGGTTCGGCCCCTCGGCTCCGGCCATCCTGCCGGCCGACAGGATGCCGGACCGCGGCGGCGAAGGCGCCCGGCCGAAGGAGGCCGCGAGAGGTTCCAGGGGTTCCTCGTCCGACCTTCCGACGGTGTACGAGCTGGAGCAGATCGTCCGCCCCGTCGCCGAGTTGACGGCGGCCCCGATGCGAGAGCTGACCGCCGGCCCCGCTTCTGAACCCGCCGCGCGCCCCGTCCTGGAACTGACCGCGGGTCCGGTGGCCGAGACCATGGCCGATCGTGCCCCGGCGGTACCGGGAGCCGGGACGGGGGCCGGTGCGGCGCTCCCGGCGGGGGCCGTTCCGGCCGCCGCGTCGCAGAAGTCCTCGCTGCACGGCAGGAAGCAGACCGCCCGGCGCAAGCTCGCCGCCGCGCGTGAGCTGATGGCGCGGCACGCGGCCCGGCAGAGCATGCCCGTCCCGCAGCAGCCGCAGCCGCCGGCGATCGAGTACCGCCCGGTGGCGGAGCCCCGGTTCCCGTCCTACGCTTCGGCCCCGCAGGCCGCCACGTATCAGCCGGCCGCTCAGCCACCCGCGTATCAGCCGACCGCGTACGAACAGGCGCCCCAGGCCGCGGCGTTCGCGTCGGCGCCCAGACCCGCCGCGTTCCAGCCGACGCCCCAGCTCACCGCGTACGAACAGGCACCCCAGCCCGCCGCGTTCCAGGCGCAACCCACGCCCCAGGTCTTCGATACGGGCTCGATGCCCCGTGCCTACGAGACGGGCTCGATGCCCCGTGCCTACGAGACGGGCTCGATGCCTCGTGTGTACGAGACAGGCTCCATGCCCCGTGCGTACGAGCCGGCGCCTCCGACCGCCGAGTACAAGTCGGTGCTCCTGCCGCTTTCGTACGAGGCGGCGCCCCCGGCCTCCGAGTACAGGTCGGTGCTCCTGCCTCTCTCCTACGAGACGGCGACCCGGCCCAGCGGATATCAGCCGGCGCCGACGCCTCCCGCGTACGAGCCGGCGCCGACGCCTCCCGCGTACGAGCCGGCGCCGACGCCTCCCGCGTACGAGCCTGCGCCCCAGCCTCCCGCGTACGAGCCCGCGCCCCGGGCGGCCGCCTACGCTTCGGCCCCCATGCCTCCGGTCAGCGAGCCTGCGCCCCAGCCTCCGGCCTACGAGCCGGCGCCGCGCGCGGCCGTATACCGGCAGTCGTTGCGGACGACCGGCGAGCAGCAACAGCTGTGGCCCGCCGCGCCCGCGGCCGTCGGCACGAACCCGGGGTTCGACATCGACAGCCTCGTCGCCGCCGCCCCGCAGGCCGCCGGACCCGACAGCAGGGCCGCGCAGGCGGTCGCCTTCGCCCGTGCGCAGCTCGGCAGGCCGTGCGTGTGGGGAGCGTCCGGACCGGGTTCGTACGACCCCTCCGGTCTGACCCAGGCCGCCTGGAAGAGTGCCGGGGTCATGCTCCCCCGCGCGACGCAGGACCAGGCGCAGGCCGGCCCCGCGGTCGCCCTCACCGGTATCCAGCCCGGTGACCTGGTCTTCTTCCACGCCAACGTGAGCCACGTCGGCCTCTACGTCGGCGACGGCATGATGGTCCACGCGCCGAGCCCCGGAGCCCGGATCGCGGAGGAGTCGGTCGAGTATGCCGGGCGGGCGGCCATCCACAGCGTCGTGCGTCCGGTCTGAGGGCGACCGGGCCCGGTCTCCGAGCCCGTACCGCCGCAGCGTCCGGGCAAGGACCTGCGGGCCCTACCGCCGGGACGTTTGGGCAGTACCGCCGATAGTGGAGTGCCGCCGTCGTCCACGCGGACGCCACGGCGGCGCGCCATCAGAACTCCCGGTCGATGCCCGTGACCGCGGCCGGCCCCAGCGGGGCGTCGTCCGCGGACAGGCCGCTGTCCCGGAGCGCCCCGGAGACGAGCCGCACGGCTTCGGCCTCGGCGCTCTTTCGGTCCGCCGCCTCGACCTCGAGCCGGACGGAGAACCTGTTGTCCTCGTCCACGGACAGCAGGCTCAGCTCCTCGCTCTCGCCCAGGTCCGTGTTCTGCGGGTCCTGGGGGCGAAGCCTGCGTTCCACATCGGCACGGGAAGCGTCCGAGGCCCCGCGGACGAACGTCCCGGGAACGGTGATGACGTAGGTGGTCACAGGAACTCCTAGTGCGGATGGCGCGCGGCCCCGAGGTGCGGCCGGCGGTGTGATCGCCCGTATACCCCGCATTGTGCCGGGCACCCGGATCTTCTTCGCGTCGGGCGGAGCCCGCCGGGTGGTGACCGTGCCCGGCGGTCCCTGCCGTGCGGTGATCGCGTGGCGATACGGTCGCCCCATGGCTGACGCTAGGTTGACCACCGCCTCGTATCTCGTCCTCGGCATCATCGACAAGCTGGGCGAGGCCAGCGCGTACGACGTGAAGGGGGAGGCGGCGCGGACGGTCGCGCCCTTCTGGTCGGTGCCGCACGCGCAGGTCTACGCGCAGTGCGACCGTCTCCTCGACGCCGGTCTGTTGTCGCAGGTGCGGCAGGAGAGCGGCCGCAACCGCAGGGTGCTGACCCTGACGGACGAGGGCAGGGCCGCCCTGCGCGGCTGGCTCGACGACCCGGCGTTCGTCCCGGTGGAGGCCCGTGAGCGCGGAATTCTCAAGCTGTGGTTCGGCGGCCCGCCCGACGTGCTGGCCCCGGTACAGCACGAGGAGCACCGCAGGACCCTGGGCCAGTACGAGGAACTCGCCGAGACGGTGGGGGAGTTGCTGACGCGCGGACATCGGGACGCGCTGGAGTTCGGAATCCGGTACGAGCGGATGATGATCGATTTCTGGCAGTGGGTGCAGCGCCGGGACGAGGACACGCCAGACCGTTGACCCCGGCCGAGGACGGCCCTACCGTCTCGATAGTCCAAACGAGACTATTGATGGCCGGGTCGCGGCCACGGGCAGGGAGTCGTCGTGCGTCGTCCAACGGGCACCACCTGGCGCCGCCTCGCCGTCATCGCCGTGTCGGCCGTGTGCGTGGGCTACGCGCCGATCGCGATGACCGAGCTGTGGCCGTACGCGAGCCCCGGCGCGCCCGCGTTCGGCGAGTGGATCCTGGCCCACGTGGTCTCGCCGCGTTACGTGGCCGACGCGCTGGCCACCCGGATCGGGCCGTACCGCCACAGCCTCGTGCCGATGATCGTGCACTCGGTGCTCGGCGGTGTGCTGATGCTGCTGGGGCCCGCGCAGGTACTCACCGCCGTACGGCGGCGCACGCGGCTGCACCGGGTCCTCGGAGTGGTCTTCGCGGTCACGGTGTACGCCTCGATGGCGGGCGCCGGGCTGTACCTGGCGCGAACGGCGCCCCGGGACGCCTTCAGCGGCGCCGCCTTCTGGATCGTGCTCGCCACCATCCTGGTGGGCACCGTGATGAGCGTGACGTTCGGAGTGCTCGCCGCCGTCGGCGGGTTTCCCGACCTGCACCAGCGCTGGATGCTCCTGTGCTACGGCTTCCTGCTGACCGCCCCGCTGCTCCGGTTCGAGTGGGGTGGCCTGCCGCTGATCCTGCCCGGACTGTCCATGGCCGAGATCAATCAGGTGGCCACCATGCACCTGGGCTCGGTCGTCGCGTTCGGCGCCCTGGTCGCCTCGCGTTCCCTCGACCGGCGCACGAAGGTCGCCGGGGTGACCGGGTCGTGGGCCCCCGTGCCCGTTCTGGTTCTCGCGCACCTGGCCGGAGCGGCCGCGCTGGCCTGGATCGCGCGCGCCTCCCTGGAGCACGGCGCCCAGGGGCGACGGCTCCTGCTCGCCTATCTCCTGCCGTACGCCGTCACCTACGCGGTGATAGCTCTGCGTGCCCGGCGCGCCGGCCGGGAAGGACGCCTCTGGGCGCGGGAGGAGTGGCGCCTGCACTGGGTGGCCCTGTGTCTGGCGCCGGTGCTGTCGGTCGGGGCCGCCCCGCTCTTCGAACGGTCCCTGGGGCTCGACGGGCTCACGGCGCCGGCCGCGGGCGCTGCGATCGGCTGCGGTGTGACGGCGTTCCTGGCGACCCTGATGGTGAGCATGCGCGTCATGTACGCACGGGAGGTCCTCAAGAGGGCCGTGCCCACGCCCGGTTCGCCGCCCCGCGTCCCGGCGACGGTCTCGTAGCCTCTCGCCCCTCCCTGCGCGGGCCATGCAGCCCCGTGGGCCTTCTGATTCCCCCGCTCACCTCCTCGTGCCCCTCGTCCGGAAACGGAGTCACCATGGCCGACACGTCCGACCCGACCAGGCCCGAGCCCGTCGCGGCGGGCGGGCGGCCGCTGACCGCGGGGGTGGCGATGCTGGCCACGGCGGTCGCCGTGGTCAGTGTCCTCGTCGGCGGGCTGCTGGCGGCCGTCGCCCTCACCGGACACGTCTTCGGCGCGTGGCGCTCCCCCGAGTCGCTGACGCCGGGGCTGATCGGCGCGGCCATGCTCGGCACGGCGCCCGGCCTCTTCGCGGTGGCCCGGGCCCGCGCCTGGCACGAGGCCCGCTCGCTGGTCCGGCCGATGGCCGTGGTCCTGGTCGGGCTGTTCACCGTGAGCCTGCTCGACGCGGGGCATCTGTACATGGCCCGGGGCGGCTCCATCGTCCCGGTGCTGTTCAGCCTCGGCTGGCTCTTCGTGCTCGGCACGCTGTGCGTGTGCGCCGTGATCGCGCTCGCCCGGCAGTACCTCACGCCCGGCCGGCCGCCCGGACCGCGCGGCGCGCCGCTGCCCGGCTGGTCGAAGCCGGCGCTGGCCGTGCTCGGTTCTGCGTGGCTCGGCATCGGTACGGGCCTGCTGGTCCGGCCCGGATTCTGGGCCGGCTTCGTGCCGTGGAGCGTCAACCGCCTCGACGCGCAGGCGCTCGGAGTATGGGCACTGGCCCTCGGTGTCGGCGTCCTCGGCGCGCTCGCCGACGACGACCTCGGCCGCACCGGTCCGGCCCTGACCGCCCTGCCGGGCACCGCTGTCGCCGTGACCGTCGTCCTGGCCTGCCGCGCCTCCGCCGTCGACTGGTCCTCGGGCCCCGCGCTCTGCCTCGTCGCCATGGTGGCCGGACTCCTCCTGGCCGGCCTCGGCGGGCGCGCTCTCCTGGCGAGGCCCTTGGCGGCACGACCCCGCGGCTGAGAGCCGGCGAGTCCAACTACCTTTCAAGTAAAGACATTTGATGTCCCGTCACTTGCGCGTCGCGGATCCCTCTCGTTCCCGGAGAGGCGCGGAGGGGCGCTTCGCTGCCGACTTCCGGCAACGTTGTCCACGTCATCTGTTCCGGGCGGAGGCAAGGCCGCGGTCCGCGCGCGAGCGGGAGGATACGAGGCGTTGACAGTCGAGTTGCCGGGGGTGGTACAGCTATGCGCCGGTGGGATCGTCCTCCGCCCGTCCAGGAGCCGGACCTGACGGAGTACGTGCGGAGCACGGTGTGGGGGCCCGCCGAGTTCGTCGGATGGCCGCCCCGGCGACTGGTCGGGGAGGGGATTCTCGCCGGAACGCTCGGAGCCGGGTCGATCGTGGGCGCCGGGGTCGCGGGCGACCGGACCGGGATGCCCGTACTGGCCAGTGGTGAGGCGGGCCTCGTGTGCGCCGGAGTCCTCGTGCTGCACCTCGTTCTCCTGCGGGCCGGGCGGGCGCTGGTCGGCATCGTCGCGGTCCTCGGCGTCTGTCTCGCCCTCCAGGCCCCGCAGGCGGCGGCGGAGGTGGTGTCGATCGACGGGGAGCGGGTGGCACCCATGGTCGTCACGTCCGTCGAGGGCGGTGGGCGGGAGGGCGCGGGCCGTACCGGCTATCGCTGCTCGGTGGTCGCCCGGGACGGCGCACCGCTGAAGGTCCGCACAGGTCGGGGATGCGGGATGAGCACCCGGCCGGGGGACGTGGTGGCCGTCGTCTACGACCCCGAGGGGCGCGTCCCGCCGCATGCCCTGACCGCCGGGCCGGTGACGGCGGGGCCGCTGCGCGGTCTGGCCGGCCTCGCGGTGGCTCTCCTCGTCGGATGTGTGCTCGCGGTCGTCCGCTCCCACCGCCTCACCCTGGCGGCCTCCACCGCGTGACGCGGGCCGGCGGTCGCCCTCGGCCGCCACCGTGTGACGCCGACCGCCGCAGGCATCTGTCGGCCGCAGCGGCTCGTCGGCGGCCGGGGCCGTCCCCGCCGGGCGGGTTCACAACGGGATGATGACCAGGGCCGTGTCGTCGGTGATACCACCGGGCGGGAGCAGGTCCGACAGCAGCGCGTCGGCGAGGGCCTCGGACGCGGACTCCCGGTGGTGGGTCAGCGCCGCGGCGAGGCGTCCGAGACCCACGTCGATGTCCTCGGTGCGTCGTTCGATCAGCCCGTCGGTGTAGAGGACCAGGGTGTCGCCCGCGGCGAAGTCCGTCGCGGCCTCCGGGCGGTCCACATGCTCCGGCCGGGCCCCCAGCGGCGGGTCCGTCGCCCGGTCCAGGAACTCCACGCTCCCGTCGCGGCGCAGGAGGGCCGGCGGAGGATGTCCGGCACTGCTGTACGTGATGGTGTGGGTCTCCCAGTCGATCCAGGCCGTCACCGCCGTGGTCGACTCGGCGCCCTCGACGGAGCGCGCGTACAGCCCGAGCACCTCGAGCGCCCGGGCGGGGCCGTCGGCGGCACGGGACGCGGCACTGAGGGCGCTGCGCAACTGGCCCATGACACAGGCGGCGGTCAGACCGTGGCCCACGACGTCGCCCACCGCCACCGCCATCCGGTCGCCGCTCAGCGCCACCAGGTCGTACCAGTCCCCGCACACGTTCAGCGAACTCGTGGCCGGCCGGTAGCGCACGGCGGCGTGGTGCGTGCCGACCTGGTCGGGGGAGGGCAGCAGCGCGTCCTGGAGGGCGACGGCGACCTCCCGTTCGCGGGCATGCGCGCGCCGCAGGCGATCGTTGAGCTCCTGAAGCTCCCGGGCCCGCGTGTACAGCTCGGCCTCCAGCACCGGGCTCCGCCGGCTCTGGTCGAGCCCGCCACGGGCGCGGATGAACTCGGTGACCTCCTCGACCCGATGGACCACCAGCGCCACGGCGCCGTCCTCGTCGAGCACGGGCACGTTGACCGGGCTCCAGTACCGCTCCTCCCAGACACCCGACCGTTCCACGGACTGCACGTCGTACCGCTGGAGGGCCATGGCGTCGCGCTCCCCGGATTCCACCACCCGGCGCAGCGACGCCTCCAGGTTCCGCATCCCGGTGGAGGCCGCGTCGCCCGGCCGGTCGGGGAAGACGTCGAAGAGGTACCGGCCGACCAACTGCTCGCGGGAGCGGCCGGAGTTGCTCAGATAGTCGTCGTTGGCCTCCACGAAGACCATGTCAGGGGTGAGCAGGGCGACCATGCCGGGCAGGGCGTGGAAGACACCGACGAAGTCGATCTCCGCTCCCGTCACCGGTTCACCCGCCTCACGCCGCTGCCCTGGCCGTGCCCACGGTGGAAGCGGCGGAGCACCCTGCCTGTCCCACCGGCCCGGGTCATGGCCGGGGCGTACCCGTGGTGCAGTGTTCCCATCAGGCCACCGGTCCGCGCCCGGTGCAACCGCAGAGCCGGCCCGGCGCGGACCGACGCCGGGGGTTCCGCACGGGTCGAGCGGGTCTCCCGGCGTCCACCGAGACGTCCGCGGCCAGTTGCTCCGTACGGGGTCACTGTGAATTCTGGAGACGGTTGAACACAACGCGACCCGTGTGCGTATAGGGCCGGGGGATTTACATGCCGAGCCGACCACGACGCGTAGGAGCACCACCTTGGGACGCAACACGCGCAGACGCCCCACGGGCGCACGCCGCGCGACCTCTGCAGCCATCGCACTGATATTGGGCGGAGGCGGACTGCTGGCAGTCAACGTCTACGCATCGGCGACCGAGACCGGGGCGGGTGGCGACCCGATGGGCGCGCACGTCCTGTCCGCCGGTTCCGCCACCATCGACTGCCCTGACGTCGGCGACCAGTTGAAGACGGTCCCGGACGCAGCCAAGGCAGACGTCGACAAGGAACTCGCCGATCTGGACCAGCAGATCGCCGAGGCGTACCAGCAACTCCAGGCGAACGCCGCTCAGATGCAGCAGAACGGCGACAGCGGCGCCGACGCCGTCATGAATCCGCTGAAGGAGAAGCGGGCGGAGTCGATCGGCCGCATCGTGGCCGCCATCGACGCCGCCGGCGACCCGCCGAGCGGGCTCGACGGGTTCGCGGCCTGCACGCTGCGCCCCTCCGGAAACCAGCTCGGCACCGGAGCGGACAACGGTCAGAGCACCGCGCCGCAGAACCAGGGCGCCGCGTCACCGAGTGCGAGCGCCGCGCCCCCGAGCCAGGGCGGCCAGCAGGGCACCCCCGCGGCCGGCAACGGGCCCGTGGCCGGCGACTACGCCGACATCAAGTCCGTCCAGCCCAACGTGCAGAACCCGCAGCCCCAGGCCGACGCCTCCCGGGGCGAGTTCGTCTCCAGCTGCGGTGTGAACGCCAACGGCCTGTTCAACTCGGACAACGTGATCGTGGCTCCCGGTGTCACCAACGGCGCCCACCACTTCCACGACTACATCGGCAACCAGTCCAACAACGCCTTCGCCAGTGACGACGACCTGGCCAAGGCCGACACCTCCTGCCAGGACAAGGGCGACAAGTCCACGTACTACTGGCCGGTGGTGCGCCTCCAGAACGGAAAGCAGGAGCGCGACGCAGGCGCCCCCGGCGGCGGGACCGAGGGCAACGCCGGTCAGATCGTCACGCCCAAGCAGGTCACGCTGACGTTCGTCGGCAGCCCGCGCGGCAAGGTCACGGCGATGCCCCGTCTGCTGCGCATCATCACCGGTGACGCCAAGGCGTTCGTCAACGGCAACGCCAATGCCAACGCCTCCTGGAGCTGCACCGGCTTCGAGGACCGGCAGCTGAAGGACAAGTACCCGCTCTGCCCGCAGGGCAGTGACGTGGTGCGCACCTTCAAGTTCCAGAGCTGCTGGGACGGCGCGAACATCGACAGCGCCAACCACCGCACCCACGTGGCCTTCGCGGACGCCCAGGGCAACTGCCCGGGCAATTTCAAGGCCATTCCGCAGCTGGTGCAGCGCATCGTCTACGACATCGACGCGCCGAGCCTCCAGGACGGCGGCCGCACCTCGCCGCTGTTCGCGGTGGACTCCTTCCCCGAGAACCTGCACAAGCCGGTCACGGACCACGGCGACTTCATCAACGTCTTCGACGAAGGCCTCATGAAGGACATGGTCGACTGCATCAACAGCGGCCGGAAGTGCGGCGCCGGAGCCGGCAACGGCGGCGGACAGCAGGACGACCCCTCGGGCAACGGCCAGCCGCAGAAGCCGTCGCAGAGCGCCGAGCCGCCGCAGCCCTCCGAGGCGGCCCCGAATCCGTCCGAAGCGGATCCGAACCCGTCCGAGGCAGCCCCGAACCCCTCCGAGAACCCCTCCGAGGAGCCGGCGCCCACCGCGGACGCCCCGTCCGACGGCAAGGGCGGCAAGGGCGGCACGGGCTCCGGTGACAACGGCGGCGGGACGGACGAGCCCACGGCCGGAGCGCCGGGCACCGAGCCCGCGGGCGGCGGCACGCCGCCCGTCAGCGTGGAGCCGAAGTCCGATGTGACGTCGTCGGCCGGACACGGTTCGTCCGCCTCGCAGGAGACCCCGGGCGGCGACCAGGGCGGCGAGGTGGGAACACCCGCGCAGACGGAGCCCGCGGCCGGGGCCTACCCGTCCGCCACTTCGGGGATCGAGCCGCAGGCGGTCGGGACCGGCGGGCTCGCCGAGACCGGGGCGAACCTGTGGCCGGGCGTGATCGGCGGGGTCTTCGTGCTCGCCGGCATCTTCGTGCTCTACCGGATCCGGCGCACCTACGGGTGACGCGGACAGGCCCGGACGGACGATTCCCGACCGGGACGGACGATTCCTGACGGATGACTTCGAGGGGGCTCGTGGCCTGTGCGGACAGGGCACGGGCCCCCTCGGCCGTCTTCCGGGCGGCCGTCTCGACCGGCGGTGTGCGCCGATTCACAGCATGCTGGTGTGAGACGCGATCATGTCGTCCACATTGGGGAAGGCGAAGCTCCATGGACGCATCAGAGCAGGCACCGGATGACCGGCCCCTCGACCTGTACCTCGAAATGCTCCGCCTGCGTATGGCTCCGGCGGACTACGCGCTCTTGCTGCGCATGGTCGAGCCCGTACTCGAAGCGATCAGGGAGGAGAGGGTGGGAGCCATCGAACTGTGTCTCGACGGCGCGGAACCCGAGAGCGTCCCGCAGGAGGTCCGTGACGAGGCGTCCCTCGTGGTCGCCGTGGCCGTCACGGGACGCCTGGACAACCGGATCGTCGAGCTGGAGACCGAGGAGATCGGCGTCGTCCGGGTCGTCACGGACTCGGGTACGGCGGACGATCCCGAGCGGTGCAGGGAGATCGCCGACTTCATCGGAGAGCGGCACCGCCAGGACGAGGAACTGCGGGGCATCGCCGAGGTGAGCGGTCTTCCCACCGACGTGTGACCCACCTCGGGGCGGCCTGGTCGCCCGTCGACGGGCGATCATGGTCGTGGGTCCGGAAAAGATGACGTAGAGTTGTGTTCACCGACGCGGGGTGGAGCAGCTCGGTAGCTCGCTGGGCTCATAACCCAGAGGTCGCAGGTTCAAATCCTGTCCCCGCTACTCGAAGTCAGAGGGGCCGACATTCATGTCGGCCCCTCTGACGTTTCGTCTCTCCCCGACCGCCCGGAGACACGGGCCGTCGGAACATGTGAGTGTGCGCATTCGGCAGAGGCCAAGTGCTTGAAGCCGACACAATCACCTCCATGACGAAGATCGAAACTGTCGCGGAGCGCGTCGTGGCCGCGGTGCGTGCCCGCGACGGTCAAGGGCTGGTGCTGATCGCGGTCGACGGCCTGGGCGGCTCGGGCAAGTCGGCCCTGGCGTCGGCCGTGGCCCGGCTCGCCGACGCCGTGGTCGTGCACGGGGACGACTTCTACCGTCCGATGGACGCGGACTCGCGCGCCGCGCTGACCCCTGCCCAGGGCTACGACGGCTACTTCGACTGGGAGCGGCTGCGCGACGAGGTCCTCACGCCGCTCGCCACCGGCCACGACGCGTACTACCGGCGCTACGACTGGCCGAGCGGGTCCCTGGTGACGGACGAGGTGTGTGCCGTCGCCTGCGACGGCATCGTCCTCGTCGAGGGCGTGTACACCGCCCGGCCCGAACTCGCCGACCACTACGACATGGTCGTCTACGTCGACACCCCGCCAGACGAATCCATGCGCCGGCTCAGGGCCCGCGGTGACGACCACGGCCCCATCGACTGGGAGGCCCGCTGGCGCCTGGCGGAGGAGCACTACCTGAGCGCGACCCGCCCCCGGGAACGCGCGGATCTCGTGGTTCCCGGGCACTGACACGGGCAGGGGTGCGGGCGCCCGTCGGGGCCTCGGGCCCAGACCAGGGCGGAGCCCGGCCGGTGGGGTGACAGGGTGCCGCCCGAGCGGATCCGCACTTATGTCGTACGCTGGTAAGTAACTAGTTACCGCGTTGATGGTGGGAGAGGGCAGTGAAGGCATTTTTGATCACGGGGAGCTCGCGTGGGCTGGGCCGGTCGCTCGCAGAGGCGGCACTGGCATCCGGTCAGCAGGTGGTGGCGGCGGTACGCAGGCCGGAGGCGGTGGCTGATCTGGTCGAGCGGTATCCGGACGCGGCGCTCGCGGTGGAGCTGGACGTCACCGATGCCGGTGCCGCCGAGCGTGCGGTGGCCGCCGCTGTGGAGAGGTTCGGCCGCTTGGACGTCGTGGTGAACAACGCCGGCTATGCGAACGTCTCCAGCATCGAGGACACCAGTCTGGAGGACTTCCGCGCACAGGTGGAAACCAACGTATGGGGTGCGATCCACGTCTCCAAGGCTGCGCTGCCCGTGCTGCGCGCCCAGGGATCGGGTCACATTCTTCAGGTGTCGTCGGTCAGTGGCCGGCTCGCACCCGCGCCCGGGCTGGGCGCCTACGTCACGGCGAAGTTCGCACTGGAGGGCTTCTCGGAGGCGCTGGCCCTGGAGGCGGCGCCGTTCGGGGTCAAAGTGACGATCGTGCAGCCGGGTGCGGTCGCCACGACACTGGCGTCCTCGATGTCGCTGCCCGAGCCCAGTACCCCCTACCGGGACGTGGTGGCCCCGATGCGCAACCTGTACGGCAGTGCCCCGGCCGCAGGTCTCGGTGCGGACCCGGAGAAGGTCGCCCAGTCGATCCTCGCCGTGCTGGAACTCGCCGATCCGCCGCTGCGCCTGGCCCTGTCGGGAGACGCCGTCGACTACATCCGTGACGCCGGGCAGAGGAGCCTCGCCGAACTCGACCGGTGGGAAGCCCTCAGCCGCACGGTCGACGCATGAGCGCGCCCGCGGCCTGCCGGACCTCGATGCCGCGATGCTAGAGAGGCAGCTGATGCAGAAAGAGACCCCGGTCCGGGACGCGGAGGCCACCCGCCGCCGCATCCTCGACGCCGCGACGGCGGAATTCTCCGCCTTCGGTCTGGCCGGCGCCCGCACCGCCCGTATCGCAGCGGCGGCCCAGGCCAACCAGCGCATGATCTACGCCTACTTCGGCAACAAGGACGGCCTGTTCGACGCCGTCCTGGAACACCACATCACCATGGCCCAGCACGCGGTCACCCTGGACGCGAGTGATCTGCCCGGCTACGCCCAGCGCGTCTTCGACTTCTACCGCGCTCACCCCCACCTGGTGCGCCTCGCCCTGTGGCAGTCACTGGAGCGCCCGGAACTCATGGAATCGCTGCCCGTCGTCGTCACGGCCATGGACGCGAAGGTGACCGCGATCAGCCGCGCGCAGCAGGCAGGGCACGTCGCCTCGGCGGTCCCGGCGGACCGGCTGCTCGACCAGATCCTCACCTTGACCCACGGCAACATCACAGCCGCCTCCCACGCCGAAGCATGGACGGCCCAGCAGCGCCACGATCTGGGTGTCGCCGTGACGGCACTGACCCGCCCCGGCCCCGCGCCGACGGCTCCTGAGAGAGGTGACGGCGCGTGAAGATCACCGTATTCGGTGCCACCAGTGCCACCGGACGGGTGTTCGTCGAAGCGGCCGAGCGTGCCGGTCACCGGACGACCGCGTTCGTCCGCGACCCGGCCCGCCTGCACGGAGTCCAACCCCGCGAGGTGATCCGGGGCGACGTCTTCGACACCGTCGCTGTCCGGCAGTCCCTGGACGGTGCGGATGCCGCGTTGATCGCCCTGGGGCTGAGAGGCGACCGCCGCACTCCTCTTTACTCCCGCGGCACCCGCACCATCACCGACGCGATGCAGGCAGCCGGCGCGCGCCGGCTGCTGCTGCTGTCCGAGGCGGCGTACAGCCCTCACACCAGCGGCATCCCCAGCCGCCTGCTCAGCGCGCTCTACGGGGCGTTCAGCGCGCCGGTGATCCGTGAACGCCGGCGACAGGACGCGGTCCTGGCCGCCTCGGACCTCGACTGGACCGTCATCCGGCCCGGCATCCTCACCGACGGCCCGGCCACGCACCCACTCGCCCCCGTGCTCTTCCCCCATCGCTCCCTGCTGGCCCGCACCAGCCGGCGCGACCTCGTCGGCCTCCTGCTGGCCGCCCTGGACGACCCCGCCACCTACCGGCACAGCCTCTACCCCTGACCCGCCCTTGGAGACAGCCATGCCCCGCGCACTCGCCCCGATCGGCGACGACTTCCTGACCACCGCCCCCCTGGTCCTGAACGCCCACATCGACCTGCCCCACAGCCCTGAACAGGTCTGGGACGCCCTGGGCAGCGACGCCATGGGCTCCTGGACGGCCGTCCTGGACCGGGCCACCTGGCTCTCCCCCCGCCCCCACACCACCGGTGCCCGCCGCAGCGCCCGCCTCGCCCGCCTGGTCACCCTCCAGGAGGAGTACTACCGCTGGGACGCCCCTCGCCGGGCCACCTTCCGCGTCACCGGCATCACCCTGCCCCTCGTCAAGGGCTGGGCCGAGGACTTCCTCCTCGAACCTCTCCCCGGCGGAGGAACCAGGCTCACCTGGACCATGGCCATCGACAACCGGCTCCTGCGCGTCGTCCGCGTCCCCCGCCGCCTGCGACCCGCCGTCACCTCCCTCTGCCGCAAACTCATGGCCGGCATCACCACGATCCTGCCCCCACCAGAACCCGGCCCGGCCGTTCCCGACCACCCCGAACCCGGCCCCCGGCCGGTCGCACACCCCGACCAGGGATGAGACCCGAGCACCCTCGTTGCGGGCCCCGATCGCGAGTCTGACCCGGCCGGCGGCGGACTGCGGATGCCGGTCACCGGCTGGACCGCCTCGCGGACGTCGTCCAGCGCGCGGGGAGGACGATCAGCGCGGGGCCGCGGGGTCGCTGACGCGAGGAACGCGTGGCCCCGGGGCCGCGCGAAGAGAGAGCAGGGGCCGCGCGAAAGACGCGAAGGGCAGGCGGCTGAACAAAAAACACCGCCTCCGGTCATCGACCGGAGGCGGTGTCTGTGGAGCGCCGGGCAGGCCTTGCACCTGCATTTCCCCGCAGGAAGCGGGGCGTCTTTCCTTGGACCACCAACGCCTGGCTCGTCACCGGGTGTCCGGCGCGTGCTCTGCGTGGATCGTATCAGCTGTTCAGCGGCTCCTGAGTCGGGAGCGCAGGGCATGCCCGGCGGCCGGGAGCGTGCCCCGGCGACTTGGGCGGACGTCGGTACCGGGGTCTCGGCGAGGGTGAACTCTGCCACCGGTTCGTCCACGTCCTGCTCGACCCCGGGGATCCGGGACCGGGCGCCGGGTGCGTCTGTCCCGGAGGAGTGCCGGCCGTCCTTCTTCCGGCGGCTGGTCATCGGATCACCCTTCGCTCGCGGTGTGCCGAAACAGCCGGGCTCCAGCAGCTCCGGATTACTTCCTGCCTTGCACCGCGCACCCGATCGTGCAGCCGGGCGTGCGGCCGCCTCCGGGCCGTCCGTCGCACGTCACGGACGGTGCCGACACGGGGATCCCCTAGGGTGCGGGATGTGCCCACATTGCTGATCGTCCATCACACGCCCTCGCCCAACTGCCAGGCGCTGTTCGAAGCCGTGCTCTCCGGCGCGACGGCGCCCGGGATCGAGGGCGTGGACGTGGTGCGGCGCGCGGCGCTGGAGGCGACCGCCTCGGACGTGCTGGCCGCCGACGGCTATGTACTCGGCACCCCGGCCAACCTCGGCTACATGTCGGGCGCGCTGAAGCATTTCTTCGACCAGGTCTACTACCCGTGCCTGGACACGACGACGGCGCGCCCTTTCGGCTATTACGTGCACGGCGGAAGCGACGTCACGGGAGCCGTGCGCGGCATCGAGTCCGTGACGACGGGCCTCGGCTGGCGCCGTGCGGCCGGGGCGGTGAAGGTTACGGGCGAGCCGGGCAAGGCCGACATCGAGGCGTGCTGGGAGCTCGGCGCGACCCTCGCGGCCCAACTGATGGACTGATCAGACCCGTTGAGGTGCCGGCGGACCGAGGCCGTCACTCGGTCCCGGAGCCGGCGGGGGCGAAGGTGCGGGCGAGCTGGGCTGTCAGCCCCTTTGCCGTCGGCGGGCAGAGGCGGGCGCCGATGTATCCGTCGGGGCGGACCAGGAAGGCGGTCGGTCCGTCGGAGACGCCGTAGAGGCGGGCGAACTCGCCGAGCGTGTCGACGTACACGGGCGGGTCCGAGGTCTCCATGGCGGTGCCGGAGGGCCGGATCACGCAGGTGCCGACCCGTCCTCCGGAAAACTCGTCCGCCGCTTCGGCGAGTTGGCCGCCCTGGTCGCCGTCCCCGTACACCAGCAGTACGTGTCCGCGGTCGCGCAGCAGGTCGTACAGGCGCAGAGGGAAGACGGCGATGTGCGTGGCGAGGCCGGCGCAGTCCGGTGCCCGGTCGCCCGCCTGCGGTCCCGGTCCCTCGAAGGCCGGTCCGACCAGCGGGCTGCCGCGGTAGCCGACGAGGAGCTGGGCCTCGCGCAGCATGAGAGTCTCCGGATCGGTCCGGTCGGCCTGGATTCCCCGGGTCGCGTGGCGGACCGTGCGCTCGACGACCTCCTCGCCGACGGGCCGCCGTTCGGCGTCGTAGCTCGCCGCCAGGTCGTGCCTCGCGCCGCCCTCGATGGCGAGGGCGAGTTTCCAGGCCAGGTTCCAGGCGTCCTGGATGCCCGTGTTCATGCCCTGGGCGCCGGTCGGGGGGTGGATGTGCGCCGCGTCGCCGGCGACGAAGACCCGGCCGTCGCCGTAGCGGTCGACGATCCGGTGGCTGATGCGGAAGACCGAGGACCAGCGCAGGCGGGAGGCTTTCGTCGGCCGGGGGGACAGCCGGTCCAGCACGTCCTGGATGTCCGGGAGCGAGGGCGCCTGTCCGCCCTCGAGGCCGTGGACGACGCCGTCGGCCGGCCGGTCGTTCCGGCCCGTGGTGGAGAGCTCGGGCGGGACGGTCATCGACATGCGGTACCGGTTCCGGCCCGGCAGCGGGATGCACACCAGGAGGTCGTCCACCGCGCCGTCGGCGTTCCGGTGCGTGGAGCGGACGCCGTAGCCCGGCGGCAGGTCCCAGTCCACCTCCACATCCCCCAGCATGTACTCCTCCGGGGACGCGCTGCCCTCGAAGGTGAGGCCCAGTTGCTTGCGCACGACGCTGTGCGCGCCGTCGCAGCCCACCAGATAGCGTGCCCTGACCTCTTCCTCGGCCCCGGACACCGACCGCAGGGCGACCGTCACCCCGTCGGAGTCCTGGCCGAACGAGACCAGTTCCGTTCCCCGTTCGATCCCGGTGCCGAACCGGGCGAGGTGTCCTTCGAGGATGCTTTCGGTCTCGTACTGGGGCAACGCGGCGAAGCCGTACGGTACTTCGGGCGGCAGGACGAGGTCGATCCGGGCCTGTTCGGCGCCGTTGACGTAGGCCAGCTGCCCGTACATCGGAACGGCCGCCTCCAGGACCGTGCGGATGAGCCCCATGTGGTCCCAGATCTCCAGTGTGCGCGGCTGGATGCCCACCGCCTTCGCGTACGGGAGCCGGGCCGGGAGCCGGTCGACGATACGGCAGCGGACCCCGCGTCTGCGCAGCTCCGCCGCCGCGGTCAGACCCACCGGGCCCGCACCCGCCACCACGACGTCGGTTCCGAAGGTGCGCGCCACGGGAGCCTCCCTGTGCAAGCCCCCTGGGTCGAGTCGATCTCTCCCCATCGTGGCCCCGGGACGACCGGCCTCGCTACTCGGGCATCCGGCACCGTGGCGGGCTCCGCCGGTTCGATGTCGGTCCACCGCGGGTTCAGCGCGGTGCGGCAGGCGGTGATCCGTCGGTGGGGAGCCGGTGATGGCCGTCCACCGGGTGGTGGGGGAGGTGGAGGTGGTGCGCGGGCGTGCGTTCGATGACCAGGAAGGCGGCGTCGTCGCCCGGCAGGTCCCCGATGTGCCGGACGAGGTCGTCCTGGATGTGGCGCAGCAGGACGTCGGGGCTGGACGTGGGGAAGGCACCGACCCGATCGGCCAGCGGGTAGAACGTGCCGTCGGGGGAGCGGGCCTCGATCACCCCGTCGGTGTACAGCAGCAGGAAGTCGCCGGGCTGGAAGGAGAACGGGTCGGTGTGGTGGCTGGAGGCGGGCAGCTCGCACATGCCCAGCGGGGGCACGGGGTGTCGTGCGTACAGGACGGTGACCTGGTGATCACGCAGCAGCAGGGGCGGTGGATGACCGCAGTTGATCATTTCGACCTGTGTGCCGTCGTCGGGGATGTCGACGACGAGCGCGGTCACGAAGTGTTCCCCCGGGTCGTGCTCGGTGTCGGCGACCTCGTCCAGGTCCCGGCACACGCTCACCTCCAGGGCCGCCGTCAGCTCGGGCAGCGTGGCGTACCGGTGGGCACCCTCGCGGAAGGCGCCAAGGACCACGGAGGCCTCGCCGATGGCGGCGAGGCCCTTGCCCCGGACGTCGCCGATGATGACGCGGGTGGAACCGTCGGCGGACCGGGTGACCGCGAACAGGTCGCCGCCGATCTGGGTGTCGTCATCGGCGGCCAGATACAGCCAGGCCACTCGCAGCGGACCGATCCTGCGCGGTGGCGGCCGTAGCAGCACCCGTTGCGCCGTCTCGGCGATCGAGCGCGCCCGTACCAGCTCCCGGGCGCGCCGTTCCCGTACATGACACACGAACACCACCAGCGCGGAGAGCACCACCAGGGCGATGAGCTGCGCGATGTGATTGGTGGTGCCGAGTCCGCCGTGCAGGACCCCGATGACGACCTGGGCGGCGACGGCGAGCGCGCCGACCAGAGCCGTCAGGCCGGGGCCCGCCAGCGAGGCGGTGAGGGTCGGCGCGATGACCAGCAGGGGGCCCAGATGGACGTCGGTGGGGGAGCGGATGTCCACCACGGTGATCACGACGATCAACGCGAGCGGGATCGCCACCAGACCGCGGCCCGACGGTTGCTCCACGAGACGGTCCACTGACACGCGCCGGTTACCCACATGCCCCATTTTGTACCTATTTCTGCGGCTACGGGGTTCCCGGGCGCGTCCACCGTCGGCGAGTCCGGCGGGACAGTCGGTCCCCAGGGCCCCTTCGGGCGGCCTCGGGCGGGGCCGTCAGTGCGCGATGCCGGGTCCGCGCGGAACCGGCGTCAGTTCCACAGCGGGTAGCTGACCTTGTGCGCGTATCCGTCCGGGTGGTCGTGGGTGTAGATCAGCGTCAGCTGCGCGTAGTGCTGGACCTGGGGCTTCTTCTTCCACGGCTGCGCGTGGTCCAGCACCACGACGACCGGGTACGAGTGGAACTTGCCCGCCGCGCAGTACGGCTTGCAGTCGTTCACCAGGTTGACGCCCTGGGCGACGGCGGAGTGCTGGTTCCAGTGCGACCAGTGGAGCGAGGTGAGGCGGCTGTTGCCGTCACCGCAGGCCAGGATGAAATCGGTGGGGCGCACGTCCGGGTGCCAGAGGCAGTCCACGAGTACGGGGGTCGCCTGCCGCTGCTTCACGGGGTGCGGGGCGGCGGGTGCTGCGGAGGCGGTACCCATCACCGCTGTGAGCGCCGCGGCCGCGAGGACGGTGAACGCGGTCCGGATCGAGTTTGTGCGCATATCAGCTCCGTGCGGGACGCTCTGTCATGTGGCCGTCAGCGTGTCGGCTCTGCCTCGACGCTACGGCTTCGGTGTGTGATGTACCACTCATACGGATTAACGATGCCATTTCGTGAGAACCGGACGACACCGGCACGCAGGGCTACGCATCAGGACACGGGGTGATTTTTCGCTCCGCTGAGCGACGGGTCCGAACGCCCGGGTCCGAACGCACGGCGACCCTTCTCGTCGGAGCCGTAGAATTCGTCCGTGATGAATAACCCGGGTTCGCAGCGCGGGCGCAGGCCGGGAAGCCCGGACACCCGGGCCGCGATCCTGGACGTCGCCCGGCGCCGGTTCCTCGCGGACGGCTACCACGCGGTGACCCTGCGGTCCGTCGCCCTGGAGGCCGGGGTCGACCTGGCTCTGATCAGCTATTACTTCGGGTCCAAGAAGGGGCTGTTCGGCGCCGCTCTGGCGCTGGGTGCGAACCCGGCCGAGCTGCTCGCGCGGGCCGTCGCGGAGGGCGACCTCGCCACGCTCCCCGAACGGGTCGTCCGTCAGGTCGTCGCCGTCTGGGACGACCCCGTGACGGGGCCGCCCCTGATCGCGATGCTGAAGACCGCGATCGACGACGACGCATCCGGCGCTCTGGTGAAGGAGGCTGTCGAGCGCGAGATCGTCGAGCGGATCGCCGGCCTCGTGCCGGGACGGGACGCCCGGCAACGCGCCGCCGCGTTCACCACCGTGGTCGCCGGGCTGATCGCCACCCGCTACCTGCTGCGCCTGGAGCCGATCGTCTCCATGGCGACCGACGACGTGGTCCGCCTGGTGAGTCCGCAACTGCGGCAGGCCCTGCGCGGCCCCGGACGCCCCGCGCGGGACGCCCGACCGGCGGGGCGACCGACACAGCGTTCCTGACCGGCGGCCCGGTTCCGGCCCGGGGGCCGGTCCCTTCTGGCGGGTTGTACGCCGGGGTCGTACGGGCAGGTCCCCGGCGCACAGAGGACCGGCGAGCCCCCGGCGCACAGAGGACCGGCGCCTCGCACCGTGCACCGAAGACCGGCGCCTCGCACGGTGCGAGACGCCGGTCCGGGCCCTTCGAGGTGTCGCGGAGGTGTGTCAGTTGTACGAGGGCTGCTCCTGCGCGCCCACGGCACCCGGCACCTCTTCGTGGTCCGGGTCGTGGTCGTCGGCGGACACCTCGGGACCCGGAGCGGAACGCAGCAGCGCCGCGACGGTGACGGCGGCGAGCACGGCGGCCGCGGCGGCGCCGAGGAGCGCCACGTGCATGCCGTCGGTGAAGGCGGTCGTCGCCCGGTCGGAGACCGGGCCGCCGACGGCGTGGGCGGCGGCCAGCGAGGAGCGGGCCGCGTCCGCCACCTGCTGCGGCAGTCCGGGCAGACTCAGGTGGTCGCGGTAGGCGGCGCTGAGCAGGCTGCCGAGGACCGCGATCCCCAGGGCGCCGCCCAGCTCGCGCGCCAGGTCGTTCATGGCCGAACCCACGTTCTGGAGCGAGCGCGGCAGGGCGTCCGTGATGGCCGTCGTGGCCGGGGTCATGGCCAGGCCCATCCCCGCGCCGAGCGGCACGAGTCCGGTCGCGATCAGCCAGTACGGGCTGGACGCGTCGAGCCGGGAGAGGACGCCCATGCCCGCCGCGACGCCGACGAGCCCGGCCACCCATGGCCTGCGGAAGCCGAACCGGCCGACCAGCACGGGGGCGGCGCGGGAGACCGGCACCATGGTCAGGGCCATGGGCAGCATGGCGGTCGCGGCCATCAAGGCGCTGTCGCCCCGCACCAGTTGCAGGTACTGCATCATCACGAAGACGAACCCGAAGAACACGAAGAACTGAAGCATGATCGACAGCGAGCCCGCGGCGAAGTGGCGGTTGCGGAACAACCGGGGGTCCAGCAGCGGGTTCTCGCGGCGCAGTTCGAAGAGGACGAATCCGGTCAGCACGGCCAGACCGAGACCGATGCCGGCGAGGGTGACCGGGTCGGCCCACCCCCGGGTCGGCGCCTCGATGACCGAGTAGACCAGCGTGACCAGGCCCACCACCGCGAGCAGCGCGCCGCCGACGTCCAGCCGCGGCTGCTTCGGTTCCGCGGACTCGGCCACGAACAGCAGGGTCCCGATGAGGGCGACCAGGGCGAGAGCGACGTTCAGCAGGAACACCGAGCGCCATGACCAGCCCTCCAGCAGGGCCCCGGTGGCGAACAGGCCGACGAGCGCGCTCGCTCCGGCGACCGCGGCCCAGACGCTCACCGCCCGCGCCCGCTGGGTGCGCGGGAAGGTGCTGGTGATGGTCGACAGCGTGGCCGGCATGACCAGCGCCGCGCCCACCCCGAGGACGCCCCGCAGCGCGATGAGGGCCGAAGGGTCGGTCGTCAGCGCGGCGGCGGCGGACCCGGCGCCGAAGATCGTCAGTCCCGCGAGCAGGGCCCGCCTGCGGCCGAAACGGTCGCCCAGGGCGCCGGCCGGGAGCAGCAGCGAGGCGAAGACCAGGCTGTAGGCGTCGATGATCCAGGAAAGCTGCGTCTGTGTGGCGTGGGTCTCGCGGGCGAGATCGGGCAGCGCCACATTGAGCGATGCCATGGCGGCGACCACCGTGCCGAGGGCGAGGCAGGTGACCACCAGGACCAGGTTGTGACGTGCGGCCGGTGTGGAACCGGCGGCGGGGGCGCGCGTGGAGGGCATGTGCTCCGTCCTTCGTCCGAGCGGTCCGGGGGGTTCCCGGTGCCTGGACCCAGAGTCGGGACTCCGTCCTGCGATTTCCACGTTGATGAATTAGAGGGCGGGCCGACGGCCGGTGGCGAGGGGCCGCGTACGAACACGGGCCCTCGCCACGGAGCCGGGCGGAAGTGCCGTTCAGCGGGGCCGCGGAGCCCGGAACGGCGACCCGCCGGGGACGAGAGGGCCAGTGCCGGCGCCCCCCGGATCGCCGCAACTGACCGGCACCTGTTGAATTTCCCCGTGCCCCGTGCCCCGTGCCCCGCGCTCCAGGGCCCGGGCGAGCGCGTGCCGGTTTCCGCGATCGGGGGCGGCGGTCCGGGCTACGAGATGCCGGGGCGGGCCAGCAGGCCGGTCACCTGGCGGCCGACGACCTCCCATGCCGAGTCCGGAAGCCGGCCGAAGGAACTGTCCCGCAGTATGCGCAGAACCTCGTCGGCATCGCTGTGGCACGCGGCACTCTCGCTGAACACCTCGTCCTCGCAACGGACCGCGACGCGAAGGCGCGTCGTGCCGCCGTCCACGGAGTGCACGGCCGCGGCGACGACGAGCGGCGACGCCCCGCCCGGCTCGGCCGCGCCCTTGTGGTGACTGCTGGTGATCGGTGCGCGCCACCGCAGGCTCAGAAGCAGTTGGCGCTTGGCGAGCACCTCGGCGAGATCGGTCTCGGTGACGCCCTCCGGTTCCAGGATCACCGCTCGGGCGTCCAGGACGAGCGCCGCGGGCAGCAGACAACGCAGCGTGCTGCCGACGATGTTGCCGCCCACCGTGGCCGTCCGGCGTACGGCTCCGGTCCCGACACCGGCGGCCGCCCCGCGCAGCACCTCCGGCACCCGGTCGTCTATCCGGTTCAGCACCACGGCGGCGCCCAGGGCCTCGCGCTCGATCGTGTTGGCCTCCGGGAGGTCGCGCAGCGACATGGCGTGGTCGGGGAAACCGTCCCTCTGCCAGGTGGCCCACACCAGTGTGGCGCCGCCGATCGGCACCGCCCCCTCGGTCAGGTACTCCTGTGCTTCGGACACGGACGTGGGCAGACGCAACAGCACGACAGCCGACCTGCTTTCCTGGTGACTTGGCGGCGGGGTATCGGGGCCGGCGTTCGGGTCGGTTCGCGGACGCGGGGTCTGATCGGTCCCGTCGACGTCCTGCGACCCGATCCGAACGGCAGGCCCTGGGTGTCTTGGCGAAATCACCGTCGACAGGCGCATTTTCGCCGTACGGCCGGGGGCGCGTACAGGGCACATTCCCCCAACTGGTGCGCCCCGCCGTGCGGATGCGTCCTGGCCGGGAGCCGCGCCGGAGCGGCCCGCACCCGTCGTCCGAGATCACTGGGCGCCGTGACGCGCCCGCCATATCCCTTTCCCGCGCCGCGAGTTGCTTCGTACCGCTGTCAACTACCCTGGTGGGGACCCGAATAGGCCGCCCAGCGCCCACCGTGCCGGACCACATTGATCCGCCGTCCGAAGCAGTCCGTCAGCCAGGAGTCGGTCAGGGTCTCGGCGACGGGCCCCTGGGCGAGGACGCGCCCCTCGCGCAGCAGCAGGGTGTGGCCGACGGCCGGGGACAGCTCCTCCAGATGGTGGGTGACCGTCACGGTGGCCAGGTCCGGACGGCTCTCGGCCAGCCGTTGCATGGCCTCGACGAGGTCCTCGCGCGAGGGCAGATCCAGGGCGTTGAACGGCTCGTCGAGCAGCAGCAGGGCCGGCTCGGCCATCAGCGCCCTGGCGATCAGGACGCGGGCCCGCTGCCCGCCCGAGCAGACCCCGTACGGCCGGTCGGCCAGCTCCTTGATGTCCAGCTCGGCGAGCAGTTCGTGGCCACGCCGGCGCACCTCGGCGTCGTACTTCCGCCACAGCGGCTGCACGGTGCCGGTGTGGCCCGTCAGGACGACGGCGTGCGCGTCGAGGTCCTGCGGCACGCGCTGGGCCGTACTCACGTGACTCCTCCCCGTCTTGGAGAACGGGGCTTCTCGCTATGCCGTGTTGGCGTGGCGACGGACCAGCCCGGCCCGTAGAACGTTGGTGGCTGCGACGGTGTCGGCGTGCGCGGTGTGGCCGCAGGCGACGCAGTGGAATGTTTCCTGGCTGGGCCGGTTCTCCTTCGCGGTGTGCCCACAGTGGGGGCAGGTGCGGGAGGTGTTGCGGGGGTCCACGGCGATCACTTCCCGTCCGGCACTCTCAGCCTTGGCGTGCAGGATCCTCAGGAACACCCCCCAACCGGCATCGGCGATCGAACGGTTCAGTCCCGACTTGGCCGCTGCCCCGTTGAGCAGGAATGCGCCTGCCCGGTCGGGGTCGGACTTCGGGGCGGGGGCCGTGCTCATGTTGCGGATCTTGAGGTCTTCGTGCGCGATGACATCATGCCTGCGGACCAGGTCCAGGGCGGTCTTGTGTGCGTGGTCCAGCCGCCGGCGGCGCACCCTGCCGTGCAGCAGGGCGACCTTATCCACAGCACGTTGGTGGTTGGCGGTGCGGTCCTTGGCCTTGCAGCGCGGGAACCGGGACAGAGCCTGCTGCGCGGCCTGGAGTTTGACGGCGGCCCGACGCCCGTGGCGCGGGTTGGGCACGAAGGCGCCGCCCGAGTCGGCGAGGAAGTTCGCGATGCCCAGATCGATGCCCACCACGGAGCCGGTCGTCGGCAGCGGCTGTGGCTGTTCGGCGGTGAGCACGACGAACCACCTGCGGCACTCCCGCTTGACGGAGACGGTCTTGACCCTGCCGAGCACCGGCCGGTGCTGATTGACCTTCACATGCCCGACACCCTGGAGGCGGACGCGGGTGACCGCCTCGTGCGCGGTGGAGTCCCACCGGCAGCCGTCCCCGTCCTTCGGGAAATCCACCGTGTCGAACCGGTTCACCCCACGAAAACGCGGATACCCCGGGGTGTCGCCGGACCTGACCCGGCGGAAGAACGCGGCGAACGCCCTGTCCAGACGGCGCAAGGTGGCCTGCTGCGAGGAGAACGACCAGCGGCCCTGACGCTCCGGGTCGAACGCCCGGATCTCCTTGAGCTGCGCGGACTGCATCCCGTACCCGACGCTGGTCCTCGAAACGTGCCGCCAGGCGTCGCGGCGCTCTTGCAGGGCCCCGTTGTAGAGGGAGCAGTGATCTTGCAGCATCTCCGCCAATGCCTGCGCCTGACGGACGGTGGGCCGCAGAAGGAACTTGTACGCACGGATCATCCAGCCCACCCCTCCAGCCGAGTCCACTCGACCCTAACTACCCATGGCCCATGTCACCACGCTGGGAACCAGAACCGGACAACAGCCGGGGACATCATGTTGTCCACTTGTCCACCACCTCCACGCACACTTGGTGTTTGTCACGAAGTACCGGCGAGAGGTCTTCGACGACGACATGCTGACAGCATCGTCCAGGAGTACATCGAGAACCAGAAACGCCCGGCCTGACCCTCACCCCCAAGACGCAGAGAACTCCGGCGCTTCGCGCCTCCAGGCCGAGGATCGCATTCCCGCCCGGCCTGAAGACCGGGATTCCCTGCGAAGAACAAAGGATGGCCGATGCGGGCGCGCAGCTCGCGCACGTCGACCCGGCCGAGCCGGGAACCGAGCACCTCGACGCTGCCTGTCGTCGGATGCATCAGAGCGCCCTGCAGGCGCAGCAGAGTCGTCTTGCCCGCGCCGTTGGCTCCGAGCAGGGCCCAGTGCTCACCGGCCCGGACCGTCCAGTCGATCTCCGCGAGGATCACCTGGCGGTTCGTGTGACGGTGGACGCTCACGTCGCGGAGCGCGACCACCGTCTCCCTGTCCCCGACGTTCGGCTCGGTCCGCACCTGTGCCATGTCCGGGCTCCCCTCGATCGGTCGGCGCGCCTCGCACATTAGATGGGGTGCGCATGTTGTCGCCCGTGTGTCCGCTTCGCGGACGGGGGCGTGGGTGCGGGTGCGGGGGACGCGGGTGCCGGCCGGAGGGCCGAGCGGCGGCTTGCCGACGGTGTCGGGCGACGGTCACTTCAGGATGTTGACGGCGCGGGCCACCACCAGCACCACGGTCATCAGGGAGACGGTGGACTGGAGCAGCATCAGCATCTTGGCCCAGCGGGAGAGCGGCATCACGTCGGTCGGGCTGAACGCGGTGGAGTTGGTGAAGGAGAGGTACAGGTAGTCCAGGAACGCCGGTTCCCAGTCCGGGCGCGCGGATTCGGGGCTTTGCATCTGCACGAAGAGGAAGTCGGCGAACTGGTGCCGGCCCATCATCCGGTTCGCCGGTCCGCCCCGGTCCAACTCCCAGTACCACAGGGCGAACACGATGACGTTCGTCAGCCAGATGTTGCCGCCGGTCAGCAGCAGGTTCGCGGGGTCCGACCCCGCGCTGCCGTTGACGAGTTCTCTCACCAGCTGGGCCGCGGCCCAGCCGTTGGTGAGGCTGATCAGGCCGATGAGCGCCAGGCCCAGCGACCGCAGCCGCTTGTTCCGGGGTTCGACGCGGCGCGGGTTCGCGACGGCCAGGCCTATCAGCAGGACCACCTCCAGGGCCGGCAGCACCCCGAACGGCAGCAGGGTCAGCCGCTCCGGCAGTTTCAGCTGGAGGGCGACCGCCGCCAGGACCGCGGCGGTCACCGCCCAGCGCGGCTCACCGTGCGTCGCCCTCCGCCAGGCGGGCGCCACCTCTCGTTCGCCGGACTCCAGGAGCCGTTCGATCCGGACCAGCCGGCTCTCGGTGTCGTTGGATCTGTCGTTCATGGAGGTGATTGTCGCGCGTCACATGTTGATCATGTGACCCGCCAGCCCGTGAACGGCCTCCTTGACCGCTTCGCCGAGCGTCGGGTGCCCGTGCACGTTCCGGGCGACCTCGTGGACGGTCAGGTCCCACTGCTGGGCGAGCGTCAACTCCGGCAGCAGTTCGGTGACTTCGGGACCGATGAGATGGGCGCCGAGGAGTTCGCCGTGGCGCGCGTCGCTGAGGAGCTTGACGAATCCCGCCGTCTCGCCGAGTCCGTGGGCCTTGCCGTTCGCCGTGAACGGGAACTTCGCCACCTGGACGTCGAAGCCCCGCTCGCGGGCCTGCGCCTCGGTCCAGCCGAAACTGGCGATCTGCGGCTGGCAGTAGGTCGCCCGCGGGATCATGACGTAGTCGAGCTCCATCGTCTCCGCGTCGGCGATCGTCTCGGCGGCCACGATGCCCATCGACTCGGCCGCGTGGGCGAGCATCAGCTTCGCCGTCACGTCACCGATGGCGTAGATGTGCGGCACGCTCGTACGGCACCGTCCGTCGATGTCGATCGCACCCCGGTCGGTGAGCTTCACACCGGTGTTCTCCAGCCCGTAGCCCCGCACCCGCGGCTGGAAACCGATCGCCTGGAGCACCTTTCCGGCCTCCAGCGTCTGGCGCTGGCCGCCCGTGGTCACCATGATCTTGACCCTGTCCCCGGAGTCGTCGATCGCCTCGACACGGGTGGACGTCAGCACGTTGATGCCGAGCCGCTTGTAGCGGCGGGCCAGTTCGGCGGAGACCTCCTCGTCCTCCAACGGGACGATCCGGTCGAGGAATTCGACGAGGGTGACCTGGACGCCGTAGTTGTGGAGCACATAGGCGAACTCGACGCCGATGGCTCCGGCGCCCGCGATGACGATGCTGTCCGGGAGGGTGTCCGACAGGATCTGCTCCTCGTACGTCACCACCCGCTCGCTCAGCGAGGTTCCGGGGAGCAGCTTGGTGGTGGCGCCCGCGGCGATGACGCAGTTTCCGAAGGTGACGGTCTCCGTGCCGCCGTCGGCCAGGGCGACGTCGAGCGTGCGGTCGTCGCGGAAGGTGCCGCGGCCGTCGTACTGGGTGATCTTGTTCTTCTTCATCAGGTAGTGGACGCCCTTGACGCGTCCGTCCGCGACCTTGCGGCTGCGGGTGAAGGCGGCGCCGTAGTCGAAGCTCACCTCGCCGTTCACCCGGATGCCGAAGGTCTTGGCCTCCTGGGTGAAGATGTGGGCGAGCTCGGCGTTGCGCAGCAGCGCCTTCGACGGGATGCACCCCACGTTCAGGCACACACCGCCCCAGTACTTCTCCTCGATGATCGCCGTGCTGAGTCCGAGCTGGGCGGCCCGGATCGCCGCGACATATCCTCCCGGGCCGGCGCCCAGGACCACCACGTCAAAGTGTGCGCTCATGGCGGCCAGCCTAGAACGCCGGCGCCCTCGGCGAGGTGACGGGCGCGGCTGTGAGAGCCCGTGGCCGCCCGCGCCGTGGAACGGGTGAGGGCCGGCCCCCGGGCGGGAGCCGGCCCTCACCCGAGGCGTCAGACGAGGTCGAACCGGTCCAGGTTCATGACCTTGTCCCAGGCGGCGACGAAGTCCTTCGCGAACTTCGCCCCGGCGTCGTCGCTCGCGTAGACCTCGGCGAGCGCGCGCAGCTCGGAGTTGGAGCCGAAGACGAGGTCGGCACGAGTGCCGGTCCACTTGATCTCGCCGGTGGCGTCGTCGCGGCCCTCGAAGGTGGTCGCGTCCTCCGACGTCGCCTTCCACGTCGTGCCCAGGTCGAGCAGGTTGACGAAGAAGTCGTTCGTCAGAGTCCCGGGGGCCTTGGTGAGGACACCGTGCGAGGACTGCTGGTGCGTCGCGCCCAGGACGCGCAGGCCGCCGACGAGGACCGTCAGCTCCGGCGCGCTCAGGGTCAGCAGGTTCGCCCGGTCGAGCAGCAGGTACTCGGCCGGCAGCCGGGTGCCCTTCCCGAGGTAGTTGCGGAAGCCGTCCGCGTTCGGCTCCAGCGCGGCGAACGACTCCACGTCGGTCTGCTCCTGTGCCGCGTCGACGCGGCCCGGGGTGAAGGGCACCTCGACGTCGTGACCGGCGTCCTTGGCGGCCTTCTCGACGGCGGCGGTGCCGCCGAGGACGATCAGGTCGGCCAGCGAGACGTTCTTGTCACCGGCGTTGAAGTCGCGCTGGATGTTCTCCAGCGTGCGCAGCACCGTCGCCAGCTGGTCGGGGTCGTTGGCCGCCCAGCCGCGCTGCGGCTCCAGACGGATGCGCGCGCCGTTCGCGCCGCCACGCTTGTCGCTGCCGCGGAACGTCGAGGCCGAGGCCCACGCGGTGGATACCAGCTGCGAGACGGTCAGCTCCGAGCCGAGGATCTTCGCCTTGAGGGCGGAGATGTCCTCGGCGCCGATGACCTCGCCCTCCGCCTGGGGCAGCGGGTCCTGCCACAGCAGGGTCTCCTCGGGGACCTCCGGGCCGAGGTAGAGGGACTTCGGGCCCATGTCGCGGTGGGTCAGCTTGTACCAGGCCCGCGCGAAGGCGTCCGCGAACTCGGCGGGGTTCTCGTGGAAGCGGCGGGAGATCGGCCCGTAGATCGGGTCGAGGCGCAGCGACAGGTCCGTCGTGAGCATCGACGGGGCGATCTTCTTCGAGGAGTCGTGGGCGTGCGGAACGGTGCCCTCGCCCGCGCCGTCCTTCGGCTTCCACTGGTTGGCGCCGGCGGGGCTCTGGGTCAGCTCCCACTCGTAGCCGAAGAGGATGTCGAAGAAGCTGTTGTCCCACTGGGTGGGCGTGTTGGTCCAGGTGACCTCGAGGCCCGACGTGATGGCGTCCCCGCCCTTGCCGGTGCCGTACGTGCTCTTCCAGCCGAGGCCCTGCGCCTCGATCGGGGCGGCCTCGGGGTCGTCGCCGACGCTCTCGGCCGGGCCCGCGCCATGGGTCTTGCCGAAGGTGTGACCGCCCGCGATCAGGGCGACCGTCTCCTCGTCGTTCATCGCCATCCGGCGGAACGTCTCGCGGATGTCGCGGGCCGCGGCGATCGGGTCCGGGTTGCCGTTGGGGCCCTCGGGGTTGACGTAGATGAGGCCCATCTGGACGGCGCCGAGCGGGTTCTCCAGCTCACGGTCGCCGGTGTAGCGCTCGTCGTCGAGCCAGGTGGTCTCGGGACCCCAGTAGACGTCCTCCTCGGACTCCCAGACGTCCTCGCGGCCACCGGCGAAGCCGAAGGTGTCGAAGCCCATCTGCTCCAGGGCGACGTTGCCGGTGAGGATCATGAGGTCGGCCCAGGACAGGCTCTGGCCGTACTTCTTCTTGACCGGCCACAGCAGACGGCGGGCCTTGTCCAGGTTGCCGTTGTCCGGCCAGCTGTTGAGGGGGGCGAAGCGCTGCTGCCCGGCACCGGCGCCGCCGCGGCCGTCGCTGATGCGGTAGGTGCCCGCGCTGTGCCACGCCATGCGGATCATGAGGGGGCCGTAGTTGCCGAAGTCGGCGGGCCACCAGTCCTGCGAGGTGGTGAGGACCTCGGCGATGTCCTGCTTCACGGCAGGGAGGTCGAGGGACTCGAAGGCCGCGGCGTAGTCGAAGTCCTCGCCGAGCGGGTTCGCCACGGCGGGGTTCTTGGCGAGGATCTTCAGGTTGAGCCGCTCCGGCCACCACTGGCGGTTTCCGCCGCCCTGGGTCGGGTGCGGAGCGCGGTCGTGCGCGACGGGGCAGCCGCCTGCGCCCTCCGTTTTCGCGTCGGTGACGATCGCGTCATGGTTCTCAGACATGGGAATCCTTCCGGACGGGCCGATCTCGGTGCTCAGCGACTGCGGGTGGGGGGAACAGCCGGGGCGGGGCCCCGGCGGCCGGCCCCGGAACCGTCGACGGAGTCGACGGGGAGGCCTTGGTGTTCGGGCGGGAACGGGCGAAGGGAGAGGCCGGCCGCACGGCCGGGGGCCGGGACGCGGTACACGGCTCGCGCCGGACCGGCTGGACCGGTCCGATTCGGGGTACGCATCCCGCCACGGCGAGCGGACGGAGGGCTGTGTGCGACGTGCTGGGAGGTACGGCGCCGGGGTGCCCGCCACGGCGGCGACCGGGTCGTCGCCGAGGGGGTTCCGGGCTCCGGGAGCGTCCCGGGCTGCGTGTCACGGCGGCCGTCACCCGCAGACCGGCGCCGTGTGGTCCCACGGCGGTGGTCCCGACATCTTTGTCTCTCCTGCCCGTACCGAAGTCTTCGTGTCCCTTGGCCAGTGCCTAAACCGATCCTACGATGGACAGAGTCCAAGTCAAGAAGGACACCAGACCGATATTTGATCGGACCCCGGACGCGCACCGATAAACTGCGGGTTCCCACCGATCCTGAAAAGGTGAACCGATATGAGTGACCTGCTGGAGCGACTGCGAGGGCGTGGCTGGCGGATGACTTCCCAGCGGCGTGTCGTTGCGGAGGTCCTCGACGGCGACCATGTACATCTCACAGCCGACGAGGTGCATGCCCGCGCCGTCGAGCGGCTGCCCGAGATCTCACGGGCGACCGTCTACAACGCCCTGGGGGAACTGGTCTCGCTCGGCGAGGTCATCGAGGTCTCGACCGACGGCCGTGCCAAGCGGTACGACCCCAACGCGCACCACCCGCACCAGCATCTGGTGTGCTCCAGCTGCGGCACGGTCCGCGACGTCCACCCGACCGGCAACCCGCTGGCCGACCTGCCGTCGACGGAACGATTCGGTTTCACGGTGGCCGCCGTCGAGGTCACGTACCGGGGGCTGTGCCCTTCGTGCGCCTAAGGGCTGTCCCGTAATCCCCGGCGGGCGCACGACGACAGCTACGGCTCCCCCAAGCTCTTCGAGCAGGGGGTACCCCCACGCCGCGTTGTCGGATCGCCCGAATACGCCCAGCATGAGGACGACCCTCCGCCTTGCGATGCACCGCATCTGACGCCGCGCGCTGATCCACCGGGGATTACGGGACAGCCCTTAGGATCCCGGCGTGAACGAGATTGAGCGGGACACCTCACAGTCCATACGGATCAGGCCGGGCGGCCCGGCCGACGCGCCGGCCGTTCTGGACATGCTCGACGCGGCGGTGCGCTGGATGAACGCCCGCGGCAACACCGAGCAGTGGGGCACGATCCCGTACTCGGAGACGGCGGGCGGGGCGGAGCGCGTCCATCGGTACCTGACCGAGAACACCCCCTTCGTCGCCGAGGCGGCCGGAACACCCGTCGGGGCCTTGGTCCTCGACACCGGGCCCAGCCCGCGGATGCCGATCGAGCCCGCGGGGGAACCCGAGCGGTACGTACGGCTGCTGGTGTCCGACCGCCGCCACACCGGCCATGGCATCGGGGCCGCGCTCCTGGCCCACGCCGCCGAGGAGACCCGGCGGGCCGGCGTCGAGCTGCTGCGGGTCGACTGCTGGGCGGGCGCCGGGGGTGAACTGGTCGCGTACTACGAGCGCCAGGGGTTCACCTCCACCGAATCCTTCCTGTCCGGGACCTGGCCGGGCCGGGTGCTGGCCCGGCGGGTCGGCATGCCCCGCGAGGGGAGCGATCAGGCGAGGTAGTCGGCGACCAGCTCGGCGAACTCCTCCGGTGCCGCGAGTCTGATCCCGAGGCTCTCGGCCTTGGCACGCTTGGACCCGGCGCCATCTCCGGCGACGACCAGCGTCGTCTTCTTCGACACGCTGGAGGAGGAACGGCCGCCGGCGCGCTCGATGAGCTCGTTCATCTGGTTGCGGCTGAGCTGTTCCAGGGCCCCGGTCATGGCGCCGGTCACCACCACCGTCATCCCGGCGAGCGGCCCACCGGAGCTCTCGCCCGCCTCCGCGTCCGCTCCGTCCTCGCCGGGCGCGGGGGGCGGGGTGGCACCGGGCTCGGTCATGTTGACCCCGGCGGCGACGAGTCTGTCGATGAGCGGGGCGAGTTCGGCCAGCTCCGAGACGATCGAGGGTGCCTTCTCCGTACCGATGCCCTCGACCCGCTGCATCGATTCCGCGTCCGCCGCCCGGACCTCGTCCATGGTGGCGAAGAACCGGGCGATGCGCCGGGACATGGAACGGCCGGTGCCGCGGACCCCGAGGGCGCACAGCACCCGTGACAGCGGCTTCCCCTTGGCCGCCTCGATCGCCGCGAGGAGGTTGTCGGTGCTGGTCTCGCCCATCCGCTCCAGGCCGAGGAGCTGCTCGCGGGTCAGGCCGAACAGACCGGCGAGATCGGTGACCAGGCCCCCCTCGACGAGCTGGACGACCCGAGTGTGGCCGAGGCCCTCGATGTCGAGCTGGTCGCGGCCCGCCGCGTACGAGAGCGCGGCCACCAGATGGCAGTTGCGGCCCTGCTCACAGCGCCAGCGCTGCTCGCTGGTGTCGATGGCGGATCCGCAGTTCGGGCACGCCTCGGGGAAGACGACGGGCTGTTCCTCGCCGGTCCGCAGATGGGCGACCGGCGCTTCGACGCGGGGGATGACGTCCCCGGCGCGGTGGACCATCACATGGTCGCCCAGCCGCAGATCGCGCCGCGTGATGTCCGCCGGGTTGTGCAGGGTGGCGTACGTGATGGTCGAGCCGTCGATCTCGACCGGCTCCAGCACGGCGCGCGGGGCGATGATGCCGGTGCGGCCCACGTTCCACTCCACCGCCAGCAGCCGGGTGATCTTCTCGACGGCCGGGAGCTTGTACGCGATCGCCCAGCGTGGCGCCCGTGTACCGGACCCGGCGGCCCGCTGGTCGGCGGCGAGATCGGCCTTGACGACGATCCCGTCGATCCCGAACGGCAGTTCCGCGCGCAGCGCCCCGATCCCCTGGACCCGGGCCAGCACCTGCTCGGCGTCCGCCGCCGTGATGCCGGGGACCGCCGTGCTCGCGGTGGTGTTCACACCCAGCTCGGCGGCCCGCGCCATGAGTTCGCTGTGCGCGAGTTCGTCGAGCCGGGCGGCCGAATCCGCGTCGGTGCCGGGCACCGGCAGCAGGCCGTAGCCGAAGAAGGTCATCGGAACGGTGTAGGCGCGCTCCTTGGCGCGCAGCGTGCCCGCCGCGGCGTTGCGCGGGTTCGCGAACGGCTGCCCGCCGTGCGCGGTGCGCACCTCGTTGGCGTGCTCGAACTGTGCCGTCGTCATGAGGACTTCGCCGCGCACCTCGAGCGTGAGGGGCTCGGCGAGCTCACCGGGCAGGCCGACGATCGTCCCGATCGCGTGCGACACGTCCTCACCCGCCGTGCCGTCCCCGCGGGTGATCAGCCGTGTGAGCCGCCCCTGGCGGTAGCGCGCGGCGACGGCCAGGCCGTCGAGCTTCGGCTCGACGCTGTACCGCTCCACCTCGTGACCGGTCCGCCGGGCGAGCGACGCCGTCCAGGCGGTGAACTCCTCGGAGGAGAAGACGTTGTCCAGGCTCAGCATCGGCACCGTGTGCGGAACGTCCCCCTCGACGGCGCCGCCGGCGACCTTCCCGCTCGGCGAGTCGGGCAGCACCTGCTCGGGATGGGCTGCCTCGTACGCGGCGATGCCGCGCACCAGCCGGTCGTAGGCGTCGTCGTCCAGCACGGAGGTGCCGCCCTCGTAGTAGGCGGCCGATGCCTTCAGTGCGTCCTCGACCGCCTGCGCGTAGGCGACGGCATCCACGATCACTGCAACAGGTGTTGTCATACCCGCCATCCTGCCTGCCACCACTGACAATGCCCTCCCGCCGGCCCTCGACGGGGCACGCACTCGGGCGATACGGGCAACAGCGTCACGCGGAGGTGACAGGGGCCCGGGGGGTGAAGTAGACCTTGCCGTATCCGTGGGGGCCGGGCAGGTTCCGGGTCTGTCCCGCGGAGTCCCGCCCGGGCTCCGTCAGCCGACTTCAAGGAGTGGCCCATGCTCGCCGCGCTCGGTCTCGGCCCGGCCGAGGAGGAGGTCTACCGTCTCCTGGTGGCGCGTGGACGGGCAGCCGTCCAGGAACTCGCGGCCGACAGCGGCCGCCCCGAGCCGGAGGCGCGTGACATCCTCACCGCTCTGGCAGGGCGTGGCCTCGTCGTCGCCCAGACGGTCGAGGGCGCGGCCACCCTGTTCGTGGCAGCTCCTCCCGCGGTCGCGCTCGGTGGGGAACTGCGGCGCCGCCGCGACGAGTTGAGCGCGGCCGAGCACGCGGTGCTCACTCTCGCGGAGCAGCACCGCACGGGTGCCGAGGGCGGCGCGGTGGAGGTGATCAGCGACATCGACGCGGTACGGCACCGGTTCCGGCAGCTCCAGGAGTCCGCTCGGCACGAGGTGCGGTCGATGATGGTGCCCGAACAGACGGTCGTGTCGCGTGACGACAACACCGCGGAGGGGGCCGGTATCCGCCGTGGCGTGCTCTACCGGACGATCCTGCACCGGGACGCGCTGACCGAGCCCGGAGTGGTCGCCCAGGCCCTCGCGGTGCTGGCGGCCGGACAGCAGGTCGGGGTCGCCGACGCCGTCCCGGTCAAGCTCATGATCGCGGACCGTCACCTGGCCATGCTTCCGCTGTTCAGCGGCCGCAATACGGCCGCCGCCTCGGTGCTGGTGCACCCCGGCGGACTGCTGGACGCCCTCGTCGCCTATTTCGAGCTGGCTTGGGACCAGGCGTATCCGCTGTCGCCCCAGGCGGCGGGGGACGGTCTCGTGGAGCAACGCCCGGACGCGATAGACGAGTTCGACGCCCGGATGCTCGCCCTCGTGCTCGCGGGACTCACCGACCAGGCGGTCGGCGCGCGGCTCGGCGTCTCCCGTCGCACCGTGCAGCGGCGCATCGGTGAACTCATGGCGCGGGCCGGCGCCGAGAGCCGTATCCAGCTCGGCTGGCACGCCGCGCGCAAGGGCTGGGCCTGACGGTCCGCCCGGTCGCCGCCTCGGGCGTCAGTGTTCCCGGACGGCGGGCCCGGACCGGGTGATGACCAGGTCCGGTTCCCGCGGACCGGGAGGCAGGCCCGTGCCGACGTCCGCCTGTCGTAGTTCGGCCAGCAACTCGGTCTGTCCGGAGAGCAGTTCGGTGAGAATGCGGCGGGCGGCGCGCAGCAGTTCGGCGACGTCCCCGCCCGCGAGCGCGTAACTGACGGTCGAGCCCTCGCGGATGGACACCACGATGCCCGAGCGGCGCAGCACGGCCAGTTGCTGCGAGAGGTTGGACGGTTCGACCTCGATCTCGGTGAGCAGGTCGCGTACCGAGACGGGGCCGCTCTGGAGCAGTTCCAGGACGCGGATGCGCACAGGGTGCCCGAGCATCCGGAAGAACTCGGCCTTGGCCTGGTAGAGGGGAACCTGCCTGGTCAAAATCGTTCGCTCCCTGCCGCCTGGGGACGGGCTTGTTTCTCCGGCTGGTGCGGTGGCTGTCCGCGTGCCCGCCGCGAACCGGTGCCCGAAGGACCGATCCTGGCGGCTCCACCTCCGCACGCCCACGTGATTGACTCGATCTGGATGTACCTAATTGAAGAAGTCTTCAAGTCGTGGGCATGCGAAGGCGCGGAGAACGTGGCTGTCTACACCTCTAGTTCGGCTTCGATGCGTGCGAGCTGGTGGCGGGCCATGGCCAGGTTGGACGTCGCCTTGTTGAGCACGAGGTACAGGAACAGCCCGTTGCCGTCGCGGCCGGTGAGCGGCCGGATCAGGTGGTACTGCTTCTCGAGCGTGATGAGTACGTCCTCGATCTTGCTCTTGAGCCCGAGGTGTTCCATGGTGCGCACCTTGGCCCGTACGACGTCGGTGTTGCCGGCCGCGGCGACGTTCAGGTCGAGATCCTTGCCGCCCCCCAGCGTGCCCAGCGCCATGCCGCTCGTGTAGTCGACGAGAGCCACGCCCAGCGAGCCCTCGATCGACGTCATCGTCTCCTTGAGGGAGATCTCCACATTTGCCATACCGATGTCTCCTTCGGGTCACCGCGCGGACGGAGGAGTTCCCGACCGGCCGGTGACCCGGACCCTACGGACCGTCCGCCGCGGGCGGCCGGGATGTTTCGGGACTGACGGAAGGAGTCCTGAACGGCGCCTCGGGAGGCTTGGAGTTGATCGTCGCTGTCCGGTCGGTGATCACGAATGTCGCCTCCGGGTGACCGGCGCGACACGCGCGGGACGGTGGCCGACGGCGCGGCGGCTCACCCGTCCGCCGAAGAAACGGCACTCGCCGCGGTCGTCTTCCCGGGCTGGGCGCGGCCTTCAGCCGGCTTCGACTTCGCGGAGCAGTTCTTCCGCGCGCGGCCACGGGCCGTAGCCGGACGCGGGGTTGAGATGGCCGACCTCGCCGAGTTCCACCGGAGTGGCGCCCCAGTCGAGTGCCAGCCGGGCGATCCGGCCGGGCGTGCCGAGGGGGTCGTTCGAGCTGAAGGCGACGATGGCGGGGAAGGGCAGCGGGCTCCTGGGCACCGGTGTCCAGCCGTTCTCGCCGAGTGCCTCCGGGGTCGGATAGCCCTCGGGCAGCGGGGTCTCGAAGTCCGGCGGTGTCACGAGCAGCGCTCCGCGGACCTGTGCCGTGCCTCCGTGGGCCCAGTGGACCGTGGTGATGACGCCGGCGCTGTGCGCGACGAGCACCACGGGGCCCGCGGTCTGCGAGACCACTTCGCCGAGCGCCGCTACGCGGGCCTCGCGGCTCAGCGGATTCTTGGTGAGCGGCGGGACGGTGCGCACGGTGCGCCCGGCCTCGGCCAGCCGGTTCGCCAGCAGGGTCTGCCAGTGGCCGGCGATGTGATCGCGCAGTCCCGGGACGATCACGATCACGGGGTCGGTCGCGGTGCTCACGCGGTCACCACCGCGTCCTCGGGCTCCGCCGCAGGGGCGGGACCGCTCGTCGGACGGCGCAGATCACGCTCGTAGAAGTGGCGGCCGATCAGGAAGGCGACGGTGGCGGCGAGCGCCGTGAGCGGGATGATCCGCAGGGCCCCGAGCAGCCCCATGTGATCGGCGAGCGCGCCCGTCACGGCGGGTCCCGGAGCCAGTCCGAGCAGACTGTTGGCGAGGGTCAGGGTGGCGAAGGCCGTCGCGGAGATGGACGTGGGGGTCAGGTTGGCCACCATGGCGGTCGCGGGTCCCGCCGTGCCGGCCGACAGCAGGGCTCCGGCCGCCAGCACCGCCAGCTGGAGCGCACCGGTCGGCAGCCGGAAGGCGGTCATCAGCAGGGCGAGCGAGCCGAGGCTGCACGCGATGGCGACCGCCCACTTGCGGATGGGGAACGCCCGGCTGATGCGGTCGGAGGCGATGCCGCCGCCGATCATGCCGATGCCTATGACGAGGATGAAGATCCCGGCCGTCGCGCCCGCCTTGGCGGTGGGCATGTCGTAGTAGCGGTTGAAGTAGCTGGGCAGCCAGGCCATCAGGGAGGCTGCGATGAAGAGCTGGAGGCCGCTGCCCACGTAGGCACTGATCACCGAGACGGAGGAGAACAGCCGGGGCAGCAGCGCGCGCAGCCGGTCCCGCGGTCCGGGATCGGGATCGGCGTCGGTGGATGCGGCTTCCGGCACCAGCTTCTTCTCGGTGACGACCAGGCCGTACACCGCGGCCAGGACCAGGCCGAAGACGCCCATGATGCCGAACGCCCAGCGCCAGCCGAGGTGTTGGGCGACCGCTCCGCCGATCGACACGCCGAGGACCGAGCCGAAGGCACCGCCCGCGATGAAGGCGCCGGAGAGGGTGGCGCGCAGACCGATCGGGAAGATGCTCAGGACGACGGCGATGCCGACGCTTCCGTACGCCGCCTCGCCGATGCCGACGAAGAGCCGGCCGACGAACATCTGGCCGTAGCTCGCGGAGACCGCGCAGCCGAGCGTCGCCACGCTCCACAACGCCGCGGCGAGCAGCAGGCTCCTGACCCGGCCCCAGCGGTCGGCCATCAGCGACATGGGGAAGGTCAGCAGGCCGACCATGAGGGCGACGACGCTGCTGAGGGTGCCGAGCCTCGCGTCCGAGAGCAGCCATTCGCTCTTGAGCATCGGGAAGACGGCGTTGAGGACCTGCCGGGACATGTAGTCGGACAGCAGCAGGCCGAAACTGAGGGCGAAGACCACCCAGGCATAGCGTCGGGACACGGGCCATCCGGACGAGGCGGTCGTGTCCGTCTCGGGGACGGGGCCGGCAGTGGTGTGCAACTCCATCGTCATCACCTCACGCGCAGTTGGAGGAAGGGTCTAGAAGGGTCTGTCGCCGACGATTCCCGCGCGCTCCATGCGACGGACGGCGGGCCAGTAGTCCTGTACGGCGTAGTGCTGGGTGGAACGGTTGTCCCAGATGGCGACGCTGTTCGGGGTCCAGCGCCAGCGCACCTGGTACTCCGGGATCGCGGCCTGGCCGATCAGGTAGTTGAGCAGGAGGCTCGCGCCGGGGGCGAAGTCCTGTCCGAACCGGACGTTCTCGGGCGTGTGGTAGTTGACGAAGTGGGTGGTGAACGCGTTGACGAAGAGGATCTCCTCGCCGGTCTCCGGGTGGACGCGCACCACCGGGTGCTCGGCGTCCGGGAACCGCTCCTTGAGGGCGTGCCGCTTCTCCTCGGGCATCACGGCGCCGAACGTGGCCTCGATGCTGTGCCGGGCCCGCAGCCCCCGGATCTTGGTACGGATGTCCTCGGGCAGCCGGCGGTACGCCTCGGCCATGTCGACCCAGATTGTGTCCCCGCCGACGGGCGGTCCCTCGACACAGCGCAGTACGGCGCCCATTGACGGGTTCTCACGCCAAGTGCCGTCCGTGTGCAGGGCGTTCTCGTAGTGCTCGGCCGGGCTGTCCAGGTCCTTGTAGATCCGCACCAGGCCGGGGTGCTCGGGGTCGCTGCCGGCCACCGGGTGGTCCTCCAGCGCGCCGAAGCGCTCGGCGAAGGCCACGTGTTCGGCACGCGTGATGTCCTGGTCGCGCAGGAACAGCACCTTGTACTGGAGCAGCAGGGACCTGATCTCGTCGAAGAGGTCGTCGTCACGTGCGGCGTCGCCGAGGTTCACCCCGGACAGTTCCGCGCCGAGCGTGCAGGTCAGCGGTTCGACGCGGATCGAGCCGCGATGGTGGGCGCGGACCGGCGCGCCCTCCGGGGGAGCGAGCGTGTGTTCCATGGTGCTTCCTCCTGGGGGAGTGGAGTCGACCGAGGGGAGTGCCGGGGCTCAGAGGACGAAGACGGACGACCCGGTGGTACGTCCTGCCTCCAGGTCGCGGTGCGCCTGGGCGGCGTCCTCGAGCCTGTAGTGCTGGTTGACCTGGATGCGGATGCGGCCGGAGGTGACGTGGCCGAAGAGTTCGGCGGCGAGTTCCGCCCGTTCCGCGGGGTCGGCGATGTAGTCGGCGAGGGCGGGCCGGGTGACGAACAACGAGCCCTGGACGGCGAGTTGCATGGCGTCGATGGGCGGGACGGGACCGGAGGCGGTGCCGAAGCAGACGAGCAGACCCCGGCGGCGCAGCGAGGCGAGCGAGGAGGCGTACGTGGTCCTGCCGACGCTGTCGAAGGCGACCGGGACCCCGGCGCCGTCGGTGAGTTCGCGTACCCGCTCGGCCACGTTCTCGCTCTTGTGGTTGATGACGTGGTCGCAGCCGTGCGCCCGGGCCAGTTCGGCCTTTTCCTCGGTGGAGACGGTGCCGATGACGTTCAGTCCGAGCAGCTTGGCCCACTGGCAGACGATGAGTCCGACGCCGCCCGCCGCCGCGGTCAGCAGGATCGTGTCACCCTCCTCGAGGGGGTGGATCCTGCGGAGCAGGTACGCGGAGGTCAGACCGCGCATGGTCATCGCAGCGGCGGTCTCGAAGCCGATGCCGTCCGGCAGGTGGATCAGGGAGCCGGCGGGCATGACCCGCTCCGTGCTGTACGCGCCGAGTGGGCTTCCGGTGTACGTGACCCGGTCCCCCTCGCTGAACGCGGTGACGCCCTCGCCCACCGCCTCGACCACGCCCGCCGCCTCGACGCCCAGCCCGGCCGGCAGCGGCGCGGGGTAGAGCCCGGTGCGGAAGTAGGTGTCGGCGAAGTTGAGTCCGACGGCGTGGTGACGGATCCGGACCTCGCCGGGGCCGGGGTCGCCGACGACGACCTCCTCCCGGCGCAGGACCTCGGGACCGCCGGTCTCCTTGAATCGAATGGCGTGTGCCACGGGGGCGCTCCGTTGTTCGTGTCGGGTGGCTGGGGAGGGAGAAGGAAGGGGAGAACGGGGCGACGTGGGGGGCAGGGGGCCGCCGGAGCCGGGGGGTCTGGCCCCGGCGGCCCCATGGCGTGGCGGGTCGGGTCCGACGCGGTGGTGAACTCTCGGGCAGGGAGTCGCGAAGCGTTCGGGCCTGGTGTTGCGGAGCTTTCGGGCCCGGCGTTGTGGAACCTTGGGGCCTGGTGTTGCGGAGCTTTCGGGTCGGGAGTCGCGGAATGTTCTGTCCTGGCATTGCGGAAGGTTCGGTCCCGGCGTTGCGGAACGTTAGGGTCCCGTGTCGCGGTCCCCCGGATGCGGCGTCGCGAAGGGTCCGGCCCCGGCGTCGCAGCCCCCCGGGAGGCATGCGTCGCCCAATCCTCCGGTCAGGCGTCGCGGAGCATGAAGCCGCGCTGTCCGGGACGGCGGTTCGGCACCATGCCGAGCTGGGCCAGCGTCTCGTCGGTGCCCGAATAGGTCTCGCCGATCCTGTAAATCCTCCTGGCCTCCGCGCCGGTGGCGATGTCACGGCCGAGAGCCTGGGAGAGCTGCACCATCTGCTCGACCTGCTCGACGCTGGACATGCGCTCGCCCTTGCGCCGCCACAGGTTGTCCTCGTTGCCCACGCGGACGTGCACACCGAGCGCGATGCCGATCGCGTTCATGGGCGCCACGGCGCGCATGGAACTCTCGATCGTGAGGACGGCGCCGTCAGGGGCACGACGGACGAACTCGATGAGGTCGGCGGGGTGGCGGCCCGCGAAACCGCCGCCGATCGCCACGTAGTTGAGGACCAGCGGACCGGTGTGGACGCCGGCCCTGATGAGCCGCTCCACGGTTTCGAGCTGGGCCAGGGTGGCGAGCTGGAAGTGCGGCTGGATGCCCTTCGCGTGCAGCCGCTTGAGGTGCTCCAGGTAGAAGTCCGGCCCGGCCTCGACGACCATGTCGCGGTACGCCTTGTAGTAGTCGGGCTTCGCGATCGACGTGCCCTCCAGATCGTCGTCGTTCATGATCTCGACGATGTTCATCTGGCTGGTGTTGATCGCGATCGTCACCTGGTCCGGCGCGGGGTCCAGGTCGGCCAGCAGGTGACGGGTGTCGTAGCTCAGCCACTTCGCCTCACCGCCCTCACCCTCGGGGGCGAAGGAGATCGAGCCGCCGACCTGGAGCACCATGTCCGGCACGGCCTCGCGCAGCCGGCCCATGAGCTCGTTGAACTTGGACATCCGCTTGGAGCCCTTGCCGTCCAGCTCACGCACGTGGATGTGGAGAACGGTGGCGCCGGCGTTGTAGCAGTCGACGGCCGCCTGCACGTGCTCGTCCATCGTCAGGGGAAGGTCGTCGGCGTCGCCGGGAAGCCATTCGGGCCCGTACGGAGCGGCCTGGATGACGAGTTTTTCCTGGTTCTCGGGGAAGAGCGAGTCGTCGTGGAAGTGCACGGTCCGTCTCCTTCGTCGGATCGGTGATCACTCGCCGGGGCATCGCCGCGTGCTGCGCGGGGCCTGGGAATTCCGGCGGGGATCGATGCGGGTCACCGGTGACAGCGGGCGCGAGCCGGCCCGCCGCGATCGGCCGGTCCGGAGGGAGCCAGGGGGAGTGGCTCGGCTCCCTCCGACGGCCGACCGCGTCTTCTGCGCGGTGGTGCAAAGGTAGGGCCGAGTTCAGGGCCGTGCTTGCCGTCAGGGGACAGATGATTTGTCATTTGGGGACATCGGTGGGGTGTGGCGCCGACGGGGACGGCACAGGGCCGAGGCGCCTGCCTCCCTCGTCGCTCCCGTCACAGAGCGGGAGTTGCTACGGAGTCCGGCTCTCGCGCCACGCTCGCGGGCTGCACCCGAACTGCTCGCGGAACCAGCGGGAGAAACCGCTCAGCGAAGAGAACCCCAGCAGGTCGGAGATCTCCGTCAGCGACCGCCGGGGATTCGCGACGAACTGCTCCGCGAGGTGGCGGCGGGTGACGTTGAGGAGAGAGGAGAACGTCTCGCCCGACGCGGCCAGATGGCGGTGGACGGTGCGCCGGTCGACGCCGAGGCTGCGCGCGACCTGTTCGATCGAGCAACGGCCGGTCGGCAGCAGTACCTCGATCAGTTCGCGCACCCGGTCCGCCGCGGTGGTGTCCTTCGGGACGGCGATCGCGTCGAAGTACTGGCGGGCGTACTCGCGCATCAGCGGGTCCGCCATGGCGTTGGGCGCGTCGAGGTCGTCGGCGTAGAAGACGATCCCGTCGATCTCGCGGTCGAACTCCACGATGGGCCCGAACGCGTGGCGGTGCGCCGAGGTGTCCGCCGGTGCGGAGTGCCGGAACCACACGGACAGGGGCTGCCAGCGCGCGTGCAGGAAGTCGCTCAGGATGCGGTGCAGGGCGGCGACGGCCAGCTCGGTCGCCTGCCGGGACTCCATCACCTCACCGAGCCGCAGATCCACCTTCAGCGTGGCCAGTCCGTCGCCTTCGGACAGCCGGGTGTGCAACACCTCGTTGTACATGTACTGATGACGGATCAGCAGTTCCAGCGCGCTGCGAACGTCCGGTTCCTCGCGGACGACCAGACTGATGGGGCCGAGCGTGGAGAAGCGGCGGAACCCCGCGAGCAGCACGCCGAAATCCTCGTGGCCGGACTCGGCCGCCGACAGTTCCAGCACCTGCACGGCCGCCGTGCCGGAGATCCACCGGTCCTGGACGGTGAGGGCGGCGGTGTCCAGACCCACCCGCTTGAGCAGCGCCTGAGGATCGATGCCGAGGGAGCGGCACAGCTCGACATAGCCGCTCAGCGCGGCGGTACGGACCAGAGGTCTCATGAGCACGCTCCAGCAATGTCCCGAGAAGCCAAGTCTTCTGTCCCGCCACGACAAGCGCGGTGGTGGTCGAGGAACCTAGCATGGCGCCGTTCACCTGCCGGGCCCCCATCGGGACGGCCGCTCACCGGCGGGTGAACACCTGACGGACAGGATGCGAGCATGACAGGAGAGGCGGACGCGGCCCGGGTCGCAGGCACGCACGCCCGTGGGTCACGCTTCGCGATGTGATCCGACCGCGCGCCACCGCCGCGCCCCGCGCGACGAACTCAAGGAGATACCCGGCATGACCGACCTCGTCACCCTTCTGGCAGCCACCGTCGTGGCCCACGGCGAGCGCGTCGCCGTCCGGCTCGACGACAGCACGCTCACCTACGCCGAACTGGACGACGCCAGTGCGCGGGTGGCCGCCCTGCTGCGGGACCACGGCCTCCTGCCGGGCGACCGTGTCACGCTGACCATGCCCAACGTCCCGCTGTTCCCGGTCCTCTACTACGGCATCCTGCGGGCCGGCGGTGTCGTCGTCCCGATGAATCCGCTGCTCAAGGCCCGCGAGGTCGCCTTCACCCTGCGCGACTGCGGAGCGCGGATCGCGCTCGTGTCCCCGCTGTTCGCCGACGAGGTGACGAAGGCCGCCGCCGAGACGGGCACCGACTGCCTGGTCACCGACCCCGGGAACTTCGACACCCTGCTGCGTGGCCACGAGCCCCTGCGCGACACCCCGGACCGGGCCGGCGACGATGCCGCCCTGATCCTCTACACCTCGGGCACCACCGGAACACCCAAGGGCGCCGAACTCTCCCACCGCAACCTGGCCCGCAACACGCTCACCACGGCGGAGACCCTCCTCCAGGTCGGACCGGAGGACGTCCTCTTCGGCGGCCTGCCCCTCTTCCACGCCTTCGGCCAGACCTGCGCGCTCAACACGGCCGTCGCCGCCGGAGCCACACTGACGCTGCTGCCCCGGTTCGACCCGCGAAGCGCCCTGGAGATCCTCGTCCGGGACAAGGTCACCGTCTTCCTCGGCGTGCCGACGATGTACGCGGCCCTGCTGCACGCCGAACTTCCCGACGGATTCCACACCGGCCCGCTGCGCCTGGCCGTCTCGGGCGGGGCCGCCCTTCCGGTCGAGGTCCTGCACGGATTCGAGCGGCGTTTCGGCGCCGCGGTGCTGGAGGGCTACGGGCTCTCCGAGACGTCGCCGGTCGCGGCGTTCAACCACCCGGACCGTCCGCGCAAGGCGGGCTCGATCGGCGTGCCCATTCGCGGGGTTGAGATGCGGCTCGTCGCCGAGGACGGCGGCGTGGCCGCTCCGGGAGAGGTGGGCGAGATCGCCATCCGCGGCGAGAACGTCATGACCGGGTACTGGAACCGCCCGGAGGCCACCGAGGAGGCGATCCGCGACGGATGGTTCCACAGCGGAGACCTGGCCCGGGTGGACGAGGACGGTTTCTACTTCATCGTCGACCGCAAGAAGGACATGATCATCCGCGGCGGCTACAACGTCTACCCGCGCGAGATCGAGGAGGTGCTGTACGAGCACCCCGCCGTCGCCGAGGCCGCTGTCGTGGGGGTGCCGCATCCCCTGCACGGTGAGGAGGTCGCGGCCGTGGTCACGCTCAGGCCCGGCGCCGAGGCCACGGCCGAGGAGATCCGCGCCCACGCCAAGGAACGGGTCGCGGCGTACAAGTACCCCCGGGTCGTCGAGATCGCGGCCGAGCTGCCCAAGGGCCCCACGGGCAAGATCCTCAAGCGTGAGATCGTGGTCGCCGCCCCCTGAACCGATGTCGGCGGAGGACTTCGTGACGGTGGCGGCACCCCCGCCACCGTCACGCCTCCCGCCGACCGTCACGGCGTCCAGCCACCGTCACGGCGTCCAGTGACCGTCACGGCTCCCAGCCATCGGCACGGCTCCCTGTCATCGGCAGGGCTCCCAGCCACCGTCACGGCTCCCTGCCGCCCTCACCGCCCCTTCGATCGCGGCCCCGCGAGGATCAGGCTCTCGACACTCTCGTACACCCCGCGCTCGCGGTCCGCCGCGCGGCGTCCGGACAGCATGCTGCCGAGCCAGCCGAACGCGAAGCCCAGCGGGATGGACACCAGCCCCGTGGTCGTGAACGGGAACCAGTTGAAGTCGGCGGTGGGAAAGGCGGACGTCGGGGAGCCGGACACCAGCCGGGTGCCCGGCATCAGGACCAGGACGGCGAGGGTGCCGCCGATGAGCGTGCTCAGCAGACCGGCGCGTGTGTAGCGACGCCAGAAGAGGCTGTAGACCAGGGCGGGCGCGATCGCCGAGGCCCCCACGCAGAAGGACATGGTAGCGAGCGGTTGAAGACTCCGGTTCTGGACGAGGACCGCGAGGGCGATCACGGGCGCGCCGACGACGATCGCCGACGCGCGGGCGAACGAGGTCTCGCGCTGGGGCGACATGGCGGTGCGGCGGCCCGCGAACACGTCGTGGGCCAGCGAGTTGGCGCAGGCGAGGGTCATCCCGGCGACCGAGGCGAGCAGGGTGAGGAAGATCGCCGTGGTGACGGTGGTGAACACGAGGGTCTCCGCGCGGGACACCACAGGGCCGAACGCGGCACGGGAGCCCAGCAGATAGGCGGTGTGCCCGCGCGGGTCGGCGGCGGTGACGCCGGCCCGGCCGATCATCGCCGTCGCGCCGATGGCGACGACACCCGCCACCAGCATGAACAACGCCACCGAGGAAACGGCCCAGGACATCGAACGCCGCACCTGGCGGGCGCTGTTGGCGGTGAACATCCGCATGGTCACGTGCGGTAGGCAGGCACCGCCCAGCACGATGGCGAACTGGGTGCTGATCATGTCGAGCCGTGGATGCGGGCCACCGGCGAACTGGAGTCCGCCGTGCAGGAACGCGTCCGGTGACCCGCTGCGCCTCGCGGCCGCGGTGAACAGCGCCCCGGGGTTCCAGTGGAACCGGCCGAGGATCAGCAGCGCGACGACGATTCCGGAACCGAGGAGCACGACCATCTTCAGGAGCTGGATCAACGCCGTGCCCCGCATGCCCCCGATGGCCGCGTAGGTGATCATCAAGGTGCCGACGCCCACGATGCAGCCCGTCTTCATGGAACTGTCGGTGAAGCCGAGGATGAACGCCAACAGTTGCCCTGTGCTCGCGAGTTGGACGAGCATCATCGGTACGAGAGCGGCGATCGTGACGGCGCACGCGGTGATCCGTACGGACCGTCCGGGCATTCTGCGGGCCAGTACGTCGCCCATGGTGAACTCGCCCGTGTTCCGCAGGGGTTCGGCCAGCAGGAACATCAGCACCAGCAGGGACAGCAGGGTGCTCAGGGCCAGGACGACACCGTCGAATCCGCACAGGGCGATCACGCCGCCGATGGTCAGCACGGTCGCGGCGGAGATGTAGTCGCCGGCGATGGCGAGTCCGTTGCGCAGCGGGGAGAGCGAGCGGTAGCCGGTGTAGAACTCGGCGAGATCGTCGCTGTCGGGGCCGGTGAGCACGCACAGCAGCAGGGTGACCGTTACGGCGATGGAGAAGGCGACGAGCGACCAGGACTGCGTGGAGCCGGAGAAGGCGCTCACCGCTTCCGCTCCTGCTCGTTGCCGGCCCAGGGGACGCTCCGGTTCACGCGGCGGGCGAGAGGGTCGACATAGCGGCGGGCGGTGCGCTCGTAGACGAGCACGGCGAGCCAGGTCGCGGGGATCTGGGAGAGGGCGATCACGAGGCCCGTCGAGAGACCACCGGTGACGGGACGGTCCATCAGACCGGGGCAGCCGGCGCACAGGCCGAGGAAGATGGTGAAGCAGCCGAGCACCGCGAAGGTGGTCACACGCCGTTGCCGGCGGTAGGCGCGGCGCAGGATGCGCAGATCGCGGTGGTGCCCGGTCCAGGTGCGGGGTGATGCCCCGCCGCGTAATGGTTCCGCGGCCGCGGGGTCCGGGACGTGGTCGGCGAAGGAGTTGTGGTGTCCCCGCGGCGGTCGCGCGGGCCGGGGGGCGGAGCTGTCGTACGACATGCCGGTCTCCTGATGGGGTGCGGGCCCGGCGTGCACGGACCGCGGGACGGTGGGGGGACGGCTCGGGTCCTCGCACGCTATTCGGCTCGTCGGCCCGTGCGAAGGGCTTTCCTTCAACTACCTGGTGGGAACGTGTTCACCTCGCTGACCTCGTCTGTTGTCGGAGAAACCGCTGTTGCGCCCGGGCTCGGAGTGAGGAGTGTGGTGTGGGTGACACGGACGTCCGGTGCGCGCGGATCCGGTGCGGGTCCCGCCGCGGGGCGGGGCGCCGGGGGCGTACGCGTAGGTCGACGAGGCGGTCCGGGAAGCGGTCCGGAGGGTCACCGGACGCGGGTTCGGAGCGGTGGTCCCCGGCACGGGGATCGCGGGCGCCGGGGGCGGGTCGTACGGACTCAGGGGGAGCCGCTCAGTTCGTTCAGCGGTGTGCCGTGCGCCCAGCGCCGCAGACACGAGCCGTCGATCAGGCGTACACCGCCCTGGCGCCGTGCCCACTGGACGTCACGCCGGGTGAAGGCCCCGCGGTGCACCACGAGACGGAGCGGCGGACCCGGGCCGCCCGGACGCCCCGACCGCGAGGGCGTGTCCTCGTCGGGCAGCGGCTCGGCCACGGGCCGGAACGCGACCTCGAGACGCCGCCCGTGTCCGTCCCGCGCGCGGACCCGGACGCGGTCCTCGATCCGGCGCGGCGGGAGCACGCGCCAGCCGTCCCGGTGCAGCATCCGGGAGACGGCCAGGGCCAGTCCCTGGGTGTCGAGATCGGCGAGTTCCTCGGGTGTGTAGAAGCCGAGGCGACGGCGGGCCGGCGGGCGGTTCCGCCGTATCGCGGCGGGAGTGGCGACGGCCAGGACCACCAGGGCGCCGAGAGGTACGCCGATGCCGGCCACGCGGTAACCGACGGCGAGGCCGGCGACGACCGCGCAGAGGAGGACGACGACCGCCGCGAGGGCGGGCAGCACTTCACGAAGTACGGGCCCGTAGGCCCCTTCCGCACGCAGCCGGCGGACAGCCGATCGCCGCAGCGCGCGTCCTGACAAGCGTTTTCCCGGTGCCCGCCCCCACCACATCACTCGGGCCAGCTCCCCCCAACCCTCACGCGCTTCGGCGTGTTCGGGTAGGGCTACCCCTCGCGGGACCGCGGGTCCCCTGGAGTACGGGTTCCGGCCACGAATCCGGCCGAACTCTTTCGAGGCGCCGGGACGCGTGAGGCGTGATCGGTTCCGGTGGCCGCGGAGTCCTGTGCGGCGGACCGCCGGGCAGGGGTGGCCGATCGCCCGAGAGGGGTGGCGGACCGCCCGGCCGGGGCGGCGGGTGTGTCACCCGCGGCCCCCGCCGGCACGTGTCCGTGGGAAAGGTCCGGCACTGGCTGCCGGACCGCTCAGACGGTGCCGCTCTTGGAGATGACGACCTTCTTGGAGGGGGTGCCGGAACCGCTGCCGAACCCCTCGATCGCCTTCACGACGTCCATGCCCTCGACGACCTCGCCGAAGACGACGTGCTTGTTGTCCAGCCAGTTGGTGGCGATGGTGGTGATGAAGAACTGCGAGCCGTTGGTGTTCGGGCCCGCGTTGGCCATCGACAGCTGACCCGGCTTGGTGTGCTTGAGCGTGAAGTTCTCATCGGCGAACTTCTCGCCGTAGATGCTCTTGCCGCCCGTGCCGTTCTGCCGCGTGAAGTCGCCGCCCTGGAGCATGAAGTCCGGGATGACCCGATGGAACGGCGAGCCCTCGTAACCGTAGCCGTGTTCACCGGTGGCGAGCTCACGGAAGTTCCTGGCGGTCTTCGGGACGACGTCGTCGAAGAGCTTGAACTCGATGCGGCCCAGCGGCTTGCCGTCGGCGGTGACCTCGAAAAAGACGTTCTGGCTCATTGCTCTGCTCCTCATGGATGCGAAGGTTCGCCTCCGAGCATAGAGAAGCTGAGGCGGTGGGCGCGTGACCGGGGGTGATCATTCGGTCTGTGGCCCGGAGGGAGGGAACGGCGGGCCACCGGTGACATACGCCCCGGATGTCCCGAGGAGCCGGGCGTTCCGCGGTGGGACCGGCGCGGTTCGCGACCGCGCACGAGCGGGAGCCCCCGAAGGCTCCGGCCCCCGACGCGACATGTGTCAGGGGCTGGATGGAGCGCCCCCGGTCACGGCGCGACCGGCGCTCCGGCTATTCCACTTTCGCCCAGTCGAGCGTGCGTTCCACTGCCCTCTTCCAGTCCGCGTACCCCTGTTGACGCCGGTCCTCGGACCACTGCGGCTCCCAGCGCTTGGACTCCTGCCAGTGGGTCCGCAGTTCGTCGGTGTCCTGCCAGAAGCCGGTGGCCAGACCAGCCGCGTACGAGGCGCCGAGCGCGGTGGTCTCGGCGACGACGGGACGGCTGACCGGTACGCCGAGGACGTCTGCCTGGATCTGCATGCACAGGTCGTTGGCGGTCACGCCGCCGTCCACCTTGAGCACGTCGAGATGGACTCCGGAGTCCTGTTCCATGGCCTCGACGACATCGCGGCTCTGGTAGCAGATCGCCTCCAGGGTCGCCCGGGCCAGGTGGGCGTTGCTGTTGTACCGGGCGAGGCCGACGATCGCGCCGCGGGCGTCGGAGCGCCAGTACGGGGCGAACAGGCCCGAGAACGCCGGAACGAAGTACATCCCGCCGTTGTCCTCCACGGTGCGGGCCAGCGTCTCGCTCTCGGCCGCGTTGATGATGATCTTCATCTGGTCGCGGAGCCACTGGACGGCGGATCCGGTGACCGCGATGGAGCCCTCCAGCGCGTACACGGCCGGCTCGCCGCCGAACCGGTAGGCCACGGTGGTCAGCAGGCCGTGCTGCGAACGGACCAGTTCCGTACCGGTGTTGAGGACCAGGAAGTTGCCGGTGCCGTAGGTGTTCTTGGCCTCGCCCGGCGCGTAGCAGACCTGCCCGACGGTGGCAGCCTGCTGGTCGCCGAGCACACCGGTGATGGGGATGGGGGCGCGCAACGGCCGGGAGGTGCGCGTCGTGCCGTACGCCTCGCGGTCGGACGAGGGGTTGATGCTGGGCAGCATGGCCCTCGGCACCCCGAAGAAGCCCAGCAGTTCCTCGTCCCAGTCGAGGGTCTCCAGATCCATGAGCATGGTGCGGCTGGCGTTGGTCACGTCGGTGGCGTGGATGCCGCCGTCGGGGCCGCCGGTCAGGTTCCACAGGACCCAGGCGTCCGTGTTGCCGAAGAGGGCGTGACCCTGCTCCGCCGCTTCACGGACGCCGTCGACGTTCTCCAGGATCCACTGGATCTTGCCGCCGGAGAAGTAGGTCGCCGGCGGCAGCCCCGCCTTGCGGCGGATGACGTCGCCCCGGCCGGAACGCTCCAGGGCCGCGGCGATGGAATCGGTGCGGGTGTCCTGCCAGACGATGGCGTTGTAGTAGGGACGGCCGTTGCGCGGGTCCCATACGACGGTGGTCTCCCGCTGGTTGGTGATGCCGATCGCCGCGAGGTCCTCGGCGGTCAGGTTCTTGTGCCGCAGGGCGTTCTGGATCACGGAGTTGGTGCGCTCCCAGATCTCCACCGGGTCGTGCTCGACCCATCCGGAGCGCGGAAGGATCTGGGCGTGTTCCAGTTGATGCTTCGCCACCTCGTTGCCGGCTTGGTCGAAGATCATGAATCGGGTGCTGGTGGTCCCTTGGTCCACCGCGCCCACGAAGTCAGCCATGGGATGCCGCCTCTGCCGGGGGTGTCAGGCCTTGGGGATCGGGATCTGTCCCGGGGGTTCGGGTTCCGCCATCGGCAGGAACCGGCCGATGAAGAGCTTGTACATGCCGGCGCCGAGCACACCACCGATCAGTGGACCGATGATCGGCACCCAGAAGTAGAAGTTCCCGTACTGATCTCGCCACGCTCCTCCGTATCCCGTGAGGAAGCTTGCCAGTCGCGGTCCGAAGTCACGGGCCGGGTTGATCGCGTAGCCCGCGAGGGTGCCCCAGGCCATGCCGATGCCCACGACGAGCAGGCCGATGATGAACGGGCCCAGGTTCGCGCCGGGCGGGGTGTTGAGCAGGTCGGTGACGGCCATGATCACCAGCAGCAGGATCGCGGTGCCGATGATCTGGTCGCGGAACGCGCCCCACTCGTGGACCGGCAGATTCGGGTTGCCGTTGGCGGGCAGGGTGGAGAAAACGCCCTGGGTCTTGATGGTGTGGCCGGGGTCGACCTTCGCCAGTGCCTCCGTGTAGTTCCAGCGCACGATCATCGCCGCCACGAAGGCGCCGACGGTCTGGGCCACCACGTAGGGCGCCACCTTGCGCCAGGGGAATCCCTTGAACGTGGCCAGGGCCACCGTCACCGCGGGATTGAGGTGTGCGCCGCTCAGCCGTGCCGCGACGTAGATGCCCATGGTGACGCCGATGCCCCAGGCCCACGCGATGCTGTCGTGGTTTCCCAGGCCGCCCGGGGGTGTCGTGAGTGCTCCGCCGGCGACCACCTGGGCCACCACGCCGCAACCGAAGAGGATGAGAATCATCGTGCCGAGAAACTCGGCGGACATCTCGCCGACGAGTCCCGACTTCTTGAACCGCCCAGTCATGGAAGCCCGCTTCCCGCCGGTCCAGGACCGACTGTTGACCGCCGCCCGAGCCCTCCCTGACATCAGCATAGAGTGATCAAGAACGAAATGCATCAAAAGTTAACTATCCCGTTTTGATGGTCTATATGCTGATGAAGTTTGATCGGCGCGCCGGGGTGGAAGCGGTCGGCTCCCCGATATGTCTGGTGTGGTCGGTACGGCACGGTGTGTCAGGCGGGCACCGTGACGATGCCGAGAGGCTCGCTCGTCGGCTGCCGCGATCCGCCCGCCGGTTCCGCCGTGATTCCCACGGCGGAGACGTCGTCCAGGGACCCGTGGAGCAGTTCCGTGTACCCGCCTCCTGAGCCGGGGACCAGGCCCGCCGGGCGCAGGTCGCCGGATTTCGCCGCGTACCAAAGCTCGTAGACCTGATCGTCGCCGAGGCGGGGCAGGTCCGAGGCGATGAAGGCCGCCCGGCCCCGAGTCCGGGAGGCGACCACGCTGATGTCGGCCCCGTTGCCCAGTTTCTGACTGCTGATCGTGGCGTCCCGGGCGGTGAGGAGGTCGGTCAGAACGGAGGCTTGTGCCTTTCCGGCGGCGACTTCGGCGCGCGCCTCGTCCGCCTGGGTGTGCTGCCACGTTGCGACACCGCCGAGCGCGGCCGCGAGAACCAGACACGCGGCCAGAGCCCACCGGAGCACCCGTTCGCGGACCGGAAGAGCGGGCGGGAGGCGGTCCTGGCGTGTGTGGGCGATCCGGTCGAGGACGCGCCGGCGCAGTTCGGGGGAGGGGGTGGCGTCCTCGGCCGAGGCGAGTCGCAGCGTGGCCTCGGACAGCTCCGCCACCTCGTTCCGACACGCGGCGCAGCTCGCCAGGTGGTTCTTGAAGGAGGCTTCCTCGGCCGCCGGCAGGGCGTGCAGAACATACGCGCCGACGAGCTGGTGCGGGTCTTCGGCGGCCGTCATCGCCCGGCCTCCAGACAGGCGCGGAGCAGGCGCAGCCCGGTACGCATCCTGGACTTCACGGTGCCCGCCGGAGTGGCCAGGCAGGCGGCCACCTCCAGATAGGTCATGCCCTGGTAGTAGGCGAGCACCAGTGGTACGCGCTGATGCCGCTCCAGGGCGGCGAGACAGTGCCGCACGCGATGATGATCCTCGTGCCGCTCCACGGCCTCGGCCACCTCGTCGAAGGGCGGGTCCTCCGCGAGCAGGGCGCTGCGCCGTTCACGTGCCGTACCGGCCTGGACGTGCCGGACCCGGTCGACGGCTCTGCGGTGCGCGAGGGTCAGTACCCATCCCCGGGCGGTGCCGAGTTCGGGGCGATAGCGGCCCGCGGTCCGCCAGACCTCCACCATCACGTCCTGCGTCACCTCCTCCGCCTGCGCCTCGTCCCGCAGCACCCGGCAGATCAGGCCCTTGACCGGCCGCGCGAGCGTGTCGTAGACGTCGGCGAAAGCGTCCTGATCGCCTGCTGCGGCGCGCTCCAGTCGGGCGTCCAGCCATGGTTCCGCCGATGGGTGCCGTCGCGAACCGTGTCGGTCCTGGCCGGTTTTGGACATCGCTCACAGAATCCGTCCGTCGCTTCCGTCGCTTCCGTCGCTTCCGTCTCGCCTGGCGCGTGTGGCGCGACTCTCCGTCGTGGCGGTCTCCTCCGCTGGTGCGACCGGGCCGTTCTCCGACGCGGGGCCCGCGGGTCGCCGTGCCGGCGACATCGCCGGCGTGGTGTGCGGAGGAAACGGGCGTCGTCACCGTTTATTCGCAGCCCCCCGGCCCGCGTATGAGGCAAGAGCGCCACGAGTCCCGGTGCCGGGCCCGGGGTCCCGCACCCGAGGGGCCGGCGCCGGTCGGCTCCACCCGAAAACTCGTAGAGGAAACTTACCCGGGTCTATCCTCATACATACCTTTGATTGCTCCGAATGGCTTATGTCCCACACCTCGAGAGCCTTGGAGTATGCCGACCGTTTCGGCGCGAACTTCCGTGACGCCGGCTCCCGTTGTGTATCCATCAAATTCGAGGGAGGTTGAGTCCGATGGCCACACGCATCAGCGTCCGGCGCCTGCTCGCCGGAGCGACCGCGACAGGCCTGCTGGCCGGAGGTGCCGCTCTGGGCATGTCCGGTACGGCGGCCGCGACCCCGGCACCTTCGCCCACGCCTTCGGTGACGGCCCCTGACCACCACGGTCACCACGACCGCTGCGAGTGGAAGAAGGGTCACTGGGAGAAGAAGTGGGTGCCCGGACACTGGGTCAAGAAGTGGGTTCACAAGGACTCCTGGAACCACGGTCACCACCACCAGGGCTGGACGATGAAGTGGGTCTTCGTTCCCGGCCACTGGGACCATGTGTGGGTCAAGGGGCACTGGGACTGCCGGCATCACCACGACCACTGACCGCTCCGGTCGAGCCGTGGGGACCGGGAGCGCCACTCCGCTCCCGGTCCGCCCTTGTCGGGGTGCCACCCAGCCGGCCGACGGTGGGCGTGCGGGAAACGGGCTGGATCAGGGGCGATGCCGTTGGTTAGGCTCGCCCGATGACCACACGTACTTTCCGTATCACCGTTCGCGGTGTCTTCGACGGGCTCGGCCCCGACCAGCGCGACCGGCTTCTGGCGAACGCGCCGGAACACGACGTCCTGAGGGCGGCCTTCACCCCCGAGGGGCACCTCAGCTACGACGTGGCCGCCCGGCCGGCCTTCACCTTCCGCTTCCTGGACTCGGGAGAGGCGGAGGAGGACATCCTGGAGGCGGCCGAGCGGGCCGAGGCCGCCGCGACGGCCTGGCTCACCGAGCATGGCTACGGCTTCAAGCGGCTCAAGTCCCAGGCCGAGGACCTCTCCCAGGCGCCGCTCGGCAAACGCCGGCGACGAGCCATCGCGCAGACCCCCTGACCTTCTCGAACTCAGGGGGCTTCGTCGTGCGGATATGCTTGAGTAGTCAAGGAGGTGTCAATGAGTGGCGGGCTGGACGCGGCACTGCGTCTCATGAGGGCGCAGGCCGCCCTGGTGAAGCGGTTCGACGCGAGCCTCGGCGGGCTGCACGGGGTGAGTCTGGCGGACTTCACGATTCTGCTGCGTCTGTCCGAGGCCCCGGGCGACCGCATGCGCCGGGTGGACCTGGCGGAGGCGCTGGGGCTGACCGCTTCCGGTGTCACGCGGGGTCTCGTGCCTCTGGAGCGCATCGGGCTGGTCAGGCGTGACGCGGACGCCCGTGACGCGCGGGTGGCCTACGCGGCCCTGACGGAGACCGGCCGGGAGCGCCTGGCGGAGATGCTCGACACCGCCGAGCGGGTCGCGGAGGAGGTCTTCGCCGAACCGGCGTGGACGGCCGAGGAGACGACGCGGCTCGCCGGTCTGCTCGGCCGCCTCGGCGGCACCGGGTTCACCCCCCGGCGCGAGTCCGGCGGCTCCTGAACGAGCCATGGGGTCACGGACGGGGTGCCCCACGGGGCGCCTTGTCCGGGGCCGGCGGTCGGTCCGAGGCCGGCCTTCCGCCAGGCCGCGGCCGCACGGGGACCGTGGTGGCCGGGCGTGAGGGGCGCTGCGCTTCCGTCACGCGTCGGGGTGCGGGTACCGCTGCCGTCCGGTGACGCCTTGCCTGTCCCGTGAGCTCGGCGCACGCTGGTGGCATGGGAGCTCGCGACGGGCCCACGCTCATCACCTCCGTCCAGCGGGCCTTCCGCCTGCTGGAGGCGGTGAGCGCGCACGAGACCGGCGCGCCCGCCAAACAGCTGGCACGCGAGACCGAGCTGCCGCTGGCCACCGCCTATCACCTGCTGCGGACCCTCGTCCACGACGGATACATACGAAAGCTCGACGACGGCGGGTTCATCCTGGGCGACAAGATGCAGACGCTCAGGACCCAGGGCCGCGGGCAGGCCCTGCTCAGCCGCGTCCGTCCCACTCTCGCAGCCCTGCGGGACGAGCTCGCCTCGGCCGCCTACCTCACCTTCTACGAGGAGGGCGAGATCAGGGTCGCCGAGATCGTCGACGGTCCCCGGGCACCCCGGGTCGACCTCTGGGTCGGATTCGAGGACGCCGGGCACGCCACCGCGCTGGGCAAGTCCGTCCTGCGGGAAATGGACGAGGAGTCCCGCAACGACTACCTCGCCCGGCACACCCTCGCCGACCTCACCCCGCGGACCATCACCAGCAGGTCGGAGCTGCTGCGGCGCCTTGCCATGTCGCCGGTGGCCCCCGCCGTCACGGATCTGGAGGAGTACGCTCTCGGCACGGTCTGCGTCGCCGTACCCGTCTACAGCGGGGACACGCTCGGCTCGCTCGGCGTCTCGCTCCCCGCCGAGCGGCTGTCCCGGCTCGACGAAGTCCTGGCGCGGCTGATCCCGACCGCGAACCGGGTGACCAGGGGCCTGTCGCTCACTATCTGAAATCTCCGCGCTTGTGGCGTACGCCTCGAACGTCTTTCCTGAACCAACCGGACATTTCCGTGATGCACCCAGGTGAGGACTACGTACGAGCATGAGTCGGGCCCGAGAGCACGATAACGAGCACTGGCACGGACGGACGTTCAAGAACCGAGCCTCCGGTCTCGGGGCCGCGGGCCGCAGGCGCGCCGCTCACCTCGCCCTCGGCACGTCGGCGCTGCCCGTCCTGGTCGTGGGCGCCATCGTGCTGGGCGACCTGGCCGGCGGAGCGGGGATGATCTGGCTGCCGCTGCTGGCCGCCGGGCCCGCGCTGGCGGCCACAACCAGCAGGCCGTACGGGGTTCTGTGCGTCGGCTTCCTGGCCGCGACGCTGAGCGCGATGCTCGGCGTCCGGGACGGCGTTCCGGGCGCCGAGCTCATCGCCGTGCTGTCCGCGTTGGCGGCCGTGACCCTGGCCAGCGCCCTGGCCAGCGCGCTGCGCTGGCGCCGCGAGCGGGTCCTCGCGGCCGTCCGCTCGGTCGCGGAGGCGGCCCAGCAAGCACTCCTGGCGCCCATACCGTCGAACGTCGGACCGTTCCAGGTCGCCGTCCGCTACAGTGCCGCCGCGGCCGAGGCCCGGATCGGCGGAGATCTCTACGCCCTGGTGCCCACACCGTACGGCGTCAGAATGATCATCGGAGATGTCCGGGGCAAGGGCCTGCCGGCCGTGGGGACGGCCGCGCTCGTGCTCGGTGTCTTCCGCGAGGCCGCCTACGACGAGCCCGACCTCCTCGCCGTAGTCGCCAGGATCGAGCGGAGCCTGGCGCGCAACCTGGGCCACGACGACTTCGTGACCGCAGTGGTCGCCGGGTACCCGGAGCCGGGCCGGCTGGAGGTCGTCAACTGCGGGCACGCGCCTCCGCTGCATGTCCGCGCCTCCGGGAGTGTCGTGTCGGTCGACCCCGTCGACCCCGCGCCGCCGCTCGGGCTGCGGGCCCTGACAGGGGAGTCCCCGAGCCTTCAGGTGCTGCCGCTGGAAGACGGCGACCAGCTCCTGCTGTACACCGACGGAGTCACCGAGGCCCGCGACCACGGGCGCGAGTTCTACGCCCTCGCGGAGGGCCTGGCACGTCATGTGTCCGACGAGCCGGCCGCCACACTCGACGCGCTCGACGCCGAGCTCCAGGCCCACGTGGGAGGGCGTCTGCACGACGACGCGGCGCTGCTGCTGCTCCGCAAGCCGCTCTCCGCCGACCGCGCGATCGCGGTCGGTGCGGGCGGTGACTCCGCGGCTTTGGGTGGTGGCTCGGTCGGCGTCCCCGCTCCGCCGCGGCCGCCCGTCGCCGGTGTGGGCTGCGGCAGGGGAACGGAGTAGCCGCTCCGGTCCGGCCGGAACGGGTCAGTGCCGGGCGAACTGGAGCCGGGTCGTCTGCACAGCGTCGGGGCGCACCGCGATGCCCTCGGCGGTCAGCCGTTCACCGTAGATGTCGGTGATCCTGATCGCACCGCCGCAGCCGCCGCCGTCCTCGGCGAGGAAGTAGTTGTAGCCGGTGCGGGGCAGCCGCCGCCATTCGCCGCCGTCGCGCAGTTCGATCCGGGCCACCGGATTCCGGTGCCCGAGCACCTGAACCGCGCACCAGTAGCGGCTGGACCCGCTCTTGTAGCGGAGCGACATCGTGCCCGGGTCGGCCGGGCTCAGCAGCTTCCAGGTGATCGGGATGCGGCCGGCCGCCGGGTTCGCGAGCCGGGCGAACGCCTGCGCGCTGAGGTCGAGCTGCCCGGGGGCGCAGCCCGCCGGGCATTCGTTGGTGATCCGTACCGTCACGGTCGCGCCCCCGGCCGCGCGCACCAGTACGTACGCCCCGCACGCCCTGGCGGTCTCGTAGTCGGTGTGGTTCATCGCGGCGGTCATGAGGTCGGCGCTCGGACCGTAGGAACATGAGCCGCCGTCCCCGGTGCCGGCGTCATAGGTGGTCGCCACTCCCCGGTAGTCGGTTCCCGGGCGGATCCGGCCCGCCAGGGAAGCGGCCGTGACCGGGGTCCGGGAGGTGTCCGAGGCCGACGGCCGTGCCGAGGTGGTGGAGGGGCGGGCCGTCGCGGTCGTGGAGGCGGCCGGGCTCGGCGACCGCGACGCGGAGGGGGAGGCGGTTCCGGCCGGAGACGACGGGCCGCCAGCCGCGGTCCCCCGGGAACCGGCGTCCGCCGTCGCCGCGGTGTTCCCCGCGTCGGTCCCGGCACCGGGCCGGAACGCCATGATCAGACAGACCAGAGCGCCCACCGCGACCAGAGCGATCGGTGCGATGAATTGCAGCCTCGGCCGATGTCCCCGCCGCCGCGCGCCCTGCCTGTTTTCCTTCATGTGCATCCGTTCGGGAGATCGAGCCCGGTGTGCCCGTCCGTCGCCAGCGGGAGGCGAAAGGGGCCGCCGTCCGTTCCGTGCCGGACCCACCGGACGCCGAGCCCCACTTCGTGTTCCGGCCGCCGCCGTCCCGTACGGGCGGGACATGTCTACTACGGACGACAGGTTGGCGGGGTCACGTCGAGCGAATCCGGTTGATCCGTCTCCGGCCCCTGGCCAGACCCGGCAGCTCGATGAGGCGATACGTCAGCGCGGACAGCGGCAGCAGCACGGCGAAGAACGCCGCTTCGAGCAGGAGACTGTCGTGTCGGCACCGGCCGATCACCCTGTCGCTCACCGCCAGCAGGACCGGATGCACCAGGTACACCGAGTAGCTGATCGTCCCCAGCCAGGTCAGCGCGCGCGGGAACGTCCGGCGGCGCAGCGCCAGAGCCACGCCGAAGGTGAGGGCGGCCAGCAGGAAGGCCGTGATCCAGCCACGCCGTACGAAATGGTCGCCGTCGCCCTGCGCGTACGCGCTCCCCACCGCGCAGACCAGGACCACGGCGGTCGTGCGGGCCAGGCGCGGCAAGGTGCTCTCCCCGCTCTCCGCCCGCCGCACGGCGGTGCCGAGGAACATCACTGCCAGGATCACCAGGCCTTCCCAGAGGGGAACGGTCCCGTTGAAGGCGACCAGGACCAGCGCGAGCACCCCTCCCGCCACGGCTCCGGGCACGCGCAGCGCGGACGACCCGGAACTCCCCAGGCGGACTGCGATCACCAGTGCCGCCGAAGCGAGCGCGACGAGCGGGCCCGCGCCGATCACGGAGGACAGCGCCCACGGGCGTGGCACGAACGCCGCCGTCGCGCTCACCGCTGCCGAAATCGCCAGCACCACCGCGACGGTCGCCGGCCGACGGTGAAGCCGGACCGTGAAGAGGGCCACGACCAGCAGATAGAAGGCCAGCTCGTACGACAAGGTCCACAGCACGAGCACGACACTCGGTGTCCCCAGCAGTTCCTGGAGCAGGGTGAGGTGCGCGACGGCCACCGTGACGGGATCCCGCCCGGCGAAGCGGGCACGCACCTGCGCGACGCCCAGCTGATCGAGCAGTGCGACCGTTCCCACCACGGCGGCCCACAGCGGGTAGACGCGGAAGGCCCGGCCCGTCCAGAAGGTCCGGACGCAGCCCCGGCGCTCGAGCGAGGCGGGGATGACATAGCCGCTCACCAGGAAGAACAGCATGACGCCGTAACGGCCGATGTTCAGTTGGGGCATCAGGTGTTCACGGGACTCCGCCAGGAAGGCGTATGACGAGTGGTCGACCGCCACGAGAAGCGCCGCGATTCCGCGCACCGCGTCCAGCCAGCCCAGCCGTGGGGGACCGGCGGCTCCGCCGGACGCGGGTGGCGTTGCCGTAGTGGACGGCCACCGCGAAGGCGGCCGGAGAACGGGAGGTGCGGGTTCCATCGAATGGCCTGCCTGGACCGGTTCGTCGGGGTGGGGGTTCTCGGAGGGACCGGGGCCTCTTCGCCTGTGCTGGGGCGGCGATGCGGACAGCGCGTCACTGGGCCCGGGTTCAGCCGCCCTCGGAGGCCCGGGTGCCCACCGCGTCGTGTGCGATCGAGGCGGGGCGGGGGAGGAGAGCCGCGGCGGCGAGGCCGATGAGTCCGAGGACGGCGAGGGTGACCATGGCGGCGCCGTAGGAACGGGTGGTGAATCCGGCCACGAGGATCGTGCCGGCGACGGCGGTGCCCAGCGAGGAGCCGAGGTTCGACACACTGCGGGACAGGCCGGAGATCTCGCCCTGGCGGTCCTCGGGGAAGCTCGACTGCACGATGTTGACCGACGGGGTCAGCATCACCCCCAGGCCCAGTCCGACCAGGAGCAGTCCGGGAGCGAAGGCCCAGGCGCTGGAGAAGCTGTCGACCATCGCGATCAGCACGACGATGCCGGCGATCGTGACGACGAAGCCCGCGATGATCAGGGAGCGCTGGGGGCGGCGCTCGGCGAGACGCTGGGCGGCCAGTGAGGTCGCGAGCAGACCCAGGGTGGCGGCCGTGAAGATGACACCGGTCTCGACGGCGTCGTAGCCGCGTACCACCTGGAGGAAGGCGGCCACGGTGAACGAGGTCCCCATCAGCAGCAGCCACTGGATGTTCTGCGTGATGAGCCCGAGGTTGGAGGTGCGGTCGCGGAACAGGCTGATGGACAGCAGCGGTTCCTTCCCCGCCGACTCCAGGGCGCGCACGTGGCGGAAGAACCACAGCAGTGTCAGCCCACCGAGGACGAGCAGTCCGGCCATCAGCCATACGTTGTTGTCGGCGGCCAGGATGCCCATGACGACGAGGACGAGGCCCGCGGCCGACAGGACGGCGCCGACCGTGTCGAAGGGGCGTTCCGGGTCCGCAGGCAGCGGGTCCTCGATGTGCCTGCTCAGCACGACGATGACCGCGACGACGAGAGCCTGGAACACGAAGGCGGCCCGCCAGCTGATCCACGAGGTGATGAGCCCGCCGATGAGCGGACCGGCCGCGGCGCCGATTCCGCCGAGCGCCATGATGACCCCGAAGGCCCTCGCGCGGGAGGTCATGTCCTCGAAGAGGAGGGTCGTGAGGATGTAGACGGGCGGAATGAGCAGAGCCGTTCCGATGCCTTCAAGGATCGAATTGCCGACGATCAGGACGCCCAGTCCTGGGGACAGGGCGCTCAGCAGGGCGCCGACGCCGTACACCGTCAGACCGGCGAGGAAGCAGCGCTTGCGTCCGTAGCGGTCCGTCAGTTTCCCGCCGGGGATCATCAGCGCGGCCATCACCAGCAGAAAGATCGTGATCGCGACCTGCACGCCCTGAACGGTGGTGTCGAGATCGTTGCTGATGTCGTTGATCATCACGTTCATGTTGGAGCCGGCGAAACTACAGATGAACTGGGCCAGGGCGAGCGGGGCGAGGACTCGTCGCTGCGCCGCCGACGGCCGTTTCGCGGGGCCGGTTTCAGCCATCGTCGTTCCTTCTGGCCGCCGGACGTGTGATGCGGGAGTCGGCCTCCCACGCTCATAGCGTGCGCTGAACACCGTGGGACCGCACGTGGGCGGGGGCGGACCGGGTGGACCCTCGCGGCAGGTGTTCCGGGCCGAACGGGCGGGCGTCGATCCCGGCGATGGGACAGAGTCACGCCATGGACGGCTGTGGATGACGTGGTCGATCGAGGGCGCCGGGTGCGCGCCGGCCAGAACGTCGCCGACGCGGAGGCGGCCTGCCGCGCTCTGGCCGGCCGGCTCCGCCCGGCGGTGGAGGCGGACTGGGGACAGACAACCGGGACAGGCCACCGGGGTGGACCGGGGCGGACCGGGGCAGACAACCGGGGCCGGCCACCTGAGCCGGTGGCCGGGGCCGGTCCCGCGCACGACGTCCGCGCGAGGGCCCGCCCACCTGCCCGGCGGCCTCCCCGGCCGGCCGCCTCCCCAGTTCCGAGGGGAGGGTCAGGCGTCCGACGCCGCATCGCTCCCGTGCCGAAAGGCGGGGTGATCGCCGAGACGGCGTACGTAGTCCAGGAGCCGGGGTTGCGAGCGGAGGACCTCCGGCCCGCCAAGACCGGTGAGGGCCACCCACACGTCGACGTCCGCCGCCGTGAGGGAGTCGCCCAGGACGTAGGGCCGCGCGCTGAGTCGGCAGTCGAGCAGGTCCAGGGCCGCCGCGAGTTCCGAGGGCCGGGCCGACGGGACGACATCGCGGTCCAGCAGATCGCGGAGGGCTTCGATGTCGGCGGTGAGGGACGAAGGCCAGAGCGTGGACGGGCATGTCGTGGTGTGGCCGGAGAGCAGCCCGGCGAGATCGCGGAGGATGTCGGGCGTGTGGTTGCTGACGATGCGTCCGCTCCAGCGGTCGCACAGCGCGGGCGCCGTGAGCGGCCCGTCGAAGTGATGCTCGGTGGCCTCGTAGGCGCGGCGCAGCGACGCGAATGCGTCGGGGGTGCGGGCGGGGTCCGTCAGGAGGGTGGTGGCGACCGAGTCCTTCAGGCCGAGCAGTCCGAGAGTGATGGCGATCCGCAGCGAGTGCGGACAACTCCGTGACAGGTAGAGCTCGTAGCGGTGCGGAGCGGGGTAGAAGCCGCCGGCCAGGCCCACACCGATGCGGCTGTCGACGCGGTGGGGGAGCGCGGACGGGGTCGCCGCCGGCTTGAGCCGAAGGGCCGAGGGGAACGAGATCTGTTCACAGGGGCGCGAGCTGGCAGTGGTGGAATTGCGCGAAGCTGTCTCGGGCATGACTCTCCCTGGAGGAAGACGGAAGCCACCGCCGCCTTGTGGGCACCGACGGCCGGATGCGGATTGACTGCGCTTGTCGCGCCGGTCCGGATCCAGGGACTGTCGTTCGGATCAGGTCGGCCTGACGCAGGGCGCCCCCTCGGCCGGGCCGAGCGGGGTGTGGTGCGTGCGGCCGCGGGGCGGGGGACGTCGGCGACCTACGACACACCGTCGCTGGGGTCCTCCGCGCTCGAAGAGCCTCGGGGAGTGCGGGTCACACCCGCGCCGCGCGACATGATCCGAACGACAGGCCCTGGCGGACCGGTCGCGAATCAGTAGGCGCTGGAGACACGCAACAGATCGATGTGCAGGCGCCTCGTCAAGCCGTTCCTTGGCATTCCCACCGGTCCCGACTCCGGGGCTCGCGAGAAGCGAGACCGCGCTTGCCCCGCCGCACCGGCGGGACCCGGTCGTCACCCGGGGCACCCCGTCGCGGCGGAAGGGTTGCCTGTCAGCGGGCCGGGGCCGATGACCACTGGAGCGGGGCGGACCCGCACCGTGGGCGCTGACAATCGTGACCGTCCATGTCAGTCTCGGTGCGCTCTGTCGCGCCGTCAAGAAGGCCGGTAGCGCGGTCTCACTTGGTGGTCACGCGCATTGACATTCTTTTCCGGGCAGCCCTAACGTGCGGCCCACAAGGGATGCCTTCGGGCCGGAGAGAAATGGTGACGGCGATGCGCACAGCTGACGGGACGGCCGCATGGCGGCGCCTCGGCCGCGATGTGCTCTGCGCCGACCGCTCCGTGGACCTGCTGCGCGTCAACAGCGCCCTGTGTACGGGTACGTGTCACCCCATCAGTCAGGGCTGACGGTTCCTCCGAGTCCCTGACGACCACCGCTGTCGCGGTGCGTCCGTTCCCTGTCCAGCACCCGTTTCGCGTGTAACCGCGCACCGCCTCGTACCGAGCCGTCTCCGTTCGGCACGGCGCTGCCGCTCGCGTGCTTCCGGGCTGTCCGAATCCGCTGGAGCTCCCCATGAGCCAACCTCCCGGCAGCGCTGTGTCCTTCGGATCAGCGCCCCCAGCCGAGGCCATCCCCCGTACCGACTTCCCCGCCGCGTCCGAACCCCTGTCGGCCCAGCGGGTTCTTCCGCTCCGGCGTCCCGGCCGCTGGATCGTCACGGCCGTCGTGCTCGTCCTGGTCGCACAGGTCACCCACGGCCTGGTGACCAACCCCTTCTACCAGTGGGACCGCTTCGCCTACTGGTTCTTTCGCCCGGTCATTCTCGATGGCCTGCTCATCACCCTCGAAGTCGCCTTCTACAGCGCGGTGCTCGGCCTGCTGGGCGGTGTCCTGCTGGCTCTGGCCAGGCTCTCCCCGAGCCCGGTGCTCCGCGCGGTGAGCTGGGTCTACACCTGGCTGTTCCGGTCGGTGCCGCTGATCGTGGTGCTGCTGTTCCTCTACAACTTCAGCGCGCTGTACCGGACGCTGAGCGTGGGCGTTCCCTTCGGGCCGGCCTTCTTCACCTTCGACGAGTCCCATCTGGCCACCGACATGGCCGTCGCCGTCGTAGGGCTGAGCCTGAACGAAGCGGCCTACGCCTCCGAAGTGGTACGCGGCGGAATTCTCTCCGTCGACCAGGGGCAGCACGAGGCGGCCGCCGCCCTGGGACTGCCGAAGCGCTACCAGTTCGCGAGGATCGTCTTCCCGCAGGCGCTGCGCTCCATCACCCCCAACTACGTCAACCAGCTGATCGGCCTGATCAAGGGCACCTCGCTGGTCTTCTACGTGTCCCTGCTCGACCTGTTCGGCTCCGTGCAGAGCATGGGCAGCACCTACCCCGGCGACATCGTGCCGCTGCTCCTCGTCGCCACCGCCTGGTACCTGATCCTCACGAGCGTCGTGTCCGTCGTCCAGTTCTACGTCGAGCGGCACTACTCGCGGGGCGCGCTGCGCACGCTGCCGCCGACCCCGTTGCAGAAGGTGCGAGGCGGTCTGCGTGACGTACGGGCGCGGGTCCGCAGGGAGACGGCGATATGAGCGGCGAGACGAAGAGCCCACGGCCCGCGGCCGTGGAGGTGCACGACGTCCACAAGTGGTACGGCACCCAACAGGTCCTGCGGGGTGTGCGGTTGACGGTGCGGCCCGGTGAGGTGACGGTCGTCGTCGGTCCGTCCGGATCCGGCAAGTCCACCCTGCTTCGCGTGATCAACCACCTGGAGAAGCCCGAGTCCGGCCATGTGCGTCTGAACGGCGAGCTCATCGGCGTACGCGGACAGGGCGAGCGCCTGAAGGAGCTGAGCGAGCGGGTCATCCTGGCCCAGCGCAGCCGCATCGGGTTCGTGTTCCAGAACTTCAACCTCTTCCCGCATCTGACCGTGCTGGACAACGTGGCCGCGGCTCCCGTGGCGATCGGCAAGCTCTCCAGGCCCGAGGCCCGGCAGCTGGCGCGCGATCTGCTCGCCCGCGTGGGGCTCTCGGACAAGGCCGGCGCCTATCCACGGCAGTTGTCGGGCGGCCAGCAACAGCGCGTCGCCATCGCCCGCGCCCTCGCTCTGCGGCCCGGAATCATCCTCTTCGACGAGCCGACGTCCGCGCTCGATCCCGAACTGGTCGGTGAAGTCCTCGCCGTCATCAAGGATCTGGCCCACAGCGGCACCACCCTCGTCATCGTCACCCACGAGATCGCCTTCGCCCGCGAGATCGCCGACCGCGTGATCTTCATGGACGAGGGCCGCGTCGTCGAACAGGGCACGCCCGCCGAGGTGTTGGACCACCCGCGACAGGCACGGACCAGGGACTTCCTGAGCAAGGTGCTCTGAGCCCGAGCCCGGGCCGGCCCTCCCGCCCCGAAAACCCGCGGCCCGCCGGGACCGCTCCCCCACATCTCACACCGCACACCCGACAAGGACAGTCATGCGCACCCTCAGCCCGAACAGCAGGACACTCCGCGGCATCGCCGCCACCGCCGCCGTCGCCTCCCTCGCCGCCACTCTCGCCGCGTGCGGGGGAGACAGCGACGCCGCCACTCGGACGCAGGCCGACGCGGCCGGAACCGTGACCGTGGGCGCGCTCTCCAACGGGGCCGCCAAGGAGGCCACGCTGAAGTTGTCCGAGGTGAAGTCGATCAGTGCCGAGCTGCCCAAGTCCGTCGCAGCGAAAGGCACGTTGGTGGTGGGCATCGGCGCACTGCCCGCCGGATCACCGCCGTTGAACTTCGTCGGACAGGACCAGAAGACGCTCACCGGCAGCGAACCCGACCTCGGCAAACTGGTCGCAGCGGTCCTCGGGCTGAAGCCGGTGGTGAAGAACTCGACCTGGGAGAACCTGTTCGTCGGTGTGGACAGCGGCAAGGTCGACGTCGCCTTCTCCAACGTCACCGACACCGAGGAGCGCAAGAGAAAGTACGAGTTCGCCTCGTACCGGAAGGACAACCTCGCCTTCGAGGTTCTGAAGAAGAGCACATGGAACTTCGACGGCGACTACCGGAACCTGGCGGGCAGGACCGTCGCGGTGGGCGCCGGCACCAACCAGGAGAAGATCCTCCTGGAGTGGAAGGGGAAGCTGGCCAAGGAGGGCAAGAAGCTCACCGTCAAGTACTACCAGGACAACAACGCCACGGCCCTGGCACTGAACAGCGGGAAGATCGACGCCTCCTTCGGCCCGAACCCCGCCGTCGCGTACCACGTCACCCAGAACGCCAAGTCGCCCAACCCAACGCGCAACGCGGGTCAGTTCTCCGGCGCGGGCACGACGATCCAGGGGCTGATCGCGGCCACCGCGAAGAAGGGCAGCGGGCTCGCGAAGCCGGTCGCCGATGCCATCAACTACCTGATCAAGAACGGCCAGTACGCCAAATGGCTGGCCGCCTGGAACCTCTCGAACGAGGCGGTGGAGACCTCCCAGGTCAACCCGCCCGGCCTCCCGCTCGACAACTCCTGAACCATCGCCGTCTCGGGGACTCCGTCGCGCGGCGGCGGAGTCCCGGGGCGGCGGAGTTCCGCGGCGCGTCCGGCGCCGGACCTCCTCGTACGGCCGATCAGGAAGGCACCTCCCGTGTCCTCGTCACCCTCTTCCCTGCACCTCGCCGTCGCGTTGGACGGCGCGGGCTGGCATCCGGCCGCCTGGCGCGAGCCCGTGGCCCGCCCCCGCGACCTGCTGACCGCCGCCTACTGGACCGGCCTGGTCACCGAGGCCGAGCGCGGTCTGCTCGATTTCGTGACCATCGAGGACGGGCTCGGCCTCCAGTCCTCCTCGCCGACCGGACCCGACGAGCGCACCGACCAGGTCCGCGGCCGTCTCGACGCCGTGCTCATCGCGTCGCGGATCGCGCCGCTGACGCGCCACATCGGCGTGGTGCCGACCGTCGTGGCCACCCACACCGAGCCGTTCCACATATCCAAGGCGATCGCCACCCTCGACTATGTGAGTTCCGGCCGCGCGGGACTGCGTGTGCAGATCAGCGCGCGCCAGAACGAGGCCGCGCACTTCGGGCGGCGCACGTTCCCGCCGTTCCGCTTCGAGGACTACGAGACACCCGCCGTGCAGAAGTTGGTGACCGACGTCTTCGACGAGGCCGCCGACTATGTCGAGGTCGTGCGCAGGCTCTGGGACAGCTGGGAGGACGACGCGGAGATCCGCGACGTCACCACGGGCCGCTTCATCGACCGCGACAAGCTGCACTACATCGACTTCGAGGGCAGGGACTTCCGCGTCAAGGGTCCCTCGATCACGCCCCGGCCGCCGCAGGGCCAGCCGATCGTCAGCGCCCTGGCCCATGCCACCGTCCCGTACCGGCTGGTGGCCCGCGCCGCCGACGTCGGCTATGTCACCCCGCACGACGCCGGCCAGGCCCGTGCCATCGTCCGGGAGATCCGCGCCGAGCAGACCGCGGCCGGCCGGGCAGGGGAGACCGTGCACGTCTTCGGCGACCTCGTGGTCTTCCTGGACGACGACGCCGGGGCCGCCGAGGCCCGCCGCGAGCGACTGGACGCCCTCGCGGGGCGGCCGTACAGCAGCGACGCCCGGATCTTCGCCGGAACACCCGCCCAACTCGCCGACCTGCTCCAGGAACTGAGCGAGGCGGGGCTGTCGGGTTTCCGGCTGCGACCCGCCGTCGTCGGGCACGACCTCCCCGCGATCACCCGGGCTCTGGTACCCGAACTCCAGCGCCGGGACGTGTTCCGGCGTGCCTACGAGGCCGACACCCTGCGCGGGCTGCTCGGCCTGTCCCGCCCCGCGAACCGCTACGCCACGACCGCCTGAGCCGGAAGGAACCCGACCATGAGCAAGCCGCTCAAGCAGATCCACCTCGCGGCGCACTTCCCCGGCGTCAACAACACCACCGTATGGAGCGACCCCGACGCGGGCAGCCACATCGAGTTCAGCTCCTTCGCGCATTTCGCCCGGACCGCCGAGCGCGCCAGGTTCGACTTCCTGTTCCTCGCCGAAGGCCTGCGCCTGCGTGAACAGGGCGGCCGCATCTACGACTTGGACGTCGTGGGGCGCCCCGACACCTTCACCGTCCTCAGCGCGCTCGCCGCCGTCACCGAACACCTCGGCCTGACCGGCACCATCAACTCCACCTTCAACGAGCCCTACGAGGTGGCCCGCCAGTTCGCGAGCCTCGACCATCTCTCCGGGGGCCGCGCCGCCTGGAACGTCGTCACCTCCTGGGACGCCTTCACCGGCGAGAACTTCAGGCGTGGCGGCTTCCTGGCGCAGGACGAGCGCTATTCCCGGGCCAAGGAGTTCCTGAGCACGGCGACCGAACTCTTCGACTCCTGGCGCGGGGACGAGATCGTCGCCGACCAGGGGACGGGAACGTTCCTGAGCGACGCCAAGGCCGGAGCGTTCGTCCATGAGGGCCGGCACTTCGACATCGAGGGCCGGTTCAACGTCCCGCGCTCCCCGCAGGGCCGCCCGGTGATCTTCCAGGCCGGCGACTCCGAGGAGGGCCGCGAATTCGCCGCTTCGAGCGCCGACGCGATCTTCAGCCGGTACTCCACCCTCAAGGAGGGCCAGGCCTTCTACACCGACGTCAAGGCGCGCCTCGCCCGCCACGGCCGCCGTCCCGAGGAGCTGCTGATCCTGCCCGCCGCGACCTTCGTGCTCGGGGACACCGACGCCGAGGCCGAGGAGCACGCCCGCGAGGTGCGGCGCCGGCAGGTCAGCGGCGCCACCGCCATCAAGCACCTGGAGTTCGTCTGGAACCGTGACCTGTCCGCGTACGACCCGGACGGACCGCTGCCCGACATCGACCCGGACCTCGGCGAACACACCGTCGCGCGCGGCCGCGCCCAGGTCCGGATGTACCGCGACCCGCTGGCCACCGCCCGGGAGTGGAGGGAGCGGGCGGTGGCCAACAACTGGTCCATCCGTGACCTCGTCATAGAGACCGGGAGCCGGCAGGCCTTCGTGGGCAGTCCGGCGACGGTCGCCGCGGCCATCGACAACTTCGTCCAGGCCGACGCCTCCGACGGCTTCATCCTCGTCCCGCACCTCACACCGGGTGGCCTGGACTCCTTCGCGGACACCGTCGTCCCGCTCCTCCAGGAGCGCGGCGTCCACCGTACGGAATACGAGGGCAGCACCCTGCGCGACCATCTCGGTCTCGCGCATCCCGACGCGAGGGCACCCGGCGACCGGGTGGCGTCATGAGGTGCCCGGACCTCACCCGGGAGCCGTGCCGACGCGGTCCCGGTCAACCGTTCACCGCCCCACCCGTACCCGTACTCATACCCGGGCCCGTACCCGTGCCCGCCGATCGCTGAGGAGCGCTGACCCGTATGTCCGACATCCCACTCGGTGTTCTCGACCTCGTCCCGATCTCCTCCGGTTCCACGGCCGCCGACGCGTTGCGCCACTCCATCGACCTGGCCCGGCGGGCCGAGAGTCTCGGGTACGCCCGCTACTGGTTCGCCGAACACCATCTCAACCCGGGCGTGGCCGGAACCTCGCCCGCGGTCGTGATCGCCCTGACCGCCTCCGCGACCTCGGTCATCCGGCTCGGTGCCGGTGCCGTGCAGCTCGGCCACCGCACGGCCCTGTCCACGGTCGAGGAGTTCGGCCTGATCGACGCGCTGCATCCCGGGCGCCTCGACCTGGGCCTCGGGCGTTCCGGCGGCCGGCCGTCCGGCAAGCCGGCCACCCCGCCGGTGACCGCCACCCCCGTGGTCGACGGCCGTGCTCCGAACGGACTCCGCATCCCGCCCCGCTTCTCCTTCGAGCACCTGCTCGGCTCTCCGAGGGTCGCCCTTCAGCGCGGACTCCTCCAGCAGCCCAACGCCGATTCGCAGGACTACGGCGAGCAGATCGGCGACATCCTCGCGTTGCTCGCGGGCACCTACCGCTCCGCGGACGGTGTCGAGGCGCATGCCGTCCCGGGCGAGGGTGCGGACCTGGAGCTCTGGATCCTCGGCAGCAGCGGCGGGCAGAGCGCCGAGGTCGCGGGCCGCGGAGGGCTCAGGTTCGCGGCGAACTACCACGTCAGCCCGGCCACCGTGCTGGAGGCGGTGGACGGCTACCGCGCGGCGTTCCAGCCCTCCGAGGTCCTCGACAAGCCGTACGTCAGCGTGTCCGCGGACGTCGTGGTCGCCGAGGATGACGAGCGGGCCCGCGAGCTCGCCACGGGATACGGCCTCTGGGTCCGCAGCATCCGTACGGCCGAGGGAGCCATCGAGTACCCCACCCCGGACGAGGCGCGCGCCCACGTCTGGTCGGACGCCGACCGGGCGCTCGTCCAGGACCGCCTCGACACCCGGTTCGTCGGTTCCCCGAGGCGGGTCGCCGCCCAGTTGGCTCAGCTCCAAGAGGCCACCGGAGCCGACGAGTTGCTGATCACCACCATCACCCATGAACACGAGGACCGGGTCCGGTCGTACGAGCTGCTGGCCGAGGAATGGCGTACGACGTGAACCGGGACCCCGGCGTCCGGGAGCGGACGGGTCCGTGACCGGCCGGTCCTCGGACCGACGGGTCTTCGCGCTGACGGTCCTCCTGCGGAAGGGCCGGCCGGGAGCCGCGTTCACGGCTCCCGGCCGGCCCTTCCGTACGAGGACCCTCCTGCGTTCAGCCCGTGGGAGCGAGCGCGGCCGTGCGGCCTCCCAGCGCGGCGGAGAAGTGGTCCGTCACCTGGGCGAGAGCCTGGGCCGCGGCAGGTGCGATGGCGGGGGCGCCTTCCTCGGTGACGGTCACGTCCTTGTCGAGTGTGAACCAGCCCGGCACGATGTGCGAGGCGCCCATGGAGCTCAGTACCGGGCGCAACGCGTAGTCGATGGCGAGGACATGGGCCGTGCTGCCGCCCGTGGCGAGCGGGAGCACGGTCTTGCCGCTCAGCGCGTATTGCGGGAGCAGGTCGAGGAGCGACTTCAGCAGGCCCGAGTAGGCCGCCTTGTAGACGGGTGTGCCGATCACCACCCCGTCCGCCCGCTCGAGCAGGGCCGCGACCTCGACGATCGCGGGATGCCGGAAGTCCGCCCCGAGCAGCGCCTGGGCGGGAAGGGCGCGGACCTCGAGCGGGATCACCTCGTGCCCCTGGCGGCGGAGTCGCTCGTCCAGGTGACGCAGAAGACGTGTGGTGCGGGACGTGGGGGAGGGGCTTCCGGAGATGGACACGATCACGGCCATGGTGGACCTTCCGGTGCGGGATTCGGTTGTTCGAAGGGGGTGTTCGGCGGCGGGCGGTGGCTCACCAGGCGCTCGACCGGACCGCGACCGACGGGCGCAGGCCCTCCCGCAGCGCTTCGAGGAAGCCGACGGTCTCGGCCGCCACGGAGCGGTGCTGGAGGTCGTTGAGGACGTCGTGACGTGCGTCGCGCACCACCGAGAGCCGGGCCCGGGGCAGCGACTTGGCGAGGCGGGCGAGCGCCTCGTGGTCGGCGAGCGGATCGACGTCGCCGACGAGGAGCAGGGTGGGGACCGGGACTTCGCCGTCGTAGGCGGCGGCGAGTATCCCGTCCGGGACCGGGTCGGCCAGTGACCCGCGCCGCACCTGGGGATCCTGGGTGAGGGTGCCGCGGTGGGCGGGGCACGAGGTGCGCAGGTCGAGCTCTTCGCTCCACGTGCCGACGGCGGTACCGGCCTCGGTGGACGGGCCGGGGAGGCCGGCCAGGACGAGCCCGTCCGGCCGCGGGGCGGCGGCCGGATCCGGTGTCCCGCCCAGGAGGGCGGCCAGCGCGGCGGCCCCCGAGTCCGCCCCGACGAGGACGAGCGGACGCACGACACCGTTCTCGGAGGCGGTGCCCTCGACGGCGTCGGCGAGCCGGCCGGCGTACGTGGTCAGCGAGGCGGCCGGGTCCTCGGCGTCGAGCGGCGGGGCGTCGAGGATCCGGACGCGATAGGCGTCGGCGGCGAGCCGTGCGCCGAGACGGTCGTAGGTCGCCCGGGTCTCGCCGCGACCGGGCACCACGACGATCGTGCCGCGGACACGGAGGCCCTCCGGGCCGTGATGGTCGTTGTACTGGGACATCTCATACTCCTGCGGATGGGGGCTCGGTCGTGCGCGCGTGCACCGCCCCCGGGGCGCCGGCTCGGCGGCGGCCGGGGGCGAGGGTGGGGGCGGGGGCGGGGCGCGGACGGTACCGCGGTCGGGTGTGTCCTTCGGGGGCCGGTCGTTGCCGGGCCCGAGGGCGCCGGCCGGGGGTGCCGGCCGGCTGCCGGGAGACCGGCCGATGGAGGCGGGGGCTTGTTCCACCGGCCGGCCGCCGCGAGGACCTCAGTCGTTCACGAGCTGCGGTTCGCGCGTGTGCCGGTTGGCCGGGACGGGCAGGCCGAGGTTGCCGCGCAGGGTGTCGGCCGCGTACTCGGTGCGGAACAGTCCGCGCTTCTGGAGTATCGGGACGACGCCGTCGACGAACAGGTTCAGTTCGTCCTCGGTGCGGAACGCGAGGTTGATGCCGTCGAAGGTGCCGGCGTCGAACCACTTCTCGATGGTGTCGGCGACGGTCCCGGGCGCACCGACGAACGGTGAGCCGCGGAACTGATTGACGGACTCCGCCACTTGACGCAGTGTCAGCTTCTCTGTCCGGGCCCGCTCGATGAGTGCCGCCGCCCCGGTGCGGCCGCCCTTCTCCGCGAGGTGGGCGACATCGGGGAAGGGCGCGTCCAGGTCGTGCGCGCTGAAGTCGTAGGCGCCGAAGGAGCGTCCGAGCAGGGCGAGGTTGCGTACGAAGTCGTTGTCCTCCTCGAAGATCTCCCGTTCGCGGCGCCGGGCCGCCTCGTCGGTGGCGGCCACGACCGGGCTCCCGTGGATGAAGATCTTGATGTGGTCGGGGTCGCGGCCGTAGGAAGCGGTGCGCTTCTTGATGTCCGCGTAGTACTCCTGAGCCTGCTGGAGCGTGCCGCCCGGCGCGTAGATGCCCTCGGCGACCTGCGCGGCGAGGTCGCGTCCCTCCTCGGAGACCCCGGCCTGGAAGATCACGGGCTGGCCCTGCGGGGAGCGGGAGAGGTTCAGCGGTCCCGCCACCTTGAAGTGCTCGCCCTCGTGGTCGAGCGCGTGCAGTTTCGCCGGGTCGAGGAAGACTCCCCTGGCCACGTCCGCGGGGAAGGCGTCGTCCTCGTAGGAGTCCCACAGGCCCCTGGCCACGCGGACGAACTCCAGCGCGCGGCCGTACCGGGCCGTGTAGTCGAGGTGTTCGTCGAGTCCGAAGTTCCGGGACGTGCCGGTGTCGAAACTGGTGACGACGTTCCAGCCGGCCCGGCCGCCGCTGATGTGGTCGAGGGAGGCGAAACGGCGGGCCAGGTTGAACGGCGAGTTGTACGTCGAACTCGCGGTGCCGACCAGGCCGAGGTGCAGGGTGTGGGTGGCGACCGCGGACAACAGGGTGAGCGGTTCGAGGCGGTTGAGGTAGTGGGCCGGATAGGTGGCGTTGATGAACTGGCTGTCGACGATGAACAGCGCGTCGAACAGGGCGTGTTCGGCCGCCTTTGCGAGCCGGATGTAGTAGTCGACGTCGATGCTCGCGTTCTTCGCCACACGCGGGTCCTTCCACAGCCCGTGCTGGCCGGGACCGCCGACGCCGTAGGGGTGCAGGGCGAGATGGATCGTACGGGTCATGGTGTTCTTCCTGTCTTTCGAGGCTTCAGGCGTTCAGCAGGGCGCGCAGGGCCGCGCGTTCGGCCCGGTCGGCCGGGGCGGAGTGCAGGGTGGGCGCGGAACGGACGAGCAGGCGTGTGTAGTCGTGCCGGGGCCGGCCGATGACATCGCGGGCGGCGCCGGTCTCGACCAGCTCGCCCCGGTACAGCACGGCGATCCGGTCGGCGATCCCGGCGACGGAGCCGAGGTCGTGGGAGATGAAGACGAGCGCGACACCGTCGTCACGGAGTTCCTCGAGGATCCGCAGGATCTGGACGCGGTTGGCGGAGTCCAGGGCGCTCACGGGCTCGTCGAGGATGACCAGCCGGGGTTCGGTGACCAACGCCCGTGCCACCGCGACGCGTTGGCGCTGGCCGCCGGAGAGTTCACCGGGCAGCCGGCCTAGCAGGTCCTCGGAGAGCCGGACACGGGCGAGGAAGGCACGGACCCGGCGCGCCGCCTCGGCCCGGGACACACCCCGCACGAGCAGGGGTTCGCTCAGCGAGGCTTCGACGGTGAGGTCCGGGTCCAGGCTGAGCAGGGGGTCCTGGAAGACGTACTGCACCAGGCCGCGGCGGCGCAGCGCGCGCCACTGCCGCCGGCCGTGGGCGCTGACGTCCTCGCCGTCGACGACGACGGACCCCGCCGAGGCGCGTACCAGACCGAGCACGGCCCGGGCCAGGGTGGACTTGCCGGAACCCGTCTCGCCGATGATCCCCACGGTCTCGCCCGGTGCGACGCTCAACGAGACGCCGTGCAGCGCCCGTCGGGGCCGCCGACGCGGTCCGTAGCGCACTTCGAGATCCCTGATCTCCAGGACGGGCCGCTTCGTCTCCCCCGAGGCGGTGGACCGCGGAGCCGGACCGGTCTTCGTGGTGTCGGTGCTCATGACTCTCCCTCGGGCGTGAGGAACTTCTCCAGGCCGTACTGCTCGTGTTCGGCGATCAGCAGCCGGGTGTACTCGTGCCGCGGACGGTGGAGTACGTCCCTGGCCGGGCCCTGTTCGACCACCTCGCCGTGGCGCATGACGAGGACCTCGTCGCACAGCTGGGCGACCACGGCCAGGTCGTGGGAGACCACGACCAGGGCCAGTCCGGTCCGCTCGCGCAGATCGGCCAGCAGGTCCAGGATCTCGGCCTGGACGGTGACGTCGAGCGCGGTGGTGGCCTCGTCGGCGACGAGGATGCGCGGGCCGGCGGCGATGGCCACGGCGATGAGGACACGCTGGAGCATGCCGCCGGACAGTTCGTGGGGGTACTGGGAGGAGACGAGCTCCGGGTCCCGCAGGTGCACCGAGCGCAGCAGTTCGATCGTCCGCCGCCGCGCCGCGCGCCGCTTCAGGCCCGTCTTGACCCGGACGACCTCGGCGATCTGGGCCCCCACCCGGATCGAGGGGTTGAGATAGGACGCCGGGTCCTGGAAGACCGCGCTGATCGTGGTACCGCGCAGGTCCGTCCACCGTGCGGGGGACAGGCCGGAGATGTCGTGGCCGTCGATCTCCACCGAGCCGCCGGTGATCTCGAAGGGGGCGGGCAGGATCCCCAGGGCGGCACGGCAGGTGAGGGTCTTTCCGCTGCCTGACTCGCCGACGATGCCGACGGCGCTGCCGGGTGTGAGCGTGAAGCTCACGCCGTGGACGATCTCCCGGCCGCCGGCCCCTTCGCCGATGCGCACATCGCGTACGGCCAGTACCGGGGACGGCGGTTCGGACGGCGCCGCCGGGCCGGGCCCCTCGGCCCCCGGGGACTCCTGCGCCTCAACGGTCTCGGTGGAGAGTTTCTCGGACAGGGTCGTCATCGGGCACCTCCGGCGGGAGCGGGACCGGCCGGGGAGCGGCGGTCGGGGCGTGTCCTGCGACGGCCGGCCGGCGTGCGGCCGGGCTCGCCGGAGACGTCACGGACGGCGTCGGCGAGGAGGTTGCAGGCCCAGACGGTGACCATGATCAGCAGGGCGGGGGCGAGCGGTGCCCACGGCTGGTGGCTGAGGTAGCCCAGATCCGAGGCGAGCAGGCCGCCCCAGGTGGGAGCGGGAGGCTGCACCCCGATCCCGAGGAAGGTCAGGCTGGACACGATGACGAAGCCGACGCCGACGGTCTGGGCGAGCGCCACCGCGATCGGCGGGAGCACCTTGGCCCACACATGACGGCGTACGATCCAGCCGGTCGAGGCGCCCGCGACGATCGCTGCCTCCACGTAGGGCGAGCGGGCGACGGCCAGGGTGGCGGCGCGGGCCACGCGGTAGAACAGCGGTGACACCAGCGCGCCCGTGACGAGCATCGCCTGGGTGAGACCGTTGCCGAGGAGTGCGACGACGGCGACGGCGAACAGCAGGAACGGCAGGGCGACCAGTGTGTCGGCGAGCCGGAGGGTGACCCATTCGAAGACCCGGCCGAGGTGGACCGACAGGATGCCAGGGACGGCGCCGATGGCCAGGGCCGTGAACGCGACCTCCAGCGAGCCGAGGACGCTGACGCGGGAGCCGGCGAGGAGCCGGCTCAGCACATCGCGGCCGAGGTAGTCCGTCCCCAGCCAGTGGGCGCCGGAGGCGGCGGCGAGGGTGTGGTCGCTGGTGGCCAGGGGGTCCTGCGGAGCGAGCAGGGGCCCGAACAGGGCGAGTACGGCGATCGCGGCGAGGACGCCGAGGGCGATCCGGCCGGAAGCCAGGGTGAGAACGCGGCGCACCATGGTCACACCCCCGCTGCGCGGCCGGTGTGACGCGCGCCAGCACCAGGTTGACGAGCAGATTGAAGACGACGACCAGGACGATCGACACCACGAGGACGCCCTGCACCGCCGGTACGTCGCCGGCCTGCGCGGAGTCGTTGGCGAACCGGCCGAACCCCTGGAGCCCGAAGATCCACTCGGTGACGACGGAGGCGCCCACCAGGGCGGGGAACTTCAGCCCGAGAGTGGCGAGCGCCGGCCCGAGGCCGTTGCGCAGCACATGGCCGAAGAAGATCCGGCGCGGACTCAGCCCCCGGACCACCGCGCCCGTCACATAGTTCTCGCGGTAGGCCCCGACAAGGCTGCCGCGCAGCTGGCGGGCGACATCGGCGACCACGTCGAAGCTGAGCGCGACGGCGGGGAGCGTGATGTGGGCGAGCCACGGCCCGAACCCCTGCTCCGCCGGGACGTATCCGGCGGACGGGAACAGGTGCAGTCCCACGGAGAAGACCGCGACCAGCACGATGCCGACGACGAAGGCCGGCATCACCGAGATCGCCGTGACGAAACCGGTGATCGCCCGGTCGATCCAGGTGGTGCGGCGCACGGCCGCGATCGTGCCGAGGGCGAAACCCGCGACGACGCCGATGACCAGCGCGAAGGTCGCCACCGACAGGCTCACGCCCAGGCCGAGGCCGATGAGGGTGGAGATGTCCGCGCCGTTGGTCCAGCTCGTACCGAGCCGTCCGTGCAGGACGCCGCCGAACCAGTCCCCGTACTGCACGAGGAAGGGCCGGTCGAGGCCCCAGTGGGCCTCGACACGGGCGACGGCTTCGGGAGTCGCCTCCTCGCCCAGCTGGATGCGCGCGGGGCTCAGCCCGCTCAGTGACCGCAGCGCGAACGTCACGAACGTCGCCACCAGGAAGACGGGCACGAAGATCGCGACCGACCGGGCGAGGACGGCCGGTACACGGCCCAGGGTCTGCCGGATTCTGGCCGCGGCGGCCGGGAGACGGACGCCGGACGGGGCCGGTGCCTCCGTCGTCGTCATGGGTTGCCCCCTCTCTGTCGTGGGCGGGTTGTCAGTTGCCGCCGGCGATGGTCACGCCGGTCCAGGCGATGTGGGCGGGGTTCTTCGGCAGGGCGGAGATGGACTTGCTCTTGGCGATGAGGTTGGGCGAGGAGTACGTGAAGACCAGCGCCTTGCTCTTCAGTCCGGCCCGGGTCGCCGCCTGGAGGACCTTCGCGTAGTCGGGCGAGTCCAGCGGGGTCCGGCGGACCTTGGCGATGGCCGCCTCGAAGCCGGAAGGCTCGTAGGGGGAGCTGAGGTTGAGCGGACCGTTCGGGCCGAAGTGCGCGGTCAGGGTCTGTGCCGCCGAGTCACGGCCCGTGGTGCCGTACAGCGAGAACGCCAGGTCCTTGGCGAAGAACGGTGTGGCCCAGTTCTTGTCGATCTTGATCGTGACCGTGATGCCGACCTTCGCCAACTGCGCCTGGACGATCTCGGCCTGAGGGTCCTCGGCCGGTATGACCAGGTTCAGCTTCAGGGCGCCCGCCTTGTAACCGGCCTGGCTCAGCAACTTCTTGGCCTTCGCCGGGTCGTAGGCGTACGCGTTCTGCGACTGCGGGTCGAAGGCCACGTACCCCTTGGGGAACGGCTGGTTGGTCACCGAGCCGTAGCCGAACGTCAGCTTGTCGACGAACTCCTGACGGTTGATCGCGTAGCGGACCGCGTCGACGACCTTGTCGTTGTCGAAGGGCGCCTTGTTGGTGTTGAGGCTGAGGTTGGAGGCGTTGAAGCCGGGCTGAACGAAGACGTCGAGTCCGGCCTTCTTGGCCGCGTCGGCCTGACTGGGGGCTATGTCGGCGAAGTTGTAGACGCCGGTCTGGAGTCCGGAGACGACGGTGGAGGCGTCGGGGGCGGAGCTCAGCTCGACATGGTCGATGTGGATGTTCTTGGCGTCCCAGTAGTCCGGGTTCTTCTTCAGGACGGCCTTGGTGCCCGGGACGAGCTGGCTGACGACGAACGGGCCGGCACCGACCGGGCTCTGGTCCAGCTTGCCGGGGGAGGCCGCCGCCTTGGGGCTGGCGATCTGGAGGACGCGCTCGCCCAGCAGTTGGGGGATCTGGTAGTCGACCTGGCTGAGGTGGACGACCGTGTCGAGACCCTTGGCGTCCACCGACGTGATGGAGGTCAGGTCGCCGAAGAGGGCCGAGTTCTTCTGCTTCTTGGCCCGTTCGATCGCGGCCTTGACGGCGGAGCCGTCCACCGGCGTGCCGTCGCTGAACTTCAGGTGGGGACGCAGATGGAAGGTGATCACGTCACCCCCGGCGTTGTAGTCCCAGCTCTCGGCCAGATCCGGGACGGCCTTTCCGGTCTCGTCCGTACGCGTCAACGAGGAGTAGACCAGGGCGAGTTCACGGAACTGGGCGCCGCTGCCGCTGACGACGGGGTCCCAGTGGGCGGGGAAGTAGGAGGAGGTCCACTTCAGCGTCGCGGAGCCGGTGGCCGAAGCGGCCTCGCCGCCGCAGGCGCTGAGCGCGGGAACGAGCACGGTGGCGAGGGCGGTTCCCAGGGCGGCCGCGCGGAGCCGGCCGGGTCGCCGGGCGGAGCGGAACGCGGCTGCGGGGGTGCGGGGCGTGAGTCGTCCGGGCATGGGTTTTCTCTCTGCGAAGGCTCCCGCCCGTGCCGGGGCGGCAGTTGGGGAGCGAAGGACGGCACACCCCGGCGGCGGGGGACGCGCAGCCCGGGAACGGGCATGCCTGTGTGAGCTGCGGAGCACACGTGGGCATGCCGGTGTTCAGGGCAGGAGGCGTCCGCGGACCGCGGGGAGGGCCGGGAGGCTGGGGGAGAGGCAGCGACGGAACGCTGAGAAGGCGGCGCGCGATGACGGGGGCCGGGCGGTGATGCGGCGCGTGGCCGATGCCGGCGGAAGTGGAGTCAGGCGCCTGGGTGCCGTGGTCGGCAGGCGGTCAGCGACAGAGAGCGCTGGAGGTGCGCCGCAGGTCCACGTAGCGGCACACCACGCCGGGGTGCGTCGTGAGCATGGTGCACATCCTGGGGCCGGTTCTCGGCGACTGTCAATGGACACCAATTGGTGTCTCATTGGGCGGGACGGATCATGGCTGACGACCGGAGGGCCCTCTCGCCGGCGCCCGACTGACAATCGATCAGAGCCCGTCGGGACGCACGGGAATCACGCGGGCGCCACTCCCTCCCGGTGACGACCCCTCAGAAACCTTTCAGGGAAAGGCAGGTGGGCTGTCGGTGGCCGGACGCGCTGCGGCCTCCTCCGGATGCAGCCAGAGGGGGCCGTTGCCGGTCTCGACGCGCACGGCGTCGTCCGATGGCCAGGGGCCGTGGGTCAACGCCACATGCTCCGGGCCGGTCAGACTCCGGTACCGCGCGAGCGCGTCCGAGGGACCCTGGCTTACGGGTTCCTTCAGCAGTCCGGGACTCAGCTCGTCGAACGCCGACGCGTACTCCTCGTACGGCCGCCAGCCGGGTACGACGCGACGCCCCGCGTGAGTGCGGACCAGCAGCGTCGGCAGCGCATAGCGGTGTCCGCCGTCGGAGGTCTCCTTGGCGGTGCCGGGATGCGGCGACCCGCCGCGCACCGACAGCACCTCACGGACCGGCCGGCGCGCCTCGGCACGGTCGGCGTACACCGCTTCGGACACCGCGGCGGAGGCCGCGTCGGCGGTCAGCCGCGCGAGATCGAGGCCGGGCACACCTCGTACCGCGGCGAGCGCCAGAGCCGGCGTGTCCGCCGGTTCACCGAGCACGAACACGCTCTCGCGCAGCCGCCGCAGAACCCGCTCGGCCACCTCGTCACCCTGTCGCTCCGCCGCCTTGGCGACCAGCGAGGACGGCCACGAACTCGCCGCGACGCGACTGAGCCGCCGCGCCCGCGGGGCGCCCGTGTGGGCGCTGATGTCCTCGACGTAGCGCGCGTACCAAGCGGTCTCGGCCGCCGGATCGGGCGCGGGCTCCTCGTCGTCGAACAGGACGCAGTACACGCGCCGCCAGTGGACCCGGCCGGCCAGCGCGGCGTGGAGCCGCCGGAACACCGGCTCCGACCCCCAGGCCCAGGGACACAGCGGGTCGGTGTACTCGACCACCTCCACCCCCACGTCCTCCACCCCCACGTCCTCCGCCTCCGCCTCCACCCCCACGTCCTCCGCCTCCGCCTCCGCCTTCGGCCGGTCGGGCGCGGTCACGCGGCGCCCTTGCGGGCAGGCTGCCCGGCGGCCCCGGCCGGCAACAGCGTGGCCAGCGTCGTACCGCCCAGAACCGCCGCGGCGTCCGCCTCTATGCGGCGCCAGATCCCGGGGAGCCCGGAGGCGGGCCCCGGGTAGTCGAGTCCGGCCAGCGGCTCGCCCCGCAAGGTGATCAGCTCACCGTCCACGGCGCGTACGACGTCCAGCAGGGTTATCTCGTCGGCGGGCCGGCCGAGCCAGTACCCGCCCTCGCAGCCTCGCTGGCTGCGTACCAGACCGGCCCGGCGCAACTCGCCCACCACGGACTTCAGGAACCGGAACGGAACGTGCTGCGAGGAGGCCATGGCCTCACAGGTGAGCGGGCGGGCGGGTTCGCGGGCGAGCTCCAGCAGGGCCCGCGTGGCGTAGTCCGCCTTCGCGGAGATATGCATGCGCACATGATGCCCGACACGCCGTCCGCCGGCTGGGTTTCCACCGCTTCCCCGCATACATTGCGGGAACATTGCCGCAGGTGAACGGCAATGGACACCTCTTGACATCCTTTTCCGGGCCGCTCTAGCGTCCCCCTCCATGAGCGAGCCGTTGACGACCCCCGGCGAAGGTTTCCACCCCCATCTCCCGGACGCCGCAGCGCGGTCCGGACGCCCGCTGCGCACCCGCCTGCACCACATCCGCGCGGACGCCCTCGACGGTGACACGGCGCAGACCGGTGGCATGCGCAGATTCGCCGCCGTCAGCGGCACCACGGTCGGCTCCGAGAAACTGTGGATGGGCCAGACCCACGTCGCCCCCTCCACCGCCTCCTCGGACCATCACCACGGAGAGTCCGAGACCGCCATCCATGTGGTGAGCGGGCACCCCGAGTTCGTCTTCGTCGACGACTCGGGGGACGGTCCCGAGGAGGTGCGCCTGCGCACCTCACCCGGTGACTACATCTTCGTGCCCCCCTTCGTGCCGCACCGCGAGGAGAACCCGGACCCCGACGAAGAGGCCGTGGTCGTCATCGCCCGCAGCACCCAGGAGGCGATCGTGGTCAACCTGCCGCGGCTGTACGCGCTGGAGCCGGGGGAGGAGGCCTGACGGAACCAGGGCCGGGCCGCTCGGTGAGTACGGTAGCGGGGAGATCGCCGTGACCGGCGAACCCACCGGACCGTGGAAGGAACCACCGAGATCATGCGCGTCATCGTGGCCCGCCGTCTGACCCGGGCGCCGAAGTGAACGGCACCGAGGCGCCCGGCGCCGGGGAGTCCGTCCTGCTGCGTACCGAGGGACGGGCAGCCCACCTCACCCTCAACCGGCCCAGGGCGCTGAACGCCCTGAACCACGCGATGGTGCGCCGGATCGACCAGGCCCTCACCGCCTGGGAGCAGGACCCCGGCGTCGAGACCGTCGTCGTCACCGGCGCCGGAGAACGCGGACTGTGCGCGGGCGGCGACATCCGGGTCGTCCACGACGACGCGCGTGACGGGGACGGCACCGCGTCCGCCGCGTTCTGGCGCGACGAGTATCACCTCAACGCCCGTATCGCCCGCTGTCCCAAGCCGTACGTGGCGGTCATGGACGGCATCGTCATGGGCGGCGGCGTCGGGATCTCCGCGCACGGCAGCGTCCGGATCGTCACCGAACGTTCGCGCATCGCCATGCCCGAGACCGGCATCGGTTTCGTCCCCGATGTCGGCGGCACCCATCTGCTCGGCCTCGCTCCGGGCGAACTCGGCACCCATCTCGCTCTGACGGGCGTCTCGATCGGCGCTGGAGACGCGCTGCTGTGCGGTCTCGCCGACCACTACGTGCCGTCCTCCTCGCTCCCGCGGTTCGTGTCCGAGCTCGCCCACCGGCCCGTGGCCCAGGTGCTGGCCGCCCATGTGCGGCCCGCGCCGCCGGCCGAGCTCGCGGAGCGGCGCGAGTGGATCGACGCCTGCTACGGCGCCGACACGGTCGAGGAGATCATCCGGCGACTGCTCGCGGTCGGAGACCCGGCCGCCAAGGAGGCGGCGGAGGTCCTGCTCGGCAACTCGCCCACCGCGCTGAAGGTCACGCTGGCCGCCCTGCGCCGGGCCCGGCGGCTCGGTTCGCTGGAGCGGGTCCTGGACCAGGAGTACCGGGTGTCCTGCGCCGCCCTGTCCGCACTGGACCTGGTCGAGGGTGTCCGGGCCCAGATCATCGACAAGGACCGTGAACCGCGCTGGTCCCCGGCCACGCTCGCCGAGGTCACCGACGCCGACGTCGAGCGCTTCTTCGCCCCTCTCGGCGAGCGTGAACTCGGGCTGTCCGACGACGTCTTCTGACGGCCGGCGGGACCTGCCACCTGGGGCGAGAGGAAGATCACCCCGGGCGGCGCGGTCTTGGCCAGGCACCCGGCACACGGTACGGTCGGTCCGATATCGATGACGTCAAGACGGAAGCCGGCGGAAATCCGGCACGGTCGCGCCACTGTGAGCGAGACGCCCCAGCCACGCTGGGCGCCGCGTGAGTCAGACCCGTAGGCGTCATCCTGTGCACCACCGAGATGGGACGCGAACTCCCGAGGAGGTCCTGCCATGGCGCAGACCGTCGCTCCGCCGACAGCCACCACCCCCGCTCTCCCCGCCAAGCTGCCGATCGGTGCGATCGTCCCCTGGGCGGTCTTCTTCGGCATTCTCATGCTGGTCCTGCTGTACTTCGTCGGCGCCGAACAGGGCGCCACCTCCGTCGTCTCCGGCGAGGACGTTCACGAGTGGGTGCACGACGCCCGCCACCTGCTCGGTTTCCCCTGCCACTGACGCGACGGAGAGCACCCACGATGAACTCCGCAACGGTAAGAAACCTCCTCGTACGCGGCATGCTGGCCGGTCTCGCGGCCGGTGTACTCGCCCTGGTCGTCGCCTACTTGCTCGGTGAACCGACCGTCGACAGCGCCATCGGCTTCGAGGAGGCCCACTCCCACGCACACGGGCACGAGGTCGAACTCGTCTCGCGCAGCCTCCAGTCCACCGCGGGCCTCGCCACCGGTGTCCTGGTCTACGGCGTCTCCTTCGGCGGCATCGCCGCGCTCGCCTACTGCTTCGCCCTCGGCCGTGTGGGCCGCTTCGGCCCGCGCGCGACCGCGCTCCTGCTGTCCGGGACCGCGCTCCTCGCCGTGTACGTCGTGCCGTTCCTGAAGTACCCGGCCAACCCGCCGTCGGTCGGCGACCCCGACACCATCGGCAAGCGGACCGCCCTGTACTTCCTGATGATGGTCCTCAGCGTGCTGCTCGCGGTGGGTGCCACCATCCTCGGCAAGCGCCTCGCGCCGAGTCTCGGCACCTGGTACGCCACCGTCATCGCGGTCGCCGCCTTCGCCGTAGTGATCGGACTGGCCTACGAGTTCCTGCCCGTGATCAACGAGGTGCCGCGGGACTTCCCGGCCACCCTCCTGTGGCGGTTCAGGCTCTCGGCGCTTGCCATCCAGACCGTCCTGTGGGCCGGATTCGGCCTGGCCTTCGGCGAGTTGGCCGAGCGTCTGCTGAACCCCCGCCCCGCGACCGTCACTTCGGGCCGGTCGGTCCCGGCCGCGAACTGACCCCTCCGGCACACAAGAGAGCCCCTCGGAAGCATCCGGGGGGCCTCTCGCGTACCGGGGGGACACCCGGTGCCATGGGGCGACTGCTTCGGTGACGGGTGGATCACCCGTCAGGAACGGCGGAAGTCGCCCGGGTTGCCCTGAAGTTGCCGGGCCGGGCTCACCGGCTGTCGGCCTCCACTCGGACCGCTTGCGCCTCCGGGCCGGGCTCGGACGCGCGGCGCTCCTTGACGTGGGCGTATGCCATGAGGCCGAACAGAACGATGAGCAGCACGGCCGACGAGCCCGCGGTACCGAGGTCGAGTCCCCCCTTGGCGAGCGGCTTGGTGAGAAAGTCGCCGGCCGTGGCGCCGAGCGGGCGGGTGAGGACGAAGGCGATCCAGAACAGCAGGACGTTCGACACCGACGGAACCTTCATCAGCGCGACGAGCACTGCCAGCAGTCCCGTGACGAGCAGCGCCCCGCCCAGGTAGCCGAGGCCGGAGCTGTCGGAGAGGAAGTCGCCCATCGACGTGCCGAGCGTGTTGGAGACGAGGATCGCCGACCAGAACAGCGACTCACCACGGAAGGTGACGATGTCCCGGATCTGGAACGTCATTCCGCTCAGTTTCCAGGCGAGGAAGATCGCGAGGAGGAGCGAGACCAGGATGGCGGCGCCCTCGGGGTAGCCGAGACCGAGGCCCTGAGGGCCCCAGCCGAGCGATGTGGCGCCGCCCGAGAGGTACTTGTCGCTGGCGTCGCGGTTCATGAAGTCGGACATCGTGGTGCCGGCCATGCTGGTGGACAGGATCACCGTCCAGTAGAAGAACGGGTTGTACCTGCGTGACCTGAGCTGGACGACCAGTGTCACCACGAAGAGCAGGAAAAGCGCGATCGTGGTCACGAAGTAGCCGAGCTTGAGGGTCTGGGCGAAGAGGTCGCCCGCGGTCTCACCCAGGGTCGTCGCGGCGATCTTCATGACCCAGAACGCCAGAGTCACTTCCGGCAGCTTTTTCATCACGGGCGTCGTCATCGAATGGTACTCCGGCGGTGTGGGGGGATATGGGGGATTTGATCTCTGTCGAACCTTGACAAGACCAACCTGAACGCGTCCTGAACATGCGCGGCATGAATATTGACGTACCGCGCCGCGGTACTTCCGCTCTGAGTCTCGGCATCGTCTCCACCTCGCGCAGCGGCGACCGCCGCTCCGGGCGCAACGCCCCCATGGGGGAGGGCGAAGGGCGAAGGAGCCGTGGGCGCACCGGATCACTTCCGGTTCCACGATGTACGGCGGCGGGGCGCCGGGTGTTCATGACGTGCGGCCAGAGGCGTGCGGCCAGAGGCGCGCGGGGCGAGTGCCGGTGGCGTGGCCGGCCGTCAACGTGCCGATGGGGGGTGGCCGGCCGTCGACATGCCGATGAGGGGTGGTCGGCCGTCGACATGCCCATGGGTGGTGCCGGCCGTCGATGTGCCTATGGGTGGTGGCCGGGCTCCGACCTGCCCCGCCACCACCCCGTTCGGCTCAGCGGCTTTCGCCGCCGAAGACCTCGAGAATGCGTTCCGCCGCCAGCGTGGCGGTCAACCCGCCCTCGCGTACCTGCCGTTCGAGGTCCGGGGCGACGGCCCGTACCGCGCGGTCCGCGTTCAGGCGGCCGAGAAGTTCGTCCCGGACCATGTTCCAGGTCCAGTCCACCTGCTGGTCACGGCGCTTCTCCGCGAGCCGGCCGGTCGAGTCGAGCAGTGTGCGGTGCTGTTCCAGACGGTCCCAGACGGTGTCCAGGCCGGCCACCTCGCGGGCGCTGCAACTGAGTACCGGCGGCGTCCAGGCCGTGTCCCTGCCGTGCATCAGCCGCAGGGCGCCCGCCAGTTCACGCGCGGCGGACTGGGCGTCACGCGCGTGCGGGCCGTCCGCCTTGTTCACGGCGATCACGTCGGCCAGCTCCAGGACGCCCTTCTTGATGCCCTGCAACTGGTCCCCGGTGCGGGCCAGCGTCAACAGCAGGAAGGAGTCGACCATGTTCGCGACCGCGGTCTCCGACTGGCCGACGCCGACCGTCTCCACCAGCACCACGTCGTAGCCGGCCGCCTCCATCACCACGATCGACTCGCGGGTCGCCTTCGCCACCCCGCCGAGCGTGCCGGCGGTGGGGGAGGGGCGGATGAACGCGGCCGGGTCCACGGCGAGGCGCTCCATACGGGTCTTGTCCCCGAGGATCGAGCCGCCGGTACGGGTGGAGGACGGGTCGACGGCGAGCACCGCGACCCGGTACCCGAGCGAGGTCAGCATCGTGCCGAACGCGTCGATGAACGTCGACTTGCCCACGCCCGGCACCCCGCTGACGCCGATCCGCCGCGCCTTCCCGCTGTACGGCAGCAGTTCGGTCAGCAACTCCTGCGCCAGCGCCCGGTGCTGGGGCCGGGTGGACTCGACGAGCGTGATGGCGCGGGCGACCAGCGCCCGCTTTCCGTCGAGAACACCCTTGACATAGGTGTCGAGTTCGATCACAGGTCGTGCCCGAGGTCGGCAGAGAGCCGCTCGACGAGGTCGTACGCCGCGTCCGGGATCACCGTCCCGGGCGGGAAGACCGCCGCCGCGCCCATCTCCAGCAGCGTCGGTACGTCCTGCGGCGGGATCACCCCGCCGACCACGATCATGATGTCCTCACGCCCCTCCGTCGCGAGCTCCTCGCGCAGCGCCGGTACGAGGGTGAGGTGTCCGGCGGCCAGCGACGAGACGCCCACGATGTGCACGTCCGCCTCGACCGCCTGCCGGGCCACCTCGCCCGGCGTCTGGAACAGCGGGCCGACGTCGACGTCGAAGCCGAGGTCGGCGAAGGCGGTCGCGATCACCTTCTGGCCGCGGTCGTGACCGTCCTGGCCCATCTTGGCCACCAGGATGCGCGGGCGCCGGCCCTCGGCCTCCTCGAACGCGTCCACCAGTGTGCGGGTGCGGTCCACGGACGGGGACTCCCCTGCCTCGTTGCGGTACACCCCGGAGATCGTACGGATCTGGCCCGAGTGGCGCCCGTACACCTTCTCCAGGGCGTCGGAGATCTCACCGACGGTGGCCTTCGCGCGGGCCGCGCGTACCGCGAGCTCCAGCAGGTTGCCCTCACCGCCGGCCGCCCGCGTCAGGTCCTCCAGGGAGTCCTGGCACGCCCGCTCGTCCCGCTCGGCCCGCAGCCGGCGCAGCTTCTCGATCTGCTGCGCGCGCACGGAGGAGTTGTCGACCTTGAGCACGTCGATCTGCTCGTCGGACTCCACGCGGTACTTGTTGACCCCGATGACCGGCTGGCGGCCCGAGTCGATGCGGGCCTGGGTGCGGGCCGCCGCCTCCTCGATCCGGAGCTTGGGGATACCGGCGTCGATGGCCTGCGCCATGCCGCCGGCCGCCTCGACCTCCTCGATGTGCTGCCAGGCACGCCGGGCGAGGTCGTACGTCAGCTTCTCCAGGTAGGCGCTGCCGCCCCACGGGTCGATGACCCGGGTCGTACCGGACTCCTGCTGGATCAGTAGCTGCGTGTTGCGGGCGATCCGAGCGGAGAAGTCGGTGGGCAGGGCGAGCGCCTCGTCCAGCGCGTTGGTGTGCAGCGACTGGGTGTGGCCCTGGGTGGCGGCCATGGCCTCCACACACGTACGCGTCACGTTGTTGAACACGTCCTGCGCCGTCAGCGACCAGCCCGACGTCTGTGAATGGGTGCGCAGGGAAAGGGACTTGGCGTTCTTCGGGTCGAACTGGCGGACCATCTTCGCCCACAGCAGGCGCGCCGCCCGCATCTTGGCGATCTCCATGAAGAAGTTCATGCCGATCGCCCAGAAGAACGAGAGCCGCGGCGCGAACGCGTCCACGTCCAGGCCCGCCTCGCGGCCCGCCCTGATGTACTCCACACCGTCCGCGAGGGTGTACGCCAGCTCGAGGTCGGCCGTCGCGCCCGCCTCCTGGATGTGGTACCCGGAGATGGAGATGGAGTTGTAGCGCGGCATCCGCTGCGAGGTGTAAGCGAAGATGTCGGAGATGATCCGCATTGACGGCTTCGGCGGATAGATGTAGGTGTTGCGGACCATGAACTCCTTCAGAATGTCGTTCTGAATGGTTCCGGCCAGCTTCTCGGGCGGTACGCCCTGTTCCTCCGCCGCCACGATGTACAGCGCGAGAACGGGCAGCACGGCGCCGTTCATCGTCATCGACACGGTCATCTTGTCCAGCGGGATGCCGTCGAAGAGCTGCCGCATGTCGTAGATGGAGTCGATGGCCACACCCGCCATGCCGACATCGCCCGTCACCCGGGGATGGTCGCTGTCGTAACCCCGGTGCGTGGGCAGGTCGAAGGCGATCGACAGGCCCTTCTGGCCCGCGGCGAGGTTGCGGCGGTAGAAGGCGTTGGACTCCTGGGCGGTGGAGAAGCCCGCGTACTGGCGGATCGTCCAGGGCTGGTTGACGTACATCGTCGGGTACGGACCGCGCAGATACGGCGCCACACCCGGGTACGTGTCCAGGAAGTCCAGGCCTTCCGTGTCACGGCCGGTGTACAGCGGCTTGACCGCGATGCCCTCCGGGGTCTCCCAGAACGCGTCGCCGGCGCCCGTGGCCTTCCCGGCGGCGGCCTTCCACTCGTCGGCGCCGCCTTCGGTGGTGGGCGTCCCCAGGTCGATTCCGGAGAAGTCGGGGATTCCCATCAGGACACTCCCATGCGGTCGAGGGTGGCGGAGAGGACGGCGACGGCGTCGCAGCCCGCGAAGACGTAGGAGTCGACGCTGCTGTACTGCGCGGGCCGGCCGGCCAGGAAGACATGCCGGGCGCCCGCCGCTCTGAGGGCTTCGGCCGTGCTCACGGCCTGCTCCTCGTACAGCGCGTCGCTGGAGCACAGGACGGCCTCGGTGGCGCCGCTGTCCTCGAACGAGCCCTCCGTGACCGGCTCGATGCCGCCGGCCTGGAACAGGTTCGCGACGAACGTCGACCGTGCGGTGTGCGCGGCGGCGGGGCCGATCGCGGCCAGGTAGATCCGGGGGCGGGCCCCGGTGGCGGCGAGGTGCGCGTCGGAGCGGGCCCGCAGCTCCTCGTACGCCTCGTCGCGCCGTACCCGCGGCAGACCGCCGGACGGCCCCTCGGGAGCGGGCAGTCGCTCCACCGGGCGCTCCGCCAGGTGCGGGAACTCGCTGACGCCGGTGATGGGTTCGCGCCGCTTGGCGAGCTTGACCGAACGGGCCGCCCAGGTGTCCGCGAGGTCCTGGCCGAGGCGGCCCGAGCGCAGGACCGCGGCCTGGCCGCCGTCCCGCTCGATGCCCTGGAAGAACTCCCAGCCCGCGTGGGCGAGTTCGTCCGTCAGCTTCTCCACGTACCAGGAGCCGCCCGCCGGGTCGATCACCCGGGACAGGTGCGACTCCTCGATGAGGATGGTCGAGGTGTTCCGGGCGATACGCCGCGCGAACGCGTCCGGCAGCCCGAGAGCGTGGTCGAAGGGCAGGACGGTGACGGAGTCGGCGCCGCCCACTCCGGCCGCGAGCGTCGCGATGGTCGCGCGCAGCATGTTCACCCACGGGTCGCGGCACGACATCATCACCGGCGAGGTCACGGCGTGCTGCGCCTGCGCACCCGCGCCCGGCGCCCCGCACACCTCGGCGACCCGCGCCCACAGCCTGCGCGCCGCCCGCAGCTTGGCGATCGTCATGAACTGGTCGGCGGTCGCGGAGTACCGGAACTCCAGCTGCGCACAGGCCTGTTCGACGGACAGCCCGGCTTCGGTCAGCTCGCGCAGATAGGTGACACCGGTCGCCAGCGAGGCACCCAGCTCCTGCGCGGCCGAACCGCCGGCCTCGTGGTACGGAAGCGCGTCGACGGTCAGCGCCCGCAGCCCCGGGTATTCGTCGGCGCACCGCAGCGCGAGCGGGACGACCGTGGCGAAGTCCATCGCCGTGCCCGTACGGGCCTCGTGGCCGAGCGGGTCCGCGCCGAGGCTGCCGCGTACGGCGCCCGGTGCGACGCCTCGTGCCGCGTACAGCCGCAGCAACTCCTCGGCCGCCGCTTCGACATCGCCTCCCGCGTCGAGGACGACGGGCGCCAGATCGAGGTACACCCCGTCCAGGACCGCTTCGAGCGAGGTGACCGGAATGCCGCCCTCGCCGACCGTGAGCCACAGCGAGGTGACGCCGTTCTCCAGGTCACCGAGGACCAGGGCGTTGTCCGCCGCCGTGTGCCGCTGCCGTACGTCCCAGCCGCCCGCGGTGTTGCCCTCGGGCCTGCTTCCCCGGACGAAGGGGGCGAAGCCGGGGAAACCGGCGTCGGCGGCCGAGTCGCGCGCCGTGTAGAGGGGCCTGGTGGCGAGCCCGTCCTCGAGCTGTGTGGACAGCGCGTCTTCGGCTGCCGGGCCCGAGGCCTCCTTGCCCGATTTGCGCAGCACGCCTTCTACCAGGAGCTGCCACTGGTCATGGGTCGCGGAAGGGAACTCGGCGGCCAGCGCGAGCCCGTCATTGGGCAGGACTGTCATGCTCGGATGCTAGGTCAGAGTGCTAGTGCGACAGCAGAGGCCGAGCCTGTGACCTTGACCTCTCGGTTTTGGTGATCCAGATCTCTCTGTCAGGGTGGACCGATGCGGATACCCAGGCAGGCAGCCAGAGTCGCGGTGCTGGACCCGGAAGGCGCCGTCTTCATGTTCCGGTACGACAACGACGAGGTCGGTGTCCACTGGGCTCTGCCCGGCGGCGGCCTGGACCCGGGGGAGACCCCGCACCAGGCGGCCTTGCGCGAGGTGCGGGAGGAGACCGGCTGGACGGACATCGAACCCGGCGGTACGGCGCTGTGCTTCTGGGAACACGACTTCACCCGCGCCGGGGTCCCCGTGCGGCAGTACGAGCACATCTTCCTCGCGTACGGGCCGCGCAGGCTGCCGGGAAGCGAATTGGGGGCGTTCCAGGCGGCGGAAGGCATTCTCGGCGGCAGATGGTGGTCGCCGACGGACCTGTCGGACCCGGCGGAGCCGTTGTGGCCGCCCCGGCTTCCGCAAGTGCTGGCCGGCGTACGACGGGACGGTCCGCCCACGACACCCGTCGACCTCGGTTTCACCCCGAACGGCGGACTCGCGCCCTGAGCCGGGAGCAGCCGCCCGCCCCTGTCAGTACACGTCGCGGACGTACCGCTTCTCGGCCGCGAGTTGTTTGACGAACGCGGCGGCGCCTTCCGCGCTGTGGCCGCCGTGGGTGACGGCGATGTCCCGCAGGGCCTGGTCGACGTCCTTGGCCATGCGGGAGGCGTCGCCGCACACATAGAAGTGCGCTCCCTCCCGCAGCCAGGACCACAGCAGGGGACCGTGCTCGCGCATCCGGTCCTGGACGTAGACCTTGGCCCGCTGGTCGCGGGAGAAGGCCGTGTCCAGGCGGTCGAGGGTGCCGTCGGCGACGAACGCGGCCAGCTCGTCCTCGTAGTAGAAGTCGGTGGCCCGGTGCTGCTCGCCGAAGAACAGCCAGTTGGGCGCGCCGTGGCCGAGGGAGCGCCGCTCGTGCAGGAACCCGATGAAGGGCGCGATCCCGGTGCCGGGGCCCACCATCACCATGGGGGCGGCCGGGTCGGCCGGTGGCCGGAACCTCGGGGACGACTGGACGAACACCGGTACCGGTGTGCCGAGGGCGGCGTCGGCGAGGAAGGGCGAGCAGACGCCCTGGCGCGGTCGTCCGGCGGGGTTCTCGTAGCGGACGACGGAGACCGTCAGCGAGACGAGTCCGGGGTCGGTCAACGGGCTGGAGGAGATGGAGTACAGCCGGGGCTGGAGCGGCTTGAGCACCTCGGCCCACTCCTGGGCGTCGGCCCGGACCGGGTGTGCGGCGATGACGTCGACCGCTTGGCGGCCCCAGGACCACCGGGCCAGTTCGTCCTTGTTGTCGGGGCGCAGGAGCTTCTTCAGCACCCGGTCGTGGGTGCGTTCGGCGACGAAGCGCAGCAGTGCGGGAGTGATCCGGGCGATGTCCAGATGCCGCAGCAGGGCCTCGTGGAAGGGGACCTCCCCGCTTCCTTCCAGGCGCACGGCGCCGTCCGGCGCGAGGCCGGTGGTGGCCAGCCATTCCGCGACGAGCTCCGGGGAGTTGACGGGGCGTACGCCGAGAGCGTCGCCGGCCCGGTAGACGAGCGGGGTCTCGCTGTCGCAGGTGTCGAAGGTGAAGCGGCGGACCTCCTTGCCCGCTCCGGGCAGACTGAGCAGCTGGTTTCCGGCCAGGCGGGCGGTGACGGGGGCCGGCCGCTTCGGCGGCGCGGCGGATGGTGGTGCCGGGGGAGCGGGCGGACGCGGTGCGGCCGCTTCGGTGCCGTCGGTCAGGGAGGCGAGGACCTGGTCGAGCCAGGCCGTGGCCGAGGGCGCGTAGTCGGGTTCGCAGTCGGTGCGCGGGGCGAGCTGTACGGCGCCGAGTTCGCCGAGGCGCTGGTCGAGACGTCGGCCGTGGCCGCAGAAGTCGTCGTACGCGGAGTCGCCGAACGCGAGGACCGCGTAGCGCAGGCCGTCCAGGCGGGGTGTGTCGGGTGCGGCCAGGGCGTCCCAGAACCCGGAGCCGTTGTCGGGGGCGTCACCGTCGCCGAAGGTGCTGGTGATCAGGAGGACGTCGGCTCCGGCGGGCAGCTCCCCCGGGTGGGCGTCGTGCATGCCGACCAGAGTGGCCTTGTGACCGGTGGTGGTGAGCCGGTCGGCGGCGGCCGTGGCGAACTCCTCGGCGTTGCCGGTCTGCGAGGCCCACAGGACGACGACCTCCCGGACGGGACCGGACTGTGCCGGAGCCGGGGGCGGCGTTCCCGGAGCGGCCCGGGAGTACATACCGCCGAGCACACCGTTCACCCACAGGGCGTGCTCGGCGCTGAAGGGCGCGCCCGGCGGCAGCACCGGAACGCCCGGGGCGCCGGGTTCGATCCCGGAGAGGAAGCCGATCAGGTACTGGCGCTCGTGCTCGGCGAGGACCGGTGGCGGAGCGGGTGCGAGCCCGAAGACGCGCGCGGCACCCGCGGCATCCGCGCGAGGGCCGGCCGTCGTGGCGGGCACTGCGGACAAGGCGGCCACGGAGGCGACGGACCCCGCCTCGGCCGGAGAGCCGGACGTGAATCCGACCCCGACTCCGAAGTCGACCCCGACCCCGACTCCGACTCCGGACCCGACCCTCGAACCGATCCCGACCCCGGACCCGATCCCGACCCCCGGTCCGGACCCCGCCACCACCCCCGCCCCTGCTACCACTCCTGCCCCTGCCGCCGTCCCCACCCCTGTCCCGGCCGTACCGGGTGCCGCCACGGACACCGCGGCCGCCACCTTCGTCAGGGACACCGCGCATACCTTGAACTCCGGCTGGAAGGAGAGCGGGTCGACGGCGTCGTTGGTCACGGCGTTGACGCTCAGATACTCACCGAACAGGTCGTTCCAGTGGAAGGGCGCGAAACAGCAGCCCGGCCGGACCCGGTCGGTCACCACCGCGGGCAGCACCGCCCGGCCGCGCCGGGAGGCGACCTCCACCGAGTCGCCGTCGGCGACACCGAGCGCGGCGGCGTCGTCGGGGTGCAGTTCCACGAAGGGCCCGGGATTGAGCCTGTTGAGCTTGGCGACCCTGCCCGTCTTGGTGAGGGTGTGCCACTGGTGCTGCACCCGGCCGGTGTTCAGGACGTACGGGTAGTCGTCGTCCGGCAGCTCGGCGGGAGGGAGGTGCGGGCGGGCGTGGAACACCGCTCGCCCGCTCGCCGTCGGGAACACGGGACCCCCGCCGTGCTCGTCCACGTAGCGGATCGGGTTGCGGTCGGGCCCGTCCTCGCGCGCCGACGGCCACTGCACCGGAGTGGTCCGCAGCCGGTCGTAGCTGACGCCCCGCAGGTCGTACCCGGTCTTCGGGTTGTGGGCGCGCTTGATCTCCTCGAAGACCTCTTCCGCGCCGGCGTACGAGAAGCCACGCTCGTAGCCCATCGCCCGGGCGACGGCGGCGATGATCCGCCAGTCCGCCATCGCCTCCCCGGGCGGCTCCACCGCGGGCCGCGCGAGGGTCACGTTGCGCTCGCTGTTGACGAGGACGCCCTCGGTCTCGGTCCACAGCGCTCCCGGCAGGACGACATCCGCGTACGCGTTGGTCTCCGTCTCGGCGAACACGTCCTGGACGACGACGAACTCGGCGCGCTCCAGGCCCTCGATCACCGTCCTGCGGTTGGCCACGGAGGCGACCGGGTTCGTGCAGATGATCCAGCAGGCCTTGATCTCCCCGTCGGCCATCCGGCGGAACATCTCGACCGTGCCCCGGCCGACCCCGTCCTCGCGCAGCGTGCCGGGGGCCAGCTCCCACAGGTCCTCGACGAAGGCACGGTCCTCCTCGACGAGAACCGACCGCTGGCCTGGCAGTCCCGGACCCATGTACCCCATCTCCCGGCCACCCATGGCGTTGGGCTGGCCGGTCAGCGAGAACGGACCGCTGCCGGGCCGGCATATCGCCCCTGTCGCCAGATGCAGATTGACCAGGGCGTTCGTGTTCCAGGTGCCGTGCGTGGACTGGTTGAGGCCCATGGTCCAGCAGCTCATCCACCGGCCGGCTTCGCCGATGAGCCGGGCCGCCTCACGGAGGTGGTCCTCCGGGACGCCCGTGATGCCGGCGACCGTGGCGGGCGGGTAGTCCGCCAGGAACTCCGGCATCGCCTCCCACCCCTCGGTGTGCGCGGCGATGAACGCGGGGTCGGTGTGCCCGTTCTCGTACAGCAGGTGCAGCAGCCCGTTGAGCAGTGCGAGGTCGGTGCCGGGCCGGACCGGCAGGAACAGGTCCGCCTTGTCGGCGGTCGCGGTGCGCCGGGGGTCGACGACGATCAGCTTGGCCGCGCCCGACTTGACCCGTTCCATCATCCGCAGGAAGAGGATGGGATGGCAGTCGGCCATGTTGGAGCCGATCACGAGGAAGACGTCGGCGTGCTCGAAGTCCTGGTACGAGCCGGGCGGGCCGTCCGCTCCCAGCGACAGCTTGTATCCGGTGCCCGCACTGGCCATGCACAGCCGGGAGTTCGACTCGATCTGGTTGGTCCCGACGAAGCCCTTGGCCAGCTTGTTCGCCAGATACTGGGCCTCCAGGCTCATCTGCCCGGAGACGTACAACGCGAAGGCGTCCGGGCCGTGTTCGTCGATCACCGCCCGGAGCCGCCGGGCCGTCTCGGCGATCGCGGTGTCCACCGGGGCGGGCTCGGCCTCCGCGCCCCGTTCGGCCCGCACCAGGGCCGAGGCCAGCCGTCCCGGGGCGGCGAGCATGTCGGCCGTGGTCGCGCCCTTGGTGCACAGACGCCCGAAGTTGGCGGGGTGCGCCTTGTCACCGGACGCCTTCAGGACCGTACGCCGTCCGTCGGGGCCCGTCCCGATGTCGAGGACCATCCCGCAGCCGACACCGCAGTACGAGCAGACCGTCCGCACCTGCTGGGTGGTCGTGGTCACGAGCGGCCCTCCGTGTGATCGGTACCTTTCTCCACCGACGCTACGAAGGACCCATTACGCGGCTGTCACACCGCCCGATCACGGGGGGTTACACGCTCCACACACCGCCGCTCGGAGGCCTGTGAGGTGTGGCCCGCGGGGCATGGCCTGCGGCGACGGCGGGCGCCCGGTCCCGGATCGGGCGCCCCACCGCCGCCTCAGTAGCCGAGGCCCGTCGTGTACGCGCACTCCGTGTAGACATAGCCGGGTGACAGTTTGGCCGTGTCCGAGGCCGGGGACTTCCCGGTGCCGCTGCGGGACTTGTGCACGAAGTAGGTGGTACCGACGGGCAGTTGGATGGTCCGCTGCGGGTAGTGTCTGCCGCTGTTGCTGCACGGTTTGAAGCCGATGCCCAGCGTGCTGCCGAGCGGGTACGAGGTGCAGCTCCCGCAGGCCTTGAGGGTGAAGCTGCCGGTCACCGGTCCCGTGTACAGGACCGTGATGTCGTCGGGACTGTCGTTCTTGACCGTGACGGCGATGCTGCCGCCGGATGCCGTGGTCGGCAGACGCTTGCCGGCCGCGGGCACCGTCTGCGCGACCTCGGCGGCGATGGCTATCTTCTGGGCACGCGCCCGGTTCTTGTGGTGCGGGTTGTTCTTGGCGAAGTCGTTCATGGTGGTGACGGCGTCACTGAACTTCCCGTCCTTGTACTGGTCCACGCCGCAGGCGTACGTGCCCGAACGCGCGCTCAGCGAGGCCCGGTCGGCGTCCTTGCCGAGGGCGTCGGCCACACCGGCCTGCTCCCCGGGCAGTCCGCGGACCTTGGTGTCGAGGCCGCCGAGCCGCTGCACGGCGGAACAGGGGTCGTCGCCGCCCACCGACTTGACCGCCGCGTCGACCGCGCTCTTCACGGCCGGCTCGACCTTCCCGGCCTGTGCGGACCTGGGGAAGGTGGACAGAAGCTCGCCGAACTGCGCGGTCCAGCCCTCGTCTCCGCCGCTCAGAGAAGCCGCCGCGCATTCGTAGAGCGACGTGGCCAGCCGGTCGTCGGGCCAGCCGGCGAGGTCTCCCAGGTCCTTCCTGTCCATCGTGCGCGGCACCGTACGCAGGTATTTCAGGGGCGGTACGGCGGAGCAGTAGTCCTTGCGCGCGTACGGGGTGGCGACGGTTTCGTAGTACGTCTTGAGCCGGTCGGGCACACGCCGGGCCGCGCGTGAACCCGGGTGGTCCTCGCCGAGCGCGGCGTAGGCGGTCAGAGCGCGGCGATAGCCTGCCTCGCCCGTCGCGAAGTCCTGCTTCCCGGATTGCGTGACCAGTCTGTCGGCCCGGTCGAGCCGGTCGAGGAGCATCCGCTCCGTGGCCTCGTCGCGAGCGCCGTCGTACAGGACGACTCCCGCGGCGGGCACGGCCAGCAGGACGACGCCGAGCACGGCCGCGATCAAGGCGCTCGGCAGCAACGCGGTCCGGGTCCGCAGGCCCACGGACGCGCCGTGCGCGGCGGCCAGTGCCAGGAAGGCCAGGTACAGCACGAGCGCGGTACCGGGGACCCCGTCGGGGTCTGCCGGCAGGGCCACCAGGAGCAGGATCGCGGTGGCGGCCCAGCACACGGCCATGAGCCACCAGCGGCGCACCACGGCATATCCGAGCCCGAGCCCGCTGAGGTTCAGCAACGCCACCGCGAGGGCCCGCCAGGGGCTGGCGGGAGCGGGCGGTGGCGCGGTCGGCATCGGCGGTACGACGAAGCCGTCACGAGCACCTTGATGATCCCAGGACATGACGGTCCCCCCGTCGATCACGCCTGAAGTTCCTTGACTTGTCAGCGTACGGACAGTCAGCGGCCCGCGACAGAGCGGGTGTCGAGCCTCTGCGACCCGCAGGTCACACCGGAAGGCGTCCGCCCCGCGCGCAACATGAGAGGTGGCCGGTGCGACATGCGACATGCGGCACGCTGAACTGGCTGCTGGTCCATGGCACTCCTGGTCCTCCTCCCGCCGGTCGCTCCTGTCACGTCACCGGCGGCCCGGCGGACCATGCCACGACAGCGCACCATGGTCCCTTCCGGTGCCGTCCCGATGGGTGGTTCGTGGCGGTGTGTCATGTGCCGACCGTGTTGGACGGCGCTCCGCGCAATGACGTGGAGCCGCCGTGGGGCATGTGTGTCTCGAGTGTCGCTCCACCTGACAGCCCTTGCTCTCTGGTGAGAGGCGCTCTCGCCGTGTAACGTCGCTGGCAGATGTCGTGGTTCGCAGTACCTGCCCGCGCCGTGGTGCGGGCGTTTTGCTGTGCAGTGCCCGAGGACCAGGACGACTACCTCCGGGTTCGCGCGGTGCGGACCCGTCAACGAATGAGAGGCACTGGCATGGCCAGCGGAACTGTCAAGTGGTTCAACGCCGAAAAGGGCTTCGGTTTCATCGCGCAGGACGGCGGCGGCCCCGACGTCTTCGCCCACTACTCCAACATCAACGCCACTGGCTTCCGTGAGCTCCAGGAGGGCCAGGCCGTGACGTTCGACATCACCCAGGGCCAGAAGGGCCCGCAGGCGGAGAACATCACCCCCGCCTGACCTTCGCGCCACGCCGGCACGGCGCCTCGTCGCACATCAACGATCGAGGCGCCGTGCGGGACGGCAAAGCCTGCCGGCCTCTCAAGAGGGGCCGCCAGGACGTGTGTTGAAACCTCGGCAGCGTGCGGCACGCCCACGGAGGGCACGCACCGCCATTCCGGCGCCACGGGCGCCGATGCTCCGACGGCCCGAAACCGGCGCCGTCTTTTCTTGTCTCCGACGGTCGATCAGTTCCGTCACATCTCGTCTCCGACGATCGATCCGTGCCGTCGCGTCTCGCTCTCGACGGCCGAACTGTTCCGTCCCCAGGTGTCTCCGACGGGACGATCAGCACCGTCCTTTCGTGTCTCCGACGGTCGATCAGCGCCGTCTCCTCTCGTCCGTGCCCGGCACCCTCGCGCAGGGTCCTCCCGGGACGCCCGAGATCTCCGGCCCGCGGATGTCGCCGACGACCGGCCGCCGCCGCTCGTATCTTTGCTGCTGACCTTCTCTCGTACTGCTTCCCTCCTCGAATTCCGTGCCCTGCGGGCGCGTTGACGCTGTGTCCGCCCGGTGAACCCTCCGGACGGGCCGGTCGTGTGGTCGCGGTGGACCGGAAGGGTGTTACTCACTTTCGAGTGATCACCGGGCGGGGAGCGGAGATGCGGAAGATGCAGGCTTGTCGCCTGGAGGCTTCAGGAGTACGGGAGTTGGCGATGACAAGCCGTCACTCATCATCTTTCAGCGGTTAAAGGGCCGATACAAGTATCTGTAACCGACATGTCCGTAATTGGTAACAGCGGTCGGGTGTCGCCCCTCTTGGGTGGGGATGTGCAGCAAATTATGAGTCCTCGGCCACCGGGCCGGGACTCGCACAGGGTCGCACCATGCAGGTTCCCCGCAAGGGGTGCCCGCAAGGGGTGTGCCGGCTCTCGAACCTTGAGGAGCTCTCATGTCCGTTTCCACGTCTGTCACTGCCCGCCGGATGGTGGCCGCCGCTCTGGCCGCCGGCGCTCTTGTCGGCTCGGCCTCCGTGTCGGCCTCGGCCGCGGAGCCCCGCTTCGAGCGCACGCACGTCGCGATCACCAGGGTGCAGGCCGACGCGCCGGGCTTTGACGACCGCTCCGCCCGCTCCCTGAACGCCGAGTGGGTGGAAGTCACCAACTCGAGCCGCCACGGCGTGAACCTGGACGGCTGGACGCTGTCGGACCGTACCGGCAACCGCTACACGTTCAACCACTACCGGCTCGGCGGACGCGCCACCGTCCGCGTCCACACCGGCTTCGGCCGCGACACCAGCCGCGACCTCTACCAGGACCGCCGCAACGAGGTGTGGGACAACCACTCCGACGTCGCCACGCTGCGCACCGAGCGCGGCCGCTTCGTCGACAGCGTCTCCTGGGGCCGGCGCCACGACGGTGACCACGGCCGTGACGACAACCGCGGCCGTGACGACCACGGCCGCGACAACCACGGCCGTGACGACCACGGCCGCGACAACCACGGCCGTGACGACCACCGTGGGCCCGGCGACCACCGCGGTCACGGCGGTCACTGAACCGTCCCTGACGGCACGCCCGTTCGGAGCCGGATGATGGCAGATGTCCGGCCGAGGGCCGGGCACCGCCAGACCCCGTGATCACTCGGCTCGCCGGACGGCCTCGCTGAGGAAGACCCGCACCGCACGGTGCGGGTCTTCCGCGTCGTGTGCGTACTCGTCAGGCGGGCCCCATCCCGGTGCCGCCGAGCAGCATGGTCACATCCACGGCGGCGACGACGACCGCCGTCGCGAACGCCAGCCGCTCCCGGCGGCGTCCCAGTACCGTCCCCGTCACCGCGACCAGGAGGACCAGGGCCAGCGCCACCACCTCGCGCCGTCGCGGCGGTCCCGGGGGCCCCAGGGCCAGCAGCGCGGACGCGATCACCAGGGGCACCGGAAGCAGCAGCCGCGCACGGTCCGGCCCCAGCCGCTGCGGCCACCCTCGTACACCCGTCGCCAGATCGTCACGGATGTCCGGAAGCACGTCGCCCAGATGGGCTCCGACTCCCAGAAGCGCCCCTGCCCCCAGGACCCACCAGGCCGGCCACGGATGACCGGGCAGCCCGAGCGTCACGAAGGCGGGGAGCGCGGCGAACCCCAGCGCGTAGGGCGCCCACGACCAACGGGTGGCCTTGAGCCGCAGGTTGTACGCCCATCCAGCGGCCACCGCGGCCAGGTGCACGGCGCCGGCCCAGAGACCGTAGACCAGCGAGAGCGGTACACACAGGGCCAGCGCCGCGTACGCGGCGGTCCACACCTGACCCGCCCCGACCGCGCCGTCCGCGACGGGCTTGCCACGCCGGCCCGCCGCCGTGTCCCGCCGGGCATCGAACGCGTCGTTGCACCAGCCGACGGACAACTGCCCCGCGAGCACGGCGGCCCAGGCCAGGACACAACCCCCGGGTCCACGGCCCGCGATCAGGGCGAGCGCCGCCGTCAGGGTCGTCACGGCCACGACGGGCCCGGGATGGCACGCCCGGCCCAGACCTCCCGCCAGGCCGCTCCCACGTCCCGCGGTGTCACCGGCCGTCGTCTGCTCGGGAGTACCCACCCGGCGATGGTAGGAGGACTCGTCCACGCGGTTCGGGCGCGCCACGGGAGGAACGGCCGGACGGGCGATCCCTGGTGGCGAGGCGCCGCTCCGGGGAAGGCCTGTTGAGCAGCCCACCCCAGTCGGTTCGGACGGGAGCCCAATGACGCGGATCGCCGCCGTTCACGGAACCCTCGCCCCGCACCGCTACGACCAGTCCGAGATCACGGACATGGTGGCCCGCAGATGCCTGCGCGACGGCGCCGACCGCCGGGCGCTCGATCGGCTGCACCGGGCCGCGAACGTCCGCGGCCGCCACATGACACTGCCGCTCGAACAGTACGAGGCCCTGGAAGGGTTCGGCGCCGCGAACAACGTCTTCATCCGGGCCGCGACGGACATGGGAGCCAAGGCGGTACGGGAAGCCCTGCGCCTGGCCGGTCTGTCCCCCGCCGATGTCGACCTGCTGGTCTTCACCTCCGTCACCGGCATCGCCGCGCCCTCCGTCGACGCCAGACTGGCGGGCCGCCTCGGGCTGCGGCCGGATGTCAGACGCATGCCGATGTTCGGCCTCGGCTGTGCCGGGGGCGCCGCGGGCCTCTCCCGTATGCACGACTATCTGCTCGGCCGGCCCGACGAGGTGGCGGTACTGCTGTCGGTGGAGCTGTGCTCGCTCACCTTCCAGCGCGACGATCCCTCCCCGGCCAACCTGGTCGCGACCGGCCTGTTCGGCGACGGCGCCGCCGCCGTGGTGGCCTGCGGATCCCGTCGTACGGGCGAAGCCGCCGGCCCCACGATCGTCGACACCCGCAGCCGGCTGTATCCCGACTCCGGCCGGATCCTGGGCTGGGAGATCAAGGACTCGGGCTTCCAGGTCGTTCTGGACCCCGGAATCCCCGATGTGGTGCGCCGTCACCTCGCCGACGACGTCGAGGGGTTCCTCGGCGACCACGGACTGAAGCCGAAGGACGTGAGCGCCTGGGTGTGCCACCCCGGCGGGCCCCAGATCCTGGACGCCGTCGGCGAGGCACTCGACCTGCCCGACGGGGCCCTCGATGTGAGCCGGCGTCATCTGGCCGACGTGGGCAACCTCTCCTCGTCGTCCGTGCTGCACGTACTGCGCGACACCCTGGCCGGCCGCCGCCCGCCCGCCGGTACCCCGGGTGTGCTGCTGGCGATGGGGCCGGGCTTCGCCTGCGAACTGGTGCTGCTGCGCTGGTAGGCCGCCCGGCGCACGACATGGAACGGTGGGACACGGACACATGGACTGGTACGGACTGCTGGTGGCGGCCGTCGCCGCCGAACGGGTGGGCGAACTCGTCGTCGCCCGCCGCAACGAGCGCTGGAGCCGGGCGCGCGGCGCGATCGAGGCGGGCCGGGGCCACTACCCGGCGATGGTCGCCCTGCACGCCGCCCTGCTGCTCGGCTGCCTCACCGAGGTGTGGCTGACCGGCCGCCCCTTCGTCCCGGCACTCGCCTGGCCCATGCTGGCCGTGCTCGGGGGCGCCCAGGCGCTGCGCTGGTGGTGCATCGCCACCCTCGGGTCCCGCTGGAACACCCGGGTGATCGTCGTGCCCGGTCTGCCGCTCGTGGCCCGCGGCCCCTACCGGGTGCTGCGGCATCCGAACTACGTGGCGGTCGTCGCGGAGGGAGTGGCCCTCCCGCTGGTGCACACCGCCTGGGTCACGGCGCTGCTCTTCACGCTGGCCGATGCCGTCGTGCTCACCGTACGCATCCGGTGCGAGAACCGGGCACTGGACGGTGTGGCCCCCGCGCTCGGGTCCGTGCCGGCGTGATCGACGTCCTGGTGGCGGGCGGCGGCCCGGCCGGTCTGGCCGCCGCGATCCACAGCGCACTGGCCGGCCTGGAGGCGGTGGTCGTCGAGCCGCGGACCGCGCCGGTGGACAAGGCCTGCGGAGAAGGTGTCATGCCCAGCGGCGTCGCCGGGCTGCGGGCGCTGGGCGTCAAGGCCCCGGGAAAGGAACTGCGCGGCATCCGGTACGTGGACGGCACCGCCCGCGCCGAGGCGCCCTTCCGCGGCCTCCGCGGCCTGGGAATCCGCCGGACCGAGCTGCACCGCGCACTGCACGAGCGCGCACTCGGGCTCGGTGTGCGGATCGTGCCGGGCAGGGTGGGCGAGGTGCGCCAGAGCGCGGACTCGGTCACCGCCGCCGGGCTCAAGGCCCGCTGGCTGATCGCCGCCGACGGCCTGCACTCCGCCGTCCGCCGGGGCCTCGGGCTGGAACTGCCCGGCGGCACGCACCGGCGCTACGGACTGCGCCGGCACTACCGTGTCGAGCCCTGGACGGACTTCGTCGAGGTCCACTGGTCCGGCCTGGGCGAGGCCTATGTGACGCCGGTCGCCGACGACCTGGTCGGTGTCGCTGTCCTGAGCCGGGTGCGTCGCGGATACGAGGAGCACCTGGCCGACTTCCCGGACCTCACCGCCTCCTTGCGCGGGGCCGGGGCCACGGACGTGCGCGGCGCGGGCCCGCTGCTCCAGCGGGCGCGCCGCAGGGTCGCCGGACGCGTCCTGCTCGTCGGTGACGCGGCGGGCTACGTCGACGCCCTCACCGGAGAGGGGATCGCACTCGGCCTGGCGACGGCCGGTGCCGCCGTCCGGTGCCTCGCGGCGGGGCGGGCGGGGGAGTACGAGCGTGCCTGGACCCTGCTGACCAGGCGTCACCGGCTCCTGACCGGCGCGCTGCTGGCCGCGAGCCGTCGTCCCGGCACCGCCCGCCTGGTCGTCCCCGCGGCGTCCCGGCTGTCCCCGGTGTTCACGGCCGCGGTCCGCGCGTTGCAGTAGCCCGGCAGCGGAGTGGCGGGAACGGTGACGGGGGTTCGGGCCTCCGCGTCGTCGGGTCGTCGTACGTGAGCCGGGAGCTCATCCGGTGCCCTGCGGGGCTGCGGGCATGCACCGCGCTGGATGTGAGCGCCTCGCGGAGAGCCGGCGTCGGGGCGGGCCGGGCACGGGATCGCCGGTGCGGCCGTCTCGCGACGGCGCCGCGGGGACCCGTCCGCCCTCGCGCCGACAGGAGCGGGGAGGCCCGGTGCGACGGGTCCGGAGAGTCCTCCGCGCCGCAGGCCGAACCGGCCCGGTCCTGCGATCACCTGCATCATCACGAACGAGAGGGGTACTTGCGCGTCACGCCACACCCGCGCGACGGAATGAGGACGCCGTGAACGAGCGCCGCCCGGAAAGCCCTGGAGACGGTGGGAGGCCGGTACGGAAGCCCGTACCGAGGGATCCGCCCGATCAGCAGGCCGCACCCGGCGAGGATCCGCTGGACATCGTCGGCGTGCCCCGGCCGGCGACCACGGGTGAGCGGCCGACGGCGGAGAGTCCCGGCACCGAGGGCGGTGCCGAGGCTCCGGCCGGGCGGAACGCCGGTCACGAGATCCCGGATCCGCGGACGCCCGACACGGAGATCTTCGATCCGGAGATCCCCGACCCGGGTATCCCCGACACGGACGAGGCGGGCACCGGCCGCACGGGTGTCCCGCACTCCGGCAGTTCCCGCCCCGGGCACGCGGTGCCGGACGAGTCGTCCGCCTGACACCCTCGCGCGTCGCACGACGTCCTCGACCCGGCAGCCTCCGGAACGGCGTCGGCGGACGCAGGCGGCCGGTCGCCGTGCTGGGCGGCCTCGCCCTGCTCGGCGGGTCGGGCTGCACTCGCTTCGGGATCTTCGCGCCGGGAATCGCCTCCGCGCAAGACCCCGTATACACCGTCGTACCCCAGCGGAATGGAGAGAGACCATGGTCACCGTGTCCCTCACCGGCACGTCCAGTCAGGACGCCGCCGCCGTCTTCGACGTCCTGCGAACGGCGTTTCCCACCGACCCGCCCTTCGACGACGTACCCGAGGAGGTGCCGGGGGCCCGGCCCTCGGTGTGGACCGCGGATTTCGCACCGGCCGACGAACGCATCCCGACCGGCCCGGCCCCGCTGGAAGGTCCGGTCAGCGCGACGCTTCAGGGCGGCTACCTCGCCGTGGACCTCCTTCGCGAAGCCCTCAACGGCGCGTTCGCCGTGCAGGAGCGGGGCACGGCGTCGGGGGACCAGGAGAAGGAGGTCGACCTGCGGCTCGGGACCAAGCCGTAGCCGGACGGATGCCGGAGGGGCAGGGCAGCACGCCGGCTCACCGTTTTCCACGCCGGAGCGGCACGACCGCATGCCGGCTCACCGCTTGGGACACCGCTGACCTCCTCGAACACCTCGACACCAGAGTCGTCGCCGACTTCGAATGACGCGAACCGCCCTGGACCGCCGGGTTCGGGGTACCCGGTTTCTCAGCGACGGCCGGAGCACGCCCGAAGTGCCCGGCCCGGATCGGTATACGGGCAGGAGGTGATCACCGTGTCGGATGTGCGGACGCGGTCCGACGGACCGGCCGAGCGGACACGGGGGACAGGGCCGGATCAGGTGGGTGAGCTGGTCCAGCGGGCCTCGCAGCAGCTCACCGAGCTGGTGCGGGGCGAACTCCGTCTGGCACAGGCGGAGATGAAGGAGAAGGGCAGGCGCTACGGGAAGAGCGGCGGTCTGTTCGGCGGCGCGGGAGTGGTCGGCTTCCTGATGCTTCAGGCGCTCGTGGCGACCGCGATCGCCGCGCTGGCCGTACCACTGCCGGTGTGGGCCGCGGCGCTGATCGTCACCGTGGTGCTGGCCGTCGTCGCCGCGGTCATGGCGCTGACGGGGAAGAGGCAGGCCGGCCGCGCGGCACCGCCCAGGCCGGAGCAGGCGATCGAGAACGTGAAGGCCGATGTCGCCGAGATCAAGAGGAGTGCCCACCGATGAGCGAACCGTCCGACGGCAAGCATGGGGTCACGACCCCTGGCGAGATGCGTGAAGAGGTCGAGCGGACCCGCGCCGAGCTGGGAGCGACCGTCCAGGCACTGGCCGACAAGGCCGATGTCAAAACCCGCGCCAAGGAGAAGGGCGCCGAGGTCAAGGAGAAGACCGTGGAGGTGGCCGGGCAGGCCAAGGAGAAGACCACCGAGGTCGCCGAGCAGGCCGCGGCCAAGGCGGCGGAGCTGAAGGCGAGGGCGGCCAAGGCCGCGCACTCGGTCCAGGACAAGGTGCCCGACCCGGTCAGGGACAGGGCGGCGCAGGCCGCGGACCAGGTGCGGGACAGGGCCGCGCAGGCCGGCGGCGTGTGGCAGGAGAAGGCACCGGAACCACTGCGGCGGCAGGCGGCCCAGGGAGCGCGCCTGGCACGCGAGAACCGCACCCTGGTTCTGGCCGCGGCGGGCGCCGCAGTCGTCATCTGGCTGGCGGTCCGCCACCGGAAGGGCTGAACGGCCTCTGCGCGGAGTGCCGTCGGGCGGTGAGGTGCTGCCCGTACGGCAAGTGCCGTCAGGCGGTGAACGGCCGGCCCCGCGGCGAACGGGGTCGGGCCCGCTCGGTCCGGCCGGGGTGGCGCCGTCCACCGGCAGCCACCGCCGCAGGGAAGTGCCCCGCCACCGTGGCGCGGAGACTTCCTCCGTTCCGGAGCGAGCGCTTCGACCGCCGCGACGACGGATGGACCAAGGTCGTCCTCCACCCCGACGGCCACAGCTGAACACTTAGGGAGGCAATTCCGGGCCGGCCGTGAGCCCGCGGGGCATCGGGGGTACTCGATGTCCACGTACGGCCACGTCCAGGGAGGAAGCAGCCCATGCCCGCAGGATCGAACAAGAAGCGCGAGCGGCAGTACGAACACATCAAGGAGAGCGCTCAGGACCGCGGGGAGTCCGCGAGCCGTGCCAAGGAGATCGCGGCACGCACGGTGAACAAGGAACGGGCGGGTCGGGCGAGTCCGAGACGGCGAGCAAGGCTTCGCTGCGCGACCCCAAGTCGGCGCCCCGGCGCGGCGGCGAGCGTTCGCACTCCGGGGCGCGGGGTCCCACCAGGGACCAGCTGTACGAAGAGGCCAGGAAGCGCGACGTCCATGGCCGCTCGTCGATGAGCAAGCAGCAGCTGAAGAACGCGCTGGGCCGCTGAGTGACGCCGGAACACGAGTGCGGCTTCGCGAGTGGTGCCGCCAGGAGAGGGACTGCCGATGCGGGGCGACGGACGGGCCGACGGACGCGATGAGTCGCCCGAGGAGCGGGCCGACCGTAAATGGGGTGACCTGCTCCAGGAGATCCGTGTGGCCCAGACCGGCGTGCAGATCCTGTTCGGCTTCCTGCTGACCGTGGTCTTCCAGCCGTCCTACCGGCGGCTGTCCGACGCGGACCAGACGCTCTACATGGTCACGATCGTCCTCGGGGCCTCGGCCATCGGCGCGCTGATCGCCCCGGTGGCTTTCCACCGCGTCGTCACGGGCCGCTTCATCAAGCCGGAGGCCGTCGTGTGGGCATCCAGGCTGACCCTGCTCGGCCTGCTGCTCCTGCTGCTCACCATGACCTCCTCGCTCCTGCTGGTGCTGCGGACGGCCACCCATGACGACGGGTACGTGCCGTGGATCGTCGCGGGTGTGGCCGGGCTGTACATCCTGTTGTGGTTCGTCATCCCCGCCGCTCTGCGGCTGCGCATGACCGGCCGTACAGCCCACCCGTCCGGCCTGGACGACGGTGAAGCGGACTGAACCCGGGTCCGGGGCACAGGTCGGGGGTGGGACGGCCCTCCCGCCGTCCCACCCCCGGTGGCAGCCCGGTTCGCGCATGGTCCGCGAACGTGCGGGGCGTCTCGCCGTCAGCGGTTGCGGATGGCGCTGGTGGTGAAGAATCCGGTGGCGGCGGCGGCGACGAGAGCACAGACAGAAAACAGCATGGTTCGACGCACAGGACGTCCTCTCTGACTGATCGTGAGTTGGCACCCTGCACAACGCCGGTCAGGCCGTCGGGGGCTCGCCGCCGCCCCATACGCCACCCGCATGGACGCGATGCCGGGCCGCCCGGCCCGGATCGCCGGGGGCGCGGCGCGTCCGCCGGTGCCCGTGGAGGTCAGCGAACGCGTGCCACCGCCGCGTAGATGCCGCTGCCCTCCGCCGCGGGCGCCTGATCCGACGTGAACCACTCCGTCGCCGTCACCAGGCCGGGGGAGACGAGGTCGAGGCCCTCGAAGAAGCGCTCCACCTCCGCCCGGGTACGGAAGCCGAGCTGTATGCCGCCCTTCGCGTACTCGGCGGTGACCTGGGCGGAGAGCTCCGGGAACACGTCGGAGGAGGCGTGCGAGAGCACCAGGTAACTGCCCGAGGGGAGCGTTTCGACCAGGTTGCGGACGATGGAATGCGCGTCCTGCTCGTCGGGGATGAAGTGCATCAGCGCGATCAGTGACAGTGCGATCGGGCGGCTGAAGTCCAGGACGTGCCGGGCGTGTTGGACGATCTCCTGCGGCTGGCGGACGTCGGCCTGGATGTAGTCCGTGATCCCCTCGGGCCGGCTGACCAGGAGTGCCTCGGCGTGACGCAGCACGATCGGGTCGTTGTCGGTGTAGACGACCTTCGCCGCCGGAGTGATGTCCTGGACGATCTGGTGCAGGTTAGGCTGCGTGGGAATCCCGGTGCCGATGTCCAGGAACTGGTCGATGCCCTGCTCGGCGAGCCAGGCGGACGCCCGGTGCATGAATTCGCGGTTCTGCCGGGCCGCGTCCCGCGCCTCGGGCGGCAGCTTCTCCGCCACCGCCTCGTCGACCGGGTAGTTGTCCTTGCCGCCCAACAACCAGTCGTAGACCCGCGCGGGATGCGCCTTGCTGGTGTCGAGCGGCGGAAACGACTGTCGGTCGATCGTCATTGCTAGCTCCCATCGCACCACGGAAACGCGGCAGGCCAAGTGTTCGATCATCCTACTCGGAACGGTCATGTGGTCGGCGCGATAAGGGAGTTGAGCGGACCGCGGGGACACCCACGGGGAACGGGACGGACCTGCCGCCCCGTTCGGGGTCCCGGAGCGGTGCGGGCGGCCAGGACGGGCTCCGACCGCGGAGTCGCGAGGCAGGCCGGGACGGGTTCCAGCCTCGGGGCCGCGAGGGAGGCCGGGACGGGCTCCGGCTGCGGAGCCGGGACGGGTTCCGGTTGCGGGGCTCCTCGAGCGCACGCAGGCTGGCTGGAGGAGTGACCTGTCAGGGGATGGTCGTCGTGAGCGGATCCGCAGGCCGGACGACACGACTGTTCTCCCGCCGGGACCGCGCGGTCATCGCCGCCGCCTCGATCGCGATGCTGCTCGTCGAGCTGGACTGGTTCGCTCTGAATCTGATGCTGCCCGTGATCGCCCGCGACTTCGGGACGCCGTCCACGAACCTCCAGTGGCTGGTGAGCGGCTACATGCTCACCCTCGGCGCGTTGATGATCGTCGGTGGACGGGCCGCCGACCTCTACGGCCGAAGACGGGTCATCGTCATCGGGCTGACGGGCTTCGCCGTGATGTCGGTGGTGTGCAGCACGGCCCGGAACACCGCGTGGCTGACCGCGGGACGAGTGGTCCAGGGAATGACGGCGGCCCTGGTCCTGCCGATCGCCGTGGCGGTGGTGACCGCGCACTTTCGCGACGCCCGTCAGGGCCGGGCCGTCGGCACGGTGCTCGCCTTCAGCGCCATCGGTACCGCGCTGGGGCCCTTCGTCGGCGGAACCTTCGCCGAACTCGTCAGCTGGCGTGCGGTCTTCCTGCTGAACGTGCCGTTCTGTTTGCTGGCGGTGCTGCTGATGCTGCGGTACGTGACGGAATCGCGGGACGAGGGTGCCGCCCGGGGGATGGACCTGCCCGGTGCCGTCACCCTGGCCGGAGGTCTGACAGCCGTCATGCTCGCCGTCGACCAGGGATCGAGCTGGGGCTGGGGCTCCGCGGCCACCGTGGCGTGTTTCGTCGTGGGTGCTCTCGTGCTGGGCCTGTTCGTGGTGATCGAGCGGCGGACGAAGGAACCGCTGATCGACCTCTCACTGCTGCACAACCGGCCGTTCGTGACCGTGACGGTGGCCGGGACGGTGTCGAACATCGTGTACTGCCTCGTCGCGGTGCTGGCGGCGCTGTATCTGCAACAGGCGCGCGGACTCTCCCCACTGGACTCGGGAGTGGTCTTCCTGGCGCTGTCGGCCGGCGTGGGCGCGGCGAGCTACTGGTCGGGTCATCTGACGCACCGGTGGCGGGCTGAGGTGCTGATGGCGGTGGGGCTGCTGCTGAGCGGGCTGGCGCTCGCGGCGCTGACCTGGGTGCGTCCGCTGCCCCTCTACGCCGCCGTGTTCGCGGTGGTGGGAGCGGGCGTCGGTCTCGGCTGGGCACTGACCAACGCGGCGACCCAGTCGTATGTGCCCGCGGGGCGGCTGGCGGCGGCCTCGGGACTGGTGCTCACCTCGCTGGTGCTGTGGGGCGCGATCGCCGTGACGGTGGCCGCGACCGTGCTGGAGGAGGTCAGCGGATCCGCCGGTGTGGCGGCGTCCGACGGTTCGGCGATCGACGGGGTGCTGCGGGTGGTCGCCCTGCTCGCCGTGGCCGGTGCGGCCGTGCTGGTACCGCTCGTCCGTTCCGACGCGGGGAGACCCGCCGGAGAGCCGGTGGCGGCTCCCGGCGGGGCGGACGGGGCCGCGCGTACGCGCTCCGGGAACCTCGCCGGCGGCGGGGCGGGAAAAGGGCGGGCGGGGCGACCGCGCGGCTGATAGGTTCCCTGCGACCGTGACACCGCCGAGGAGGTGAGACCCATGAACGCTGTATCGAAGTGGGTGCTCCCCCTTTTCCCCACGGCCGGACGACCGACATAGGTGTCGCCGGGAGCGCCTCGACAACCAGGCACTCCCGAAGGGCAACACCTCATGCATGCTTTGCAGTTCACATCCCGGTCGTCGTCGAACGGAATGACCGAGCGCGACTTCGTCGTGGGCGGGGTTCCCGGTGTCCTCTGGTCGCCGCCCTCCGCCGCCGACCGGGCGCCCCTGGTGCTGATGGGGCACGGCGGCGGTACGCACAAGAAGTCGCCTGCCATGGCGGGCCGGGCGCGTCTCCTCGTGACCGGCTGCGGTTTCCACGTAGCCGTCATCGACGCTCCAGGCCACGGAGACCGCCCCCGCTCGGAGCACGACGAGCGGGAGATCGCGGAGCTGTACCGGGCGAGGGCGGCGGGCGAACCGGAAGGCCCCGTCGTCGTCCGCTACAACGACCATCTGGCGCGGCTCGCCGTGCCCGAGTGGCGGGCGACCCTCGACGCGCTCCAGGAACTTCCGGAGATCGGCGCGGACGGGCCGGTCGGCTACTTCGGCATCAACATGGGGACCGCGATCGGCGTCCCGCTCGTGGCGGCCGAACCCAGGATCACGGCCGCGGTCTTCGGCCAGCACTGGCCCGACGTCCTGGCCGAGAAGGCGAAGGAGATCAACGTCCCGGTCGAGTTCGACATGCAGTGGGACGACGAGCACATCCCCCGCGAGGCCGCGCTCGCCCTGTTCGACGCCTTCGCCTCGAAGGAGAAGACGCTGCACGCCAACTCCGGCAGGCACAAGGAACTGCCCCGGTTCGAGGCCGACAGCGCGGCCCGGTTCCTCGCCCGGCACCTGAGCCGCCCCGCCGCCGGCTCGTAGGTCTGAACCAGCCCGGAGCGACCGGCCGTCGGCGCCCGGCCGACGGCCGGACGGCGGCGGCACCGCACGTGTTTCGCGTCGCGCCGGCGCGGGCGAGGGCCTCCCGAGTCGTGTTTTGAACCGCGCTTTACACATCAACTGCAACCGCGGACCGGCGTCCGCAGTCCAAGAGGACAGTGAGGCAGGCACGATTTGTGAGCCGGGGTAAATGTGAAGCGACGTAGCGGGATATCGATGTCACTCGTCATGGTTGCGGTGCTGGCGGGGGCCAGCGCCTGTGGCGGGGGTACACCGAAGGCGAGTTCAGACGACGGAAAGGGCGGTCCCGGCAAGCCGGCCGCCAGCGCGAAGCCGTCTCCATCGAAGCCCGCCGGGCCGCCGATGCTGCTGGAGACGATCACGCCGCAGACCGGCGCCACGGTCGGCGTCGCGATGCCGATCTCGGTGATCTTCACCAACCCGGTGGGCCAGAAGGCCCGGGCCGGCGTCGAGAAGCACATGAAGGTCACCAGTTCCCAGCCGATGACGGGCGCGTGGCACTGGTTCGGCGACCGGCGCGCCGACTGGCGGCCCAAGTCGTACTGGGCGACCGGGACCAAGGTGAAGGTCACCGCCGACCTGAAGGGTGTCGCCAACGGCAACGGCCGTTACGGTACGCGGTCCTACGTGCACGACTTCACCGTCGGCGACGACGTCCGCGCGGATGTGTCCGTCACGGGTCACACGATGAAGGTCACGAAGAACGGCGCGCCCGTACGGACGCTGTCGATCAACGCCGGGAGCGCCGAGTACCCCACGTGGAACGGCGTGATGGCGGTGATCGACAAGCAGGAGAAGGTCCACATGACCTCGTGCAGCGTCGGCATCAGCTGCACCAAGGGCGCCCCCAACTACTACGACCTGACCCTTCCTTGGGACGTCCACCTGACGCAGTCCGGGACCTACGTCCACTACTCGACCGGTGACCCCAACCCCGGCAGTGGCAGTGCCCGGGGCTCACACGGCTGTGTCCACCTGTCGATGTCCGACGCCAAGTGGTTCTACGGCCAGGTCAAGCAGGGCGACCCGGTGTCCGTCACCGGCTCCCCGCGCGCGAAGGCCTCGCCCGACAACGGTTTCGCCTCCTTCAACCTGAGCTGGGACCAGTGGCTGGCGGGCAGCGCGAGCGGCGAGACCACCGCGGGCTGACGTACGGCGGCGCGGCCCGGCCGGGTGATCAGAACAGCATGGCCAGATCGCCCGGCCGTACTCGGGCCGTGACGGGGAGGGTGGCCTCTACCTCCCCGTCGGCGCCGTAGGGCACGGGCCGGTCGGCCTCGATGCGGATCTCCCGGCCCCGCAGGATCACCACTTCGGGCCGGGCGATGTGCGCGCCGGTCTTCAGCTCGTTCATGAGGGTGAAGAACAGTCGGCGCGGGGCTTGGCGGATCATGACGATGTCCAGCAGGCCGTCGTCCGTCAGGGCCGCCGGTGCGATGATCCGCCCGGAGCCGTAGTAGGCGGAGTTGGCGGCCACGACGGTGTAGCCGCGGTGGAAGTGTTCCTCCCCGTCGACGGTGACGCGGTACGACACCGGACGCCAGCCGGTGACCGCGCGCAGACCTCCCGCGTAGTACGAGGCGGCCCCGCGCAGTACGCGCGCCTGGTTGGCGTGCTGATTGGCGAGCGCGTCGACTCCCGCGTACACGCTGCCGAGTACCACCGTGCGCGGGTGAACCGCCGACTCCACCTCGATGGTGTCGACGCGGCGCGGCTCGTGGCGCAGCAGGACGCGGGTCAGGTCCGCGGCGGCGGTGGGCAGCCGGAGCGCGCGGGCGAAGTCGTTGCCGCGGCCGGCCGGTATCAGGCCCAGCACGGTGTCCGTACCGCTGAGGGCACCGCCGATCCCGCCCGCGATCCCGTCGCCGCCCACGGCCAGGACGATCCGGCCCCGCTCCCCGGCGCGCCGTGCGAGCTCCTGCGCGTGGGCCAGGCTACGGCTGTACTCGGTCTCCAGTCCGGCTCCGGCCTCCCGCAGCAGGCGGGCGACCGGGAGCAGCGCGGCCGCCCCGGTGGAGCCGCCCGCGGTGGGATTGACGACGGCGGTGAACTGTCGCATCGATGTGCCTCCGGGCAGTGACGGGTGGGAGGGGAGCGGGGCTGGGGCGGAACCTGGGTACGTCGGTATGTCGGTACGGCGGACGGCACCGGGGCCGCGGCTGCCGCGGGACGTTCGCGGCGGGCGTCAGTCGAGGGGCAGCAGGATCCCGGGGCTGAGAGCGCCGTCGGGGTCCAGCCGCCGCTTGACGGCTCGCAGGGCCTCGACGCCCAGGGGTCCCGCCTCGCGGAGATACCAGTCACGGTGGTCCGTGCCCACGCCGTGGTGGTGGCTGATGGTCCCGCCCGCGCCGAGCACGGCCTCGTTGGCGGCTTCCTTGGCCGGTGCCCAGTGAGCCACGGCGTCGTCGCCCTGCGCGGAGACCACGGTGAAGTAGAGCGAGGCGCCGTTCTCGTAGACGTGCGAGATGTGGCACATGACCAGGGGCGGGGTGCCCGCGGCGGTGAGCGTCTCGGTGAGCGCGGTGCGCACGGCGGCGTAGAGCTCGGGAACCCGTGACCAGAAGGTCGCCGTCTCCAGGGTCTCGACGAAGGCCCCGGCGTCGAGCAGCGCGTCGCGCAGATACGGCGCCGAGTAGCGGCCGTGCGCCCAGCGGTCGCCGGGCTCGGCGCCCAGGTAGGTGCCCCCGGCGGCGCGCAGGACCTCCGCGGCCTCCTCGCGGCGACGCGAGGTCTCCTCCTCGGTCCCCTCGTACCCGGCGATCGCCGTGCATCCGGCGGTGGCCGACGCCTCGTCCGATCCGATGGCGTCGGGCTGGGCGAGGCCGATGAACGTCTCGGTCTCGTCGGACAGCCGCAGCACGGTGGGGCGCGGGCCGTCCTGGGCGAGCCGGCGCAGAGCGGTGGTGCCCTCCTCGAACGAGGCGAACCGCCACCCCTCGTAGACACGGGTCCGCGGGAGCGGCCTGATCCGTACGGTGACGGAGGTGATGACCCCGAAGGCGCCCTCGGAGCCGAGGATCAGCTGACGCAGGTCGGGGCCGGCCGCCGAGCGGGGGGCGCGGCCCGTGTCCAGGGTGCCCTGCGGGGTCGCGAGGGTGAGGCCGAGGACCATCTCGTCGAAGCGGCCGTATCCGGCGGAGGCCTGGCCGCTGGAACGGGCTGCGGCGAATCCGCCGATGGTGGCCCATTCGTAGGACTGCGGGAAGTGCCCGAGGGTGAACCCGTATTCGGCCAGGAGGGCCTCCGCGTCGGGTGCGCGCAGCCCCGGCTGGAGGGTCGCGGTCCGGGAGACGGGGTCGATGGCGAGCAGGCCGTTCATCCGGCGCAGGTCGAGCGCGACGAAGGCGCCGCGCTCCGGGGCGAGGCCGCCGACGACGGAGGTGCCGCCGCCGAACGGCACGACGGCGAGGCCGTGTTCGGCGCAGGCGCGCAGGACGGCGAGGACCTCGTCGTGGGTGGCGGGCAGGGCGACGGCCGCGGGGGCGTCCACGGCGTCGCCCGCCCGGATCTTCAGCAGATCGGGCGTGGACTTCCCGCGGGTGTGCCGGATCCGGCTCTCCGCGTCGGTGCGTACGTGCTCGGCGCCGCCGACGGCGTCCGCGAGCGCGCGCAGGGCCGGGGCCGCCGGGGTCTCGGGGAGGGGGATCTCGTCAAGGGCGGGCGGGGCGGTCTCGCTCGGCTTCACGCCGAGCAGATCGCGCAGCAGCCCGGTCACCGAGTCGGGCAGCGGTGCCGCCTTCGCCGGGTCGCCCCAGCCACTCCACAGCATGTCCATGAACGTAGTCCTCATCGGTCGGTTCGCGACGGGCCGTCTGCCGCACGGTCGCTCAAGGCGTTACACTGTGACACATGACGCCTATTCGTCACAACCACTCGGACGGCGACCCCGTCCTCGACGCCGTTCGCGACTGCGTCCTGGCGGTCGGGGTCCGGCGTACCACCCTGACCGACGTGGCCCGCCGCGCCGGCGTCTCGCGCATGACGCTCTACCGGCGCTGGCCCGACGTACGGTCGCTGGTCGGCGACCTGATGACCCGTGAGTGGATCGACGTGGCGACGCGCGCCATGCCGGAACCGGAGCCGGACGGGCACACGCGGACCCTGATCGTGGACGGGCTCGTCGCCGGAGTGGAGGGCTTCCGGGCCCACCCGCTCTTCCGCAAGATCATCGACGTCGACCCCGAACTCCTGCTCCCCTACGTACTGGACCGCCGCGGAGCCAGCCAGGAAGCTCTCCTGGAGCTCCTCGGCGACGCCCTGGAACAGGGGCACACCGACGGCTCGGTGCGGCTCGCCCCCACGAGACGGCAGGCCCGTTCCGTGCTGCTGGTGGTCCAGTCCTTCACCCTGTCGCTGCGGACCATGACCGACGAGGGCGACCCCGAACTCACCAGCACCGCCTTTCTCGACGAGCTGCGCATCCTTCTGGAGAGGACCCTCACGCCATGAGTCCCGCAAGCAGTCCGAACGGCCCGGCCGCCCCGGCGCCGGGATCGTCGCTCTCCGCCGCCCGCCGCCGCCGTGAACTGGCCGAGGCCGTGGGCGGCGACACCGTGGACGTCCTGGTCGTCGGACTCGGCGCCACCGGCGCGGGGGTCGCCCTGGACGCGGCCGCGCGCGGCCTGAGCGTCGTCGCCGTCGACGCCCACGACCTCGCCTTCGGCACATCGCGCTGGAGTTCCAAGCTCATCCACGGCGGCCTGCGCTATCTGGCCTCCGGGCAGCTCGACGTCGCCCACGAGAGCGCCGTCGAACGCGGTGTCCTCATGGAGCGCACGGCCCCCCACCTGGTGCGCGCCCAGCCCTTCGTGCTGCCCCTGACCCCGTTGGTGTCACGCGGCCAGGCCTCTCTGGCCTGGGCCGGGTTCCGGGCCGGGGACACCCTGCGGCTGGCGGCCCGCACCTCGCGCGCCACCCTGCCCGCGCCGCGCCGCCTCTCCGCGGTGGAGGCCCGTCACCTCGCGCCCTCGGTACGCCCCGCCGGGCTGCGCGGCGGACTGCTCTCCTGGGACGGCAAGGTGACCGACGACGCCCGGCTCGTCACCGCGCTCGCCCGCACCGCCGCCGTCCACGGCGCGAAGATCCTCACCCGGGTCAGGGCGCTGGAGCTCGGCGGGACCGTCGTCCGCGTCCGCGACGAACTGACGGGAGAGCAGGGCGAGATCAGGGCCCGCGCGGTCGTCAACGCCTCCGGCGTGTGGGCGGGCGACCTGGTCGAGGGCATCCGTATCCGTCCCTCGCGCGGAACCCATCTGGTGCTGCGCGCCGACCTGTTCGGACCGCTGCCCGCGGGACTGCACATCCCGATACCGGGCGAGAGCAACAGGTTCGTCCTCGTCCTGCCGCAGGACGACGGCCGTGTGTACGTCGGCCTGACCGACGAACCCGTCGACGGGGACCTGCCGGACGTGCCCGAGGCGCCCGAGTCGGACATCGGCTTCCTGCTCGACGTCGTCGGCTCCGCCCTGGACACCCCGGTGAGGCGCCAGGACGTCGTCGGCGCCTTCGCGGGGCTGCGCCCCCTGCTCGACACCGTGCCCGCTCGCTCGGGAGGGGCCGCCCGCACCTCCGACATCTCGCGCCGGCACGCCGTCCTCACCTCCGACGACGGGGTGACCACGGTGGTCGGCGGCAAGCTCACCACCTATCGGCGTATGGCCCAGGACGCCGTGGACGCGGCGGTCGTGGCCCGGGGTCTGCGCGCCGGTCCCTCGACGACCGCCTCCCTGCCGCTGGTCGGGGCGGCGGCCCCGCACCGGCTCGGGTCGCTCGCCGCTCCCGGCCATCTGATCCGCCGCTACGGCGCCGAGGCCCCCGCCGTCCACGCCCTCGCCGCCGATGACCCCCGCCTCGGCGAGCCCGTGGTGCCGGGACACCCGGTCACGCGGGCCGCGCTGCTGTGGGCCGTGCTGCACGAAGGCGCCCTCGACGAGGCCGACCTCCTGGACCGGCGCACCCGCATCGGCCTGGTGCCCCAGGACAGGTCCGATGCTGCGGCCGCCGCCCAGGAAGCCCTCGACACGGCCGCAGCCCGGCTGACCTGACAGACGACCGGGCAGGCCTCAGCGGGCCGGGTGGCGCGCCGGAGGGTTCGGGCGCGGACGACGTGGCGGGGGTTCGGCCGCCGGTCGCGCCGACCGCGGGCGTTGGGTCGCCGCCGGTCGCCCCGACACACGGACGCGAGCAGCGGCTACGAGGCGGGCGACGCGGCCGATCCGCCGGGCGGTCGACCGCCCCGCGGATCGGCTCTGCGCGGTCCCGCACGCGCACGGCCGCCGGCGGTTCGGCTCTGCACCGGGCCCGCGCCCGCACGGCCGCCGGGTGCTTGAGATCTGGTGGACCGGCGTGGGGCGCGCCGCACCGTCCATTGGCGGCACGGCTGTCGCGTGTCGGCCCGGCCACCGCTGTCCCGCAGCCCCCGTTCCCGAGACTGACCCCATGACTGATGAAGCCGGATCGCCGGCGTCGGCCGCGCGGCGCGATCGCCAGCAGACCGTCGTCATGGCGACTCTCACCGTCCTGGCGGGCGCGGTCGACGCGGTCAGCTTTCTGACCATGGGCCACGTCTTCACCGCTCTGGCCACCGGGAACCTGCTCTTCCTCTCCTTCGCCGTCGCGGGTGAGGGAGAACTGCCGGTGGCCCGCCCCGCGATCGCCCTCCTGGCCTTCGTCCTGGGGGCCGCGGCCGGGGCCCTCGCCACCAGCGGTCTCCTCGCCAGGCACCGGCACTGGTTCGCGGCCGCACTGGCCGTGGAGGGCGTGCTCCTGGCCCTCGCGGGTGCCGTAGCGCTGTGGCGGCACGGTTCCGGCTCACTCACCGATCACCCGGACAACCTGGTCATCGCCATGGTCGGCTTCGCCATGGGCCTGCGCGCGGACACGGCCCTGCGCGCGGCCGTTCCCGGTATGCCGACCCTGCTGGTGCAGGTGTCCCTGGTCCGTCTCATCGACGGCCTCACCGGACCCACCGCGCCCACCGGGCAGCGGACCGCGGCCCGGGTCAGGCTCGTCGCGACCGTCGTGGGCATCTTCGCGGGCGGCGTCCTCGGCACTCTCATCACACCGTGGGGAACGGGCCGCGCGCTGCTCGCCATCGCGGCCGCGGTCCTGATCGTCGCCGCCCTCAACGTGCTCCTGGCGCGATACCACCTGCTCTCGCCCGAACTCATCGGCTGAACAGGTGCGATCGACCTCCCCGCGTGCGGGAGGTGTCGTCCTCGAAGTTGCCGGAAACCGGCAGTCGTGCCGGGGTCCGACGCTTCCGGGACCCGACGTGTCGGCTGGTCGGCCGCGTGTGACCTAATGCTCCCGGAACGGAAGAGACACGGGAGTGGTTGTGCGGACGGTGGACCAGCGGCCGGTGTCGCGGCGGATCCGGCGGGAGTGGTGGCATGCGGTCGCCTGGATCCTGCTCGGACTGGCTCTGTCGGCGGTGGCCGTGGGCCCGGCCTCCTACGTCCCGGGACGGGTCGCCACGGAGGCGGCCTTCCGGAACGCCCGGCCGTGCGCCGGTGAAGGGGCGGTACGGGACGGCGGCGGGAGCTGCCTGCGTACGATCCGCGGGACAGTCCTGTCCGCCGAGAACGCAAAGAGCGGCAAGTCGACGGTCTTCCGTGTCAGGTTGAGGCCGCCGGTTCCGGCTCCCGCCGACCAGTCGATCGACCTCGACTGGCACGGCGACCTGTCGGAACTCATCGAGCCGGGCGAGCGGGTGGACGTCACCACGTGGCGGAACGACGTGGTCGCCGTCAGCCAGGGCGGGGTCAGCGAGCGGCTTTCGGGACTGCCGGACGAGGCGCCCGCCCTGTTCACCGGAGCCGCCCTGGTCGGTGTGTGGTCGGCGGTCCTGGCGTTCATCGCCGCCTTCGGCAGCGCCCGGCGGGCCCGCTGCCTCGCCACCGGCCGCCCCGTCGTCCCCCGGGTCCCGATGGGGGCGAAACCTGTGGCCGTGGTGGCTGTGCCGCTCATCGCGGCCTTCACCGCCGGTCATTTCTGGGACACCTGGACGGCTGTGGTCATGGCTGTGGTCATCGGGGCCTTTGCAGCGGTCCCCGTCACGATCCTCGCGCTGCGCTGGGACCGGGAGCCGTCCTCGACGCCCTCGCCGGACCACCGGGTCGACGCCCCGCTCACCGTGTCCGACTGATCCGACGGGAGACAGAGCTCAGGGCGCGACGGCACGGACTCAGCGCTCACGTCGTCGGATTCGCCGCCGGAGAGCTCTCGTCCCGGTGGCGAGTTCCTCGTGTGTCAGTCGCCCCAGCAACGCGCCGCCGAAGACGACGACGCCGACGCCGACCAGCCAGGACTGGACCACCAGGACGGTGCCGAAAGGACCGTAGGTGACGGCGCTCGATGCGATCAGGGGTGAGAAGACGCGACGCGAGAAGAACCGTAGGCCGAGCAGGCCGAGAGAGGTCAGGACCGCGCCGGGCAGGAGGGCCTTCCCGGCGGTCCTTCCGCCGAGCAGCATCCACTGGGACCACCAGAAGAACAGGACGGCGCTCGCCTCGGCCGCCAGCGTTCCGGCGGCCGAGTGGCGCCACAGCGTGGTCGTCGCGGTCACGTAGAGGGAACCGATGAGCACGGCGAGCCAGAGGACCTGGCGCCATCGCGCGTACCAGCGGGCCGGGGGCAGGCCCCAGACCTTCTCGTAGCCGGTCTGCACGGCCGCGCCGAAACTCAGGCCGAAGACGGCGAGGGCGGCGAGACCGAAGGCCGTCGTGGTCTGCCGTACCTGCGCGGGCCCCGCGAACAGCCGCGCGACCTCGTTCCTGGCGGCCCTCGACACTCCGAGCCCGTCGCCCAGCCACTGCGCGAACCCCCGCCCGTGCGCCGGATCGGCGGCGGAGACGACGATCAGGAGCGGCACCAGCGTGAGGAAACCGAGGGCCGCGAAACCCAGCGACCTCTGCCCGAGTTCGATGCTCCTGCTGTGCCGCCATCCCCGGCCGGCCGGGGAGTCGCGCAGCGCCGCGTACAGCCGTGCCCGAGGGGCGGGCCGGTCCTGGTGGGCGGCGGCCGGGGGATCCTTTTTCGGCATGCAGGTCGATTACCACAGACGCCGTCGGTGCCGACACCATCTGGACAGACGGGTCGGGTGCGGGGCTCCTTCCGGCGAAACGGCGCGGGCGCTCGTCGCAGGCCTCCGCCTCCCGGACACGGGCGGGCCCGGCCGGACAATCCGGCCGGGCCGAGGAGAGTCGAGACCGGTCAGCCCAGTGCGAACTTCTGGGCGGCGGCTCCGTTGCAGTCCCAGATCTGGAGCCGGGTGCCGTTGGCCGTGGCGCCGTCGGGGGAGTTCAGGCAGCGGCCCGACTGCGGGTTGAGCAGCGAGCCGTCGGCCTGCTGCTGCCAGATCTGACCGCCGGCCCCGTTGCAGTCCCACAGTTCGACCTGGGTGCCGTTGGCGGTGCTGTTGCCGTTGATGTCGAGGCAGCGGCCCAGCGTGTGCAGCCGGCCGTCCGAGCTGTGGAACCAGTGCTGGTCGACCGCGTACGACTGGCAGCTCCACAGCTGGACCGCCGTCGCGTTGGAGCCGTTGTCGTCACCGGCCACATCGGCACAGGTGCCGCCGGGCCCGACGACGGGCGCGCCCGCGTTGACGGCGAACTTCTGCGCGGCCGACCCGTTGCAGTCCCAGATCCGCAGCCGGGTGCCGTTGGCCGTGGCGCCGTTGGGGGAGTCCAGGCAGCGGCCCGACTGCGGGTTGAACAGCGAGCCGTCGGCGCGCTGCACCCACTTCTGGCCCCCGATCCCGTTGCAGTCCCACAGTTCGACCTGGGTGCCGTTGGCGGTGCCGTTGCCGATGATGTCCAGGCAGCGGCCGATGGTGCCGAGCGAGCCGTTGGCGTTGTGCGTCCAGTACTGGTCCTCGGCGTACGACTGGCAGTTCCACAGCTGTACGGCCGCGCCGTTCACGCCGGTGTCGTCCGCGGCGACGTCGACGCACTCGCCGCCGGGGCCGCCGACGGTGCCCTGCGGGCCGTTGGGGACGTTGGTCTGGCCCGAGTAGCCCACGGAGACGATGTTCGCCTGGACGGCGTTCTCGGCCGCGTCGGTCGGATAGCCCGCGACCATGACGCCCTCGAAGAACGTGCCCATGTTCCAGTTGCTGTTGTCGCCGCCCGTGCCCAGGATGATGCCGCCCTCCTGCTGCATCGGCCGGTAGCCGCCCCGCGTGGGCAGCGCCCCGTCCCACCAGGTCGTCAGGCCGCCCGACTGCGAGTTGCCGCCCTTCAGCGCGTACGTGGTCTGCCCGTTGTTCTTGAGGACGGCCGTCACGTACGTACTGCTGTTGCCCTTGTTCGCGGTGTTGGAGCCGTTGTCGCCCTGGAACATGCCGTTCTCCAGGTCGGCCTCGATCCAGGGGCCCGAGCCGCTGCACGGAGCGAAGTAGCAGGTGGTGGCGATGGACACCGCGTCCATGTGGCCGTTGCCGGTGTCGGCGGGAGTCGATTCCGCGTTGCCGTAGTCGAAGCAGCAGGCCGAGCCGACGTGGGTGCCGCTGGCGACCATGTAGGCGCCCTCCGCCCGGCCGTTCACCGCGACGCCCGACGCGGCGCCGTGCGAGCGGTAGCCGACGCCGGGGGAGATCCAGATCCCGTACACCTTGTGGCCGCCCGCCGTGACGGACAGTTCAGCGGCGTCGGCTCCCCGGTCGGCGCCCATTCCGGCCGTGCCCGCGGGGCCGGGGAACAGATCGTTGTGGCGGGACGTCTGGTCGTACACCTTCGAGATGCTGCACGTGGTGTTCGCGCAGAAGCTGTCCTGCTGCGCGGCGTTCGCGTAGCCGCCGGCCGCGAGCAGCCCGATGTCGGCGCTCGCGCCGTCGGAGGCGCGGGTGACCTGGTACAGCGGGCCGTTGTACGCGGCGAACAGCGCACGTGTCGTGCTGTGGGCGGCGACGCACGGGGTGCCCGCGCCGGCGTAGATGTCGCAGGGCTGGGACGCGGCGGCCTGCGCGACGCCGGGCATGCCGACCAGGACGGTCACCAGGAGGCCGAGGGTCGCGGCGACGGACAGCAGGGCGCGGCGGAGCCTGGCCGCCGGTCCGGCAGCTGGGGAGGGGACGAGACGCGAGGGGGCGGATCTTCTTCTGCGCATGTGTGCTCCCGAGGTGGAGGGCGGAGCTACAACTCGGCCTTGGGACAGCCGAGTTCAGGCTGCCTGGCGACTGCGTCGGAAGTTACAAGCGCTGGTCGATTGCGTCAATATTTGTTGCTTTCCTTTCTGGTCGAACCCTCGAAGGTGTCCGAACGTGTGGCTTTGTGGCGCCCAGTGGTCCACCCGATATCTCCCGAACCCGGCCGCCCTCGCCCTCCGTGTCCCGGTGTGCCGCGGGCGCCGGGTCGACCCACTTCGGCCGGATCGTCCCGTTACCCGGCGGGGCCCCGGCGTTCGCCCTGGACAGCGGCCCGGACCCGGAATTTGAAAAGCCTACGACGACCGAAAAGCGCCTACTGAGAGCCGTCGGAGTTTTTTCGACCGGCCCTGCTGTGCAACATTCGGGCGAGGTCGAGCAACACCCTCGGAGGGGAAACGCATTGTCGCCCACCACGGGACCCGAACACCGGTCCCTGCATGTCCTCACACCGTCCAGCGACGCATCCCTCATCACCGAATGGGCCGGTGGAAAAGGGAAGAACCTGCACACCCTGACCGCGTCCGGATTTCAAGTACCGAGATGGTCGGTCATCGGCCTGGACATATTCGCGGAATTCAGCCGCGGAACGGGACTGGACGGACACCTGAAGCGGCTGTTCGCCGACGACTGGGAGCCCAAGGCCGGCCGGATCGCCGCGGAGATCGCCGGCCTGATCGAGGCGGCGCCGCTCGACGACCGCCTCACCGACGCCATCGGGCTGGCCTACGGGCTGGCCGGGGGAGGTGCCGTCGCCGTCCGCTCGTCCGGCGCGCAGGAGGACGGGGAACGCCATTCGTTCGCCGGGCAGTTCGACAGCTTCCTCAACGTTCGCGGCCTCGACGAGGTCGTCGCCCACGTCCGCCGCTGCTGGGCCTCAGCCTTCTGTGAACGCTCCCTGCGCTACCGCGCTCAGCACCGCCTTCCGATCGACATCGGCGGTGTCGCCGTCATCGTGCAGCGCATGGTTGCCGCCGAGCTGAGCGGTGTGCTGTTCACCGCCGACCCGGCGAGCGGACGCACCGACCGGTATGTCGTCAGCGCCGTCCACGGGCTCGGTGAGGGGCTGGTCTCGGGCGCCGTCGACGCCGACACCGTCGTCCTGGACGCCGTCACCGGCGAGCCGCTGACCACGGTGATCGGCGACAAGCGGGAGCGCTACGACGCCGGTTCGGGACCCGGCTGCCAGGTGTCGCCCGTCGCCGACGGGGACCGCGCCGAACTGTCCCTGACCGCCGACCGGCTGGTCCGGCTGCACGCGGCGGGAGCCCGCGTCACCGCCTGCTACGGCACCCCCCAGGACATCGAGTGGGCGATCGCCGAGGACGGTCTGTGGATCCTCCAGAGCCGGCCGGTCACGGCCCTCGCCCAGGCCGCCGACCCCGCGCCGGAGCCGGGCCTGGACCTGCGGATCTGGGACAACTCCAACATCGTCGAGAGCTTCAGCGGTGTCGTGTCCCCGCTCACCTACAGCTTCGCCGCCGACACGTACGCGAAGGTGTACGACAGCTACGCCCGCGCCCTCGGGGTCCGCGGGGAGGCGCTGCGCGAGGTGCAGGAGTGGACCCCGCACCTGCTCGGCTACGTCCACGGACGGGTCTACTACAACCTGTTCCACTGGTACCGCATGGTGCGCCTCGCCCCGCTGTACCCGCTCAACCGGCGCGTTCTGGAGAAATCCCTGGGTGTCGCCGAGAGCATTTCCGATGAACTCGCCGACACGCTGCATCCGTTCACTCCCCGGCCCGGACCGCTCGGCCATGTCTCCCGCCTTGCACGTACGGTCGTGTTCACCACGAGATTCCTCACCATCCGAAAATCGGTGAACACGTTTCATCGAGATTTCTATCGCGCGTACGCGGTATTCAACAATGTCGACTACGACGCACTGCCGGGCGACGAGACCTACCGCCGTTTCCGGCGGCTTCAGCGGGAACTCATCGAGAAATGGGGCCCGATGCAGACCCTCGACGCGACGATCCTGCTCTCCGTCGGACTTCTGGCCCTGCTCACCCGCAGATGGCTGCCGAACGCGCCCGAGTGGTTCACCTGGGCCGCGGCGGCCCCCGGCGGTGCCGTCGAGTCCGTGGAACCCGTATGGGCGCTGCGTGAGCTGGCCGGCCTGGCGCGTGCCGACACCGAGGTCCTGGCGCTGCTGGAAGACACTCCCGACTCCGAGGCCCACCGGGCGTTGCGCGACGCCGGTCACACCGGTTTCCTGCGGGCCGTCGACGCGTACATCGCCGACTACGGCTACCGCAGCCCCGACGAACTCAAGCTGGAGGTCCCCGACCTGCGCGAGAATCCGGCGGGCGTCTTCACACTGCTGCGCGCGGCACTGCCGGAGAGCAGCGAGGAGGGGGCACCCGACCGGGGCGGCGAGGCCGACGCCTACCTCGACGAACAGCTGAGCCGCCCGCGCCGGCTGGTGTACGAACGGGTGCGCGGCAAGGCCCGGACCGCGCTCGCCGACCGGGAACGGCTCAGGTTCTGCCGCACCCGCGCCTTCGGAGCGGCCAAACGCATGCTGCGCGCCCTGGGTCGCGACCTGGCCCGCGCCGGTGCCATCGACGCGTGGGACGATGTCTTCCTCCTCCGCCTGGAGGAGATCCGGGGTGCCTACGAGGGCATGATCGCCCACACCGAACTGCGGGACCTGGTCGTGCTGCGGCGCGGGCAACAGACGGCCGACACCGCGCTGCACGCACCCTCCCGCTTCACCACCCGCGGCGCGCCGTACTGGTCGGGCAACCTCGAACGGGCCGGCTGGAACAGTGGCCCTGCGGCCCCCAGCGGCGCCCGCGAACTGACCGGCGTCCCCTGCTGCCCCGGGGTCGCGGAAGGTCCCGCCGTGGTCACCGACACCCCGCGCGACATCGGCGGCGGCATCCTGCTCACCTACCGCACCGACCCGGGATGGGTGACCGCGCTGTCCTCGGCCGCCGCCCTGGTCATCGAACGCGGCAGCCCACTGACCCATGTGGCCGTTGTGGCGCGGGAGTTGGGAATTCCGACCGTGGTCCAGGTGAAGGGCGCCACCACCGAGGTCCGCACCGGCGCCCGGCTGCGGGTCGACGGCGCCGCCGGGACGGTCACCGTACTCGCCGACCCGCCCCACGACAGCACGGCCGCCGCTGCGGACAGCCCCCGAAGGGAGACACATCAGTGATCCTCACCGAGGAACGGCTCCAGGACCTGCTCGACAAGTCCCTCGCGGAACTCCCCTCCGACACCGAATGGGCCGTGACCCTGGAGGGCTCCATAGCCGAGGGGTTCGGCAACCCCTCCTCCGACATCGACTTCCTCCTCGTGAGCCGCCACGACGACGACCTGCCCACGATGCCGTCGCTGCTGTTCGTGGACGGCAGGCGGGTGGAGATCCGCACCCGGTCGGTGCGTCAACTCGCCGATCAGTTCCGGGCGGTGGAGCACGCGGCCGGACGGCCGGCCCGGCTCTCCGAGGATCTCCTCAACCGCTGCCAGCGCGTCCTGCACAGCCACCCGCTGCGCGGCCACGCCCTCATCGAGGAGGTCAAAGCGCTGCTGCCCGTGGAGCGGTTCCGCCGGATCACCGCCGACTGGTGGGCGCACCGCGCCCGGCAGTCCCTGCGGCACGCGCTGGCACTCCAGTGTCTCGGCGAGAGCGACGAGGCGTCCGACTGGACCCGCGCCGCTCTCGTGCAGAGCGTCAAGTCCTGGGCGGCCGGCCTCGGCGAGACCTATCTCGAACCCAAGTGGCTGTCCTTGCAACTGGACCGGGCAGGACGGGCGGACGTGCGCGACCGCTACTGGGTACTGGAATCGGCCGCCGTCCCACCCGGCGACGCCGACGCCGCACACCGACGTCTGACCGCCTGCCTCGACTTCGCCGAAGCCCTCGGTCTCACCGATGTCCCCCGGCGGCCCGAACGCCTCACCGTCGGACGCGTGGCCCGGGTGACCACCTGGCAGACCGGCGAACGGGTCCACGTCGTCCGCGGCCGGCGCGACGTGTTCGCCCTCGGCGCCGACGCCGGAACCGTCTGGCGCTCCCTCGTCCTGGGCCGGCCGCTGCCCCGCGTGCTGGCCGACAGCGCCGCCACCGGCGTCACCGACCCCGGCAGGCTGATCGCCGCCTTCCTGCGCTACGGACTGGTCCGCCTCGCCTGGAAGGGCGGCGGAAACGTCACCCCCGCGCTTCCCCTCGCCGCCCCGTCCGGCCCCCTGACCCCGCCGCCCTCCACCGAGCAGCCCCTCCTGTCGGTACGCGGCGCGGCCGTCACCGGAGCCCGCTCCGTCGACCTGATGCCCCTGCCCGCCGACCGGTTCGCCGCCGCGGCCATGGCTCTCGTGTGGTCCAACGTGGTCGTCGAGAACGCCGTCGAGGATCTGACCGGAGCCCTGCAACGGGGCCAGCGGCGGGTGGCCGAACTCACCGCGCGCCGCGCCGTGCACGCCGCGCTCCGCGGACTGTTCAGCGCCCACGGCGTCAACCCGCTGCCCGGGGACGCCGACCTCGTACGCCGCATGGACCTCCTCCCCGCCGCCACCGGGCCGATCGGTGTGCGCGCATGCGAACTCCTGGGACGGGGTGTGGAATCGGCGGAGGACGGTGACGCGCTCCGCGCGGAGCTGCGCCGCTTCATCGCCCTGGTGCGTGCCGCCGTGGGCGCCGACGCCTTCCCGCTCTCCTTCGACTCCGCCCACACCTGGCGGGCGACGCTGCAACTGGGCCACGACTGGCTGCGCATGGGCGCCCACCTCGGCGCGGAGCTGCCCGTCGAAGAGGCTCGCGACCTGCTGGCCGGCAACGGGGCCCAGCCCCATCGGGCCCCGTGACGGCGCCGGGCTCGCGAGCATTCCACCCGACGTCCCGCTCGGAGGATTCACCGATGTCCGACCCTACGAATGCCGACCGGACGAATGCCGACCTGTCGAAACCCGATCGCACGAGAGCCGGTCCGACGAATGCCGACCGGAGGAAAGCCGACCTGCCGAAATCCGGTCGCACGAAAGCCGATCCGATGACGTCCGGCACGGTGGCGTCCGACCCGATGACCGTGCTGGTGACCGGCGCCAGCGGCTTCGTGGGCGTCGAGGTGACGGCCCGGCTGACCGCCGCGGGCCACACGGTGCTGGCCGTACTGCACCGCAACGGCGACCTCGTCCGCAACAACGGCAGAAAACTCGCCGCAGGTCCGGGCACCCTCACCCGGATCACCGGTGACATCACCCGCCCCGGCCTCGGACTGAGCGACGACGACCGGCGGCTCGCCGCCACTGCCGACCGGATCGTGCACAGTGCCGCCGTCACCGACTTCGGACTGGCGCCGGGCCGGTACGAGCGTGTCAACGTCGAGGGCACCCGGCACGTCCTGGACCTCGCCCTGGCAGCCCGTACCCCCCTGGTGCACGTCAGCACCGCCTATGTGTGCGGGGAACGCGACGGCATCGCGTACGAGGACGAACTCGACCTCGGCCAACGCCCCGGCAACGACTACGAGAAGAGCAAGCTGGCCGCCGAGACACTGGTCCGCAAGGCGGCGGCGGACGGCCTGCCCGTGGCCGTGATCCGTCCGAGCATCGTCACCGGCGCCACCCGCACCGGCCGCGTCCGCGACCTCAAGACCATCTATCCCGTGCTCAAGGTCCTGACCAGGGGCCTGGTCCGCACCGTGCCCGGCCACCAGGACGCCGTCCTCGACCTGGTCCCGGTCGACAAGGTCGCCGACCTGGTGACCGAGGCCGCCACCCGGTTCCAGGACGCCGAGGGACGCACCCTGCACGCCGTCGGCCACGAACTGACCCTGCGCGGCATGTCCGACGTTCTCGCCGAGTACCCGTCCCTCCACGTGCCGCGGTTCGTCCCCCCGTCCGCGTTCGCCGCCACGGCGCTGCCCGGCCGCGAACGCCCGTACTACGACCGCGTCGTCTCCCTGTACGCCCCCTACTTCCGGCGCCGTGTCCGCTTCGACGCCACCCACGCGGAGGCCTTCGGCCACCGTCCGCCCACTACGGGCGCGCATTCCTATCTGCGCCGTCTCCTCGACCACTGCCTCGCGACCGGCTATCTCGGCCCGCCCCCGCGCGAGGAGCCGGCCGCCGCCCGACCCGACGGGAGCACCCACCGATGACCTCCGCCCACCTCGCCGAGCCCTCGTACGGCATACCCGTCTCGCCACTGCTGACCTGCCACCCCGCCAAGCAACGGCTGTACGGCGCGGACACCTACTTCCAGGAGAGCCACGACCAACTCGCCGCTCTCACAGGTGACATCACCGGCTTCGCCCACCGGCACGCGCTGCTCCTGCTCAAGCCCGACGCCGTCGTGGCCCGCAGGCTCGACGCGGCCGCGGACTGGCTGGCAGGGCAGGGCTTCAGGATCGTCGGCGCGGCCGTCACCCGGCTGACCCGCACCATGATTCGCTCCCTGTGGTACTTCCAGTGGAATCTCGCCACCCCCTACCGCAGGCGGCTGGCCGCGCTCTTCCTGGAGGACGCCGACGCCCTCGTCCTGCTCGTACGTCCCGATCACGACCTGGACGTACCCGCCTCCGTCGAACTCACCCGGCTCAAGGGACCCACGGACCCGGACGCCCGCCGGCCCGGCCAGCTGCGCCATCTCCTGGGCCGCTACAGCTACTTGCTGAATCTGGTGCACACCCCCGACGAACCCGCCGACGTCCTGCGCGAGCTGGCCGTCCACTTCGACGACGGCGAACGCGATCTCCTCTTCCGCTCCGCCCTCGCCGACGAGGACCGCACCGCGCACGCCCTGGAACTGACCGGCCGGCTGTACGCCGCCACCCGGCCCAAGAACCTCGACTTCGAGCCCGCCCTCGCACGGCTGCGCGACACCGTGTCCCGGCACCGGGGCGCCGAGCCCATCGCCACCCCGCGCACGCTGCTGGAGACCGCCTGGCGGCGGGGGATCGGCCTCGACCCGTGGGACGCCGTCATCGTCGGCTCGAAGGTGCTTCCCATGCGGCAGCCGGGCCGGGCGCCCGTGCTCGACGGAGCCGACGCCGACACCTGGCGCCGCCACCTGGACACCGTCCGCGCCACCGCGAACTGAGGGAGCTCCCCATGCAGTTCACCCGGACACTCCCCAAGGAACTGGTGCACCGCTCCGCCGCCGCGGAGGTCTTCCTGACCGACGCCGAGCGTCACGGCGACGACGAGATGCTCCTGGCCGCGCGGTTCCCCCGCCGTCACGCCTTCTACGACGACACGCTCGGCCCCGGCGACCGGCTCGACCCCTTCCTGCTCCTCGAGGCGTGCCGGCAGGGCATCTTCGTGGTGGCCCACCGCCACCTCGGCGTCCGCCTGGGGCACAAGTTCCTGCTGCGGACCGTCGAGTTCGTGGTGCCTGACCCGGCCGCCCTCAACCGGGACGACCGGCCCACCGAGGCGGTCATCACCACCCGGATCGAGAAGCGGTTCCGCACCCGGGCCGGAGTGCGGGGCCTCAAACTTCGCTTCACCCTCGCCGTCGGCGCCCGCGAGGCACTGCTGGCCCGCATCGACTACTCCTGGATGCCGCCCGAGGACTGGACGAACCTGCGGTCAGGACAGCGCGGCGCGCTCGGCCTGCCCGCCGTGCCCGTCGCGCTGCGCGGACCACGTGTCGATCCCGCGCTCGTCGGCAGGCGCACCCCGGCCAACACGGTCATCTCCCCGCCGCGCGCCGCGGACGACGGCACGCACACGGCCCACCTGTACGCGGAGACCACGCACCCCACCCTCTACGACCACTGGGTGGACCACGTCCCCGGCATGCTGGAGCTCGAGTGCTTCCGCCAACTCGCCCTGCGCGCCTCGGTGTCCGCCGGCGCCGTCCGCACACCGAGCCCGCTGCCGGTCGCCCTGGCCGCGCGGTTCCGCCGTTTCGCCGAGATGGACCTGCCACTGGAGTGCAGGACCACTCCGGCCGTACCGGGCGCCGACATCGAGTGCACCCTGAGCCAGCCCGGAGCCCTGGCCGCCGAGGCCCGGATCAGACTCGCGGACGCGGACGCCGACGCGGGCCCGGGCCCGGGCCCGGGCCCGGAGCGTGCGCTCGCGACGCCGACCGCCCGCAGGGCCGCGTGAGTTCGGCCCCAACGCCCCGAGACGCACCGCCCGGAGCCGCGCCGCCCCGCACCCGCCGCCCGAGACGCCCCGCCCAAAAGGGACGCCCCGACCACAGGGCCGTCCCGACAAGGGGACGCCATGACCGGAGGGACGCCATGACCACCACCACCGTCGTCGCCGCCCCGCACGTACCCGCCAGACTCTGCCGATTCGTGCTGCGCAGGTTCCCGCCGCACCTCTACGTCGCCTACGGACTGCTGTGGGTCCTCGCGCTGGAAGGCTCGGCGGTGGCCGTGACCGGCACGGCCTGGCGGCCCTCCGGCGCCACCTGGATCCGGGTCGTCAGCGTCGTACTGGCGCTGCTGTTCCTGCGGATGCTGGACGAGCAGAAGGACCTCGCCCACGACCGGGTCCACCACCCGGACCGGCCGCTCGTCACCGGCGCGATCACCTCGGCCGAACTGCGCGGCGCGATGGCGGCGATCACCGCGGTGGTGACCGGACTGAACGCGGCCCTGTCGGCGGCCGACGTCCTGCTGATCCTCGCGGCTCTCGGATACGGGCTGTTCCTCGTCCTGCTGGAACGGCTGTCTCCCGCGGTGCGCGAGCGGCCCCTTCTCGGCCTGGCGGTCGCCTACCCGGTGCAGCTGCTGCTCGGCGGCTATGTGTACGGGTCGCTCGTCGCCGGGGGAACGGTGACGGCCGACTGGCGCGGTGCCGCGCTGCTCGCCCTGTGCGCCTGTGTCTTCCTGCACTTCGAGTTCGCGCGCAAGACCGCCTGGGCGGCACCACCGGGCGCCGGGCTGTACTCGGCGGACCTCGGCCCGAGGCGAGCGGCCGCGGTCACCGCGGGCTTCGCGGCCGGCGCCGTCGTCTGCGAGGTCCTGCTGTTCGCGCCCCGGGGCCCGCACGCACTGCTGCCCTGCCTCGCGGCCGTATTTCCCGCCCACGGCACCCGGAGGTTCCTGGCCGCGGGCCGCGGCGGGTGGCCGATGCCCACGGCGATCGCCTTCGTCGCCGTCACCCACCTCACGCTGGCCGTCCGGTCGGCGCTGCTGCCGTGAACGGCGAACTCGCTTTATCCTGCGAGGAGTTGCTGACCAGTACGCGATCCGTGCGGCGCGGTCTCGACCTGGAGCGAGCGGTGGACCCGGCCCTGGTCGAGGACTGTCTGCGCATCGCGCTTCAGGCGCCCAACGGCAGCAACCGGCAGAACTGGCGCTGGCTCCTGCTCACCGACCCGCGCGTCCGCGCGGACGTCGCCGAGGTGTACCGGGCCGCTTTCTACGAACGCAACGCCGCCGCTCTCGAACGACCGGCGGAGCTGCCCGCGGCCTCCCGCTCGATCATCACCGCCGCGCGCACGCTGGCCGACCGGATGCACCGGGTACCCGTCCTGGTCATCCCGTGCATCGAAGTGCCCGGCGGACGACTGCCCACCGGCAATCAGGCAGGCCTTTGGGGGTCGTTGCTGCCGGCGGCCTGGAGCTATGCGCTGGCCGCGCGCAGCCGCGGCCTGGTCACCGCCTGGACGAGCGTCCACCTGGACCGCGAGCGGGAGGTGGCCGACCTCCTGGGTCTGCCGGCGACGGTCCGCCAGGGCGCCCTGCTGCCGACAGCCCACCCGCTCCGCACCACGTTCGGTCCAGGCCCGCGGCTCCTCCTGGACCAGGTCCTGCACCACAACACCTGGCAGGGCACCCGGCAGGCCTGAAGCCGCCGGTCAGCCGACCGCCGGGCTGGGCGTCGGGGTGTCCGTGTGCACGTTCAGGTCGGGGCGGGCGGTCAGGACGACGAGCGGGGCGCCCGGCTGCGGAGGGGGCGGCGTGAGCTGGTCCTTGGGGAGCGTCGGAGGCGCGCTCTGGAGGGCGAGGACCTGGTCGAAGTTGATGGTGCCGGTCTTCTCCATGATGGTGATGTGGTCGAGGACCGTGTCGTTGGCGAGGTTCGCGAGCTCCCGTACGAGGGAGTTGTCGGTGGTGGCGCGCACCTTGGCGATCACCGTGAAGATGGAACCGTGCGTGACGCGCAGGATGTTGGCGGCGGTGGAGTCGAACGCCTTCCCGTTCTGGGCGACGGAGGTCGCCACGAACTGCTGCTGCTGCGGGGAGGCCTGGTTGGGCAGCGTGATGTTCAGCTGGGCGGCGACCTTGCGGTCCAGGTCGTCGAGGCGGGCGTGACCCACTATCAGGTGCTTGCCGGCCTCCCGCATCGCCGGCGTCGAGCCCTTCTTCAGCGCGATCTCGCCGAGGGGGTACTCCCACAGCCCGGCCGCGCGGACCTTGACGACGAAGTCGCGGTCCCCTTCGGTGAGCGGGCCCCACTGGGTGTTCGCGATGACTCGGGTCTGCGCGCTGGACGTGGTCTGGTAGCCGAGCATGGTCGGGTAGACCAGTGCGGCGAGGGTCAGAGCCACCGCGCCGCCCACGAAGACCGTTCCTGCCAAGTTGCGTGAGATGGGCATGGTGCCTCCTGACGTATTGATCAGATTTCACAGGGGGTACGGACGCCGCGGCCCCATTGATCATTTTGCTGGGTAAAATCTGACTTCCCCTCTGTGTTGTGCGTCACAGTCGGCGCACAGGTCGCCGACGCGGTGCCCGCCCGCGCGTACGCCGGTGTGCCGGGCCGCGACGCCGCGGTCCGAAGCCCGGCGGAGGGCTTCCGAGGGCGTGTTCGGCGGGAGTGTCCGGCATTGTCGCGAGACGCTCGGCGGAGTTCGTCAAATTCTCTCCATCAATCGATTGATCGGGGCCTGTCGGCCGCATATCCTCCCCGCCATGTCCGACTCTCCACCCGCCGCCTCGGCCCCCGCCCCACCACCCGCCGACGCCAGCCGTGAGCGCATCATCGCGGCCGCCACCTCCCTCTTCGCCGACCACGGCTACGACGGCACGAGCACCCGCCGGATCGCCGCCGAGGCAGGGCTGAACATGGCCACCGTCGCCTACCACGTCGGCGGCAAGCCCGACCTCTACCGGGAGGTCATGCTCCGCGCCCACCTCGCCGAGCAGCGGGTGCTCACCGACGCGCTCGCCGCGTTCCGGGAGCTCGCCCCCACCGACCCGGTCGCGGCGGTCACTGGCCTCGTCGACCGCTACCTCGACTTCTGTCTCGACCAGCCGCACATCCCGGCCCTGTGGATGCGCCGCTGGCTCTCGGACGCCGCCGAGTTCGCGGACCTGGAGGCCGCCTACGCCCGGCCGCTCATCGAGTCGGTCCGCGACACGGTGCGCGAGGTCGTCCCGGCCGGGCCGGCCGCCGGATCCGCCGACGTCGAGATGACCGTCTGGACGGTGCTGTGGAGCACCCACGGCTTCTGCCGCTCTGGCATCCGCGCCGAGGTCCCGCGCTTCCGCGCCCACCTGCGGGCACTCGTCCTGCGGGAGCTGGGGCTCGGCGCCACTCAGCCGGACGAGCGGGAGCAGGGATGACGACCGCCCTGGTCCCCCCGGCCGCCGTCGGCGAACTCACCCGGCGCCGCCTGTTCGTCTACGGACTCGGCTCGGTGGGCACCGGCCTCTTCTCCACCGTTCCCGGCCTGCTGCTGCTCTACTTCATGACCGACGCGCAGGGCGTCCCCGCCGGCCTCGCCGGACTCGTGGTCGCCCTGCCCAAGGCCTGGGACGCCGTGTTCAACCCCCTGGTCGGGGCCGCCAGCGACCGCGAGGCCGTCCGCACCGGCCGCCGGACCCGGCTGCTCGTCGCCGGCGGGCTCGCGCTGCCCGCCGCGTTCGCGGCGATGTTCCTGTCCCCGATGACCGGCACGGGCGCGGCGGTGTGGGTGACCGTCACCTTCGTCCTGGCCGCGAGCGCCTTCTCGCTGTTCCAGGTGCCGTACGTGGCCCTGCCCGCCGAGATGTCGCACCTGCCGTCGGTCCGCACCCGCATCATGGTCTGGCGGATCGTGTTCCTGACCCTGGGCATCCTCGTCGCGGGCGGCGCGGCACCCCTCGTGGTCGACATCGCGGGCGGGGGCCGCAGGGGATACGGAACGATGGGGCTGGCCATCGGCCTCGTCATCGCGGCGGTCCTGCTGATCCCCGCGTTCGGTACCCGATGGGTGCGCTCACGGCCCGGACCCGAACCCCTCGGACTCGTCGCGGCCTTCCGTACCGCACGCGGCAACCGCGCCTTCTTCGCGCTGCTGCTCTCCTTCGTGCTCCAGGCCGCCGCCGTCGCGATCATGCTCGCCGCCGCACCGTACGTCGCCACCTACCGCCTCGGCGGCTACGGCCTGACCTCGGTGCTCTTCGTCTGCCTCGTCGCACCCAGCGCCGTCGCCGTACCGCTCTGGGCCAAGGCCGCCGGACGATGGGGACGGCTGCGCTGTCTCACGGTCGCCACCTGTGGCTACGCCCTTTGCTCGGTGGCCCTCCTCCCGGCCGCCGGAAGTGGCGCCGGCACCACGGCGGTCGCCCTGACACTGGTGATCTGCGGGCTGCTCGGCGTCTGCTACGCGGCCCTCCAGGTCCTCCCGCTCGCCCTGCTGCCCGACACGGTCCACGCGGACACGGCACGGACCGGACAGGTCCAGTCCGGCGCGTTCACCGGACTGTGGACGGCCGGCGAGACGGTCGGCCTCGCGGTCGGACCAGGCGCGTACTCGATCGCCCTGGCCGCCACCGGCTTCGTCTCCTCGACCCTGGACCATCCGGTCGCCCAGACCGCGACCGCGCGAACGGGCATCCTCCTCGGCTTCAGCCTCGTACCCGCCCTGCTCATGCTGCTCTCCCTGCCCGCCCTGCGCGCCTACGGCCGCCGCCGCGCCGTGCGAGAAACGGAAACCACCCGATGACGACTCCTCAGCAGACCGCCGACCACGCTCCGGCCGCCCACCCCGGCCTGCCCGAGACCGGCCGCTCCGGCGCCGACCTCCTCGCCGAACTCGCCGTCCTCACCGCCGCGGACCTGCCCACCCGGGGCGGGCACACCACCGCCTACGTCTACGACAGCGGCCGTCCCGAAGTACGCGAAGCCGCCGAACGCGCCTACCTGACGATGATGGAGGTCAACGGTCTCGACCCGACCGCGTTCCCCAGTATCGTCGCGCTCGAACGCCAGGTCGTCGGCGCGACCGCCGCCCGTCTCGGCGGCGACGACAGCACCCCGGGCATCTTCACCAGCGGCGGAACCGAGTCGATCATCCTCGCGGTGAAGGCCGCCCGCGACGCCCGCCCGGACGTCCTCGCCCCGGAGATCGTCGTACCCGTCACCGCCCACGCCGCCTTCCACAAGGCCGGCAGCTATCTGCGGGTCACCGTGCGCACCGCGCCCGTCGACCCCGTGACCTACCGGGCCGACCCGGCCGTGACGGCCGCGCTCTGCAACGAGAACACGATCCTCGTCGTCGCCTCCGCCCCGTCCTACGCGCACGGCGTCATCGACCCCGTCGCGGAGATCGCCGCCGACGCCGCCGCCCGCGGCATCCCCTGCCACGTCGACGCGTGTGTCGGAGGCTGGCTGCTGCCCTGGCTCGCCGAGGCCGGAGCGCCCGTCCCGGCCTTCGACCTGTCCGTCCCCGGCGTCACCTCCCTCTCGTGCGACCTGCACAAGTTCGGCTACGCCCCCAAGGGCGCCTCCGTCCTGCTGTTCCGCGACGAGGCACTGCGCATCAACGCCTACTACGCGTGCGCGACCTGGCCCGGCTACAGCGTCGTCAACTCCACGATCCAGAGCAGCAAGGGAGCGGGACCGCTCGCCGGGGCGTGGGCCACGCTCCAGGCCCTCGGCGCTGACGGATACCGCGAACTGGGCCGTGCCGCCCTGTCCGCGACCCGTCGGCTGATCGGCGGCGTCGAGGAGATCGACGGCCTCACCGTCCTCGGCACCCCCGAGGCCACCCTGGTCGCCATAGGCACCGACCCGGCGGCCGGGCCCCCGATCGACCTGTTCGCCCTCGCGGACGAGACGCGGGCCCGGGGCTTCTTCCTCCAGCCACAGCTCAGCCTCGACGGCCTTCCGGCCAACCTGCACCTGACCCTCACCGGGGTCAGCGAGCGCGGAGTCGAGGAACTCCTCGCCGTCCTGCGCGAGTGCGTCGACGTCGTGCGCCCGCTGGGCCCGCCGACGCCGCCCGCGGACATCGTCGACCTGCTCACACAGGTCGACCTGACCCAACTGGACAACGCGTCCTTCGCGGCCCTGCTCCCGGCCGCGGGCGTCGACCTGAGCGGCGAGGGCGCGGCCAGGATGGCCCCGGTCAACCGGCTGCTGGACGCCCTCCCGGCCGCGACCCGCGAGGTCATCGTCACCCGCTTCCTGTCCGCGCTCTACAGCCCGTACCTGGGCGGGTGACCGGGCCGCGACGAGCGGTCCGCGGCGGCAGGGGCGGGCACCGCGCTCATCGCGCGATGCGTTGTCTCCGGCCGCCGCGGCGCAGGCGCACGCCGGCGTAGACGAGATCGGCGAGGAGGACGACGACGCCGATGACCAGCAGGTAGAACAGGCCGTGGGCGGCGAATCCGACGATGCCCAGCACGACCGCCACGAGGATCAGGAACAGGAACAGGCTCATCGGCTCTCCCGGCGGCTCTCGGCTCGGTTCTTCCGGCGGCGATCGGCGCGGATCAGCGACGGGCGAGACGGCGCTCGCCCTTGCCGCCCGGTGCGTACTCGAGGTCGTAGTGGGCGAAGACCTCCGGCTCGTCCGTTGCGGGCAGCACGCCGTCCGTGTCGATGGAGGGGGCTTTGCGCACGAGGTTCCTCTCGTGAGCGACCCTCAGATAGCCCGGCCCGACGGTCGCGCGGTCCAGGGGCACGAACACCAGGCGCCGTCGCGTGGGCAGGCCCACGGTCACGGTCGCGAACCAAGGGTCGTCGGTGGCCGTGTCGACGTAGACGGACTCCAGGGTGCCGATCTTGTGACCGGCGGGGTCCACCACGTCGTGACCACGCCATTCGCGGATGTCACCTGCCTCGAACATCATGTACCTCCACAGTGCGAGGTACCCCCGATCCCGGGTCTGATGCGCCGGCCGCCGCCATGCTCACAGCACAGGCTGCTCCAGTACGGCCGGAAGCGGGGCAGGACGAGCAGCGCGATCACCCCGTACCAGGCGTCACGCGGTCCCGCACCGCCGAGTCGCGGCACTCCGCTCATCCCCGGGCCGCGCACGAGTCGTGCCTCCGACAGGACCTTCGGTGCCCTTGGGGCGTACACATGGACGCCGCGAGAGAGCGGACGAAGCCGGCCGGATTCGAACCGGCGTCCTCGCGATTTTGGAGACCGCGCGCGACTACCTCTGCGCTACGACTTCGCCCAGCCGGAATCCTAGTTCGGCGGGCCATGCACGGGCATGGTCTACGCCTTCGCGACACCTTGGATACGCGACAGGGCGTCACGGTTCGACGTAGTCGACGGCCTGCATCATGCCGAGGTCCTCGTGGTGGAGCTGGTGGCAGTGGGCCATGGTCCGGCCGGTGAAGTCCTCGTACCTGGCGAGGAAGGTGACGGAACGTGCGGGGGTTCCACCGGACAGGCCGATGGTGTCGTGCCAGATCGGCGGGTCGAGCCGTCTGCCGTCGCGGTGGGTGAGCAGGAGCTGGTTGGTGTGCAGGTGGAAGGGGTGGCTGTGCGCCGGGATCGTCTCGTCGGTGCGGACCGTCCACCGTTCGACGGTGCCGAGTCGCAGAGTGTGGTTGGTGTAGTCCGGGTCGAACAGGCCGTAGGAGGGGTCGCGGGTGAGGTCGCCGTCGGGATCGGCAGCGGGGGTCGCGTGGGGGCCGAGGACACGGAAAGCGTTGGGGAAGGCTCCGGTGAAGACCCCTGTGTCGGCGTGGAAGACCACTTCACGGTCGGCGTCGGGGTTGGCGATGTCGCTCTCGTCGAGGAAGGGTCTGCCCGGCGGCAGCGAGTTCGGCAGTGCCATCCGTGGTTCGACGCGTTCTCCGGCGACCTCGATCGTCATCAGGGGTCCGTGTACGCCGTCGGCGCGCAGCTGGTACAGGCCGGGTGCGCCGCCCCGGATCAGGACGTCGGCGCGGTTGCCCATGGCCAGGTCCAGCAGGTTCAGGACCACGGGCCGGGCGAAGGTGACACCGTCCTGCGCGATCTGGTGCAGCGGCAGGCGTCCGCGGTCTCCGGTGACCTGGAGTCGCAGAGCGGTGAAGGCGGTCGCGGCGACGAGCCGCCATCGCTGGACCTCGCCGGGGCGCAGCCGCAGGGTGGGATTGACCGCGCCGTTGACGGTGAAGGTGGAGGGGACGCCGGTGACCCAGCCACCCGAGGTGAACGGCGGAACCCGGCCGTCTTCGAGCTTGAGTTCGTTGACGCACACGACGATGTCCGCGGCCGCCGCGATCTCGGGGACTTCGTCGACGTCGCCCTCGACAATGATCACCCCGGTCATGCCGCCGACCACCTGCTCGGCGGTGGCTCCGTGCAGGTGCGGGTGGTACCAGTAGGTACCGGCGGGGTGGTCGGCCGGGACGTGGATAGTCGTCACGTACCGCGGCTCCGTGGCGTCGGCGGCGACCTCGTCCGCGGTGCGCGGGGCGAACTCGCGCAGGACGTTGTCGGCGTGCCCGGACGGGGAGACGTGCATCCCGTGGGTGTGCAGATTGAAACTGTTCGGGCGGTGCGGTGTGTTGTGACCGCTTGTGTGGGGCGGGTTGGGCGGCAAGCCGTTGACCTGCGTCAGCCGCAGCGTGTGCCCGCCGCGCAGGCGCAGCGTCGGACCGGGAATCGTCCCGTTGTAGGTACGCGTGGTGACCCGGCCGAAACCTGGTACGAATACGTCTGTGAACCGGACGTCGAGCTTCTGCAGCACCACCGGTGAGGGGAAGCCGGGCACCGGTCGCGAAGCCGATACCGCAGGCTGCGGGAATGGCGTCGCCGTCGCCGTCGCGGCAGGCCGCCGGACCGCCGGGTTTCCGCCCGGCATCGCTGCGAGACTCCCGACGGGGATGGCCCTCAACACCGACCGACGGCTGATTCCACCATGTTCTGCCATAGCCAGCGCAATCTAGACCAACTCGGCCAAGGAGACCCGGATCCTGCGCCGTGCCCCTTGGCTGTTCCGCCAGTTGGGGGTGGCTTCCCGCAGGACCCGGTCGGCGAGGAAGTTCGCGGGGGCGGGGCCGACGCGGTGTGGGACCCCGTGCGGGGCGGGACGTGAGCGGCGGTCACGGGGTCACGCGTGTGCCCTGAGGTCGCGTCCGGTGACCATCTCCGACTCGATCCGGACGAACACCACGCTCCGCAAGGGCATCCAGGAGGCCGGACCGGCCTGCGACAGCCGTTCGTGCTCGACGGGGTCGGTCACGACGGTGGCCCGTCCGGTGACGACCACACTCCAGCCGGACCGGCTCTCCGCATCGAACTCGTCCGCCTCGAAGGCGACCACGACGCCGTCGATCGCGCGGACGAGTTCCGAGTCGGACGAGGTGCGCAGCAGAACGGAGTCGTCCGCGTCCAGGCAGAAGTTGACCGGAAGGACCGCGGGCAGCGCCTGCCGCGTGTACACGACACGGCCGACCGGAACCTTCGCCAGAAGGCGCAGGCACTCCCGCCGGCCGAGTTCGTGAAAGGTGTCTTCCTGGGACATCCAGCCATGGTCCCTCCCCGCGCCGGGACCGTGTAGGGCCGGTCGGCCCTAGTGAGGGGGAGTCGAACGGCAGGTCCTCGGTCCGGCCACGGGCAGGGGCTCGCGGACCATGAACACGTCCACCGGGTCCTCCGACTCGGCCGTGAACCCGTGCCGCTCGTAAAGCCGCCGGGCCGGACTGCCGCGCAGCACGTTCAGCCGGACCGGGACACCGGTGCGGTCGCACCGCTCCAGCAGTTCGCCCAGCACTGCCGAGCCGATGCCGGACCCCTGAAGGTGCGGGGCCAGATAGAAGTGCTCTAGCCACCGGACGCCGTCGGCCGGTCGCAGGGCCACGCAGCCGGCGAAGGCGCGCGCGACCTCGATCACCCAGGTGTGCGTCGGGTCGAAACCGTCGCGCAGCCGTTGCCGTACGCGCTGCGGGTCGTATCGTCCGAGACGTTCCAGATCGGCCCGCAGCACCACGGCACGCAGGTCGGCCACCGCTTCGACGTCGCCGAGTGACGCGGGCCGAAGATCCCAGTCCGCCATGACGATCACGTTATCGCGAGGGAGGGCGAGGGTGTGGCGCGGTGCGGTGGCCGGGCGACGTCCCGCGGCCGGCTGAAGAGCCTTACGACCGCATCGAATGAGCCAAATTCGGAAGTGTCCATACCCTGCCCGATCGGTATTTTGGACCCATCGGCCTATGCTCCGCACGCAGCCGGGTGTGGAGACGGGGGATCTTGTTTGACATATTTGTGGGCCGAGTTGGGTGTGCTCGGGCCCTGTCGGTGTTTGGCTGTGGGGGGTTGCGTCGGAACCGGCCCATCGGCACGGGTTCCGAACGCGTCCGGCGGTGTTTCTTGCAGGGTGGGAGCGGCGGTGTCGTGCGACGGCGACCCGTGCTGAGGTTCGCGGGGAGAGCTGTGCGTACACGCAAAGCCAAGGAGATGCGGAAGCTGATCGGCCAGCTGACCGACGGGCTGGTCCTTCCCGTCCCCGCCGACCCGGACGCGCTGTTCGCCGCGCTGATCGACAGGGCCTCCGTCATCAGGGGCCGTCAAGTCATCCTGCTCAAGGAGGAGTTCCCCCACCGGACGGCTACGGGCCTGTGGCTCGACATGCCGGAGCACGACATCATCCTCGTCGACAGACGGGCGGCGCCTGTCCATAAACTGGCGATCATCTGCCACGAGATCTGGCACATGATCAAGGGAGACTGCGGCCACCACGCCGACGGTGTCCCAGCGGCCGCGCGAACCCTGAGCGACCGGGCCGATTTTCAGCAGGCGGCGCGAACCGTGGCCGCGCGTACGGAGTTTCACGCGCGCGCCGAGCAGGACGCCGAGACGTTCGCGCTGCGCGCCGTGACGCAACTGCGAGTCTGGCTGGAAGGAGACCCCGGCAGCCCGTCCGGAGACCGGACAGAGATCGCCGACCGGATCGGGGCCTCACTGGGACACCGCCGGTTCAAGGTCTGACCCGTGGACGCCTCGCCCTACTACATACCCGCGCTGGCCCTGTGGGCCGGCCTCGGAGCGAAACTGCCCGATCTCAGAAGAACCTGGCGCGACCCCTTGGTCAGGTCGGTCTGCTGGGTGATCTTTCTCGGCGGCGCCGGATTCCTCTTCGCCGCCCCGCCCACCGTCGCCGCCGTGAACCATGCCAGCGGTGTCCCGAACCTCGCCGCGCCGCTCGACTACGCGATCGTCAGCGCCTACAGCGCCTCCTGCCTCCTGTTGATCCTTCGCTGGCGCGGGGGGCCGCCCGACCGCGTCCGCCGCCTGGTCCGCTGCTGGCAGATCGGCTACACCGTCCTGATCACGCTTCTGGTCGTCCTCTTCCTGATGGGAAACGCTCCCGTCGAGCGGCGTACCGATCTCGACACCTATTACGCGACCACGCCCTGGACGGGGCAGATGATCGCGCTCTACCTGATCGGCCACATGACCGCGGCGGTGGCGACCACGACACTGTGCTGGCACTGGGCACTCCAGGTCCGTGGATGGCTGCGGGCCGGTCTGTGGCTCCTCGTCGCCGCATGGCTGCTGAACCTCTCGTTCAGCACACTGAAACTCATCGCGGTGGCGGCACGGTGGAACGGCTACGACTGGGACGTCCTGAGCACCGTCGTGGCGCCCGGCCTCGTGGGCCTGGCCGCCACGGTGGCCACCGCCGGATTCACGGTCCCCTTCCTGGGGCCGCGGTCGGCCGGGATCTGGCACGCCGCGGTGACCTGGTGGCGGCTCGGCCCGCTGTGGCACGAGCTCGGCGCGGCCTGCCCCCGTGGCCCGCTCGCCACCCCCATCCCCTGGTATTCGTCGTACTCCATGCGACTCACCCGGCGCGAGGCCGGTATCCAGGACGGGCTGAATCTCGTCCGCCCGCATCTCGACGACCGGGTCCGCTCGCTCGCGCGGGCGGCGGCCCGTGCCGCGGGCCACGGTGACGAGGATGCCGCAAGCATCGGCCTCGCGGCGATGATCGCCGCCGCTGTCCACACCCGGTCCGACAGCGCCCCCACGCACGCGGACGTGTACGACCACGCGGCCGGCCTCTCGGCGCGGGCCACTCTCGTGGGTGTGGCCCGTGCGCTGCGTACCTCCGGCATCGTCGCGACCGCTCGTGCCGAGGCCGCCGTCGACGAAGGAATCCGGACATGAGGTGCCCCGCTCCCCGCGCCGAGTCGCGCGGCTGTCCCGCTCTCCCCGGCGGACCGCCGTCGTGGCCGTTTCCGCGACCGGTCGGCGGAGAGGCGGCGTAGTGGGCGGCGGCCTCGTCTTCTACATCCCGGGCGTTCTCCTGTTGCTTGCCGCCGGACCGAAGCTGGCCGCGGGCAGGGACGTCTGGCGGGACCCCCTCATCGCGTCGAGCAACGCGATTCTCCTGGTCGGCTCGTGCGTGTGCTTCCTGTCGGCCCCTCCCACCATCCGGTTCGTGAACGACGTCACCGGCGTGGCGAACTTCAGCGCCCCGCTGGTCTACGCCGGCATGACCGCCCTCAGCGCGGGCTACCTCATGCTGATGGTCAGCTGGAGGGGCGGGCCGCCGGACCTCCGGCAGCATGCCGCCCGCCTCGTACTGGTCGTGTACGGGCTGGTGATCGTCGGTATCTGGATCCTGTTCGCCCTGGCCGACGTCCCCGTGGAACGGGACCAGGACCTGGACACGTACTACGCCGGCACGCCCTACATGCGGGAAATGATCGTGCTGTACATGGTGGCGCACACAGCCGCCACCCTCGCGCTCGCCGTCATGAGCGTGACCTGGCTGCGAGAGGTGCGCGGCGTGACCCGAGGCGGCCTGGTCCTGCTCGTCGCCGGCCTGACCTTCGACGTCGGCTACCAGGTCGCCAAGTACGCCGCCATCGTGGCTCGTTGGGAGGGTCTCGACTGGGACGTGCTCTCCACCGACGTCTCCCCTCCGCTGGTCATGCTCGCCGGCGTCACCACCGCCTGCGGCTTCGCACTGCCCAGGATCGGACCGCCAGCGGTCGACAATCTCCGTGCCTGGCGGCGCTACCGGCTGCTGAAGCCCTTGTTCGCGGAGGTGCAGATGCTGTGTTCGCCCGCACGGGGCATCATCCGCTGGTGGGATCCGCCCGTCGTGCGCCTGGCGCGGCAGGAGATCGCGATCTGGGACGGCGTTCTGGCCTGCTCGCCCTATCTCGACGACCAGGTGCGCACGACCGCGTACGCCGAAGCCGTCGCGTCCCTCGCCGCCGATCGCCGCTCCGGTGCGCGCACGCTCCTGCGGTCGACAGAGGGGACAGTCACCCAGTCCTCGCGGTCGGCACCGACAACGCCGTCGGTGCCGGGAGACGAAGGCCTGTCGCAGCATGTCGCCCACCAGGCCGCCCTGGTGGCCGAGGCGGCCATGCTGGCCGCGGCCCGCGTACAGGTCTCCCACAACGGTGGCGACGAGGTGCCGGCGCGAGCGGGAACGCTGGTGTCGGTCGCGAAACCGCAGTTGATGGTGCGTCTCTCGCGTGCGTTGTCGTCGTCCATCGTGGCCAAGGCGCGGCGTCAGGCCGTCGCCCGGGCCACTCGCCATGAGTAGAGCCCGGCCCGGCCGCGCCCGTTGGTGTCCCTGTCCGGACGGCGGCCGGCTGCCCGCCCACCGGTGGGTCACTCTGCCGACCCGCCCGACCTGCCGCACCGTCGCGTACGGCTGATCACAGTCCGGCGCCCGCCCCCGCGAGATAAGAGAGTGCCCCTATGCCATCGTCGTCTGCCAGAACTGCCTCCCGCCGTACCGCCCTGGTCATCGGAGGGGGTATGACGGGCATGCTGGCCGCGACCGTGCTCGCCGACTTCGCGGACGTCGTGGTGATCGAGCGTGATGTGCTGCCGGGCGGTCCGCAGCCCCGCAAGGGACTGCCGCAGGCCCGCCACGCCCATGTGCTGTGGTCCGGCGGTGTGAAGGCGATCGAGGACCTCCTGCCCGGCATCGTGGAGCAGCTCGTCGACCATGGCGCCCACACCCCGCGCATCATGACCGACCTGGTGTCCAAGGCGCCGTCGGGCCAGTGGTTCCGCAGATTCAGCCATGCCCGCCATACCAATCTCCTGTGCAGCCGCGATCTCCTCGACGCCGTGATCCGCGCCAGAGTGCTCCTGGACCAACGCATCACCCTCCTTCAGCAGGCCGACGTGCTCGCCCTCCAGGGAGACGCGGATCGTGTCACGGGCGTCGCCATCCGGTCGGAAGGGACCGAACGGTCCGTCCCGGCCGACCTGGTGATCGACGCGAGCGGACGTGCCAGCCGCGCTCCCTCCTGGCTGCGGAACCTCGGACTGCCGCCGGTCCGCGAGCGTGTCGTCGACGCCCGCATCGGCTACGCCAGCCGGACATACCGCGCACCCGGCAGCACGGCGGACGGCTTTCCCATCGTGAACGTCCAGGCCGATCCCCGTCATGTCCCCGGCCGTGGCGGCATCATCACGCCCATCGAAGGCGGCCGATGGCTCGTGACGTTGTCCGGATCCCACGGTGGGCAGCCCACCGGTGACAACGGCGCCTTCCTGCCCTTCGCCCTCAGTCTGCCCCACCCCGTCATCGGTGAACTGCTCGAGGGCGCCGAACCCGAAACCGACGTCGTCACCAGTCACAGCACTGCCAACAAGCGGCGCTACTACGAGAAGGCCGCCCGTTGGCCCGACGGTTTCGCCGTGCTCGGCGACGCCGTGGCTGGCTACAACCCCGTCTACGGCCACGGGCTGAGCGTCGCAGCGCAGAGTGTGATCGCCCTGCGCCGTGTCCTGCGGCGGCAAGATCTTCGCGCACCGGGTACGGCCCGGCGCGTCCAGAGGGCCGTGGCGCGCCCCGTCGAGAACGCGTGGAATCTGGCCGTGGGGCAGGACGTCTTCTACCCCGGTGCCAGTGACCAGCCGCCGACCCGTCTGGAGAAGAGTCTCGCCGCGTTCGTCGACAAGGCCGTGGAAGCGGGTTCGCGTAACCCGCGCGCCCTGCGCATCCTGCTGGACGTGATGAGCATGGAGAGCCCTCCTGCCCGGCTGCTCATGCCCGACATGCTCGCCCTGGTCTGTCTCGGCCGTAAGAAGCCGAATCTGGAGGGCCCGCCACTGACCGAGGCCGAGCGCGCGGCCGTCACCGCCTGAACGTGGCGACATCGCAGTCCCCGATGCCGACGGCGGGCCTCGCCCGGCCGTGTCAGTGTGGAGTCGGGCGGGTGAGACGCGATGAGCGCCCGGGAGTGTCCGGTCGTTCCGGGCCGCCCGTGGGCCGTCGGAACACTGGCGATCCCGTTGCGCCGAGGCCGCAGGGGTCGCGGGACGAGCGAGTCGAAGGAGGGCCGGCCATGACCACATTCCCCACCGAGCGAGCCGTCCGGACCACCCCGGAGGGCCTCCTGTGGGAGCCCGGCGCACGCTGGGTGCGCGGCCGTCGCGGCGAGGTGACCGTCGTGGACAGCAGGCGCCCCGTGCTCGTGTGGGAGCCGGACGTGCCGGTGCCGCTGTACGCCTTCCCGCGCGAGGACGTCCGCGAGGACCTGCTCCGCCCCGCGAAGAACCCCGCCACGGGCACGCACACCGGATCGCGGATCTTCTACGACCTCGAGGTCGGCGGCGAGGTCGAGGAGAACGCGGCCTGGACGTTCCCCGCTCCCGACCTGGCAGGACACATCGCCTTCGAGTGGTTCGGGCGCGTGGGCCGGGGCCCGGACCACTGGTACGAGGAGGAGGAAGAGATCTTCATCCACCCGCGCGACCCGCACAAACGGGTGGACGCCCTGGCGAGCAGCCGCCGGGTGACGGTCGAGATCGACGGCACCCTCGTCGCCGACACCGTCCGCCCTGTCCTGCTCTTCGAAACGTCACTGCCGACGCGGTTCTACATCCCGCGCGAGGACATCCGCCTGGACCTGTTGCTCCCCACCGGCCACCACACCGGCTGCCCCTACAAGGGCACGGCCGAGTACTGGTCGTGGCGGGACGGGGCCGCCGTCCCGCCGAACATCGCCTGGAGCTACCCGGATCCACTGGCCGCGGTGGGCCCGATCAGGGGTTTCCTGGCCTTCTACAACGAGGCGGTGGACATCACCGTGGACGGCGAGATCCAGGCGCGCCCCGTCACTCCCTTCAGCCGGGCGCTCTCGGAACGGACGTGAACGGACAACCGCCCCGGCACAGGCGGTTGTCGATCAGCTGAGAAGGTGCCCCAGCACCGACCGCAGCGCGCCTTCCACGGCACGGCGTGCCTGCCCGGAACGGTCGGTGGTCTCGAAACCGTGGTGGCCGTCCGGTACGTCGATCACCTCGACGTCGGCGTCACAATCCTTCGCGGCGGCCAGGAACTCCTCGACCGTCACCGCGATCTCGCCGCGCTCCTGCCCCACCCGGGTCAGCACGACCGGCAGCCCGCCCGCGCTTCGCAGGGCCACCGCCGGGCGGAACCGCGAAGCGACGAGCCTCCAGTTCGGCATCGGCGCGAGAATCGGATAGGTCGCCGCGACACACCGCAGCCACGGCGGGGGCGCCGCGAGCCAGTCCGCCGACAGCAGCCCGCCGGCGGAGAAGAACCACAGCGCCACTCGGTCCGCGTCGACAAGCGGATGGGCCCGTACGAGGTCGACCGCTTCGGCGATGTCCTCGGCGGCCCGCCCGTAGTCGGCCAGATCGTGCAGCCGATGGTCCAGCGTGACGCCGACCGCCCCCATACCCGCCACGGAACGTGCGTAGCCGACGAACCCCGGCCAGTCGCGTGGGGTGGGCCGCGTGTCGGGGTGGACCGGACCGCCGTGGACGAACACCACCGCCGGCCAAGGGCCTTCGGCCTCCGGGACCGCGTCGGGGAGGACGGCCGAAAGGCCATCCGAAACGTCGGCGGAAGGCGCGTCGGGGCGATCGCGGGGAAGGCCGCCCGGGAAGTGGAGGTCGACGCGCCCGATCCGTTCCCGGCGCCGCTCCGGCACGTCCAGCAGGAACGGGCGCAGGTGGCCCGGCAGTTGGTTCTTCGCGGCGGCGACCCGGTGGCCCTCCCCGGCGGCGGCCCGGAGCAGCGTGGCGGCCACCTCGTCCGCGCGGGAGAGCATCGGCCAGTGCCCGGTGTCGAGTTCGAAGAAGGTCACGCGGGGCTCGGTGAGTGCCTGGAACCGGGGATCCCCCAACCCCACCAGGCCCTCGACCATCGCGATGCTCGAACCGTTGCCGGTGCACAGGACGCCGGTCGACGGCAGCGCGGAGACCGCACCCGTCAGCCGCAGCGGCTGGGTGAGCGTGCGCACGGGCTGCGGGACGGCGTTCTCCGCCAGCAGCGCCAAGGCGGTCGGCGGGATCCCGGCGACACTGCCCCAGCGCTGCCACTCCTCGAGCGCCGGCGGAGGGGTCAGCCAGTCGTCCTCGTCCGTGTCGGCCCGGCGCGACAACCGCTCGCGTACCGCCTCGTCCGGGACCAATGTCAGTGCCTGATCGCCGCGTTGGGGCATGCCCGCGTCCAAGTAGACGATCCGGGCGACCCGTTCGGGACGCCGGTCGGCCGCGCCGAGCACCGGATGGATGCCGTAGCAGTGACCGACCAGCACGACCTGCGCCTCGTCCGCCGCGTCGATCAGCCGCAGCACATCGTCGATATGGGTCTCCAGGTCCGTACCGGGGTCCGCAGGACGGTCGGGGTCACCCATGCCGGTGAGCGTCACCGGATCCACCCGCGCCCCCGACTCCCGCAGCCGGGCCGCCACTTCCCGCCAGATCCAGCCGCCGGTGTGAGCACCCGCCACCAGGATGAACGCCGTCATCACTGCCTCCTCGCACATTGTGGTCCGCAGGGCCGGACGTACCGGCGCTCCGCGCTCGCCGGTACGGTAGGAACTCCCCCTGAGGGAGGTTCAAGTCCGTGTCCTTCGACACCATGTGGAGCATCGGAGAGCTCGCCGAGCGCGCCGGCGTCACCGTCAAGACCGTCCGCTTCTACTCGGACCGTGGCCTCCTGCCCGAGGGAGCCCGCAGCACCGGCGGCCACCGCCGCTACGGTCCCGACGCCCTCGACCGGCTGCACCTGATCCGCTCGCTGCGCACCCTCGACCTGCCGGTTCCCGACGTGGAGCGGATCCTCGACCGGGACGACACGCTGGAGGACGTCGTCGCGGGGCAGTTGCGGCGGATCGGCTCGCGGCTCACCGCCCTGCGGTGGCAGGAGGCGGCCCTCCAACTCCTCCAGGACTGTGCCCCCGAGGAACGCGCCGCACGCCTGCGGCTGATCGGCGCCGTGCCCGTCCCGCCGAACACCGCACCGCTGGCGCGCTTCTGGCGCCGCTGGCTGCCACCGCGGCTCCCGGCCAGGCTCGCCTCCGCGATCGTCGAACACTCCGTTCCGCAGCTTCCCGAAAGCCCGACACCGGCGCAGGTGTTGGCCTTCACCCGGCTCCACGCCTTCGTGACCGCCCCTTGCCCCGGCACGGGCAATGGCCAGCCCGCGGCACACCGGCCCGAAGGGGGCAGCCCGGCCGTGCTCTACGACGGGCTCGTCGAGGCGTACGCGCTGGCGTCGCCGCACCTGCGCGCGGGGCGGACACCGCGAGCGGGCGAGGCCCTCGACTGCTTCGTCTCCGCCTACGCCCGCTCACGCGACACGCGGGACACACCCGCCTTCCGGCGCGGACTCGGCGGGCAGCTGGCCGCGGACCCCCGCATCGACCACTACTGGAGTCTCACGGCGGAGGTCACCGCCTCCCCGGACCCGACCCCGGGCGTCACCCACGACTGGCTGTGCGCCGCCCTGGACGACCAGATCGAGGGCGGGGACGGCTGACACCGCGCCGGCCCAGGGGTCGGACAGGCCTCGTCGCTCAGAACGACCAGCGGGTGTGCGTGTAGACCCCGTCGTCGCGACCGAAGCCGTACGCCGTGGCCGGGGGCACCGCGAACACCGTCACGTGGCCGTTCCGGAACGCGTCCCCGATGCCGTGGAAGGTGCCCTCGGGCGAGGTGATGTGAGGCCCGTACTTCGCCTCGTACGCCGTGATCACGGCCTCCAGCGTCGCCGGATCGGAAACGGGCTCGGCCCGGCCCTCGACCACCAGGTCGAGTCCTTCCGTGAGCGAGTTCCCTCCGGTGGTCAGCGCGCAGTGGCCGTCATGGGCGAGGTTCTTCGCCTTCTGCTCGCCGGGCCCGGTGGAGAAGTGGAGGACCCCTTCGTGCCAGGCGGCGATCACGGGGGTGACATGCAGCCGGCCGTCGGGCCGCACCGTGGACAGCCAGAAGATCTCGGCGGCCTCCAGCCGCCGCAGGGCCTCGGCCCAGTCGGTGGCGGTGACGTCCGTGGCGCCCGGGCGCGGATTGAGCGCGGAGCTGTACCGGGCGTCGAGCTCGGCGGTGGGTTCCTTCAAGGGTTCCTGCGTCGCCATGGCGGATCTCCTCCCTCGCTCTCCCTGACAACGGCATCCGTCCCGGACTGTCCTGTCCTTTCCCCGACCACGTCCGGCCGCCCGCACCTGAATCCGGGCCCGATCCGGCGACCGGGAACGTGAGGCGCGCCCGAGGCCGGATCAGCGGGCGACCAAGGCACTCAGCCCGTAGTCCAGCTCCGAGCCGTCGACGAGCAACGCCTCGACCGTGCGCGTACGCGGGTCGATGTCGGCCACGATCCCGTCGCCCGCGTAGCGCGGGTATCCCGTTTCGCCGGTCTCACCGGTCGCTTCGACGACCGCCGACCGCACGGCGGCGTCGCGCGCGGAGGCGGTGTCCTTGTTCTCGACGTACTCGGGGACCAGCAGGACGGTGAAACGCTGAGATTCGGTAGTCACGCTCCGGTATTTAAGTCCCTCTCCCGGCGCCCGTCGCGCAGGCGCACGGTGGTTCCCCGCACGCCGGTGGTCGGCCGAGCGGGCGACGGCGGTGGGATGCGCCGCCCGATGGGGGAAGGCATCGATCATGCCGTCGACCCGGTGGCCGCCCGAGACCACGGCGTCCCCGCCTTCCCGCGGCGGCTCGTCGTACCGGCGAAGGCTCGCGAACCGGCGGTACGGCTGTCGGCGCGGCCCGACGCCCGAGCGGCGGCAACCGTTTCCGCAGACGGTCCGGCGAAGCGCCGGCCGTCGAGAACAGATGGGCCAATCGTGAAGCACAGGACGACGGAAGCACGAACACAGACGTCCGCACCGGCCGACCGCCGTGCGGGATGGGCCCGGCGGCTGGCGGCCGTCACGGGGGTCCTCGTGCTCTGCGCACTGCCCACAGGAGCGGCGGGCGCGGCACAGGAGAACGGTCCCTCACCGGCCAGATCGCCTCTGTTCGTATCGGACTACGGCAACAACCGTGTGGTGCGGCTGCCGGCGACCGGCGGTGGCCAGACGACGGTTCCCCTCAACGGCGTCGTCCGCCCGACCGGTCTGGCCTGGGACGCCGCCCGCGACCTCTTCGTCTCCGACACCGGCAACAACAGAGTGGTGAAGCTGGAGGCGAAGGGCGGGGAGCAGACCACCGTTCCCACCGTCGGCCTGTCACGCCCGCTGGGTCTCGCCGTCGACCCCCGCGGCAGCCTCTACATCGCCGACAGCTTCAACGACCGCGTCGTGAAGGTCCCCTCCGACGGCAGCGGGCAGACGACCGTTCCCACCACGGGACTGCTCCATCCCTGGGGCCTGGCCCTGGGAGCCCGCGGGGACCTGTACATCTCCGATTTCGTCAACGACCGGGTGGTCAAAGTCGCCGCGAACGGCGGCGGCCAGACCACGGTCCCCACGGCCGGCCTGTCCCAGCCGACCGGGCTCGCCCTGAACGCCCGCGGGGACCTCTATATCTCGGACAGCGGCAACAACCGCGTCGTGAAGGTGTCCGCGCGCGACGGCAAGCAGAGCACGGTGCCCACCACCGGCCTCAGCGACCCCCTGGGCCTCGCCCTCGACGGCCGCGGCGGCCTCTACGTGGCCGACGGCTTCAACAACAGGGTGGTACGGGTCGCGGAGACCGGTGGTGGTCAGGTCACGCTTCCGGCTTCCGGCCTCAACACCCCGACCGGTCTCGCGTTCCCGCCGGACGAGAAGCGGTCGAGGTGACATCGAGGACCACGAACGGCAGCCGTGCCTTCCGGCGCGGCCCGGCCTGGCACGGCCGGGCCGGTAGGTGCCTCGCGCGCCCGGCCCGGCGCGCCGCGGTGGAGGCAGGGTGGCGCGCCGCCGTGTAGACCTGGTGGGGCGGCGCGGCCCCGCCCGTCACGATCCGTCCGGTACGGGGATGTCCACGGGCTTGAGCGGCGGGGTGCCGGTACCCGGCTCGGGGGCGGTTCCTCCGCGCAGTTCCGGGGTCTTCGCGCCGACCCAGAGGACCGCGAACAGGCACAGGAGCCCGCCGCTGAACAGGGCGGCCGCCCCCGAGGTCCAGCCGGCGACGACACCGCCGCGCAGATTGCCGAGGTTGGGGCCCGCCTGGCCGACGATCTGCTCGGCCGCCGTCACCCGGCCCAGCAGGGCGTCCGGTGTACGGGTCTGGACGATGGTGCTGCGCGAGATCACCGAGACGGCGTCACCGGCCCCGGCGAGGACCAGGAGCCCGAGCCCCACCCATGGATCACGCACCAGACCGAAGGCTGCGAGAGCCGCGCCCCACAGTCCCGCCCCGCAGAGCATCACCGGGCCGGGACGGCCCAGCCGCGTGATCGTTCCGGACAGCGCGGAGGCGGCGATGCCTCCGACGGCGAGCACGGACAGGAACAGACCGAGGGTACGGGGACTGCCGCCGAATCGTTCGGCGTTGACCAGCGGGAACAGGCTCGTCGGCATCGAGAGCACGGTGGCGGCCAGGTCGGTGATCAGGGCCCCGCGGATCGCCCGGTGCCCGGCCAGGAAGCGGAGACCGTCCAGCACGCCGTGCAGCCCCGACCGGGACGGCTCACCGGCGGGCGGCAGGGCGGGGAGTCCGAACGTGCCGTAGAAGGACACCCCGAAGGACAGGGCGTCGACGAGGTAGCAGGGACCGATGCCGGCCCAGCCGAGCAGGATGCCGCCGAGCGCCGGGCCGACGAGCATCGTGGCCTGACCGGCGACCTGTTGGAGTGCGAGCCCGGCTGCCACCTGGTCCTTGGGCAGGAGCCTCGGGACGAACACGCCCGCCGCGGGACCGCCGACCGCCGAGCAGCAGGACTGCGCGGCGACCAACGCGAGCACACCCGCGACCGGAACATGCCCGGTGAAGCCCTGCACCGCGAGCAGCGACGAGACGACAGCCTGACCGACGGTGGCGTACAGGTAGATCCGCCGACGGTCGCCACGGTCCGCCCAGGAACCGGCGAACAGGCCGAACACCACCATCGGCAGTGCCTGCGCCAGCCCCACCGCGCCGGTCCAGACCGTGCTGTCCGTCATGTCCCAGACCTGGTACATGACGGTCACCATGGTCATGAAGCTGCCCAGCAAGGACACGGTCCGGCCGATCAGAAGGCGCCTGAAGACCGGGGACGTACGCAGTGGCCGGACATCGATCAGGGTTCGGGCCAGGCTCATGAGGGGCGGCGGGACGCGCGGGCGTGGTTCACGTCGCGCAGGGTAACGGGCGCCTTTCGGCGGGCGCGAATCCTTTAGCCCCCGGCCGCCGCCCTTCTCGCAGGGCTCGGTCGAATCCCCTGTGGGCCTGTCCAGTCCGGCGGACCACCCGCTTCCGGCGGACCACCCGCTTCAATTCATGCGACGGCGGGCCCGCCTGACGTCGCGGTCGACGGCCCAGGCGTCGGCGACCGGACCCAGGTGGCCCAGCTTGTCCGGATTGAGCACCGCGCGGATGGCCTGGATCCGCCCGTCGAGCACGTCGAGGGCCAGGATGTTCAGGATCTTGCCGTCCGGCGCGCGGAACACCGCGCCGGGCTGGCCGTTGACCTCGTGCTGCTCGAACGTCACGTCGATCCGGGCCATCGCGGGGAAGGCGGAGGCGAGCAGCCGGGCCACGTTCCCCGCGCCGACCACGGCCCTGGCCAGCCGCGGGGCGTTGCCGCCGCCGTCCCCGACCATCTGGACGTCGGCCGCCAGCAGACTCCGCAGCGCGTCCACATCACCGTCCTTCAGCGCGTCGAAGAACCGCGCCGCCAGTTCCTGCCGCTGACGGCGGTCCGCTTCGAACCGCGGCCGGCCGCCCTTCATGTGCCGGCGTGCCCGCACCAGCAATTGCCGGCACGCCGCCTCCGACCGTCCCACCGCCGTGGCGATCTCGTCGAACCCGAAGGCGAACACCTCCCGCAGCACGAAGACCGACCGCTCCAGGGGGCTGAGCCGTTCCAGCAACAGCAGCGCCGCCATGGAAACGGAGTCGGCCAGTTCCGCCGACCGTTCCGGATCCTCGTACGGATCACTCAGCAGCGGCTCGGGCAGCCACGGACCCGCGTACCGCTCCCGCCGTACGCGCGCGGAGCGCAGTACGTCGATCGACACGCGGGTCACCGTGGCCGACAGGAACGCCTTGGTCGAGGTGGGCAGGGTCGGGGAGCGGTCGAAGCGGAGCCAGGTCTCCTGCACCGCGTCCTCGGCCTCGCTCACGCTGCCCAGAATCCGGTAGGCGATCGAGAACAGCAGCGCCCGCAGCTCCTCGAACTCCTCGGCCTTGTTCACAGTGACTGCCCTTCCCGTGGCTCTCGCGCTGCCTCACAGCGGTGGACGACGTCGGTCAGTGAAACTGTCCGGGCTCGTAGCTTCCGGCCGGCTGCCGGGTGATGACGTTCAGCCGGTTCACCAGGTTCATGAAGGACACCAGCATCACCAGGGCCGTGAGCTGTTCCTCGTCGTAGTGCTTGAGGGCGTTCGCCCAGACCTCGTCGCCGACTCCTCGGGCCGCGTCCGCGACCCTGGTGCCCTCCTCCGCCAGTGCCAGCGCGGAGCGCTCGGCCTCGGTGAAGACGGTGGCCTCCCGCCACACCGCGACCAGGTTCAGCCGTACCGGAGTCTCACCGGCGGCCGCGGCCTCCTTGGTGTGCATGTCGACACAGGCGGCGCATCCGTTGATCTGGCTGACCCGCAAGGCCACCAGCTCCTGTGTCGCGGCCGGCAGCGCCGATCCCTTCAGCGTCTTTCCGGCCGTCATGATGTGCTTGAGAGCCCTGCCCGCGGTCGGGTCGGCGAAGTAGTTCAGGCGCGCTTCCATGGTCGGCTCCTCGTGTTCGTCAGTGGTCACGACCCCGAGACGAGACAGCCCGGCTTCCTGTGACACGGGCGGTCCGGCGTGGCCGGTTAACCTGCCCGGATGGCACAGCTGACGCTCACACCGCTCCGCTTCACCCCGGAGGAGATCGCCGAGGTGGTCGGCCTCTACGCGAGCAATCCGGAGTACTGCCGCGCCGCAGGCGAGTACGACCCCGAGAACATTCCGGCCGACAAGGTCGAGGCGGATCTACGGGAAGAGGCGGGCACCGAGGGCTGCGAGGTCCTGCTCGCCCGTGACGAGCCGGACCGGATCGTGGGCCTGGTGTGTCTGCTCGACCGTCATCCCACCGACGGGCACCCGTGGATCGGGCTGCTGCTGGTGCACGGGGGGCTGCGCCGGCAGCGGATCGGGAGCCGGCTGGCCGGGCTGGTGGAAGAACGGTACCGGCGCGAGGGCAGGGACGGCATCAGACTGGCGGTCCTGGAGAACCGGCCGGAATCGCTGGCCTTCTGGAACTCCCAGGGCTGGCAGGAGATCGACCGCCGCACCGACCGCCAGTACGGCCGCCCGTGCGTCGTCATGCACAAGCAACTGACCTGATCCTTCACGGCCGCACTCGCGTCACAGCCGTGCGCCGGGCCGACAACCAACTCACCGAAGCACGAACGACGCCCGCTGCCGCCACCGCGATCCGTCATGCACCATGAGATCCACGGACGCCACGCGGGCGACGACGGGGAGTTGGCCGCGAAGGCCGGCCTCGGCCTCGTCCAGGACGGCCTCGTCCTGGCCCTGCGCGATGGTCAGGTGCGGCACGATCTCGGCGAACTGCCCACCGAACGGCGGGGTTTCGGGCCAGCGATCCACGATGGCCTCGGTGAGCCCGCGAAACGCGGTGTCCGGTTCCGGGGCGAGATACAGAATCCCGGGAAACCGTCCGCAGCGCCGGAACCGGACCTCAAAGGGCTCGTGACGCCCGATCACGCCATCGAGGGCGGCCAGGATGCCGCCGTCGATCTGGCTTTCGTGGAGAAACGGGAAGAGCACGGTGACATGTGCCGGCATGCCCTCACGGACAGCCGGGTCCAGCCGTTCCCGCCACGCTTGGACGACGGGTTCCGCCTCGGGGATCCTCACCACGAGTCCCGACCGAACTGCTTGATTTCCGCTGGAGTCGCCGCCTGTCATCGTCCCTGTCTATCCGCGCGCAAGGGGAGCCGCGACCGATTTTCGAGATGGGGCGTCGGCTTTTCGGGGCGGGGCCTCGATGCCACCCTCCCTGTACTCACTGCCCGTCACTCACCTGGAAGCGACCTCCCCGCCGTCATGGGGCGGGTGTTGCCGAACCCGTCACGGGCGCAGGCCCGCCTGCCTGAGTGTCAGTCGGGACAGGTCGGTGATCACCTGCTGGTCGCCGCGGCGCCAGGCGTCGGCGAGGCCGCCCGGCGGGACGGGGATCGCGGCGAGGTCGCGCTGCGGTCCGGTCAGGGCCCGCAGGGCGAGCAGGTCGGCGCCACCGGGGGCGTCCAGGAGGCGGCTCGTGGTGGCGCTGCGCCGGATCCAGCGCACGCGCGGCGGAAGCCACAGCACCAGGACGAACGCCACCGAGAGGAAGATCAGGGCGATCGTGGCCAGCAGGGCCACGCGGCCCACCAGGTCCTCCAGCGACTGTCCGGCGTCGGAGAGACCGGTGGCTGCGTCGGCGGCGGACCGGAGCGGCTTCTTCAGCGAACTCCCGACGAGCGGCACCTTCGACGCCGCGTTGCCGGCGTCGTTCAGACCGCCGGCGAGGCTGTCGCCCGCGTCCTGGGCCTGTCGCCCGGGCTCGGCGAGCAGCATGATCGCGTGGTGGACCACCAGGGCGAACTTCACCGCGGCCGCGATCAGTGCCACGGCGATCAGGTCGGCGACCACCTGACGGCTCCGACGCGCTGGGGTCTGGGCGTAAAGGCGCATGGGTGTGCTCCTGTTCCGGCGATGCCGTGGACCGGACCGGTCGAGCCGAGCGAGGTGCCGCGGTCGTGCTGCCGAGGCTCGGCCGGTCGTGTGCGAACGAGGGAGTGGAGGCGGGTTTCGAGGAACTCGAGGAACGGGTTTCCACGGCCGGTGAGTTGAATCGGAATGGGTGAGCGGTGGAGTGGTGCAGCGGTGCAGCGCTGAGGGGTTCGGCTGATCAGCGGTTCGGTTGATCAGGGGCTCGGGGGCTCACGGTTCAGTGGTGGTGACGTGCCGGGTTCCGGCGGGGGCGCGATGCCGGGGCGGGGCGGGGCGGGGCGGGCGGGGCAGGGCGAAGCGCGAAGGCGGGCTCGGATAGTTCCGGGCAATGGTGACATTCCGTCAGGGTGACTTCCCGTCTTTCGTGAGGTCGTGCCTGGTGTGGTGCGCGGGGTGGCGGGGGCGTCCCCGGCGGTGCTGGTGGACATCGCGGTGTGAGGGCCGTGATCCGGTCAGCCGCGTCCCGCTCGTGCCAGTGCCCGGCCCGCCTCGGAGGCGAGGGTGGCGACAAGCTCGGCCGCGGGTGGCAGGTCGGTGACGAGATCGACGCCCTCGCCCGCCCAGACCGGCAGTGCGGGCACCTCCCCGCTCGCCACATCGGCCTGATACGCGACGCGTGCCGCCGCTGGATCGGCCGCGAGTTCCGTCTCCCGGCCCCTCCACCGGCCGAGATACGGGTGGCCCAGAGTGCGGGCCGTGTACGTCGACGGCCACCGGGAGCCCCGGGCGATGTCGAGGATGCGGTTGCGCTCCGTGTCCTGCCCCCGTCCGTCGACGAGGGCCTGTGCGGTCGAGGCGTCGACCAGGGCCTCGGCCGTGGCCTGGAAGCGCGTGCCGATGAGCGCCCCGGCGGCACCCAGAGCCAGGACCGCCGCCACACCCCGCCCGTCCGCGATCCCGCCCGCCGCCAGCACCGGGACTCCTTCGGCCAGGTCCACGACGACGGGTACGAAGGGGAGCGTGGACCGCCCGAGCCGGGCGCCGTGCCCGCCGCTCTCCGTGCCCTGGGCCACGATGACGTCGGCGCCGAGGTCCACGGCCCGCCTCGCTTCGTCGAGATCGGTGACCTGGATGATCACAGCCGCGCCCGCCTCACGGACCCGTTCGGTGTAAGGGCTCGGATCGCCGAAGGAGAACATCACCGCCGCCGGTCCGTACTCCAGCGTCTGGTCGATCACGGCCGCGCCGGCCGCCCAGGTCTGGAACCCGGCGCCCCACGGTTTCCCGGCCCCCGCCACGATCGGCAGCTCGCGCGCCAGCCAGTCCGGGTCGCCTCCGCCGGCGCCCAGCAGGCCGAGTCCTCCACCGCACGAGACGGCCGCCGCCAGCTCGCCGCCGGCCGACCCGCCCATCGGAGCCAGGGCGATGGGGTGCTCCACACCGAACAACCTCGTGAACGCGGTCGACAAGGGCATGACGGCAATCATCGCCTTTTTGACGGACCGTGCCTATGGGGCCGCCGGGCCGCCACCTCACCGAGGGTGTCTACGGGCGCCGCCGCGTACGGCTACGGCGGGAAGCAGCGGTACGGGTCCGGCGCCCGACACGACCTGTCGGTGACCGCTCGTTGTGGTTCTGTGCCCAACACCCGGATCCTCGGCCCATGAAGGGGCGACTCACCTGAGTTCGTGGGCCGGCTCCATGGCGCCGCCGGATGCTGGCAGTTGGGGAGTCGGCGCAAGCCGGGCAGCGAGAGCCGTGCCCAACTGGCGCTGTCCGGGGCCGTCCGGCGCCGTCGGGAGTCGTCGAGGCGTCCGGCGCGGACGGGTCACAGACTGTCGAGCAGGCCGGCGAGCGGCGCGGGTATCCGCTCGGGAGTGAGTGCCTCGACGAGGACGCGGCCGTAGCGGATCTTGCGCCCCTTCTTCGTGCCGAGGAAGCGCCTCAACTGCTGCTGTGGGGTGCGGCCCCGCTGTGCCGGCTGGCGCAGAAAAGTTTGCAGGGCCCGCAGATCGCCCTCCGCCCTGATGAGCTCCTCCACCCGCGATACGCCGAGCGCACGGATGAGCTCGTCCTCCAGGTCCGCCGCGCACACGAAGAACACCGGCTTGCGCCCAAGGTCCGCCTCCGGACCGTACTGCCCCAAGGCGCGGGCGTAGTAGCCGCGTTCGGCCTCGTCGCACAGTCCCGTGAGGCGGAGGCCCAGCCCTCGCGGCCCGAGAAGACGGGCGTAGCGCCCCACGTTCATGGCGCCGTTCATCGCCAGGACACAGACGCCCTCGGCCTCCAGGTCCCGGCCGCGGCTCTCCGCGAGCGCGTCGACCGCCGCGAGATCGCTGGGCCCTTCGAGCAGAACGACCGTCCGCACGGCGAGTCGTACGGCCGGCTCGCTCGCGAGGTCGCCGGGGCCGCCGGCCGCCCAGGCGGTGACCGTCTCCCGGAAAGCCACCATGTCGGTCATGAGCCGAGTCTGATCGATTCCCGTCCATGACGACAACGAGTTTCCGCTGGTGGACCTTCTCGGGCCGGGATTTCCGGTCGCTGCCGCCGCCTGTCCCTGGCGCGGCATAACGAACAGAAGTCCACTTCACGTGCATGGATGCGAGCGTGAGTATGCTCGCGGAGTTGTCCGTCATGAAGCGGCGGAGTGGTGGCGGGTGTGGGGGTTCATTCGATGATGACGTCGCAGCCCGGGGCTACCGGCGTGGCTTCGCCCGCTCTGGACCGCGCCGCGGCCTGGGGGACGGAGGAGCCGTCGGTGCTCCTGGTCGAGGACGACCCGGGCGACGCGCTGCTCGTGGAGGAGATGGTCGCCGACAGCGCGCTCGGTATGCGTCTGCGCTGGGTGCGTTCGATGGCCGAGGCCTGTGACGTGCTCGCGTCCGAGGTCCCGGACTGTGTCCTGCTGGACCTGCACCTCCCGGACGCCCAGGGCCTGGAAGCGGTGTCGAGGGTGCGTGAGCGCGCCGAACACGTCGCCGTCGTGGTGCTCACCGGCCTGGCCGAGGAGGGGACCGGACTTGCGGCCGTGGCCGCCGGAGCGCAGGACTATCTGGTCAAGGGCCGGGTCGAGCCGGAACTGTTCGGGCGGGCGGTCCGCTACGCGATCCAGCGCAAGCAGGCCGAACGCGACGCCGCGGCGTTGCAGGCCAGCCAGATGCAGGCCAGGGAGAACGCCCGTCTGGAACGAGGGCTGCTCCCGCGCCCGTTGCTGCGCGGGGACGGTGTGGAGGTCGTGACCCGGTACCGCCCCGGCCGTGCGCACGCCCTGCTGGGCGGGGACTTCTACGACATCGTGCAGAGCGCCGACGGCACCGTGCACGCCATGATCGGTGACGTCTCCGGGCACGGACCGGACGAGGCCGCCCTCGGGGTCGCGCTGCGCATAGCCTGGCGCACCCTGGTGCTCAGCGGAGTCACCGGTGCCGACCAGGTGGGCCGGCTCGAGGAGATCCTCATGGCCGAGCGGGCCACGAACGGAGTCTTCGCCACCCTGGTCATCCTCAGCGTCGGGCCCGGCCGCCGGCGTCTCCGGATGGTCCGGGCAGGTCATCACGGAGTGCTGCTGTGCGGGGCCGGGAGCGTCGAGTGGGTGGAGGTCAGGGGCGGCCCCGCGCTCGGGATCATTCCGGGCGGGGCACGCTGGCCCGTCGAGGAACTGGCGCTCCCGGAGGGCGCGGCGTTGGTGCTGTTCACCGACGGCCTCTTCGAGGGGCGCGTCGGGCGCGGCACCGAGCGGCTGGGCGAGGAGGGACTGCTGGCGATGGCCCGTGAACTGGCCGGTCTGCCCCCGGCCGCGTTCGTCGACGGACTGATCGACGGGGCCGAGGCGCTCGCCGAGACGCAGGGCGGTCTCGCCGACGACGTCGCCGTGCTCCATCTGTGCTGGGGCTGATGCATGTGAAGAGCGTGCGGAAGAACAAAGACTTCGATGACGGGACAGGGAACATGACCGGCGAGCGGTGGGCCGGACGCCGGCTGACGGTGCAGGGCTGGATCAGGCTGGTGCTGGCGCTGATGGCACTGGTGGTGATCGTCGGCGCCGGGGTCGGCGCCGAACTGCTCGCGCGGACCACATCGGTCACCGACCAGCTGCTCCTGGACGTCGAGCCCGCGCAGCGGGAGGCCTACCGGCTCCAGTCGGCCCTGGTGAACCAGGAGACCGGGGTCCGCGGCTACACCATCGCGGCCGACCGTCAGTTCCTGGCGCCCTACGCTCAGGGCCGGAGCGACGAGGTGCATTCCGTCGCCAGGATGCGCGCCCTCATCGGCGACCGTCCCGAACTGCTCCACGAACTGGAGACGGTCGAGAAGCGGGCCGCCGACTGGCGGCGCACCTACGCCGAACCGCTGGTGAACGACATCACACCCGGTACACCGCGCACGATCGACCCGGTGACCGCGGAACGCGGCAAGACGTCCTTCGACCGCATCCGCAGCGCGTCCGCCGAGCAGATCGCCGGACTGGCGGCGGCTGTCGACCACGGCCAGGACCAGCTGGCATCCGCACGGAAACTCCGCGACGCGGTTCTCACCGGGATGGTCCTGGTGTTCCTGCTGACCGGCGTGGTGCTGACGGTACTCGTCCGCGTGCTGGTGACCCGGCCGCTCGACCAACTGCGCATCGCCACGCGCCGGGTCGCCCAGGGCGACTTCGACCACGTCATCACCGGTGGCGGTCCCGCCGACCTCACCGCCGTGGCGGGCGACGTCGAGAACATGCGGCAGCGGATCGTCGCCGAACTGGGCTTCTCCCGCGAGCAGCGGGAGATCCTGGCCCGGCAGACCGCCGACCTGGACGCACAGGCCGTGGAGCTGCGCCGCTCCAACGCCGAGCTCGAACAGTTCGCCTACGTGGCCTCCCATGATCTTCAGGAACCGCTGCGCAAGGTGGCCTCGTTCTGCCAGCTGCTGGAGAAGCGCTACAGCGACCAACTGGACGACCGCGCACGGCAGTACATCGACTTCGCCGTCGACGGCGCCAAACGCATGCAGATCCTCATCAACGACCTGCTCACCTTCTCGCGCGTGGGCCGCGTCAACGATGCCCGCCTGCCGGTCGATCTGGACCAGACGCTCGGCAAGGCGCTGGCCAACTTGGACAGTTCGGTCGCCGACAGCGGCGCGCGCATCGACCTGCCCGACGAACTGCCCCGGGTCGTCGGGGACCCGACCCTGGTCACCATGCTCTGGCAGAACCTGGTCGGCAACGCCGTCAAGTTCCGTCACCCGGACCGCCCGCCGCACATCGGCATCACCTGCGAGCGCGACCCGGAGGACTCCGGCGCCTGGCGCTTCTGCGTCACCGACAACGGCATCGGAATCCCGGGGGAGTTCGAGGAGAAGGTCTTCGTCATCTTCCAGCGGCTGCACAGTCGTGATGCCTACGGTGGAACCGGCATCGGCCTCGCGCTGTGCAAGAAGATCGTCGAGTACCACGGCGGCCGCATCTGGATCGACACCACGTACACCGACGGCACGCGGTTCTGCTTCACCATCCCGTCCGCCGACGCGGCGGACACCCTTCACGACAGCACCGAGGACAAGGCCCTGATATGACCACTCCCGCCGGAGCCCCCATCGACGTCCTCCTCGTCGAGGACGACCCGGGCGACGAGCTGATGACCCGGGAGGCGTTCGAGGACAACAAGATCGGCAACACCCTGCACGTCGTGCGGGACGGCGAGGAGGCGCTCGACTTCCTCTACCGGCGCGGAGACCACGTCGACGCCCCGCAGCCCGACCTGATCCTCCTCGACCTCAACCTGCCCAAGTACGACGGCCGGCAGGTCCTGGAGAAGATCAAGTCGGACCCGGCCCTGTCCCACATCCCGGTCGTGGTGCTCACCACCTCGGCGGCGGAGGAGGACATCCTGCGCAGCTACAAACTGCACGCCAACGCCTATGTGACCAAGCCGGTCGATCTGGACCAGTTCATCGCGGCCGTCCGCCAGATCGACGACTTCTTCGTCCAGGTGGTGCGCCTGCCCCGGCAGTACGGCTGATCAGTGACCGGCGGCCTCCGGCTGCCAGGTGGCCTGCACCAAGGACCGTTCGACGCCCGCCAGATAGACGGCCGCGGCGAGCCATGCCCGTGCGTAGCTGTCCGGGTCGGCCTCGCCGGTGCGGCCGAAGACATCACGGGTGCGCCGGTCGGCCTCCGCGGTGAGGCCGGCCGCCAGGTCGGCGGCGGTGGCGAAACCGCCCCGTCGCAGTGCCGCCCCGTCCCCGCGCAGATCACCGTCGCGAGCGGGTTCCGCCACGGCTCTGCGGCCGCCCGACACGGCGACCTCGACCAGCTGCCGCAGCCGCCACAGCGGGGCCTGCGCCAGCGGGTCCTGCGCTTCGACGCGCACACCGTCGACGGGAGTCATGGAGGTGGCGGACACGGCATCCGGCGGCGGAAGGTGCGCGCCCTCCAGGCGGTTGTAGCCCAGATCGGCGTGACCCTGCCACTCCGCGGGCAGCCGCAGCGTGGCCTCGGTTCCCGGCAGCGGGGCGACGGCGAGCGGGCGGAGCGTGGCGGCGCGGTCCGGGTCCAGCCGGCCGACGACACGCAGCCGCAGTCCCGGCCGGGAGGCGAGCCGACGGAAGTTGGCCGTGTGGGCGAGGCCGGTGTGCTCCCCGGCCGGGGTCAGCCGCATCAGCAGACCCTCCGCCTCCGGCCGTCCGGAAGGCAGCTCCCGGGCGATCAGGTGGTCCCCTGCCGCCCCGACGAGGACCAGGTCGCAGCCCACCAGCTCGCGTGCCGTCTGCTCGGCCCGCTCCGGATCGGCGTCCGGGGCCACTGCGAGCCGTTCGGCGACGACGTCGGCGAGCGGGCGCGCGAACAGCGCGGCGAGCGGGCCCGATGTCCACGAAACACCGGTCAACGGCGTCGCCCGTACCCCCTTGCCGGAGCCGAGGCGTCCGTCGGAGGACACCGTCGCACCGGAGATGAGCAGTCCGCCCCGGGACAGCTGGGCGTGATCGAGGTTGCCCGAGCCGAGCGCCACGGTGGCGTTGGCCGCGCCCTGGGCGCGAGCCGGTCCGCCGGGCTTGACGTCGGCGACCGAGAACCAGCGTCCGTCCTCCGAGATGACATGGGTGACGACACCGCCGTACCCGGTGGCGGCGATCACCGGCTCACTGCAGACTCCGTGGACCCGCAGACTGCCGCCCGGCCGGTAGGCGCGGCGGGCGGTGCCGATCAGCGCCGGATCCGAGGTTCCCGTGCCCAACAGGGCTGTGGTGAGCAGCAGTTCCCGTATCTGCGCGACGAGGTCGGCCAGCCGGTGACCGTCATGGCGGGCACGCGCGCCCCGCAGCCCCCGTACGACCCGCAGCGCGGCCGCCTCGGCGCGGTGCAGCCCGGCCAGCCGGGCCGTGTGCGCGGCCCGCAGCAACTCGGCCTGGGGTACCGCGCCCGCGGCGGGCACCCCGGCCGTGAGCAACGCCGCTGCCGCCGTCCACAGTTGGGACGCGGCGGCCAGCTGGGCCGGAGTGAGGGGGACGACCTCCCCGGTCTCCGTGACCGGCTGCTCGGCGGTGGGCGACAGGGTGGGAGCAGCCGTGGACTCCGGTGTGGGAATCCCGGTGGCCGCGGAGCCGAGGGCTGCCAGGTCGGCAACGGCGCCGGTCGCGGAGCCGAGGGCCGCGTCGGCAACGGCGTATGTCACGGAGTCGGGGGCGCTGTCGTCGACGGTGTCGGTCGCGGAGTCGGGGGCCGCGTCGACAACCGTGGCGGAGCCCTCCGGCGACGCGCTGTCGCTCTCGGCCTCCCCTTCGGCCTCCGTGCCGGCCAGCGGGCAGACGCCCAGGACGGCGGCCCGGTGCAGACACCGGGGGGCGAGCAGACAACTGCACACCACCTGGCCCGCGTCCGTGACGCGGCCGGACGGTCCGGGGGTGAGAACGACCTCCGCGTCCTCACCGCACCGCACGCGCCGGGCCATGCCGTCGGTGACGACCGGCAGGGTCGCGTACGAGTCGATCGCGGCGTCCAGCTTCTTGCGCAGCCTGGTGGTCAGGCCCTCGACGGCGGAGGCGGCCACATCGGGAGCCACCGGGGGCAGTTCGGCGTTCATCGGGTCTCTCCGCGGAGACGGTCGCCCACCCAGCGGGCGAGGGCGAGGGGACTGAGCGCGGCGACGGGCATGCCGGCCGCGACGAGCTGCTGCGCGACGGGTACCGAGTAGCGAGGGTTGCCGGTGTCGTCCAGAGCGGCGCATCCCATCAGGTGCGCCCCGGAGCTCGCCAGGGCCCGTACCTCGCCCAGGAGTCCGCCGAGCGGGTAGCCCTCCTCGAAGTCGCTCACCACGACCACGAGGGTCCGGCTGGGCACGGTGACCAGGGAGCGGGCGTGGCTGAGCCCGGCCGCGATGTGGGTGCCGCCGCCGACCCGTACTTCCAGGAGCAGCGACAGCGGGTCCTCGACCCGGTCCGTCAGGTCGATCACGTCCGTCGAGAACGCGAGGAAGTGCGTGGACAGGGTGGGTACGCCGCCGAGGACGGCCGCGGTCAGGGCCGACCAGATGACGGAGGCCTCCATCGACCCGGACACGTCGACCACGAGGATCAGACGCCAGTCCGCCTCCTTGCGCGAACGGGTGCTGAACACCGGCCGCTCCGGCACCACCACGGTGCGCCCGTCGGCATCGCGGCGGGCGTGGGCGAGGTTGGCCCGAAGCGTGCGCGGCAGGTCGAGCCGGCCGCCGGGGCGTCTGGTGGGCCGGGGCGTCGCGAGCCCGGTGAGGGCGGGCCGCATCCGGGTCGCGAGTTCCTTGGCCAGTTCGTCGACCAGCCGGCGTACGAGGGGGCGCAGGGTGGCCAGTTGTTTCTCCGGCATTCCGCCCGCGAGAGACAGCACGGAGGTCAGCAGATCGACCGACGGGCGCACCGAGGCGGGGTCGAGTTCGGCCAGTACGTCGCTGCGGCCCTGGTCGGCCGCGCGGGCCAGCACCTCCTCCCGGACCTGATCCCCGAACAGCGCCCGCAGTTCGTCGGCCCAGTCGCGGGCTGTGGGGAAGGACGCCTCGCGGCCGCCGCCCCGCCCCGGGGAACCTTCCCGGCCGAGGTCGGAGGAGCCCTCGCCGCGCCCGGCGCCGTACAGCTCGTCGAGCGCGTGCGCGTACCGGCGGGCGCTCTGCGGGAGCTTGTCGGTCTCCCGGCCGAGGAGCAGCCGCCAGCGGTCGGTGGGTGTGATGCGGAGGGCGGCGGAGGCCGCCGTGACGGCGACTGTCGTCGCGGAGCGCGGCGGGGTGGGCGGCGCGGACGTGGCGTGCCCGGCTCGCCCGGTGTGCGCGCGGAGCCCGGTGTCCGCCGTCGGCGTGGAGTCCGTCCCGGCGGGCAGCGCGGGCGCGGGGTGCCCGTCTCGTCCGCCATTCGCGCGGAGCCCGGTGTCCGCCGCAGGTGCGGTGTCCGTCCCGGCGGGCAGACCCAGCGCTTGGAGACAGGCGAGTCCCGCCGCGTCCGCGGCCGTCCACAGAGCGAGGAGTCGCGGCGACGCGGTGAGCGACAGGTCGGGACGGTCACCGAGCCGCTCGGTCACGGTCTGGAGGAGGCGGTCACGGCCTGCGGGAGTGAGTGTGTCGAAGCCCCCGCGCAGGGCGGGGAGCCGGTCGAGGAAGCCCTGGTCGGTGAGCGTGTCGACGCGGTCGAGGAGCAGGTCGAGCGCGGTGGGCGCCGACTGGAGCAACGCGGCCGCGCCACTGAGCAGCCCCCCGAGCCGGCGGCTCAGCGCATGCCGGGCCTCCGGTCCGGTGGCCGTGTCGATCCAACCCGCCGTGCGCGCGCCGAGGACGGTGGCGTCGTCGAGATCGAGCAGCAGCCGGGCGGCCAGCGCTGCGCCCTGGACGAGGGGGGAGCCCGTGCGGGCGAGGGCGGCGAGAGCGTCGTCCATCCTTAGTCCGAGGCGGTGTTCACCGGCCCGTGAGGCCAGTTCGACGAGGGCGGCCGTGTCCTCCGGCCGGTCACTGCCCGCCAGTCCGGGCAGGGTGCGGACCGCCGACTCCAGCAGATCGGCGGCCAGTTCGGCGGCGGCCTGTCGGGTGTCCGGTCCTGTTCCGGGCAGATGGCCCCGGCACAGGGCCTCCAACAGGTCGAGTGCGGCGAGGAGTTCGGGCAGTGTGGCGGCGGTGGGGAAGAGCTCGGCGGCATCGGCGAGCCGCTCCGACACGAGCGCCGGCAGATCGCAGCGGGCGGCGGCACCGAGTGCCGCGAGGACATGGGCGCAGGTGGGCCCGCCGTCGGCGGACTCTCTGCGGAATGTCTCCCGAAGGGTGCCCTCGGCGGCCAGGGCCGGGGTCACACCCCGCATACCCGCCAGGTCCAGCCGTACGGGGACCGCCGGCGTCCATGACACCCGCCACCTGGTGGTCAGGGCGGATCCGTCGCCCGTACCGGCCACCGCCACGGCCTCCCCGTAGCCCGCGCCGCACACGGCGAGGCGCTGGAGCAGCACTTCGCGGCGGCCGTCGAGAGCGGAGCGGAGCGGGTCGAGGCGCACCTCGCGCGCCGTGGGGTCCTCGGGTCCCGGCAGCCGCAGCGCGGCGACCTCCGCCTCCACGTACGGGCCGAGCCCGGAGCGCGGTGTGCCCGGCGCGATCCGGCCGCGGTCGGTGCCGACCATGACCACTTCGAGCGCCTGGGCGAGGGCCCGGCCCCGGCCCAGCGGTTCGCCCTGGCCCATCACGCTCGTGAGCGCCTCGACGAGCTCACCCCGCCCCGGCGCCGTGAGTCCGCGGACCCGTGCGAGGTCGCCTGCCATCCGCAAGGTCTCGGCGGCCTCGCCCGTTCCGGCGGGATGCCCGGACGCACGGAGTTCCCGGCACACGTCGGTGACCGCCCGCGCGGCCGCGTCCCGAACCTGCTCGGGGTCGCCCCCGGCGCGAAACACCGCCTGCTGCCAGCGCGGATCCCGGATGCCTGCGGGGTAGCCGGAACGCGAGTCCAGCAGATCGAAGGCGTAGGGAACGAGGGAGGTGACGACCTCCGGGTGCTCGGCGCCGACGCCGTGGCCGACCCCCGTCGACACTGTGCCGCCGGGACTCGGAGCCGTGCTCGTGTCGGATGCCAGGGCGGTCGCCGTCAGCGCCGGGGCGTGGAACGCGCCGATGACGGCCGCGACCCGGCGCCCGTCGTCCGCGGCACGGGCGATCGTCTCGCGCATATGGGCCTCACGGGCGAGGTCGAGCGCCGGTGCGCCGCCCGCGGCCTCGGCGTCGCTGCGCAATGCCCAGCCGACACCGAGCGCGGCGCGGCGGATCGCCTCGGGGGCCGATCCCGGGGCGAGGACCTCCACGCAGCGGTCCCACAGATCGTCACCGTCACGGCCGGTCCCGGACGCGGCCAGCGCGTTCCCGAAGGAGAAGGACACGGCCGTCTCCTCGGCGACCGCCGTCCGCGTGTCACCCGATGGGAGGGGGCCGGCCTCGGTCCACCGCGGATCGGACATCGGCAGATCGCAGCACACGACGTCGGCTCCACGCGCCGCTGCCCAGCGGACCGCGGCCAGTTCCGGGGAGAAGTCGGCGAACGGGTAGAAGCCGAGCCGGCCGTTCTCACCGGCCCCGGCGAGCGCGACCGGCGCGAGAGTGCCCGGCGCGGACAGATGGGGCAGCCACGCCTGGAAGTCGGCCGGCAGTTCCACGCACACGACCTCCGCCCCGCAGGCGTCGAGCAGGGCGGGCACCGCCGAGGCGAGCGCCGGGCTGTGGTGCCGTACGCCCAGCAGGTACGGGGCGACGGAGCCGGCGAGGGCAGTGACGGCAGCCCGTGGATCCTGGGTGTACGTCATCGGAGGTTCTCCCGCAGGTCCCAGAGCCTGCGCCAGAGCGCGGAACCGTCCTCGGCGCGGCGTCGCACGGGACCGTCCCAGTAGCCGAGCAGACGCGCGTGGTCGGCGGGGTCGTCCTTGCGGACGACGCCCAGCAGATGACCGGGGACCAGGTCCAGGGAGTCGGCCCCGGGAAGGTAGGCGGCGGCCACCCCGAGGGAGACCGCGACCTGCACCGCCTCGGCCGTCGACATGACCGTGCCGGGCCGCTCCACGTCCCAGCCCTCGGCGGACCGTCCTGCCCTGAGGTCACGGAAGACGGTGACCAGCACGTCGAGGACCGCGTCGTCGACACCGAAGCCGGCCCCCGCCCGCTCGACGGCCGCGACCGCCTGGCGCCGTACGAGCGCGGTCTCGGCCTCGACGTCGGCGATCGGGTGCACGGTCTCGAAGTTGAAGCGGCGCTTGAGCGCGGCGGACATCTCCGAGACACCCCGGTCGCGCAGGTTGGCGGTCGCGATGACGGTGAAGCCGGGGGCGGCCGCGACCTGGGCGTCGTCCGTGCCGGCCAGTTCGGGCACGCTCATCCGCCGGTCGGACAGGATCGACACCAGAGCGTCCTGGACCTCGGGCAGACAGCGGGTGATCTCCTCGACGCGGGCCACCCGCCCGGCGCGCATGGCGGCCAGCACGGGGGAGTCGACCAGAGCCGTCGGCGTCGGGCCCTGGGCGAGCAGCAGGGCGTAGTTCCACCCGTAGCGCATCGCGTCCTCGGTGGTACCCGCGGTGCCCTGCACGGTCAGCGCGCTGGTGCCGCAGACGGCGGCGGACAGCAGCTCGGAGAGCATCGACTTGGCCGTGCCGGGCTCACCGACCAGCAGGAGACCGCGCTCCCCGGCGAGCGTGACCACACACCGCTCCACCATGGCGCGTTCGCCGACGAACTTGGGGGTGATCACAAGCTTGTCCGGCAGCGTGTCGTGGCGCTCGGGGAGTGCCAGCGACTCGCCGCCGCTGCCGCAGGCGAAGGTGATGACGGCGCGGGGGGTCAGCCACCAGCCGGGCGGGCGGGGGCCGGTGTCGTGGGCGGCGAGGAAGGCGAGTTCGGTGGCGTGGCGTTCCTCGGCGGGCAGGGTCTGCCGTGCCGGAAGTGCCGTCGCTGTGTCGGTCGGGGGCATGCGTGTTCCTTGTTCGGTGGGTACGTGTGTCGTCAGTGGCGGAAGGTGCCGGGGCCCGGCCGGAGATCACCGGAGCCCCGGCGGTGCGTCAGCGGCGGCGGCCCGGTCGTACCTCGAACTCCTCGAACCGGGGCCCGCCGCCCTCCTGGACCAGCTGCCAGGCCCTTCGGTACAGATCCGCGACCGGTTCGGCCGGCACGATCACGGCGAGCAGAGCCTCATCCCGCCACAGCAGGTCGTCGTACAGCGGCCGCTTCCACTGCTCCAGCGGAACGCGCGGGGCCTTCGGCACCACCCAGCCGCCGGGCAGGAACAGCGAACGCCCGGCCCGGGTGCGGTTGGCCTCCAACACCAGCTCGGTGGCGGCCAGTTCGGCACGGGCCGCCTTGAGACGGGCCGGCTTCCACCCCGTCCACCGGGCCGTCATCCGGTCCGTCGGGTCGGGCATGGCGAGCAGCATCAGATAGAGCGCCGCCGCGTCCTCCCCTAGGCCGTACTCCTTGGCGGCCTCCGTGACGAGATCCGGCACCGAGCGGGTCGGGTCCTGCGGCCACCAGGTGCCGTCCTTGCCGCGCTCGCCCGCCTGCGGGTCGCCCGGATCGGCGAGCAGTGCCTCGAAGCGGGCGGAGCGGGCCAGCCGCAGGGCCACCTCCACGTGGTAGGGGCGCTGGCCGTCGACACGCAGCGCGGGCAGGTACGGGTCCTGGCCCGCCTCGTCGAGCAGGGAGACCCGCAGGGCGGGGGACGGCTGGTCGTCGTGCGTGGCGAGGACGACGGCGCCGTACCGCTCGAACCCCTTGCCGACCTCGGTGGGCGCGCCCGCCGTCTTCCGGAAGTCGCTGATGCTGACGTACCGCCCGAGGTCGAGCATCAGCCCGGGGTGGGACAGCCGGTCGCGCACGGCGTCGAGCGCGGCGGGCAGCGCGGCGCGGATCGGGTCCCCGGCGGGGAGCCGGTGGGCGAGCCAGGCGGCGAGTCCGACGAAGCCGATCAGGATCGGTCCGGCGAATCCGGGCGTCTCCTTGTCGAGGGACTTGACCCGGTCGCCGTCGACCACCCACTCGTGGTCACGGGTGAGCCGGGGCTCCTGGGCCGGGTCGAGGATCGCGGGCAGCGCCTGGCGGGCATTCCACTGTCCGTGCTTGAAGGCGCGCACCGCGTCGCTGAGCAACTCCTCGGGTACGGCGGCCCGTCGGCCCAGCCTGCTGTTCCAGACCTCGGCCGCGGCGGCCCAGTCCGGTCCCTCGGTCCACAGGCGGGCGGGGTCGGCGGGCAGTAGCGCTGCCACGACCTCGGCACGGATCGCCTCGCCCAGTTGGCGCAGTTCCTCCTTGGCGACGCCCGCGGGACCGGGCTTCACTCCGATGGCCGCGCATGTCTGCGCGGTCAGGTACGAGCGCTCATTGATGACCTGGGGCATCCCGGCCACGATCAGCCGGGCCATGGTGTCGGTGACGCCGGTCAGACGCGCGAACTCCTCGGCGGCCTGCGGGAACCAGGGAGCCGGTCCGCGTGCCGACAACTCCTCGAGGAACGCGCCGAGCCGGCCCGCGTGACCGTCCTCGCTCAACGGGGCGGACGCCCGGAGCGTGTAGGGCTCCGGGGTGTCGAAGCGCCCGGCCGGATCGTGGAAGAACCCGGTGAAGACACAGCCGTCCTCCCCCTGCGACACGCCCCCCACCACGGCGATGAAGGAACCGTCCCCCAGGGGAAGCACCCCGTTCCACGCGCCCTCACGCCACTCGCCCGACGGGGTGCGCACCGTGTCCACCGCCAGGTGCAGCTCCACCTTGCGCCAGGGCGAGAGTCCGGCGGCCGGCGCCAGATCCAGGGCGTCGAACTCGGCGAGCAGCGCGTGCAGGGCCTCCCTGTGGTCGTCGGGAGTGGTGTGGGCCGCCGTCCGGTAGGCCAGAGCGGGCACACGGTCGAGCAGTGTCTCCAGGCTCGGCTGTCCCACGGGTACCCGTCGTCCGTCGAGGTGGAGGAGCGCTGTCGCTCCCTCCGTCACGGGGGCGTCAGGAAGCCCGGCCGCCCGCTTCAGCTCGCGCAGGGTACGGAAGACGGTGTCGGCCTCGTTGTCACGGTTCCACCAGGAGCGGGTGGTTCCGCAGAGACCGTTCGTCGCGTCGATGAGGACGGTGTCCGGCGGTCCGGCGGGGCCCTCCTCCTGCGGGCCGTCGTCGAGGGCGTGGGTGAGCCGGACGGCCACCGCGTCCAGGACGGCCTGCTGACCGGCCGCGTGCCGTACGACACCGGCGATTCCCGCGACCAGGGCGGTGTGCGTGACCTGGAGGAGCGAACGGATGGCCTCCGGCAGGACTTCCTTGTCCTCGTCACCGGCGGCGGCCAGCAGAGCCGCGGCCGTGTCGCGCCCGATGCGCCGCAGCGACTCGGAGCCCTCGGGATCGCGGGCCGTCAGGCACTCCCAGTACTGCACCGGGGGCAGCAGCAGAGAGCCCTCGCCGAAGGCGCCGGGCGCGCGGTCGGTCTTGGCCACCGAGGTGGTGACGCCGTCCGCGTCCACGATGGCGAGACGCCAGCTCTGGTGGACGACGGCCCGCGCCTCCTCGGCACCGGGGAAGACCACGAGCGTCGAGGGCCGGCCGACGTCCGCGGGCAGGGTGACGGTGTGACCGGCCCGGTCCTCGGCGCGCACGGAGCCGTCGGGCAGCTTCACCACGCGCAGACCGACCAGGCCGTCCACGGGCGCGGAGGCGGGTGTCGTTCCGACGGTCGGTGAGGGGCTCAGCCGGCCACCGCCGAACGTACTTCCCTCGGGGGCGTCCCGCAGGGCGTCGGTGAGGAAGGCGGGCCTGCTCACCCGGCCCCGCTCACCCGTCGCAGGGTCGTACTCGTGCCAGTCGTGCACCCCGTCCTCCGCGCTCCACACCCAGTACGAGACGCCGTCGCAGAGCAGTTGACGCTCCTCGGGCAGGGTGGTGTCGCCGGCGTGCAGGATGCCGCCGCCCGTCGTGCGGCCGCCGCCGGGCAGAGGCAGGGTGATCGGCCCGTTCCCCCGGTACCAGTCCATCCGGGTACCCCTGGTGTTCCGGGCGCCCTCCAGGGACTGCGGGCGGTCGGGGCGGGTGTGCCAGTAGCCGCGCAGTCCCTCGGTGCGGTCGTTCCAGTAGACGAGAAGCTCCCCGTCCACATGGTGGAAGCCCGGATCGCCCCAGCCGTTGTTCGCCGGAATCCGCAGGTCGTGGGTGAGGAGCGTGCCCTCGGCGCCGATGACCCGCGCCTGGGAGGCTCCGGCCACGATGAGATGGGGCCAGGCGTCGGCGACGACCACGTCCTCGACGTCGGCCTTGGGAACGAGGTCGGCGACCGCGTCCTCCCATGCGGGCCAGCCGAGTTCGTCGAAGAGCCCGGCCCGCAGCGTGCGCGCCAGCACCGGTGCGAGGTCCGTGCCGGCGGCGTCACGGACCTCGTCCTCGGCCAGCGCCAGTGCCTCGGCGGGCAGCCACTTCAGGCGGGCCAGTGCCTCGGGCAGCTGGGGCAGGCCCACGGCGGTGAACCGCCGTACGACCCCGAGCACCCAGTCCGCGAGCAGGGGACGGCCGCCCGGTGACGCCGCGAGGAGCGTGATCGACCGCAGCGACTGGTCGTCGTTGCCGAAACGGTCCGCGCCCCGGTGGAAGGCCCCGTGGAAGCGGCTGTCCGCGGCCAGCGACACCAGGTCGCGGCGGCCCTCGCCCAGGGCCCACTGCGACAGCAGGAGCGCGTCGCCCTCGCGCGGTGCGGCCACCGGAACGTCAAGCGACAACAGCAGGTCGATCAGATCCAGATCGTGGATGACCCTCAACGCTCCACCGGACGGGGCGAGTTCGGTCCGCAACCGGTCCGCGGTCCGCTCCACCAGCGGATACAGCTCGGCCATGCGACTGGGGTCGCGCCACGACCGGGCCCGCTGCCAGAAGGTCAGGAACCGCTCCAGCCAGCCCGCGGCACCGTCCTGCGGCCGCTGCTCGTCGGGCAGGGTGGCGTCCCACAGCCCCGCGGTGGCGCCGGAGTCCTCCAGCAGCTCCAGCCACATCGTCGACATGTCACTGTCGCCACCGGCGGGCATCAGATCGAGCAAGGTGCCCCGCACCCGCGCTTCGCGCGTCGCGAGGGCGACCAGCGCCGTGCGGTGCCCCTTCCACCAGCCGGCCGCCGCGCGCAGGGTCGCCGGGAGGGTGAGGAGCTCGCAGACGTACTCCTGCTCGGTGAGACCGGCGTCGCGGCCGGCGGCCCGGGCCAGCTTGCGCAGGTCGTTCGCCATCTGCACCGAAGGCGGCAGCCCGCCCGCCGTGCGGCGCAGGCACAGCCGGGTGAAGCGGCGCAGCGCGTCCTCCGCCGGCACACGCGCGGCCAGCTCCCTCGCATAGGCCGACAACACCTTGACCGGGAGCGCCCCGGCCAGCGCGAACTCCAGGAACACGGCGTCCAGCCGCTCCTCCTGCACCGTCAGACCGTGCTCGGCCTCGGCCTTGCGGGCGCGGGTGAACAACTGGGCCGCATAAGTGGCGTTCTCCTCCGCCAGGAACACCCGCCCGGCCTGCTCGTAGAACGTCGGCAGGAAGTGAGGCACCGAGGCCGCCAGCCTCTCGCCCAGTTCCACGAAGGCCTCGAGAGAGGCCTTCGGGCGGGACTTGACCTGCCGCGCGGCCCGCTCCAGGTCGGGCACGACGCGCAGGGCGTGGTGGCCGTCCTGCGGGTGGTGCACCAGCACCCATTCCGGGAAGCCGAGCGACTGGCGGGGCCCGAACCCGACCATGACGGGCTCGGCGTCCTGCTCCAGGCCGAGGAATCCGGCGGCCAGGTCCTCCGCGGCCCCCAGCTCACCCGGCACCAGCCGCACCACCACCCGGTCGTCCAGACCCGGATGACGGTACGTCCGCGCCGTCAGCGCAACCCCCGGCCCGTCCGCCCCCTCCGTGTCCGGAGGCAGCACCGCACCCGCCGCCAGCAGTTCCTCGTACGACACCTGCGTCCCCCCGCTCATGCGTTCTTGCCCTCCTCGATGACGCGGCCGGCGTACAGCGCCGCGGCCATGCGCATCCCCTCCGACCACGCGACCGCCCCCACCTCGCCCAGCGGCAGGGCGCGGCCGTCCTGGTCCTGCCAGGTGAGCGCCCCGGTCTCGACGTCGCCCTCCCAGTACGGCTCCCCGATCCACACCGAGGCCTCGACGGTGCGCACGCCGTCCCGCACGCGGGCGGTGGCGTAACCCCCCGACACGCCGTAACCGAGCGAACTGGCCCGTGCGGCGAGTGCGAAGCGGGAACGGAACGAGCCCCCGGCGAACTCCCGCACCTCGGTGGCCTTGGCACGGAGATCATCGGGCCGTCGCCATATCGCCCGGTGGATCTGCTCGACGCTCTGGACCATGCCCAGTTCGGCCGCGAAGTCGCGCAGATCGTCGAGGTCCGGGAGCAGTACCGGATGCGGCAGCGTGACCGTGCGCGGGGCGATCCGGACGGTCTCGCCGTCCAGGTTCACCAGCCGCAGTTCGCCCGCGTCGGTGGCGCCGCGCAGGAAGCCCACGTCGTCCGGATCGTCGCCGACCACGACCAGATCGCGCAGCGCTGACTGCCAGGCCTCATCCGGCCACACCCGGGCCAGCAGCCCGGTGGGCACGGGCAGCGACGACACCATCCACGCGTCGACCTGCGCCTCACACGCCGTGGCGTGCCGGTCGAGCCACTCGGCGAACCGTCGCAGCCGGTCCACCTCGGGGTGGTCCTTGAGCGCGCGCGGAAGCGATTTCAGCCGCCGCCCCGCCGACCGGCCCGTGGTGGCACGCACTGCCACCCGCCCCTCCACAAGGGCGACTTCATACCCGTCACCCGCCGACAGCCACCCCACGAGCCACAGCCTTCCGCGTCAGGAACACATGATGAGAGCACAGTTCACCCAGGTCAGTCCGTCCCGGGCCGAGTGCGACCATGCAGCGAACGCTAGCGCCGGCCACTGACAATCGGCCCGGCAGTCCCCACAGGTCCCGGCCGACGCACCGGAGCCGCAGCTCCCGGCAGGCGGTGCGCGCGGTGCCCGGCGGGCTCGAAGTGCGGCCTCGGCGGCCGGACTTGCGTCTCCCGCGGATACCGGGGCGGGCTGTCCGGTGCCGCGGATATCGTGCGGGACATGATCGATTCGTATACGGGACGCGACGACGCCGAGGTCGCGGCAGCGGCGGCACTCGCGGGAGCCGACGTGGTGCGCGCCATGTACGGACGGCGCCTCACGCGCGTCGACAAGGGCGGCGGCGACTTCGCCACCGCCGCCGACATCGAGGCCGAGAAGACGATCCTCGCCGTTCTTCACGAGGCCCGGCCCGATGACGCCGTGCTCGGGGAGGAGAGCGGGCGCCAGGGTGCGGAGGGGAGCGTGCGCCAGTGGCTGGTGGACCCTCTGTGCGGCACGCTGAACTACGCCGTCGGCAACATGCTGGTGGCCGTCAACGTGGCGCTGCGCGATGGTGCCGCGGCGGTGGCCGACCCGTTCAGCGGCGAGGTCTTCCTCACCGACGGCCGGAACGCCTGGGTACGGCAGGACGGCGCCGATACGCGACTGGCGCCCACGTCCGCCACCAGCCTCGTGGACGTCAATCTGGACCCGCCGTTCCCGGGCGCGCCCGGTTTCCGCGCCGTGGACCTGCTGGCCCGGCCCGACTTCGTGGAACGCTTCCGGCCCCGGGTCGTGTCGACGACGCTGGCTCTGGCCTGGGTCGCCGCCGGCAAGCGCGCGGCGTACGTCACGGACGGCGGTGACCTGTCCGGGAGCGTGCACTTCGCCGCCGGCATCGCACTGTGCAGGGCCGCCGGTTGCGTCGTCACCGGGATCGACGGCGCCCCGGTCGGGCGGTCGGGCCGCGGACTGGTGGTGGCCGCCGACGCGGAGACCCACCAGCTGCTGATGTCGATGACCGGAGGCGGCGGCTGACAGCCGGAGGCGACGGCCGCGGCACCACGTACGACCTGCTCCACTCCCACACGCCCGCCGAGCCGATCGACATCGAGGCCTACGACACCCATGACGAGGCGCAGGCCCGCCTCAACGCCGGTGGCGCGAGGCCTTATGGACAGCTGGACTCCGGCGTGCTGTCATGTCCGCGGCATCATTTCCAACGTTGTAGAAGTCCGCGGCGCCTTCCGTTCCCGAGGAACGGAGGGGCCGGATCCGAATGATCTTGCGGGGCCGGTCGTGGCGGAAGGCGCGAGACAACGTTGTCGCACTGCAAGCAGACCCCTTTCGGAAGGCAGGTCACCTGCAATGTCGGTGAGCAGACGGAGAATCCTCGCCATGGGCTCCGGCGCACTGGGCGCCGCGGCACTCGGAGGCCCGCTGACGGGGGCCGCGGCCGCCGCGCCTCAGCCGCGAGCGCAGACGACGACGCCGGCCGACGCGTTCCAGAAGCTGCCGCCCGGGAGCGTGGTAGCCCGTGGCTGGCTCGCCGGGCAGCTCCGGCTGCAACTCGCCGGTCTGTGCGGCACGTACGAGAACTTCTCGCACTTCCTCGACTTCTCCGCGACCGGCTGGGTGCATCCCGAGCGCGACGCCTGGGAGGAAGTGCCCTACTGGCTGCGCGGCTACATCCCGCTGGCGATCGCCACGGGCGACGCGCACGCGCTCACGCGATCGCGCGCGTGGGTGGACGGGATCCTCGCGACCCAGCAGAGCGACGGTTTCTTCGGGCCGCGCTCATTGCGTACGGCACTCAACGGCGGACCGGACTTCTGGCCCTTCCTGCCGCTGCTGCAAGCGCTGCGCACGCACGAGGAATACACCCACGACCAGCGAATCGTGCCCTTCCTCGTCCGCTTCCTCAGCTACATGAACGCCCAGGGGCCCGGCGCGTTCAACGCCAGCTGGGTGTCCTACCGTTGGGGCGACGGCCTCGACGTCGCAGTATGGCTCCATCGCCGCACCGGCGAGGCCTTCCTCCTCGATCTCGCCGCCAAGATGCACAGCTACGGCGTCGACTGGACCGGAGCCACCCCGAGCCGGCACAACGTGAACATCGCTCAGGGCTTCCGGGAGCCCGCCCAGTACGGGCAGTTGACCGGCTCCGCCGATCTCACCCGGGCCACGTACCGGGCGTATGGCGCGGTGATGGGCGCCTACGGGCGTTTCCCCGGCGGCGGGCTGGCCGGTGACGAGAACTACCGCCCCGGGTTCGCGGACCCCCGGCAGGGCTTCGAGACCTGCGGCATCGTCGAATTCATGGCCAGCCACGAGCTGTTGACCCGCGTCACCGGGGACCCGGTGTGGGCGGACCGCTGTGAGGACCTGGCCTTCAACATGCTTCCCGCCTCCCTCGATCCGGACGGCAAGTCCGTTCACTACATCACCAGCGCCAACAGCATCGACCTCGACAACCGCCCCAAGACCGAGGGCCAGTTCCAGAACGGCTTCGCCATGCAGGCCTTCCAGGCCGGCGTCGACCAGTACCGGTGCTGCCCCCACAACTACGGTATGGGCTGGCCCTACTTCACCGAGGAACTCTGGCTCACCGGTGCCGACGGCGGTCTGGTCGCCGCGCTCTACGCGCCGAGCCAGGTCCGGGCCACGGTCGCGGGCGGAACGAGGGTCACCGTCACCGAGGAGACCGGATACCCCTTCCAGGACACGATCACCCTCACCGTCAACACGCCCCGCCCCGTGACCTTCCCGTTGCGGCTGCGTGTGCCCGGCTGGTGCACGGGTCCCCAACTGCTCGTCAACGGTACGGCGGTCACGGCCCCGGACGGTCCGTCCTGGGCGCGGATCGATCGCACCTGGCACGACGGTGACGTGGTCCGGCTGCGCTTGCCCCAGAAGGCCCGGCTGCGCTCGTGGCCCGGCCGGCACGGCGCGGTCAGCGTCGAACAGGGGCCCCTCAGCTACTCGTTGCAGATCGGCGAGCGCTACGACCGCTACGCGGGCGACGACAGGTTCCCCGCGTACGAGGTTCACGCGACCACCGCATGGAACTACGGCCTCGTGCCGGAGACCTCGCTGACTCCGGTACAGACCAGCCCCGTCGTCCCGGACCAGCCGTTCACTGCCGCCGGCACGCCCATACACCTCTCGGCGCAGGCTCGGAAGATCCAGGAGTGGGTGGCGGACGACGAACATGTCGTCGCGCCCTTGCAGGACTGCCCCGCCCGCAGCGACGCGCCGGTCGAGGCGGTCACCCTCATTCCCATGGGCGCCGCGCGACTTCGCGTCACGTCCTTCCCGACGGCGGCTCCCGACGGCCGGCCCTGGACGCCGGAACCGCCGTTCCGCAGACTCGCCAACAAGAACAGCGGCAAGGTCCTGGCCGTCGACGGAATGTCGACCGAGAACAGTGCGCGGGTGGTGCAGTTCGACAACACGGGAACGGGCGACCACGCGTGGCAGCTGATCGACAGGGGCGACGGCTGGCATCTGATCCGCAACGGGAACAGCGGCAAGGTGCTCGGCGTGGACCACATGTCGATGGACAACAGCGCGATCGTCGTGCAGTTCGAGGACAACGGAACGGACGATCACCTGTGGACGCTGGTGGACAACGGCGACGGCTGGTACCGCGTCCGCAACAAGAACAGCGGGAAGGTCCTCGGTGTGGACCGTATGTCCACCGGCAACAGTGCGCAGGTGGTCCAGTACGACGACAACGGCACGGCCGACCACCTGTGGCGCTTTCTGTGAACGCCTGAGGCCGGGACGGGCCGGGCCGGGGCATTGGCGGTGGGCCGGCGGATCGGCGGCGGGCGTCGGGGGTCCCGATCCGCCGCCGCCCCGGTTCCCGTTCCCGTGGCGGACGGCGCGTCCCATGGTTCGCCGCGGCCGGGGTCAGTCGAAGAGGGCCACGAGACCGTTCACCCAGATCGCGAGGAACGCGACGACCGCCAGCAGACATCCGGCCCCTGCCAGGAGGTCCGTGAAGGCACCGCTTTCGCTGTCCTTCTTCGGGGCGGACGGCACTGTGTCCCAGTCGACGGGCTGTCCCATGGCCTCGGAGCAGGCCGCTCGCACAGCCTCCAACTGCCCTTTGGCGAAGGCCGTTCGGGCCAGCGACTCGGAGCCCCGCCAGGCGAGTGCGCGCATGCGCTTCGGAGCGGTGTCGTATCTCGTCTCGAAGGCAGAGGTCTCGGCCGCGTCCCGGTCCGGCTCGAGATACATCCAGCGGCCCGCCTCCGCCGGCTCTCCGTACAGCCGGTAGGTCTCGGCGAGCCGGCGCCGAAGTGTCAGGTCGTCCGGAAACGACGACACGAGCCCGCGCAGGCGCTGGCGTGCGACGGGGACCCGGCCGGCGGCCAGGTCCGCGTCGACGCGCTCAAGGGTGTCTCTCAGTGGCATACGCCGATGATCGACTGCCGATGCGAGCACCGTCGACTGCTTTTGAACACAGCGCCCCGGTGCCCGGCACCTTGGTGCTCAGCACCCCGGCGCTCAGCACCCCGCGTCCCGCACCGGGCGGAGCCCGGGGAGCCTCACGGGATGGTCTGGAACGTGCTACCGAAGCTCTGCCAGGCGGCGGTGCTTCCCGATCCACCGTGGTCGAGGTCGAGGTCGAACGTCGAGCCCGAGAGCACCGAGGATCCGTCCAGGGCGACGACGGAGAAGTTCGCGCGGTACCGCCCGCCCTTCCCCGGGCCGCTGCGGTCCCAGTCGATGGTGAAGGTGATGCTCTGGTTGTCGACGAAGCCGGTCACGGCACCGTCCAGGCCCGTCGTCGTCGCGTCCCCCTCCAAGGTGGCGACACCCCGCTCCGAGGCGTTTGCTTGACGGATGTTCCGCATCTGCACCTCGAACCCGTTGTCCTGCGTGAAGCTCCCGTTTCCATGGACGTCGCGTACGGCCACGGTGACGCCACCTTGCTCTCGGCTCGGTTCTTTGAAGCTTGGGTTTCGCGCGGTGAATATTGACACGTCAACTTGGCAGGGATTCAACGGAACTTGGGCAGGCCCATCGGGGCACGGATTCCCGCTCTTCCATCCTTTGTTCTTCGCAGGGAATCCCGGCCTTTAGGCCGGGCGGGAATGCGATCCTCGGCCTGGAGGCGCGAAGCGCCGGAGTTCTCTGCGTCTTCGGGGTGAGGGTCAGGCTGGGCGCTTCTGGTTCTCGATGTACTCCTGGACGGTGCTCAGTGGTGCGCCGCCGCAGGACCCCGCGAAATATGACGGGGACCAGAACACCGAGCCGGTCCCGATCCGGTTGATCCGGCCGGTGTGCTGCGCGTGCAGGTAGCGGGAGCTGACGCCCGTGAGGGGGTTGACGAGCTTGGACAGGGCGATTTTCGGCGGGTAGTGCACGAGCAGGTGGACGTGATCGCCTTCGCCGTTGAACTCGCGCAGATGGGCCTCGAAGGAGTGGCACACGTTCCGCATGATCTCCTCGCAGCGGGTCAGCATGTCGCCGTTGAAGATCTCACGCCGAGACTTCGTGACAAACACCAAGTGTGCGTGGAGGTGGTGGACAAGTGGACAACATGATGTCCCCGGCTGTTGTCCGGATCTGGTTCCCAGCGTGGTGACATGGACCATGGGTAGTTAGGATCGAGTGAAATCGGCTGGAGGGGGTGGGCTGGATGATCCGTGCGTACAAGTTCCTCCTGAGGCCCACCGTCCGCCAGGAGCAGGCACTGTCGGAGATGCTGCGAGATCACTGCTCCCTCTACAACGGGGCGTTGCAGGAACGCCGCGATGCCTGGCGGCACGTTTCGAAGACCAGCGTCGGGTACGGGATGCAGTCCGCGCAGCTCAAGGAGATCCGGGCGTTCGACCCGGAGCGTCAGGGCCGCTGGTCGTTCAGTTCACAGCAGGCCACCTTGCGCCGTCTGGACAGGGCGTTCGCCGCGTTCTTCCGACGGGTCAAGTCTGGCGATGCCCCGGGCTACCCGCGTTTTCGCGGGGTGAACCGGTTCGACACGGTGGACTTCCCGAAGGACGGGGACGGCTGCCGGTGGGACTCCACCCCGCACGAGGCGGTCACCCGCGTCCGCCTGCAGGGCATCGGGCATGTGAAGGCCAACCGGCACCGGCCGGTGCTCGGCAGGGTCAAGACGATCTCGGTCAAGCGCGAGGGCCGCAGGTGGTTCGTCGTGCTCACCGCCGAACAGGAACAGCCACAGCCCCTGCCGACGACCCACAGCACGGTCGGGATCGACCTGGGCATCGCGAACTTCCTCGCCGACTCGGGCGGCGCCTTCGTGCCCAACCCGCGCCACGGCCGTCGGGCGGCCGTCAAACTCCGGGCCGCGCAGCAGGCTTTGTCCCGGTTCCCGCGCTGCAAGGCCAAGGACCGCACCGCCAACCACCAACGTGCCGTGGAGAAGGTCGCCCTGCTGCACGGAAAGGTACGCCGCCGGCGGCTGGACCATGCGCACAAGGCCGCCCTGGATCTGGTCCGCAGGCATGATGTCATCGCGCACGAAGACCTCAAGATCCGCAACATGAGCAAGGCCCCCGTCCCGAAGCCCGACCCCGACCGGGCCGGCGCGTTCCTGCCCAACGGGGCTACCGCGAAGGCTGGATTGAACCGTTCGATTGCCGATGCCGGTTGGGGGGTGTTCCTGAGGATCCTGCACGCCAAGGCTGAGAGCGCCGGACGGGAAGTGATCGCTGTGGACCCCCGCAACACCTCCCGCACCTGCCCCCACTGTGGGCACACCGCGAAGGAGAACCGGCCCAGCCAGGAAACATTCCACTGCCTCTCGTGCGGCCACACCGCGCACGCCGACACCGTCGCAGCCACCAACGTTCTACGGGCCGGGCTGGTCCATCGCCACGCCAACACGGCATAGCGAGAAGCCCCGTTCTTCAGGACAGGGAGGAGTCACGGAGATCGACATAACACCGGCCGGTGTGGCCGACTTTCACCAGGTCCTGGCCGATCACTCCCGCTACTGGGGCGAACGGGACCTTCGCTCGCTGCATCTTCTCGCGATGGTGCGGGAGTTCGGCTCCACCTGCCTCGTCGCCCGCGCCGAGGACGGGCTCCGCGGGTACGTCTTCGGTTTCGTCACGCCGGACGGCTCCGGGTACGCGCATCTGATCGCCACCCGGGACGACGCGCGGGGAACCGGTCTCGGCCGCCGCCTGTACGCGGCGTTCGCCGAGGCGGCCGAACGCCAGGGTGCGCGGCGGCTGAAGGCGATCACGTCCGTCGGGAACACCGGGTCGATCGCCTTCCACCGCGGCCTCGGCTTCGATGTGGAGATCACCGAGGACTACGACGGCCCCGGTCGCGCCATGGCCGTCTTCCGGCGCGAACTGCCGTTCGCGCCTCCCCACTTCAGAACGCCGGCCTGACCCGGTTGAAGAGCCGGCCCGCGATGTCGACGCCAGTGACCGTTCCGTCGGCGTCGCGGGTGAAGCAGCCGCGCTGCCCCTCGAGCCCGCCCTCGGTGACGACGTACTCGTCACCGTCGCCGGGAAGCAGACCGATGGCCGCGGCCGGGTGGTCCGGCGGCATCTCCTCGTCGGACGCCTCCCGGATCTCCGGCTTGATCCCGACTCCCAGGGTGAGACGGGAACCGTCGGTGGCGATGTCGAGATTCATGGCGTCGATCTCGTAGCGGCCGACCACCTGACGGGCCCTCGCCTCGTCGTACGGGAGCAGTTGCGCCGGCTTCTCGGTGACGCCGAGGTAGTGCTCCAGCGCCCACCGCACGACGGACTGGTTGAAGGGGTAGCCGTCCGGTCCGAGGTTGGCCAGGGAGACCACCGCGAAGCCGCGCTCGGGCACGATGAGCAGTTCGGCGAACTGGCCGTTGCCCGAACCGCCGTGGCCGATCCCGTGGAGGCCGTCGAAGTCGTGGAGGAACCAGCAGATACCGAAGCCGTCCCCGAGCGTGCTGGCGCGGAGTTCGACCGTCTGCTCACGCATCCGGTGCAGTTGGGCGGCGGGCAGCAGGCCGTCTCCGTCGCCGAGCTGGAACCGGGCCCAGCGCAGCAGGTCGCTCACCGAGGAGGCGAGGCCGCCGCCGGGGTTGTCGCCCCGCGCACCCTCCTTGAACGCGTTCCAGGGCCGGGCGACGCGCAGTTCGCCGTCCTCGGCGCGGTTGTAGCCCACGGCGAACTTGCGGACCATCGCCTCGGCCAGCCCGTACACGGTGTCCGTCAGGCCCACCGGTTCCAGTACGAGTGAGGCCATGGCCTGCTCGAACGGCAGGCCCGTGACCTTCTCGACGATCCTGCCGGCCAGGTTGTAGCCGGCCTGGCTGTACGACGCGCGGGTCCCGGGCGGTGCGATCAGCGGGAGTCCGGGAAGCTTCGCCACCAGACCGGCGAGCGAGCGGTCGCCCTTGCCGTCGTCGATCAGGTTCCATTCCAGGCCCGCGGTGTGGTTCAGCAGGTTCAGGACGGTGACCTCGGCCGCGGCCTGCTCGTCGGCGAGCCGCAGTTCGGGCACGTATCGCCGCACCGGCGCGTCCAGGTCCACCAGTCCCTGGGCGACCAGGCGCATGAGCGCGGTCGCGGTGAAGGTCTTGGAGACCGAGGCCAGCGGGAAGAGGGTGTCGCGGTCCACCGGCGACGGGTTGGCGAGGCTGGTGACACCGTGCGACGCGTAGAACTCCTGGCCGTCCAGAAGCACCCCGACGGAGACACCGGGAACGCCGAGCTCCGTGGCCTGGGACGAGACGAACTCCGACAACTTTACCTGCGACATGGCTCCCCCTCGGTTTCCTTGAACTAAGTACAAGTAGGAGCGTACGAGCCGCTTGAACAAAGTGCAAGACGTTCCATGAACTAAGTTCAAGTAGGGTGGTGGTCATGCCGCGAGACACGCTGACCGCAGACCGGATCGTTCGTGCCGCCATCGAGCTGCTCGACGACGAGGGGCTGGACGGCCTGAACATGCGCAGCCTCGCGCAACGGCTCGGTTCGGCCGCCACGGCCGTCTACTGGCACATCAAGAACAAGGACGACCTGGTCCGGCTCGCCAGCGACGCCGTCTGGGACGAGGTCGAGCTGCCCGATCCGGAGGCCACCGACTGGCGCACGGCCGCCGCCGCCCATGCCACCGGTGTGTACGCGATGCTCACACGGCACCCGTGGCTGGTCCAGGCGTTCGGCAGCCATCTCCTGTACGGACCCGCCCAGGCGCGGCACAACGACTTCAGCCTGGGCGTCTACGAGAGGGCCGGGTTCGCCGCCGCGGACGCGGACCGGGCGGCCGCCGCCGCACTCGCCTTCGTGCTCGGCAGCACGCTCGGCCCCGCCGCACAGGTGTCCTTGAACCGCAGGCTGAGCAAGAGCGGTGAGGGGGCTGAGCAGTTGATGGCCGAGGCCATGGCGCGCGCCACCGAGACCGCCATGCAGTTCCCGCACCTGCGGAAACGCCTCGACACCACAGCCGCCACGGAGTACGCCGGGGCACCCGACAACTCCTTCGAGTTCGGCCTGCGGTCGTTGCTCGACGGATTCGAGGCGCGGCTGGCGGCAGGCCGCGCGGAGACGTCGTAGGCCGTCACGGGCAGTCGCGGCGGTGGGTGAGGCTGCGAACCCCCGTGCTGGGTCAAGGGACGAACCCCCGGGGTGCGGCCACGGCGGGCGCTCCTCCTCGGCCGGTCACGCCGGCAGACCACGGGCTGTTCAGGGCTGTGTGGGCGTCAGCGTGGAGGCTTCCCAGACGAAGCCGTCGGGGTCGGTGAACGCCGTGGTGGTGCTGGTGAGGGCGAGCCTGTGCGAGCCGCTGCCGTCGTCGGCGACGCCGGCCTCCTTGGCCAGAGCGGCACGCTTGTACAGCGCCAGCTTGAACTGGTCGGGCTCGTCCGCCTTGAACTCCGCGTACTTGCCGCCGAAGCTCTTGGCGACGGTCAGCCCCTGCTCCACGTAGAACCGCTTGGTCGCCTTCACGTCCTCGACGCCCAGCAGGAGCACCCTGTCGTCGATGGTGCCGGTGGCCGGGCCGGTGTCCTTCTTCGCCGAGGTCGCGATCTTCCAGATCGTCCCGTCGGGGGCCCGGACGACGCCGCCGTAGCCCCAGAAGGACTTCGACACGGGCTTCAGTGACGTGGCGCCGGCCGCGAGCGCGCCGTCGACGAGGCTCACGACGTCGGCCGGCTGGGACACGGTGAGCGCGAGCGTGAATCCGCGGAAGCCCGTCGTGGGCGTCTCGGCGGTGCGCAGACGCGGCTGGGAGCCGAGGTCGAAGGCGGTGGCGTAGAACCGCTCGGCGGCGGTCGTGTCGTCCACTTCGAGGGTGATGGATGCGATGGAAGTCATGCCGTTCACGCTAGACGCGGCGCGGTGGCGGTGGCTTCTTCGATCCTGCTCGATCCAGGTCCTAGGTCCCGGTGATCGCCTGGCTGGCGATGAGCCGCTGGTAGGGGGCGCAGCGCTCGAGGAGTGTGGGGTGGTTGCCGGTGTCGGTGACGGTGCCCTGGTCGAGCATGATCACGTGCTCGGCGTGCTGCACGGTGGTGAGCCGGTGGGCGACCACGATGACCGCTCGGGTCTTCGACAGCTCTTCGATGATGGTCCGGAAGCGCTGTTCGTTGAGGCCGTCGAGCTGGCTGGTGGGTTCGTCGAGCAGCACGATGTCGGCGTCGGAGAGCAGGGCGCGGGCGAGCGCCATGCGCTGCCGCTGACCGCCGGAGAGGTCGGTCTCGCGGCCCAGGTGGGTGTCGAGGCCCTGGGGGAGGCGGGTGATGTCGTCGGTCAGTCCGACGGCGTCGAGGGCGGTGGTGAGCTCGGCGTCGGTGGCGGGGGTGGCGCGGCCGAGCTGGAGGTTCTCGCGGGCGGTGGCCTCCAGGAGGGTGAAGGCCTGGTCCACGTACGTGATGCGGGTGCGCAGCCCGTCCAGGGGCCAGTGCCGCATGTCGTGGCCGAGGACCGTGATGGTGCCGGAGGAGGGCCGGATGAACCGGTCGATGAGGGAGAGGGTCGTGGTCTTGCCGGCCCCCGAGGCGCCCACCACGGCGGTGAGGCCGGTACGGGCGGTGGTGAACGAGATGCCCCGCAAGGTGGGCCGGCCGGCTCCGGCGTGCGTGTAGGAGACGGAGTCGAAGGCGACGGCGGGCGCGTCGGGCAGTGGGGTCGGGGCGGTCTGTTGGTCGTCGGCCGGGTCGGCTTCCGGCGGCAGGAGCAGCAGGTCGTTGCACCGGTCGCGGGCGGCGAGGCCGGACTGGAGCCGGCCGAGGCCGGTGGCCAGGGTGTTGACGGACGGGATGGCCTGGAGCAGGTAGAGGAGGAACGCGGCGAACGCGGCCGCCGTGATGTCGCCCGCGGCGAGGCGGGCGCCTCCGGTGAGGATGACGGCGATCATGGCCAGCTGGTTGCCGAGGGTGAGCACGGCGGGGATCAGCGTTCCCAGCCGGGCGCCCTCCAGCGAGATGGAGCGCAGCCGTTCGGCGTCCTCGGCGAGAGCACGGGTGGCCAGAGGCTCGGCCCGGTTGGCCTTGATCGTGGTGAGTGCTTCCAGGTTCGCGGTGAAGCGCTGCGCGATGTGGCCGACGGCGTCCTGCTGGCCGGTCACGTTGGCCCGCATGCGGCGCAGGACCAGCATGACCATCAGTGTCAGGGCGGTCAGGGAGACGAGGGTGACCACGGTGAGGACCCAGTCGATCCACACCATCACGCCGAGGGTCGCCGCGATGGTCACGGTGGCGAGGGGCAACTGGCTCGCCACATCGACGATCTGACGCAGCAACAGAGCGTCGGAGGTGATCCGGGCGGCGAGTTCTCCGGTGCCCTGGGTCCGTACGACGGGCAGCGGCAGCCGCAGCGCGTGTTCCATCAAGGTGATGCGGAGCCTGTACGCCATGCGTTCGCCGATGCGGGCGAGAAGGAAGCCGGAGCACGCCTGGGTGAGGGCGCCCGCCGCGGCGGCCCCACACATCAGGGCGATGTGCTCGCCGAGCGGGCGGTGGCGGGAGAAGTCGGTGATGACGTCCTGGAGGAAGAGGGGGAGGGCGAGGGTGGCGGCGGTGGCGGCGAGTGCGAGCAACAGCGCTGCGGTCAACGGGCCGGGTTGGGCGGTCAGTTCACGGCGCAGGCGCAGGGGGCCCGATGTGCGGGGAGCGGGCTCGTCGGCCACGGGGAACCTCTCTGGTGGGCGAGGGGGCGTCGCGTGTCGGCGCGCACCTGGCGGTGGGAGGGGCTGAGGCGGGGCGGGTGGGGCGGGCCGGGGCCCGGTCCGGCCGGGCCCCGGTGGGCGACCGGCCGGGCCGCTGGTGGCGGCCCGGCCGGCTGTGCTGTGTGCCCCTATGGGGTGGTGTCCGCTAGACGCAGAGGATCGTGCTGACGGTGCTGGTGCCGCAGTTGAGCACGCTCAGGGAGCTGGTGCTCGCGAGCGTGTCGTCGATCGGGGTGGCCTCGGTCTCGGGAAGGTCCATCGTCTGCAGGTCGAGGATCATCATGTCTGTTCTCCTTGGTTACTGACGGGTGGATCACCCGGCCGGCCGGCCGGGAGTCTGGGTGCGCAACTCGACTGGTGCCGTTGCGACTTGTGGTGCCTCGGTCAGGCGTGTCCGACCGTGTGCCCGGCGGAGGCGGCGCGGTGTCCGACTGCGGCCCGAGCCGGTCCGGCCGGGCTCGGCGGTACTGGGCCGGCCCAGGGGAGGAAGGGGGTGCCGGCCAGGGCGGTGCCCAGGGCCAGGAGCACCCCGGCGGAACCGGTCGCCAGGTCCGCGGAGAGCCGCAGGAGCTGATCGCCGGGGAAGGCGAGGTGGCCCTGGTAGGAGATCTGGTGGAGGGCCAGGAGCCTGCGGTGACGGTCAAGCGCGGTCTGGCGGTGGGCGGCGGCTTCCGCTTCGTCCGGTGTGCGCGGGCGCGGGGAGTACACGGAGCCTGGAGGGTGCGGCTGCGGCCGGGTGAGGGCCAGGTAGCCGAGGAGTCCCGCGCGGCCGTTGAACAGGCCTGGCTGGATGATGAATTCGGGTTCGGCCGCGCGGCTGATCGGGGTCCGGAAGCGGGCCGTCGGACTGTCGGGGTGATGGCTGAGCAGGGCGTCCAGAGCCAGTCCGATGCCGGTGCTGCCGGTCTCGATGTAGGGGAGTACCCGGTATTCGTCGAGGACTTGGACGGTCCCGTCCGCGGCGGTCACGCACCGTTCGAGGTCCAGTTCGAGGAGTGTCTGGGCCCGTTCGAGGAGAGCGTGATCGCCGGTGCGTTCGTAGAGGCGGACCAGGGCCAGGGCCGCACCGGACGCTCCGCCCATCAGGCCTGCCTTGCGGCGCCTGCTCGACGGGCCCTCCTTCTCCAGCTCGTCGGCCGCGGTCTGTGCGTGGGTGAGGGCGGCGTCCAGCAGTCGAGGGTCGCCGGTGGCCGTGGCGAAGTGCGACAGGGTCAGGGCGATGCCGGCGCGGCCCGAGCAGAGGTCCGGGCCCAGGGGGCCGTCCGGGGCGGAGTCGGTGAGCCGCCGCAGCAGGTCGAGCGCGGCCTCGCGTTCCCCGAGGAGGTCGAGCGTGTAGGCCACGCCGTGTCCGCCGTTGTAGAGACCGGGCTGGGCCGGACGGGTACGGGCGGCGTCGACGAGCCACTCGATGTGTTCGGCGTCCGTGCCGGCACCCGTGGAGTGGAGGGCGTAGAGGACGCCGGCCGCTCCGTGGGCCAGGCCCAGACTGCCCTGGGTGAACTGGGCGATATCGCCCGGGAACAGCCGGTCCTCGCGGTGAGGGGTGGCCATGGCACGGATGCCGGCCGCGAGCGAGTCGCGGATCGCCGGCCAGTCGGCCCGCGGCCCGCTCAGCAGAGCCTGTGTCTGGGCCCTGCGCAGGCCCAGTTCGGGCCTCGGCGTGCGGCCGTCCGAGGGGGAGGGGGCCAGCAAGCGGCGGATCTCGGCGGTGTATCCGGGTGGCACGGGGAACCGGCGCTCGATGACGTCGGCGAGTTCGGTGCTCTTGCCGGCGTCCAGGGTGGGAAGTTGGGCCAGCGGCAGGAACAACCACAGGCGGATCGCGGCCAGTCCGTACAGGTCGATCTCCCGACCCGTGTATCCCGTCGGAGCGGTGAAGCCCGCGGCGCCGAGGGCCGGACGCACGAACGCGTCGACGGGAGAGGCGAGTTCGAAGTCGATGAAACAGATGTCGCCGTCCGGCCGGATGATGAGATTGCGGGGGTGGAGGTCTCCGAAGACGACCCCGCGGTCGTGCATGCCGGTCAGGACGTGCTCGATCCGGTCCACGATCGCGATCGCCTCGCGGGTGTACTCGGCGACGGTGGCCTCGTCGGCGTCCGGATGGATGAGCGGGTACTTCGTGGTCAGCCACTCGCTCAGCGACTGGCCCTCGACGAACTCCTGGACCAGGAAGCGGTGTTCCCACACGGTCAGCATCTCGTGCAGTGCGGGGACTCCGGGTGAGCCGGCCAGGCGCGCCATCATGTCGTGTTCCTGCTGGAGTCGGGTGACGGCGTCGACTCCGCGCTGGTCCAGCCCCGCATGGGGGCGCGCCTCCTTCAGTACCACCTGCGGACTGTCCGGGTCCTTGCGGCCCAGGTACACGCCGCCCGCGTTGGAGAAGTGCAGCACCCGTTCGACCGAGTAGGGCAGTTCGGGTGTCCCCGAGGCGTTGCGCTCGGCGATCGCCCGCTCGACGAACGCGGGTACGGGCGCCCAGTCGGGTACCGAGAACCCGGCGCCGCGGACATCGGGGACGAGCCTGCCGTCCGGGTCTTCGAGAGCCAGCACCCGCTGACCGGCGTCGTTGTGACAGTGACGCTCGGCGAATCCCCCGTAGCGCAGATACAGAGGTCCCTCTCCCCAGCGCAGATCGCTGAGAATGTACGGGCCGCGGCGGCCGGTGAGCAGCGGGCCGAGGCCCTCGAGACAGCGCCGCAGCTCGGTGTCACCGACCGGGTAGAGCGTGCAGAACTTCCCGCTCGAACCACGCGGCGAGTACTTGGAGTTCTGCATCTGGAGGATGGGTAACCCGCGCAGGAACTTGAACGTGATGTGTTCGCGCAGGCAGTAGTCGTAGACCTGCTCCAGTACCGCCTCGGCATCCTCAGCGCAGGAGGACACATGGATCTTCCAGCCCTGCGAGGGCAGTTGGACGTCCTGGGGGCGTACGACCGCCCAGATCTCGAGGTCGCCGCGCTCCCATCCGGCGGGCAACGGTTGGGTGACGGCCGCGAACTCCTCCTGTGCGCCCCAGCGGCGAGGCGAGTCGTAGAAGATCGGGTCTGCGTAGGCATAGGCCTCGTACCGGTTGTCCATCGGACTTCTCCTCAGGGCAGGGACGTGTGCAGGCGGGACAGCAAAGGGGAGCGGGATCTGTCCGGCCTGGAGAGCGGGGAGCGGGGAGTTGCGCCGGCCCGGGGAGCGGAGGCGGGCCGTGGTCTTCGGGTGGTGGCCGCCGTCCTGGGTGGGGTCTGCGACCACTCGAAGTATTGGGAAAGCATTACTTCGTCCACAACGGCGCGAAAGAAGGCTTTTCCGAAGATATTCGCCCCGGCGTGATGGCGGGGCCGAGAATCGTCGACAGCGCCAAGGCGCACACCGGATCACCGGACCGGCCCGGCGCGCTGCGCCGCCGCGGGCGCCGACAAGGACGATCTCGTCGGTTCAGGTCTGTGACCAGGAGGTTTCGCGGGGTCCGGCCGCTTCGGCGGTGTTGGTCAATTGGGCCCTGGAGGCATGGTTAAAACGGCATATGCCGGGTGCGGCGCGATGTGGAAAATGACTCCCGTGCGCCCGCTCTCCTCGGGTGATGGATTTGTCGTACCGGCCTGAGGCGCGGACTGCTTCCGTCTCGGGCCCCCGGGATCCCTCCCTGAGCCCGGCGGAGGAGCCGCCGTGTGATGCGCCCGCGCCCTTGGCGCGTGGCCGGGCAGGCGGCGCGAGTTGCGGAATTCGCGGATGCCACCGTGCGACGGAGCCCGCGGGAAGCCGATTCGCGTCGGTGGGCATGGCATCGCCCGTACACCTGTGCGCTACTATTCACTCAGAGCTGGTCGGAGGAAGTCGTTCCGGTTGGTGATGCGTTGGTGGTCCAAGGAAAGACGTCCCGCTTCCTGCGGGGAAATGCAGGTGCAAGGCCTGCCCGGCGCTCTGTCGAAACCCTGTCCCGCATTGCGGGGCAGGGTTTCTTGCTGTCCGCAGCGGGTCGTCGCCTCTTCGCGGCCCGGCGGTCCGAACCTGCTCCTTCACAGCTGCCCGGCCGCCGATGGCGACGAGAGCGTGCCGTCAGGCGCAACCACCAGGTGCGGAGGCGGCGAGCAGCGCGGCCCGTGCGGCGGCACTCAGCGCGTCGTCCTCCGGGACGGAGCGCCAGGTGCCGTGCGTGACGGGCCGTTCGTCGGCGTCGAGGAACGCCTTCAGAACGGGCCGCGCGGGTGCGGCGTCCGGGCCGATCTCCGCCAGCAGCCTCACCGTCTCGATGACCGCCGGACCGGCGCCTCCCCGTTCGGCGAACGGGGTGATCGCCCTCACGAGGGCCGGGACCACCTCGTCGGTCCTTCCGGTGATCCGCCACAGTGCCTCCCCGACGCGCAGCGGCAGCCAGCCCTGTGTGTGACGGGGGAGGAGTTCACGCAGCCGCGCGGCGTACGGGGCTGCCGCCGGACCCATTTCCGCCAGCAGCGTGGCGGCGTTCTCGTGACCGTACGGCTCGCCCAGCCGGGGAAGAAGCAGCTTCAGCGCGGGCTCCCGGTCACCGGTCAGCCGTCCGTAGGCTAGTGCCAGGCTGTGGGTGGCGAACGGCCGGCTTGCGGGCGGGGTGCGCAGGAGGGCGCGCAGTCGCCGGTGGGGTACGGCCTTTGCCGCGGCCGGCCCGATCGCGGCGAGGGCGTCCAGCGCCCACACCACCGCCTCGGTTTCCAGGAGTGCGAGCAGTTCCGGGATCGCCGGGGCGGCCGCCTCGCCCCACGAGGTCAGCAACTGGCAGAGCGCACGGCGTTCGTCGAGGCCCGAGGCGGCGGCGAGCCGAGCCCGCAGCGGAGGCAGCAGCACGTCGGCGTGAGGGCCGAGGCCGGCGGCGACCTCGGTCAGACTCAGCTCGTACGTCCACCAGCCGTCGGCGTGGGTCGAGTGGTACGCGAACCCGGGGCGCCCGTCCGCCAGGCGTTGTGCCAGGGGCGGGACGCACCGTACGTCGCCGAGTCGCGACAGTGCCCAGATCGCGTGGGACCGGGTGGGCGGATGCGGTTCTCCCGCTTCCGTGACCATGGACGAGAGCGCGTCCGACCAACGGTGCGCCGCGGGCCCGCACATGCCGAGGATCCGGGCGGCGAAGAGCCGGTTGTCGGGTTCGGGGTCGGACAGCGAACGGGACACGGACGGCAGGAGTTCGACGACGGCCGAACGCCGGCGTCCGAGTGCCTGGGCGGCCACGCGCAGCGCACCCGCGCGTACCGCGGGGTCCCGGTGTTCGAGCAGTTCGCGTGTTGCGTCGGCCAGGCCGGTCCGGTCGTCTCCCAGCAGGCCGACCGCCCAGACGACCGTCGTGGTGGTCGTGGCACTCGGCCGCCAGGTGGCCGGTTCGCTGCCGGACAGCACGTCGGAGACGACCCGTCCGCAGTCGCTGTCGTCCTGCCCTGGGAGCGTGCGGCGCAGGGCCTGCACGGCCGCCAGCCTTACGGCGGGTTCGGCGCCGTCCATGAGTGCCCGCAGCCAGTCGACGGAGGCGTCCCGCTGTGCAACGGCGTGGACGGCCAACGAGCCTACCGAAGCGATGAGTTGGAGCTGTGTCTCTGGTTCGGACTCGACGTTCCAACGTGCGCGCAGCGCGGCGATCACCTCGTCGGCCCGGCGACGGGCCTCGGCGAGGCAGCCCGCGACGGCAGTCCGGTGCTTCGGTTCGGGGTCGTCGAGCAGCGGCAGCAGGGCCGTGACCGCCAGGTCCCACGCGCCGGGCCAGCCGGAGGTGACGAAGCGGGGTCGTGCGGTGTTTCCCGCGTGCGCCAAGGCCCTTACGAGGTGGAGGAGTTCACCGCGAACCTCTGCGGCGACGGCCGGGTCCGCGGCGGCCGCGACGACGTGGGACAGAGCGGCGGGCGCCGATGAATAGACCCCACCGCCCTGGTGATGGATGTGCGTCAGCAGATCGTCGGCGGCGCCGGCGGCCTTGTCCGGCCGCCAGAGGTTCCGCAGCATGGCGGGCACATCCTCGGCGGTCCCGTAGGCGTGTCCGAGGGCCGCCCAGTCCACGGCTTCGATCCGCGCGGGCCGGTCACTCACATCGCTCATGTGCCGCTCCCCGGGCGCGCGGGCAAGGGGGAGAGGGCGGGCAGCATCGCTGTCCTCGCCGGGTCCGCCGTCACGTGGTCGCCGGCCGAGGCGAAGGTGCCGTACTCACCGAAGGCGATGAACGCCGCCGAACCCCACTTCGGGCAGTCGATCTTGTACTCCTCCTGGAACAGCCCCTCCAACAGCCCCGCGCTCCCTACCCGTTCCGTCGCCGCGAGGTCACTGGAAGCCCTTGGTGTCATGCCACCTGATCATTCCAGGAACGCGTCCGTACCGGAGGACGGGGTGGGTCGGGCCTCGTCCGTGCTCCGGCAGCACCCGGCCACGCCCGGGGCCCGGCGGACCGGGCCCGAGGCTCGACCCGCCGCGACGGGGCCCGGCAGCCGCCGGGCCCCGCGTAGCTCGCCGAGCCGCCGGTCGCGACATCCAGTGGTCGCGACTCAGTAGTAGTGCCGTCGCCCGCCGACCTCCCGGCCGACCGCTCCCAGGATCCACAGCACCACGCCGATCGCCACCAGAATGATCCCGATGGTCCAGAGGATTCCGATGCCGGCGACGAGGCCGATGACTAGCAGGATGACTCCGAGGATGATCATGGCGTCCTCCGGTGGCGGGACGTCGCCTGCGGGCGTCCTCTTCTCCTGCCGGGTTTCCTGCGTTGTGCGAGATAAACGCCGATTTGCGGAGGTCGTCCTCGTCGTGGGCGACCGGGTCCGTGACGGGCGAGGTCGTCGGCCCGTCGAGAATGAACGGCTCGAAGGCCGGTACGACACAAGGGAGGCGGCATGGCCGACAGTGGCCGCGGATACGTCAAGGACCGGCGTGGGTGCCGTCATTGGGGACCCCACGGCGCGGCGGGACTGCTCCTGCGGCGGGACGGCCGGTTCCTGCTCCAACGACGCTCATGGCGGGTCCATCACGGTCGCACCTGGAGCATTCCCGGCGGCGCGCTCCATGCCGGTGAAAGTCCGTGGGACGGGGCCCGCAGGGAGTTCGCGGAGGAAATGGGCGGCGTTCCGGCACTCCGCCGGATCCACACCTTCGTGGACGATCACGGTGGTTGGGCCTACCACACCGTCGTCGCGGAGATCACCGGGCCGTTCTCCCCGCGTCGTGGCGACGGCGAAGGCGCCGCACATCGGTGGTGCGCTCCCGTCGAGCTCGACTCGTTGCGCCTGCACCCCGGATTCGCGGCCGTATGGCCGCAGTTGCTGGCCGGCCTGGACGGTCTCTGACGATTCCCGGCCGCCGGTGACCTCGGGAAGCGGAGGTGGTCCGCCAGGATGTCCGGGACCGGCCAGGACATCCGCCCCGGCCGGCCTGTCGGCTCCCGGTCGGCCCGTCCGCTTCCGCCCGTCCGGCCAATGAGTGGGTCCGGGCAGCAGTCAAACGGAGGTGACCCTCCGCGGCGTCCTGTCGTACGGTCGGCCCATGACGGATGCCGCCGAATCCAGCCCGGAGCCTCGATGAGCGGTTGGTGGGGCCGCTTGGACGAGCGGACCCGTCAGGAGGTCGACGCGAACGTCCTGCGCGATCGCCGGATGACGGCGGTCAAGGCCGTGTGGGAGGCGCTGCGTCCGCAGGGGCCGAGTCTGAGCGAGGCGCAACTGGTGGTGCACGCGCGCTACGAGGCCCTCGCCGACCGCGTACGGCACCGACCGCCCGACGCCCTCGACGTCTCCTCACTGGCGGCCCGTGCCGCGGCCTTCCCGGGCCGGGTCGCCGCCGTCGAGGCGCTGTGGGACGGCGACACCGTGCACGACTGGTTCGTGGTCCTCGTCGCGGTGATGGACGACCCGGACGGGGAGGGGCACCTGGCGATCGTTCACCAACGCCCCCGCGGGCCCCGGCCGGGCACCGCTGCCGCGGAGGCGGGCCGGGCGCTGGCGGACCTCCTCGAGGTGCCGTTCCACTTCCCCTCCCCGGACGTCCCCGACGACGAGGTCCCGCGCTGGCGGGCATCGCAGCGCTCGCCCGAATCCCGGTGACGCCGTGCCGGCCCGGACGCCGACGGCTCGGACCGACGTACCCTCCCGGGCGGGCCGACGGCCGGGCGGGCGGGCCCCGGGTGCCTGCCGCGGCACTAGACTGGTGCGGCGCAAGAGTGAGCTGTGAAGTGGGCGGGAGAAGGCTGTGACCGGGAACGCCGGTGGTTTCGAGGATCCGTCCGCCGAGGTTCTCGCCGAAGCCGCGGCCGCGTTCGGGCTGCTCGCGTCCTCGGCCCGGCTGCACCTCATGTGGGCACTGTCGCAGGGCGAATGCGACGTCACACATCTCGCCGACCGCGTCGGCGGCGCGCTCCCGGCGGTCAGTCAGCATCTGGCCAAACTCAAGCTCGCTGGACTCGTGCGCTCCCGCCGTGAGGGCCGACGGCAGGTCTACTACGTCGACGACCCCGACATCGTCACCGTGGTGCGGGTGATGGTCGGGCAGCTCACCGCACGCTCGCACCCCGCCCTCGCGCCCGTGCGCGAAATGCACCGGACCGGTGGCTGAGGCCACCGCGGCCTGGAGGCAGGCCAACGGGACGCCCGGTCCGTCGGCCGCGGCCGCACACCTCGACGAGGTCTCGAAGGAACGAACCACGCCCACCGTGCTCGAGGTGCTGCGCGGACTCGACAGCGGCCCGCGCGGCCTGACCGAGTCACAGGCCGAGGAGCGCGCGGCCCGGCTGGGCGAGAACAGAGGTCCCGCCCAGCGCGAGGTGTCCTGGGCGCGACTGTTCGTACGCGGCCTGCGGGACCCCTTCACCGCGGTGCTGGGCTGCCTCGGTCTGGTCTCGGCAGCCGTCTTCGCCTGGGGTACCGCCTCGGTGATCCTCCTGCTCGTCCTGGTGAGCTGCGCGCTGCGCGCCTCGGGGGAGTACCGGGCCGACCGGTCCACGGCCGCGCTGCGGGAACTCGTCGCCACCACCGCCACCGTGCTGCGCAGAGCGGACGAGGAGGCCGCCCCGGCGGCCCGCGAGATACCCGTGGCCGAGCTCGTACCCGGCGACGTGATCCGGCTGGGCCCCGGCGACATCGTGCCGGCGGATGTGCGACTGCTGCGCGCCACCGGCCTGACCGTGCATCAGGCCGCGCTGACCGGAGAGTCCGAACCCGTCGCCAAGACCGCCGACGACCTGGCTCACCCGGCCCGCGGCGAAGGGGGTCCGTCCGCTCGAGCGATGCCGGGAACGGGGGAGTTCGAGCGGCCGCAGCTGTGCTTCCAGGGCAGCAGCGTCGTCTCCGGCGGCGCCACCGCGGTCGTCACCGCGACCGGCGCGCACACCCGGTTCGCCCAGGCCCACGACCGGAGGGCGCTCCCGCCTCGGGAGAGTGCCTTCGACCGTTCGGTCCACGGCATCTCCTGGATCCTCATCCGGTTCATGCTGCTGACCCCGCCGCTGGTCCTGATGGCGAACGCGGCGCTGCGCGGACGCGGTCTGGAGACACTGCCGTTCGCGGTGGCGGTAGCGGTCGGGCTGACCCCGGAGATGCTGCCGGTCCTCGTCACCCTCTGCCTGGCCCGCGGGGCCGCTCTGCTGGCCCGCGCCCACGGCGTCATCGTCAGACGCTTGCCCGCCCTGCACGATGTCGGCGCGATCGACGTGCTGTGCCTGGACAAGACCGGCACCCTCACGAAGGACAGCCCGGTCGCCGAACGTGCCCTCGGTCCGGACGGCCGGGACGACCCCGAGGTCCTGCACTGGGCCGCCGTGAACGCGTGGTGGTCCCTCCAGCTCGGCGACCTGCCCCAGCCCGACGCCCTCGACGAGTCGATCCTCGACGCGGTCGACGAGGACGAGCTCACCGCGTACGACGGTGTCGCCGCCGTCCCCTTCGCACCGGACCGCCGTCTCGCCACCGTGGTGGTCAGGACCCCCGGCCGGCTCGGCACGCACACCCTGGCCGTCAAAGGCGACGTCCCCTCTGTCCTGGAACGCTGCGCACTCACGGACGACGAGAGGCAACGGCTGCTCGCCCTCGCCGCCCGGCAGGCCGACACCGGTGCGCGGGTCCTGGCGGTCGCCACGGCGGAACGTTCCGCCCGGGGACGCGACTACACACCCTCCGACGCGCGCGGCCTCACCTTCCGGGGCGTGATCACCCTGCGGGACGCGCTCGATCCCACCGCCGCCGACGCCCTCAAGGTCCTCACCGACCGGGGTGTCGCCGTCAAGGTCCTCACGGGCGACCATCCGGGGACGGCGGTCCGCGTGTGCCGGGACCTGGGCGTCCCCGTCGCCGAGGACACCGTGCTCACCGCCGAGGACGTCGACGGTCTCACCGACACCGAACTCGCCGAAGCCGTCGGCCGTACGACGCTCTTCGCGCGCTGCGCCCCGGAACACAAGGCCCGCGTCACCGAGGCCCTGCGGCGCGCCGGGCACACGGTCGGCTTCCTCGGCGACGGCGTCAACGACCTGCCCGCCCTGCGCGCCGCCGATGTCGGCATCGCCCCGCGCGACGCCGCCGACGTCGCCCGTGACGCCGCCGACGTGGTGCTCGCCGAGAAGGACCTCACGGCCGTGGCCCACGCCGTCGACGCGGGCAGGCACGCGGGCGGCAACATCGCCACGTATCTGCGCATCACGCTGTCGTCCAACCTCGGCAATGTCCTCGCGATGCTCTTCGCCGGTCTCCTGCTGCCCTTCCTGCCGATGCTCCCGGCCCAGGTCCTGACGCAGAACCTGTGCTTCGACGCGGCCCAGCTCGCCTTCGCCCACGACCGCCCCCACCCCCGCGTGCTCGACCGGCCCACCGTGCTCGACCCACGCGGTCTCCTGCGCTTCATCACCGGGTTCGGGGTGCTCAACGCCGTCGCCGACCTCGCCACCTTCGGCATCCTCGCGCTCGCACTGCACGGACCCGGGACGGGGGACGACGAGGCGGTGTTCCACTCCGGCTGGTTCACCGAGAACCTGCTCACGCAGGCCGCGGTGATGGTGATGCTGAGCGTCGGCCGCCGTGCCGCCAGATCCCGCAGGCCGAGCCCCGTGGCGTGGGCCGCGATCACCCTGAGCGCCGTGGGTCTGGTGCTCCCCGCCTCACCGCTGGGGCCGATGCTCGGCCTGACGGCGCTTCCGGCCGTCTACTACCCGCTGCTCGGCGGGGTCCTGCTGCTCTACGCCACGGGGCTCGTGGCGGCGAGGACCCGGTTCGGCCGAGGTGTGAGCAGGGTGTGAGAGGGCCCCGTACGGCCGTCCGCGGAACCCAAGGGCCCTGACCTACGTCTCGCTTCAGGAGACGGTTCACCACGTGTCCCACCGGTGACATGAGATGCCTCACCCGAGTATTGAGAAGGGATCCCTGCTGCTCGGGTCATCGCTTTGTTAGATTGCGCAATTACGCAACTCAAGTAGACGCCCGCTTCATCCGCCCGTACGACGCACTACATCCCCGGCCGTAACTGAGGGACCGGGGTTCACGGGCCCGACTGTTCAGGGGAGTGGGAGATGAGCGACCCGCGGGACGGCTCGGGTGGTCAGGCCACACGGAGCCGAACGTCCCGGGTTCCCGGTCAACGCGCGTCGGACGCCGACGCGACCCGCCTTCCGGGCGGCCGGTCCGGGTCCAGAGCGGCCGCCCGCTCGCACGGCGGCAGGCGGGCGCGCCGGGCGGGCCGGGGCAGGCGGGCCCTGAGGATCGCCGGGATATGTCTCGCGCTCCTGGTCCTCGGCACCGCGGGTGTCGGCTGGTGGTTCTACGAGCACCTGAACGGCAACATCGACAGCGTCCCGCTGGACGGCAAGGGCGGCACGGAGAAGGCGGACGCCTTCGGCCGCACCCCGATCGACATCCTGGTGATGGGCTCGGACGGCCGGACGAGCAAGGCGGACTGCAAGCTCGGCGGCGGCTGCTCCAGGACCGGGGTGCAGACCGGCAGCAACGCCGACGTGCAGATGGTGGTGCACGTGTCGGCCGACCGCTCCAACGCCACGGTGATGAGCATCCCGCGTGACACGATGACCCACGTCCCGGCCTGCAAGGACGGCGAGACCGGACAGTCGACGGCCGGCTACTACGGCCAGATCAACAGCGCGCTCCAGTACGGCCCGGCCTGTCAGGTGGCCACGGTCCACCAGCTCACCGGCATCCCGATCAGCCACTTCGTCAAACTCGACTTCTCCGGTGTGGTCAAGATGTCCGACGCGGTCGGCGGTGTCTCCGTGTGCGTCAACAACAACGTGTACGACACCTACTCGCACCTGAAGCTGTCCAAGGGCGGTCACACCCTCAAGGGTGTCGCGGCGCTGGAGTTCGTCCGTTCCCGGCACGGCTTCGGCGACGGCAGCGACCTGGGCCGCACCGTCTCCCAGCACATCTTCCTCAGCGCGATGATCCGCAAGTTCAAGAGCGCGGGCACACTCACCGACCCCAGCGCCGTGTACAACCTCGCGGACGCCGCCACCAAGGCGCTGACCGTGGACGAGGGCCTGGGCACCGTGAAGAAGCTGATCGGGCTCGCGTCCGATCTCGACAAGGTCCCGACCAAGCGGATGACCTTCACGACGATGCAGACGGCACCCGACCCGGCCGACAGCAACCGGGTGGTGGTGGGAGCGGGCGCGAAGAGCCTGTTCGCGACGATCGCCGACGACAAGTCGCTGACGACCGGATCGGGCAAGAAGTCCGCGGCGGCCTCCGCGACCAAGAAGGCCACCGCCGCGGCCGTACCCGCCTCCGAGGTCGCCGTGACGGTGGAGAACGGCACCGGGATCACCGGCCGTGCCTCGGCCGTCGCCACCGCGCTCACCGCGAAGGGCTTCAGCCCGAGGACGGCCACGGCCAACGCACCCAGTTCGGCCACCACCACGACCCTCACCTACGGCACCGGGGAGAAGGGCGCGGCCCAGACGGCCGCCAAGGCCCTGGGGCTGCCCGCCTCGCATCTGAAGCAGGGCGCCGCGCCGGGTCTGGTCCTGGTGGTCGGCAGCGACTGGCCCGGCGGGAGCGCGTTCCCCGGCGGATCGTCGTCGTCCGCGTCGGCCGACAGCAAGGCCGCGGTCGCCGATGCCCACGCCTCCACCGCCGACGAGGCCAAGACGTGTGCCAAGGTCAGCCCGTACAGGACCGTCAGCCTCAACGGAGTCCCCATGACTCCGGCGCAGGCCTACGCGGCGGCGCGGAGCAAGCCGGACTCCGACGAGTGAGGCGGCCGAGCGGCGTCGCCCTGAACTCCGAGGGGGTTCCGTAGGCCCTCGAAGTGCCTACGGAGGGGTGACCCGCCGGCCTGATCTCAAGGTTGTACAGTTGCGCAATATGGCAATGAAGGCAGATGGTGCGCCGCTCTTGGTCCGTGCCGCTGTCCGGTGAAGAGGAGGGGCGGGCGAGATGCTCCGCAACGGACTGGAACCCTGGCACCTGCTGATCGTGGCGATCGTCATCATCCTGATGTTCGGGTCGAAGAAGCTGCCCGAAGCCGCCCGCGGGCTGGGCAAGTCGATGCGCATCCTCAAGAGCGAGGCCAAGGCCATGAAGGACGACGGCACCCCGCAGCCCTCCGACACGACGGTGCGGGACGCGGCCGCGTAGCCAGGTCCCGGGACCGCCGAGGCCGCGCCCGGGAGCCGGGGGCGGCCGGGTCGGCGCCTCAGGAGCCGGCCGGGTTCCCGTCGCCCAGGGGCCACGCCTCGATGTCTCGGTAGTGGATCGGTCCGCTGCTGCGTCCGAAGTTGCTGCCGACCAGGTGCAGACGTTCGGCAGGCCAGTGGCGGCCGGTGAACCCGGCCAGCCCCTGGGCGATTTCACCGGCTGAAGAATGGTCTCCTCGGCGGGCACGTGCCAACGTCAGATGGGGGCGAAAGGGGCGCTCCTCGAAGACGACCCCGCAGTGCTTGACGGTGGTACGCACCTCCACGGCGAGCGCGTGCAGCTCGTCGAGGTCTCCGCCGATCCCGCTCCACAGCACACGGTCGTCGAAGTTGCCGCTGCCCCGCAGCGCCAGCGACGGCGGCCGGCGGGCCGCCGCCAGGTCGGCGAGCGGCCGCCGCAGGAGAGGAACCGTCCCGGCCGGCAGCTCCCCCAGGAACGCGAGGGTGATGTGCCAGTCCTCGATGCGGTTCCACCGCATGTGAGGGTGGGTGCCGTAGGCGGGGCGCAGCTCCCGGGCCAGTTCCTCTTTCGCGTGGTCGGGCGGGGCGAGGGCGATGAACACGCGTACGGTCGCGCGTTGTGTCTGATCATGCACAGCACACTTCATACCGCACCTCACGCCGGTCACGACGCTCTCGCCGTGTGCTGTGAGCTCCGCCCAGGCCTCAGCCCTCCTCGCGCAGGCCCCACGGCGAGCCGTACTCGTTGAGCAGGTCGAGGAAGGGGCGGGGCGGCAGGGCTTCCGGGCCGAGGACGCCGCTGGCCGACCAGGCTCCGCCCGCGATGAGTTCGAGGGCGATGACGGGGTTGATGGCGGTCTGCCACACCACCGCCTGGGATCCGTACTCGCGCATCGACCACTGGTTGTCGACCACGTGGTACAGGTAGACCTCGCGGGCCGAGCCGTCCTTGGTCCCCTTGACCCAGGTGCCCGCACAGGTCTTGCCGGTCATGCGTTCGCCCAGCGTGGCCGGGTCGGGCAGACAGGCGGCGACCACATCGCGCGGGGAGACCTCCACCGGTCCGTTCGCCGAAGGGACGGTGACCTTCTCGGTGGAGTCCAGGCCCAGCTCGTGAAGGGTCTTCAGCTTGGCGATGAAGTCGTCGCCGAGGCCGTACTTGAACGTCACCCGGCGGGCGTCGACCCAGCGGGGGATGAGCAGGACCTCCTCGTGCTCCACGTTCACGCACTCCACCGGACCGATGCCCTCGGGGAAGTCGAACACCTCCGGCTCGCTGAAGGGGGCGGTGGTGAACCAGCCGCGGTCCTTCTCGTAGACCACGGGGGGATTGAGGCACTCCTCGATGGTCGTCCAGATGCTGAAGGAGGGGGCGAAGTCGTAGCCTTCGACCGTCAGATCGGCGCCGTCGCGGACACCGATCTCCTCGATCTCGTCGAAGAGCTCGTCGGCCGCGTACCGGGCGAAGACGTCCGACAGGCCCGGCTCCACCCCCATGCCGACCAGGGCCAGCCGGCCGGAACCCTCCCAGGACTCCGCCTGTTCGAACTGGGCGTCGCCGAGCTTGACCCCGCACTGCTCGTGCGGGTGGGTGGCGTGCGGTGAGGACAGGGACATCGCCATGTCGAGGTAGTGCGTGCCCGCCGCGCGGGCCGCGTTGAACAGCGGCATCACGAACCGCGGATCGGTCGCGTTGAGAAGCGCGTCGCACCTCTCCTCGGTGAGTGCCCGGCGTACCGCGTCCTCGTCGGTGGCGTCCAGGCGCAGCGCGCTGAACCGGTCCCCGTGCTCCTTGAGCGCCGCCACGGCCGCCTCGGCGCGGGCGAGGTCGTAGTCCGCGACGACCATGTGGGTCAGGAAGTCGCGACGGGCCGCGATCCGGGTGACGGCCGTGCCCACGCCGCCGGCGCCCACGAGAAGTACTCGCATGTCACACACCTTTCGTCGCCGGAGACGAACGCCTCCGGGCTGGACAGATGCAACGGGATGTCCTCGGTTAAGGTCAATCATGTTGGCATAAGGACCGACGGCGCGCGGTGAGCGGGAAGGGTCGGCATGGCGAAACAGGTGGTGCCGGAGACGGAACGGCGCAGACGCCGGCCGACCCGGCAGGGCACGGTGCTGTCCGAGAAACTGATCGTGCGGACGGCGTTGCGGATGCTGCGCGAGCACGGCAGCACGGGACTCAAGGCACGCAGACTGGGCATCGCCCTCGGAGCCGATCCCAGCACCCTCTACCGGTACTTCACCGGGCTGGACGACCTGACCAGGGCCATCGGCGAGGAGCTGATGGGCCGGGCCCTTGACACCTGGACCGCCACCGGGGAGTGGCGTTCCGACCTGCGGGCGCTCGGCCAGGCCATCCACGCCTCCTACCTCGCCCATCCCCAGGCCGCCGTGCTGACCGCGAGCCGGGTCACCGGCCGGCCGCGGGAGATCGCGGTGGACGAGACGATCCTGGGCATCTTGCGCGGAGCGGGCTTCCCCGACGCGGACGCGGTCGTCGTCTACCACGCGTTCATCGACCTCACACTGGCCTTCGCGGCGCTGGACGCCGGTTCGCTGGCGCTGACGGACGAGGCCCGCGCGTCGGACGAGGAGATGTGGCAGTCGACGTACGCCGAACTGCCCGCCGACACCCACCCGCACATCGCGGCGACCGCTCGGCTCCTGGCGGGGCGGATGACCCACAGTGCCTACCCCGTCGTCCTCGACACGCTGCTGAACAGCGCGGCGGAGCAGCTCGTCTGGGCACGCGCGCGGCGCTCGCCCGACGCGACGGACACGCGAAGGCCCTGACGGCAGGGCTTATGCCAACACCGTGTTTTCGTCGCGGTCACCATGATCCCGGGGTCACGGGCACAGCGCGGTGGGCCGGGACACCCCGGCGGAACGCCGAGGTCGGCCGTATGGACACCGCCAGAGTCGCCGTGCTCTGATTCCCAGGGTTGATCTCTTCGGGCGCGGGCCGAGGCCCGGTTCATCCTGCACCGCCGCACCGCCGCACCGCCGGAGGATGCCGCAGCCCGGACACTGCCCGCGAGCGGCAAGGCAACTCCGGATCTCGACCGGCACAGGGGGCGAGTCTCCCTGCTGAGAGCAGAACGGATGTTGCGTATGACGACTGTGTCCAAGGCGTCCAAGGCGTCGAACACGTCCAAGGCGTCGGCGAGAGGGCGGCTGAGATTCGTACGACGGCAGGCGAGTGTCGCCGCAGTCCTCGCCGTGTCCGCCACCATGACACTGACAGGTGCCGACTTACCGTCAGCCGGCGGTACGCGGGCCCGGCCGGTCCCGACCGTCGCCTCCGGGGACGCCCGCTTCGAGATCCTCTCGCCCACCCTGATCCGTACGGAATACGCGGGCGACGGGAAGTTCACCGACGACCCCACGTTCAACGCCATAGGCCGTGAAGGGTTCGAGCCGGCCGCGTACACCGCGACGACCTCGGACGGCTGGCTGACCATCAGAACGAGCGCGATGAGTCTGCGCTACAAGGTCGACTCCGGCCCCTTCGACGCGCAGAACTTCTCCATGCGGGCCACGGCGGGCGGCACTCCCGTGACGGCCGCTCCCTGGCAGCGTCTGACCTGCGGGCTCGGCACCCTCTGCGAGGCCGAGAGCCTGCGTCTCGACGGGCCTTCCGTCGCCTCGGACCACGGCGGCCACACCGGCAGCGGATTCGCCGCGGGATTCGAGGGCATCGGCAGCTCGGCATCCGCTGACATCGATGTCAAAGCCGCCGGGACCTACCAGTTCGACCTGCGGTACGCCAACTCCCGCGGTGGCGACGGCCAGACCCGCACCCGCACGCTGACGCTCAGCGCGGACGGCGGCGCGCAGCAGACGGTGTCCCTGCCGGTCACGGCGAACTGGGACACCTGGAACGTCACTTCGGCGAGCGTCCGGCTCGACGCGGGCCGTCACACCCTCGTCCTGACCCGGACCGCCTCGGACTCCGGCGACGTCAACGTCGACAGCGTCGCGCTCGTCCGGCCCGGGAACACCTACCCGTCCGTGTCCAGCACCGCGATCATGGACTGCGCGTACGGAGCGAGCTGCGAGGCGGAAGCCGGACGCATCGGCGGTACGGCGATCGCCGCCACCGATCACAAGGGATACGCCGGCACCGGCTTCGTCGGCGACCTCCACCAAGGATCGAGCCTGACCACGCATGTGGCCGGTGTGCCAGGCGACGGCGCCTACACGCTCCGGGTGCGGTACGCCAACGGCGTCGGCGGCGACGGCCTGCACCAGCAGCGCACCGCCACCGTCTCCTCGGCCGGCGCCAACGGCACCCTGTCGCTGCCCACGACGAAGGACTGGGAAGACTGGCAGACGGCCTCGGTGCCCGTGACCCTGACCGCCGGCGCGAACGACATCACGCTCGGCTGTCCCGACGCGGCGAGCTGCCACATCAACGCGGACACCGTCTCGGTGGCCGCCCCCGATGCGGCCGCGCCCCCGCCGCACCTCGCGCTCGGCGGATACCGCCGAGGCCTCGACGGCGTGACCGGCAACGAGAGCTCCGTCCCCACCACGCCCGGACTGCTCAACCGCGACGGCTGGTACCTCCTCGACGACACCTCGTCGGCGGTGTACGACGCCACGGCTCAGAAGGCGACGCCTCGCCCCGGCCACGGCGGCGCGCCCTACCAGGACGGCTACGTCTTCGGCTACGGACACGACTACAAGCGGGGACTCACCGATCTCGCCACACTGACCGGCCCGCCCGCGCTGCTGCCCCAATGGGCCTACGGCGTCTGGTACTCGGAGTACATCGACCGCACTGCGGCGGACTACGAGAACACCATCCTCCCGGCCTTCCGCTCCGAAGGCGCCCCGCTGGACGTCCTGGTGACCGACACCGACTTCAAAGCCGTGAACGACTGGAGCGGTTGGGAGATGGATCCCGCGAAGTTCCCCGACCCCAAGGGCTTCTTCGACTGGTCGGCCGCGCAGGGGCTGCACAACACGCTCAACGTGCACCCCAGCATCCTCGCGTCCGATCCCCAGTTCGCCCAGGCCCAGGCCACGGCCAAGGGAAAGCTGACCAAGGGCGGTTGCGCCTCGGGCGCCTCCGTCGAGAACAACTGCTACACCTTCGACTTCGGCGACCCGGACCAGCTCAAGGCGTACATGGATCTGCACCGGACCATGGACCAGCAGGGCAACGACTTCTGGTGGCTCGACTGGTGCTGCGACGCGTCGCAGTCCTCGCTCCAGGGCGTCACACCGGACGCGTGGATCAACCAGCAGTACGCCACCGCCGGTTCCGCGAACAACAGCCGCGGATTCGTCCTCTCCCGTGCGTACGGCTCGTTGCAGGCGGCCGGGTACAGCGGCCAGCAGGGTCTGCCGACCGGGCCGTGGGCCGACAAGCGCAGTACCGTCCACTTCACCGGCGACACCTCATCGACCTGGGGCGCGCTGAAGCTGGAGGTCGGATACACCCCGGGGGAGTCCGCCGCGACCGGGATGGCGGCCATCACCCATGACATCGGCGGGCACAACGACACGACAGGGCTGACCGGTTCGGAGAAGTACACCGACGGCGGCCAGAGCCGTACCACGCGCAAACTGCCCGACGACCTGTACGCCCGCTGGGTCCAGTTCGGCGCGTTCCAGCCCATCGACCGGCTGCACAGCAACCACAGCGACCGGCTGCCCTGGCAGTACGGGTCCGCGGCACGGCAGTCGGCCGACAAGTTCCTCAACCTCCGCGAGAACCTGGTGCCTTACACCTACACGCTCGCCGAGGAGGCGAACCGCACCGGCGTGCCCATCGTCCGTCCCACCTATCTGGAGTATCCCGACGAGCCGCAGGCGTACACCGCAGCGGACAGCGAGTACTTCTACGGCTCCGACGTACTCGTCGCCCCCGTCACCACGCCGGGCACCTCCGCCACCACCACGGTATGGCTTCCGCCCGGCCAGTGGACCGACTACTTCACCGGCGAGACCTACACGGGCGGGACCACCCGGCAGGTCACCACCGGCCTGGACTCGATGCCGGTCTTCGTCAGGGCGGGCGGCATCCTGCCCACCCGCACACACGACGTGACCGGCGACGACCGGAACCCGCTGACCGACGTCACACTCACCATCGCCGCCGGCCGGCCGGGGTCCTTCCGCCTCTACGAGGACAACGGAACCAGCCGGCTCAAGAACCGGAGCGCCACGACGACGATCCGGTACCGGCAGAAGGGGCAGCGCCACACGGTGTCGATCGGTCCCGCGCGAGGTTCCTTCGCCGGTCAGGTGAAGACCCGTCAGTGGACCATCGCGCTCATGGCGGCTCACGCACCTACAGAGGTCTCGGCGACCGGCGTGCACCTGTCCCCGCAGGCGTACCACTGGGACGACACCTCAAAGGTGCTGACGATCACGCTCCCGCGCCGCAGCGTGCGTACCCCGATCACCGTCACCTACCTGTCAGGAGGGGGCAAGTAGTCTCCTGGAATGACCCAGGTACGGCTGCGGGGCGGTGTCCGACCGCTCCGCAGCCGGCCGCCTTCACCGGGCCGGCCTGACGTCGATGCAGCGAAGTACACGGTCGGCACAGGGGAGACGTCACCGCATGAACACACCGCCATCGCCGCCCGGTTCGCCCTCAGCGGGGACGCCGACCGACGGATCATCCGTGCGGATCGGCGCTCTCGTACCGCTGTCCCGGCCCGGCTGGGCCGAGGCGGGCCTGCACCTGCTCGCCGGACTCGAACTGGCCGTTCGTGAAGTCAACGAGTCCGGCGGGATCACCGGCACACCCTTCGAGCTGGTGGTCCGGGACACCGCCGCCGATCCGCGCAAGGCCGTGGCAGCTGTGGACGAACTGGCGGCGCTGGGCGTGGCCGCCTTGGCGGGGGAGTACCACAGCGTCGTCGCCCGGGCCGCCGCCGCCAGGGCCGATGCCCTGGGTGTGCCGTTCCTCTGCTCGTCGGCAGTCATCGACACGCTCACCGAACAGCCGACGCAATGGGTCGCGCGCCTCGCCCCGGCGCAGTCCCACGGCTGGAGGATCTACGCGGACTTCCTGCTCGGCGCGGGCCACAGCCGTATCGCCGTGGCAGCCGAACCGAGTGTCTACTGGGCGTCCGGGGCCGGCATCCTGCGCGACCGCCTGGCCCCGCACGGCGGTTCCGTCATCGAGCTCGACATGCGCGCGCTGACCCCCGAGGCCGTCTGCGACGAACTGGTCGCCCATCGCGCGACGGCACTCCTTCTCCTGGTCGGGCATCCGGAGCCCGCGGTGTCGATCGTCAGGACGGTCCGCCGCGACCGGCGCCTGCCCGGGATCATGATCGGCGCGCCGGCCGGGCAGCCCGAGTTGGCCGAGTGGGTCACGCTGTGCGGCGAGGACGGCGCCGGCATCCCGTTCCTCCGCTACCTTCCGGAGCGCCTGAACGCACTGGGTGCGCGCGTCGGGACGGCCTTGCGTGAACGGCTGGGCCGAGAGCCCTCCTTCGTCGCCTTCGAGGGCTACGACACGGTCACCGTCCTCGCCGACGTCCTGCGCTCCGTGGGCCCGGACCGGGCGCGTATCGCCGCGTCCTGGTCGTGTGCCGACATCGAGGGGACTCGCGGCCGGATCCGGTTCTCCCGGGTGCCGGACATCGGCGTCTGGCAGTGGGCCTGGCCGCCGGTCCAGGTCGTCGACCGGGATCCCGCGGACCTCGACCGCTTTCGAACCCTGCACACCGGCTGAGTATCGGAGCCGTCGGCTGCGGCGAGCTACCGACGCCCTTCCGAACCGGCGCTGTCCGTCCACCCGGCCGCAGTCTCGCGGATCAACAGCCGCTGTGCGTCGGGGTGAAGTCCATGCGCGCGTGCTTGTCCGTGCCGACGGCCGTGTTGTAGGTCGTTCTGCTGACCCGGTACCAGACGTTGTCCTGCTTCGTGTGGCCGCCGACGTCATCCAGGCTGACGCACCACTGTTCCGGCCGGACGACGCGGGTGTAGGTCTCGGTTCCGCTCCGGACCCGCTTGCAGGTTCTCACGTGCTCGGTGGAGTACCAGGTGCGGGTACGCCGCTTGCTGCCCGAGCCGCTGCTCGAACTGTGCCTGACCCGATGCGTGGCCGTGGTGCACTTCCTCGTCATGTGAGGCCGGGTGGCCCGGGTGGTCATGACGGCGCGGTGACGGACCTCGTCGAGGAGGCCGAAGACACGCGCGTCGGCCGTGGCGGACGCGTCCGGCCGGTGCTGCCCCGTGGTGCTCCCGCTGCCCTGGCCGGCACCGACCGAATGGCCCGAGCCCTGGTCGGCGCCGCCGCACGCGCCGAGCCCGGCTATGAGAACCGCCGCCGTCAGCGCGGCCGTTGCAACTCGCTTGAACATGTCTTCCTTCGCGATCGACGGCCCGCAGCGTAACGGATCACCGACCGGGCCCGAACGGCAGGGATCAAGAACGGGCGAGCTTCGGACGACGCGCGCCCTCCTGCCCGGCGTACGAGAACAAGGCCAACTGCCATACGTGCGCCGGTGTGCAGACCGGCGGCAACTGCCCCTCAATGGTGGAGCCCGCCGCGGGCACGGATCCGGTCAGCACGACCACCTGCACCGTCTCCGTGGACGCCCCGAACGGCGTCCGCTCCGCGGCCGCCGCCGGTATGCCCGTCCTCGCCATTCTCCGCGACCGCATGGAACTCCCCGCGGACATCGCCCACTTGCCCCTGGCCCACGCCCCCGACGCGGCACACGCCCTGCCGCTGCTCACCGGCTGTTCGCCCACAGGCTCGAACCGGCAATCCCGGACGACCACCCGGCACGGCCGGTTAGGCTCCGGTTCCGTTTTCGGGGGAGGCCCGGTCCCCTCCGCGTCCCGCGCCGTACCCGTGCCCCCGTACGCCCATGCCCGTATCCTCACGGCACCGACAACGTCCCGCCTTGTGTGGGGCGCCCGGCGGATCCGCGTCAGCGGTCTTCCAGTGTGGCCGTCCACGCAGGACGGCCCGGTTCGCGGGATCGGCCGGATGCCGCACGAACCACCTTTGCCCGGCGTACGAGAGACGTGGCGGCCCTGTCCCATTCGGGGTGCGTGAACGCGAACCCGGCAGAGTCCAGCCGGCCCGGTACCACCCGACGGCTCTTGAGCAGCAGTTCCGTGTCCGAGCGCAGCGCGAACGCCCCCAGTTCGGCCATCCAGCGGGTCGCCGGCAGCCCTACCGGGACATGCCAGGCCGCGCGCAGTTCCCGCATGAAGTCGCGCTGCGGAAGGGGGCCGGGGGCGGCGAGGTTCACGGGTCCCTCGAGGTCGTCCCGGGCGATCAGGAACTCCACCGCCCGCACGAAGTCCTCGTCATGGATCCAGGAGACGTACTGCGCCCCGCCGGCCACCGGACCGCCAAGTCCGAGGCGCGTCAGCCACGACAGCACGTCGAACACACCGCCCCGGTCCGGGCTCATGACCATCGCCGAGCGCAGCGCCACCTTGCGGGTCGCGGGAGTCGGCGCCTCGGCCTGCGCCCGCTCCCAGTTCTTCGCGATCTCCACGCTGTACGCCCAGTAGTCCGGCACCCCGGCCTCCGAGCCGCCGATCAGCCCGGTCGCCTCGTCTTGGGCCGTGTCGAACCGGTGGGCGTAGACCGTCGCCGTACTCATCTGGAGCCAGACACGCGGCGGTCGCGCGGCTGCGGCGATCGCCTCGCCGACCACCCGGGCCGAATCCACCCGGGATCGCATCATGGCTCGCAGGTTCTCGGCGGTGTAACGGCAGGAGACGCTGCGTCCGGCCAGATTGATCACGACGTCGCAGCCGTCGACGGCGTCGGCCCAGCGGCCGAGTGTGGCCCCGTCCCATCCGATGTCGTGCGCCCGCGCAGGACGCCGGGTCAACACCGTGACCTCGTGTCCGGCCGCCGTCAGCGCACGGTCGAGAATCGCGCCCACCTGTCCGGTTCCCCCGGGCAGCACTACCTTCATCGGACCCCCTCGGCTTGACTAGGGATCAGCGTAGCGCCGAAATTTGAACATGTTCAACTCTGAAGCCCGATGGATGTCAGCGGGATCGCCGGAGATGGATTCGAATCCGTCCGGATCGCCGGCGCGGAGAAAGAACACCGCCGCGGAGGCGTGTCGCGCTCCGCGGCGGCCGGTTGGGCCGGGGCTGGCGGAGTTCCGCCCGTCCCTGTGCGACTCAGTGGTCGGCGAGGGCCTTGAGGGTGGCCTCGGCGGTGGCGGTGCTGGACTGGGGGTTCTGGCCGGTGATCAGATTGCCGTCCACGACGACCGTGTTGCTCCACGGTGCCCCCGTCCCGACCTCGGCACCGCGCTCGCGCAGCAGGCTCTCCAGGAAGAACGGGGTGTTCTCGCCCAGGCCTCCCTGGCGCTCCTCCTCGTCGGCGAAGGAGGTGACGGCCCGGCCCGCGAACGTGAACTGGCCGTCCGGCGTCGTGGCGCTGAGCAGCGCGGCGACGCCGTGGCAGAGAGCCGCGACGGTCGTGCCCCCGGCCTCGGCCTCGTTGAGGAGCCGTCCGAGATCCGCGTCGTGAGCGAGGTCGGCCATCGGCGCGTGACCGCCGGGAATGTAGAGCGCGTCGTAGTCGCCCAGACGCACCTCCGCCAGCGGCAGCGGGCTGGAAAGCTGGTCGGCGATGCTGTCGAGGTAGGTCCGGAACTCCTCGGCGTCGGTCTCGGAGACGCCGCCGCTGGCGTCGAGGCTGAGGGCGTCGACCGTCGGCCGGACGGCACCGGGGGTGGCGAAATCAACCTGCGCTCCCGCGGCAAGCAGCACCTTGTGCGAGGCGGCGACCTCCTCTGCCCAGAAGCCGGTCGCGTGGGTGGATCCGTCGGCCAGAACCAAGTGGTCGGCGGCTGAGACGATCATCAGGATCTTTGACATCGGAATGCCTGCTCTTATCTGTAGGGCAACTCTGGAATGTGGTGGCCGGTGGTCGATGGCCGGTGGTCCGTGGCCGGTGGCCGGTGGCCCATGACCGGTGACCTTTCGCGTGCGGACCGCAGTACCCGTAGTACCGCCGTGCCGCAGTGCTCGGGACAACCCCAGGATTCACCACCGAAATGCCCAACCACCTCTGTCATGGCATAAGGAAAGTTATGGAGCGGAGCTGGCCCGTTTCCCGTGGATGTGCCGACCGTTCACTACCGCCGGTGGCCGCACCCCTGCTCTTGGATCCATCACTAGAATTGGATCGACCGAAGCACTGCATAAGCCTTGTGATGGATGGAGAGGCACTTGCCCGGCCTGGACCTTTTGGCGACCTTCCTCGAGATCTACCGCACGGGGTCGCTGTCCGCGGCGGCCGCGCGGCTGGGGGTGAGCCAGCCGGCGGTCACCGGACAGCTGGCCCGTCTCGAGGAGCAGCTGGGCGAGCCACTGTTCGTCCGGTCGAGCAAGGGAGCCCAGCCGGCGCCCCGGGCGGCGGCGCTGGCCGCCCGTGTGGGTCTGCACGTCGACGGGCTGCGCACCGCTCTGACTCCTTCGGGGGAGGAACGCACGCTCCAGGGGACGGTTCACATCGGGGGAGCGGCCGAGCTGATGTCCCTTCAGGTGATTCCGGCACTGGCGCCGCTCTCGGCCCGGGGGCTTCGGATCCGGGTGACGCTGGGCCTCGCCGAGGAACTGCTGGCGGCGCTGACGGCGGCAACGCTCGACCTGGTCGTCTCCGCGGTTCGCCCCCAGCAGGAGGAGCTGTCGGTGACGCCGCTGGTGGACGAGGAGTTCCTGCTGGTGGGGCCGCCCGCGCTGGCGCACGCCGTCGACCAGGAGCGGCTGGCCGCAGACCCGGTCGCCGCGCTGTCCCACATGCCGCTGGTGGCCTACGCGACCGATCTTCCGATCATCCGGCGGTACTGGCGCAGCGAGTTCGGGCGCCGGCCGCCCAACGAGGTCGCGGTCGTCGTCCCGGACCTGCGCGCGGTCCTGGCCGCGGTGGTGTCCGGCATGGGCATCTCCGTACTGCCCCGCTACCTCGCAGCTCCGGCGCTGGCCGCGGGTCATGTGGTCCAGATGCACCGGCCGGAGGTCGAGCCGCTGAACACGCTGTATCTCGCGTCCCGCCGCGACATGCCGGCGAGCCCCGCCCTTGCGGCCGTCTGGGAACACCTGGCCCGGGCGGCACGGGAGTGGCAGAGCCTCTGAGCACGGCCGGGGTCTCCATGACGGGTGGGGCCGCGGCCGTTGAGCAGCGCCGCAGGCTGGAGCGCGCGCTCGCCCTGCTGGAGCGCGCGCCCGTTCTGCTGCATCACGTGCTCGCAATGCCGGAACACGTGCTCGCCCTGTCGGAACACGTGCTCGCCCCGGCGGAACTCGGTGAGTCCGCCAGGGCGAGTCGGGCCAGGGCATTCCGCGCGGTCATCGGTTTGGACGCCGGCCCGATGACCGCCTTCTCCCCGCGGTCCGGATGGGGAAAGGGCGGCCCGTCGGAGCCGTGGATCAGCGGGTGAAGGTCACTCGCTGTTCCCTGAGGGCGGCGCAGTTGGAGCCGGACACCTGGGTGTACACGTTGTTGATCTGGCCGCCCCAGTCGACGCAGTGACCCTTGCCGTACACGTACGTCGGTCCCGCGTACGAGGTGTACGGCCCGTAGTCGTCGTCGCCCAGGCCGGTGTCGGGGACGTAGATCCACGCGGACATGTCCACGGCGGTGCCCGGGTTCTTGCGGATGGTCGTGACGCAGTTCTTGCCGTTCGACGAGTTGTACGTCAGGTAGACGGTGCCCAGGGAACCGATCGGTGCCGAGTTCACCGTCTTGTAGGCGCTGCCACAGACCTTCTGCGGCGTGGTGTTGGGCGCGGCCGAGGCGGGCGCCGCCAGAGCGGTGGTGGCCCCCAGTGCCACGGCGGCCAAGGCGCCGGCCACCATGGCGGAACGATTGAAGCGCATATTTCCCCCTTGTGATCTTTGGAGATGTTTGCTCCTGCTTGATGTGACCCACGACACCCCGGAACGGTTGTGCCCTGCCGGAAAAGTCGTGCGGCCCGAACGGCATCAGCGCACAGTGGTCCGCCCGCTGTCGTGTGGGGGGCCTCGACGAGCTGGTCGCTCGTCTCCTGGCGGCGTGCCGGAGACGGGAAGTCGTGCGTTACGATTGATCTTGAGCTGGTCGGCGCAAGTGGCGCTGATTCGCCGTGCGTCGGTGGTCCAAGGAAAGACGTCCCGCTTCCTGCGGGGAGATGCAGGTGCAAGGCCTGCCCGGCGCTCCACGAAGACCCTGTCCCCCGTTGTGCGGGACAGGGTCTTCTTTTACGTGTCTGGTGCCAGGGCGTCAGGCAAGGCCAGGTCAGGCTGCCGTCGGCGCCGCCGCTGCGGCTGCCACTGCGGACCATCGTCAGGTCAGTCGGACCGGATGTTCTCCAAGGTCGAGCGGGTGTCGGTCTTCACCCACCGTGAGACATCGCTGACCTCGGGCGGGGTGGTCGTCGCGTAGGAGGACGAGTAGGTGCTCCAGCTCATCTGGTAGGTCATCCAGCCGTCGCGCACCGCGAGGATCACCGCTCGGCTTCCGCTGGTTCCCGCGCCGGACGTCGTGTCCTCGGTCACGAGATAGGCCTCGTCACCAAAGCCGGACACCTTCTCCACCTCGTAGCCCTCGTAGCGCTGGTCGTACCCGGACCACACGGCCGTGAACTCGGGGGAGGGGTCGGTTGCCCGGTGCAGATCCATCTCCACCGACAGGTACGCGTCGGAGTAGGACGAACTGGACGACGTCTTGAGCGAGATGCTGCAATAGCTCTGGTCGATCGCCTTGTCCTTCAGCGAGTTGTGCGTCGGGGCGGTGTCTTCCTGGGTGTATTCGGTCCTCAAGGCGCTGTAGTCGACCGCGGAGCAGAGGTTGGCCTTGGCCCGGTACCCGGCGAGATCCGGTTTGTCACCCAGCGGGCCGAGAAGGAAGATTCCCCCGGCCCACAGCGCGGACGCGGCCAGCGCGCCGACCGCCGCCCACAGCACCGCGCGCCCCGCGTTGCCTTTGCCGCCGGACGGCGGGGGAAAGCCTGGCGGTTGCCCGTACGTGTACGGCTGGGCCGGAACATAGGCGGGAGGCGGCCCGTAGTTGGCCGTTGGGGCCGGGGCCGGAGTCGGAGCCGGAGTTGAGGCCGGGTTTGGCGCGGGCTCGGATCTTGGCTGAGGTAACGCCTGGGCCTGCGGCTGCTGTTGAGGTGCGGGTGCGGGTGCGAGTGCGGGTGCAGGCGCGGGTGGGGGCGGGGTCGTGGAGCCGGGTGGAAGTGATGTCTGCGCTTGGGGCTGCGCCGGGACGTCCTCGGGCCGATCCTGCATCCTGTGCTCCTTGATCGTAGGGAGTGTGGCCAGACGGGGGAACGCGGAGTTGGGATGCCAGCAAATACGTGAAGTTGTCAACAGGGGTATTTTAAAGGCCAGTTCGACAGAAATGGGCTTGTTTGCGCGCGAGCCCATTGCGAAGGGCCCCGCAGCGCGCAAGCACGCTGCAGGGCCCTTCGCAATGGGTCGGTCCTGGAACCGTCAGGTGGCCTTCTCGATCTTTGCCACCTGTGCCTCGACGACATCGGCCGGCACCTCGGGGGCCCTCCCTCCCAGGGCGCTCATCGCGGAGAAGACGGCCAGCGTCGAACCGCTGCGTACGACCGTGTAGGTCACCGGGATCTTGGTTCCCTCGATGTCGCTGGTCATCGTGTACGACACCGCCTCGTCGCCGAGAGCGGGGGCCTTCACGGGCTTGACCCCGGTGTACTGGTAGTCCGTGTGCTCGTAGGAGTCGCAGGAGCCGCTCTGGGTGCGCAGGTCCGCGACGACCTTCTTGGCGTCCGGTTCCTTGTGCGCGAGCAGACCGACGCGCAGCACCGTTCCGTCGGTCGGTTTCAGGCTCGTCAGCGAGCGCGAGATGCGGGCCGTAGCGTCGGGTTCGGTGCCCAGCAGGAACATGTCGGCGAGAGCCTGACAGGCGGCCGGCTTAGCGGGAACGCTCACCTCCGGGATCTCGTCGTCGGGGGTGTCGCCGACGCGGTAGCCCTTGACGTCCGACTTGGTGATCACGGCCTTCGCCAACTGCGCCTCGGTTAGGGGCTTCAGCCCCTCCTGGGCGGCGGGCGTCGCCTCGGCGGCCGGCTTCTTCGAGCCGTTGCCGTCGCTCTTGTCGTCGGCGCCGGTGTTCTGTGCGCCGCACGCGGCCGTCGCGGCGAGCGCCGCCATCACACCGATGCTCACCAGGACGCGCCCCGGAACTGACTTCACGTTCGTTCCCATCCTCTTGCGTCTGTACGTCTCTTTGGGCGCGTCCACGACAACGGGCGCGCCGAGCCGCATTCAAGTCCACAGCCAGCGCACTTTGCCAGCCCATTAGGCTCGCTTGACGTAACGATCAGAGATCGCCGACTTGGTTGTACGGCGCGGCAGTGGTTCTCGACACGCCCCGGGCCCGCGTCTCCGGAGGAAGATGGACTCATGGCATCGGGATCCCGCGAATCGAACGACGACAGCGACCGCGTCTTCGCGCTTGAGTCGGAGGTACAGCAGCTGAAGGAGGCCGTCACATCTCATGCCGTGGTGGACCAGGCCATCGGGATGATGGTCGCTCTCGGCAGGGTGTCTCCGGACGAGGGCTGGGCCGTACTGAAGGACGTCTCCCAGCACACCAACGTCAAGCTCCGCAACGTCGCCGAACTGATCCTCGTCTGGGGACGCGACGGCGAGATCCCTCCAGAAATCCGAGCCGAACTGGAAGACGCCCTCGACCGCCACGGCCCCACCCAGATCCCAGAAGCATCCTCGGAATGACGTCCCGGGCGCGCGGCCTCATCCGGCCGCGCTCCCGGGCACTCGCCGCCCCCTGGCACGAGGGGGCGGCGCCGCTCGTTGTCGGGTGATGCCAGGTCGCCCGTCCGCTACGGGTTCTGGACGACCTCGTAGGTGAGGAAGGCCAGACCGGAACCGATGGTCCTGGCCTCCGTGAGCCGCAGGGGCTTCCGGCCACTGGTTTCACCGAAGAACCGTTCGCCGGCCCCGAGAACGACCGGGAAGACGACCAGCCGTACCTCGTCAACGAGGTCGTGCTCGATCAGCGTACGGCCGAGCCGATGGCTGGCCGGGATGACGATCTCTCCGTCCAGCTCCCGCTTCAGCTTCGACACCTCGGTCACCGCGTCGCCCCTCAGGACCGTCGAGTTGTCCCAGTCGGGTTCTTCGAGCGTCGAGGAGACGACGTACTTGGGCATGCTGTTCAAGCGGTCCGCGAGCTCCCCGCTCCGGGGCCGCCACCGCGCTCCGAAGAACTCGTAGCTCTTGCGGCCCAGCAGCCAGGCCTCGGCGTGCAGCGCCTCCTCGAGCGCGACCTTGCTCCACTCGGCGAGATCCTCGCCCCCGAACCGGGTGAACCAGCCGCCCAGCTCGAAGCCCTCCTCACCGTCCGGGTCCTGGACCACTCCGTCGAGCGACACGTTCTGCGGCCCGCTCATCACGATCTTTCCCATGTCCGATCCCTCCTCGTGCCGACGTTGTCGTCGGCCACACAGGTACAGGCGCCACCGCGCCGGGAAACCGGTCGTCGGCCGACCGCCCAGTTCTCCTCCCGGTCGGCGCCTGTACAGGATGGAAGCGCGGCAAGAGGCAAAGAGAGGGAGACGGTGACGATGGCGGCAGCCGATCTGATCGAAAGGGCGCGGGCCGGGGACGGGGACGCGTTCCGGGAGCTGACCGAGCCGCACCTTCGAGAGCTCCAGGTGCACTGCTATCGCATGCTCGGATCCTTCGAGGACGCGGAGGACGCCCTTCAGAACACGCTGCTGGCCGCCTGGCAAAGCCTTGGCGGGTTCGAGGGGCGCGCCTCTCTGCGCACCTGGCTGTACCGGATCGCCACCCATCGGTGTCTGGACGCGCGCCGCGCGGCGTCCCGGCGCCCAGCCAAGGAGTGGGATGTGCCCGGAGTCGAACCGCCCGAGCCGACCCGGCTCGGCGAGATCGTATGGCTTCAGCCGTTTCCCGGCGACCTCCTGGAGGACGCGGCCGAGGTGCCGCTCGGCCCGGAGGCCCGCTACGAGCAGGCCGAATCCGTCTCGCTGGCTTTCGTGACCGCCCTTCAGGCGTTGCCGCCCCGCCAGGTCGCCGTCCTCGTCCTGCGCGACGTCCTGGGATTCAGGGCGAGTGAGGTGGCGGGCATGCTGGACTCGACCGTCGACTCGGTCAACAGCGCCCTCAAACGGGCACGGTCCGCCCTGCGGAGCCACCGAGCGCCGACCGCCGGTCACTGTGCTCCTCCCGCCGCTGGGTCACCCGCCGAGGACGCGGTCGTGGGGAAGTTCGTCCGCGCGTGGGAGTCCGCCGATGTCGACGCGCTGGTGGCCCTGCTGACCGACGACGTCTTCATGTCGATGCCGCCGATGCCCTTCGAATACCAAGGCCGAGACGTCGTGGCCCGCTTCTGCACCGGCCTCTTCGACGCAGGCCGCAGGTTCGACCTCGTCCCGTCCCGAGCCAACGGCCAGCCGGCCTTCGGGGCCTACCTGCGTACCCCCGACGGCATCAGTCACGGGGTCGGCCTCTACGTCCTCACGCTCACCGGCGATCGGATCTGCGCGATGACCCGATTCGACAACAGCGTGCTCCCGTGGTTCGGCCTGCCCCGCTCACTCCCCAGCCGATAGCCGGTAGCAGCGCGTGCGAGCCGGGCCGGGGCGGGCTCGCGGGCACGGTTGGCCGAACTGCCGTACCGCCGTCGCCGAACGCTCCACCACCGTCGCGATCTCCGCGCAACTGACGTCGACCCGCGTCCGCAATCGAAGGTGCGCACCCCCGGAAGAATCGTCAATTACAAGTTGACGGCAAGGTGTCGTCAACTTAAGATTGACGCATGAGTCCACTCGACATCAGCCTCGCCGACCTGATCGCCCGTCTCGACGAGGAACTTCCCGAAGCCGGTGAACTGGCCCGGATCAGCGAGGCGCGACTTCGCGCCCAGACCCTGTCCGACCTCGGTGACCAGCTCATCGACCACTACGTCAGCAAGGCCAAGCGGACCGGCGCGTCTTGGACCCAGATCGGAGACGCCATCGGAGTGTCCAAGCAGGCCGCCCAGCAGCGACACGCGCCCTCCGCGTTCGAGCGGTTCACCAACCTGAACCGGCACAGCATCGTGCTGGCGCAGGAAGCCGCCCGAACGTACAAGCACGACTTCATCGGCACCGGACATCTCCTGCTCGGTCTGCTCGGCGAACCGCAGGGCCTGGCCTACGAGATACTGATGGCGAAAGCCGAATCGGAGCAGAGTGTGCGCGAGGCGATCGAGGCGACGATGCCGACGGCCGGGGAGAAGGCGCTGCGAGGTCACATCGCGTTCCGCCCGGAGAGCAAGGAGGCCATCGAGCAGGCCCGCCACGCCTCGGTCGAACTCGGCCACGACCGGGTCGGCACGGAACACATGCTCCTGGGCCTGATCCATGCCGAGGAGAGCACGGCGGCGCAGGTCCTACGCAGCCTCGGCTTCACGTCGGACGAGCTGCGCGAGGCGGTCAGGGCCGAGGCCGCCGCACGGCTCGCCGCGGGCGGCACGCAGTAGGGAGACGATCGGCTGTCGCTGTCGCTGTCGCCGAGGGCCTGGTCGGTCCGCGGTGATGCCCGGCGTGGGACGGCTCGGCGGCCGATGCCCCTGCCGCCGTCACGGGATCCCCCTTCCGCCGTCATCTGGTTCCCCTTCCGCCATCACCTGACGTCGACGAAGTCGCCGGTCGCCGTGGCGGGTCCGGTGGTGGAGGTGCCGGCGAAGAGGAAGCGGAAGTAGCCGTCCGTTCTGGCCTTGGTGGTGGTCTTCAGGGTTCCGCCCCCGCCACTCGTGACGGTCTTCAGAGTGGTGTAGGTGCTGCTGCCCTTCTTCCGGAACTGGAGTTGCACAGGCCGGCTCTCGTAACCGGTGTAGGTGCCGCGCTCCCAGTTGGCGCGGGTCAGGCTGCCGGTGACTGTGATCGTCCTGCCTGCTTTCACCGGCTCGGGCGAGGCGTTCACCGTGATTTTGGAGTACCGCTCGAACCGCGTTGTGCCGGCGACGTCGACGTCTGTCCAGTCGTCGTTGGTGTCCTGTGCTTCGCCGAGCACCTTCCACGTGCCGACGAGGCCGTTGTCGGCGAAGTCCCGCGCTGCGTCCACGCCGAAGCTCACCTTGCAGGTGGACGTGGTGCGATCGGTGGGTGACACCGCGCAGGTGCCCGCGGGTGGATAGCCGGGCAGTCTGCCGTCGGCGTCGTCGGTGTCGGGTCCGTGCCAAAGGTAGGCCCAGGAGGCGGCGACACCGTCGGGGTCCGTCGCGGTCCACGTGATCGTGACGGTCTTCTTCGTGGTCAGACCGAGCACGATGTCCTTGCCGCCGTTGACGACGACCTTCGAGAACGTCGTGCTACCGGGCGCGGTTCGGTCGGCTGCATGGGCGGACGCCGGAAGCGTCGACGCGGAAAGGGTGGCGGCGGCAAGTAACGCAGTGGCGGCGGCCGGGCGGATGCGCATGGAATCCCCCTTCGGGATCGTCGGGTTCGCTGTCTCCTCGCGGCGAACCTGATGATGTGTCACGTTCCCTAGACCCCCGGAAGCCGTTCGCGGTTGCCCTGATGTTCGGACCCGTTCTCACCTTCCGTAACGAGAGGGAGGGCGTTGACCGCGCCCGGGGCAGCGGCGCGGCCCGGCGGTCGGCAGACGGTGCCCGTCACCGGTGTCGGTCGTCGCCGGGGAGCCGTCCGCGTCCGTCGAATCGCGGCCCTCTGCCCGCTGGTGGCCTCCTGCTCCCACTTTCAAGCGATGACCTCCGCCACATCCGTTGGTCCTTCCGGTCCGGTCCTGAGCATGTGAAGCTGCTCGATCGTATGGACCATGAACCGGTCGGGGCTGTACTCGCACGCGCCGGTGCCAGAGAGGACGGCTGCATGTCGACCGCGAAACGCCGTTACAGCCTGACGTGGACCGACCCCGACGGTGCGCCCCAGGCGGCCGCCGGCCGCTACGACAAGCGTTCAGCCACGCGGCGTCGGCGTGCACTGGAAGCGGTCGGGTGCACCCGTGTCGAGGTCGTCGTGGTCAAGCCCGGGGAGCTTCCCGAACCGGCGCTCTGATTCACCCCCGGGTCCGCCTGGGTGGGGGCGGGGGAGTGGTTCAGGCGTCGGTGTCGAGGTAGTGCACTGTCGTGTCTTTCGCGTGCGGGGCGAGCAGTTGCCGCAGTTCTTCGGCCGCGGTCCTGAGGAGCTGTCCGTCGCGGGTGGCGTGGACGGTTTCGAGGATGAAGGCCACGCGGGTGGAGGCCTGGGTGACGCGGGTGCGGTGGGCGTCGCGGTGGTTCCAGTGTCTGGTGAGTACGTCGGTGGTGTCGGCGTAGATGACCTCGCCGGCGCGGGGGTTCTCGGCGGTGTCGGGTTCGCCGAGCGGGGTGAAGGTCTCGCCGCCGTCGGCGTAGCGGATCTCGACGTCACCGGTGACGTTGTCGAGGTCGAAGGCGCCGGCGGGCAGGCCGTGGCGGACGGAGACGGCGTTGTAGGAGTCGACGGCCGCGTTGATCCGTGGCAGGGCGCCCTTCTTGGCGAGGCGGCGGCCGAGGGCGTCGACACTGGGCCGGACGCGGCGCGGGTTGGTGCCGAAGGCGCGGTAGGCGGTGTGCCATGCCTCGATGCGCGGATCGGTCTCGTCGGCGGGCCGCATGGTTCCGTCGGCGAGCTGCCGCTCCAGGTCTTCCAGGGCGATGGTGGTGGCGGGCCAGGGTTCCTCGCCGCGCAGGCCGGTGGCCGTGACGACGGCGACGAGGGTGTCGGGGAACGCGGCGGCGACGGCCGGGGCGATTCGAAAGGTGGTCATCCGGGATCCGTTCCGTGGGAGGGGTGCGGGAGAGGTAGGGGAAGAGAAGGCAGGGGAGGGGTGCGGGACGGGTGGGGGGAAGAGAAGGCAGGGGAGGGTGACGGTCACGGATTCCAGGGGCCTATGCGGTCCAGGCGGCGCAGCTGCTGAGCCGCGGTGGGTGTGTCCAGGCCCGTGCCGCGTTCGGTGAGCCTGCGTGCGGTACCGGTGCGCTGCTCGACGGGTTTGTGATCGTCGTACTTGAACTTCGCGCGTACGTCCGTGACGTCCAGGCGCAGTCCGCGGATGCCCGCGAGCATCCGTCCGTAGGGAGGCCGGCCGGTCTCGATGGCGGCGTGGTCGCCTTCGGGCTGGAAGTGGGCCATCTGGCGGCGCAGCAGCTCTGCCTTGGCCTCGGGCTCGTCGATGACGGTTGCCCGGCAGATGAACTGGACGGCCGCGTAGTAGCTGGTCGGGACGCCGTCCGTGGGCGGGACGTCGGGCTTGGCGCGCCAGGGGCCCGGGATGAAGGCGTAGTCGCCGGTGACGGTGAAGGTCACGGCGGGGTCGGCCTCGATCGCTTCCCAGACGGGGTTGGGGCGGGCGAGGTGGATCAGCAGGCCGGTGCCGTCGACGGCGAAGTGGGTGGGTACGACGTCGGGCGCCCGCCCGGGCAGGCCGTTGACGCTGAGCAGGCCGAAGTCGTGGCCGGCGGCGATCCACGTCTGCCATTCGGCGTCGTCGAGGGCGGCGTCCCAGGGCTGGATGAACATGATGGCGGTCCTCCGGGGCGGAGTCTGGGGTGTGGGGTGGTCAGGCTGGGGCGAGGTGGCTGACGTACATGGTGGAGACCCTTGGGGTCGTGGTTTCGTGTGGTCAGGTGAGGGCGAGGAGGCTCACGGCGACGGCGGCTGCGCCCAGACCGATCAGCTGGCCGCGGTGGATCCGCTCGGCGAGCACGCCGCGGGCGAGCAGGACGGTGCCCGCCGGGTAAAGGGCGGTGATCACGGCGACGACGGCGAGGTCGCCGCCGCGGGCGGCGAACAGGAACAGCAGGTTGGCCACCGAGTCCAGCACGCCGGCTGTCACCGACATCGCGTACGCGGGCCTCTCGGAACCGAGCCGGCGGTACATCACGCCGGCCGCCGCGAGGGTGACGGCGGCGGACACGGCTCTGCCGACGATGAGCGGTCCGATGCCGCTGCCCGCCGGTGCCTGGTGCAGGAAGACCAGTTGGAGCGCGATGGCCGCCCCGGCGCCGAAGGCCGACACCAGCGCGGTGCGCGACGGGCGTGCGGTCCCGGCGCCCCCTCCGGCGCTGACCAGCACCACTGCCGCCAGGGCCAGCGGCAGCCCGATCAGCCCGGCAGGGCCCAGCCGCTCACCCTGCGCCAGCCCGACGCCGACCGGCAGCATCGCCGAGACCAGTGCCGTGACGGGCGAGAGGATGTTCATCGGGCCGATCGCCAGCGTCCGGTAGAGCAGGGCGAAGGCTGCGGCCGAGGCGACACCGGAAGCCGCGCCCCAGGCGAGGGTCGCCGGGGCGAAGGACGCCCCGAGGAAGGGCCACAGCAGCAGTTCGACGGTGAACGAGGCCGGGGCGGCGATCATCACGGTACGCGGGACATGGGCCTTGCGGGCGCCGAGGCCGCCGAGGAAGTCGGCGCAGCCGTAGGCGAGAGAGCTGCCCAGGGCCAGCGGCAGAGCGATCACGGGTGCATCCCTTACTATCAATGGAACGACTGCACCGTACAACGCACCGACCGGAAGTTTCAACCAAACGACCGTACGGTGCAGCGTAATGAACTCTGCCGGGAGGGGAGAGCGATGGCCGAGACAGAAGCGGCACTGCGGACGCTCGCGCACAACGTCAGAGCCGCCCGCACCCGCGCCGGACTGTCCCTGGACGAACTGGGCCGCCGCGCCAAAGTCAGCAAGGGTGCCCTGGTCGGGCTGGAGAAGGCCCAGGGCAACCCGAACTTCGCCACCCTGGTCCGCCTCGCCGACACCCTCGGCATCTCGGTGTCCGCGCTGATGGAGGGACCGGCCGAAGGGCGCGTCCGGGTGGTGAGCGCCGATGCCGTCATGCCCCTGTGGGCGGGGGAGAAGGGCAGCGAGGCGCGGCTCATGCTGACCACCACCGGAGCGGCCCCGGTCGAGGTCTGGCGCTGGAAACTGGAACCGGGCGACGAATACCCCAGCCACCCGCATCAAGCCGGCGTCGTGGAGACCGTCAGCGTCACCGCCGGTCAGATGGTTCTCGTCGTCGACGGTACCGAGCACACCGTGGAAGCCGGGCAGACCGCCACGTTCGGCGGCGACACCCCCCACACCTATCGGGGCTCGGGCACTCGGACCTGCCACCTGATCATAACCGTTCACATTCCGCCCGGTCCCGGATCCGCGGGCTGACCCGGCGTTTCCCCTCGTCGAAGTCAGCTGCCGTCCGCGGCCTCGGGGAGGCGTGTGACGTCCCGTGGCCACGGCCTCAGAGCCCGTGGTCGCCGAGCCCTCGGGGTATCGACCGTGGAGCGGTCGGCGCCCGGCGCGGACGGTGCGATCCGCGCCGAGCGGCTTCGGGGGCCGGGGCCCGTCAGGCCGTGGGCGTCCCGGCGATGTTGACCATCCACTCGACGCCGAACCGGTCCGTGCACATGCCGAACGTGTCGCCCCACATCTGCTTCTCCAGCGGGACCGACACCTTGCCGTCGGCCGACAACTTGGCCCAGTAGCCGCTCAGTTCCTCGGCGTCCTCGCCGCTCAGGCTCACGGCGAAGTTGTTGCCCGCCCGGCGTTCCATCCCCGGCGGGACGTCGGCGCCCATGAGCACGAAGCCGTTGGGGGCCTCCAGTGCGCCGTGCATGACCTTGTCGGCGAATCCCGGCGGTGCCTCGGAACCGAAGGCACCGAACTCGTGGATCGCCAGCTCGCCGCCGAAGACCCCCTGATAGAAGGTCAAAGCCTGCCTGGCGTCACCGGAAAAGCTGATGTAGGGGTTGAGGCGAGAGCCCACAGAGGGTCCTTTCGTGACAATTCACCGGAACTGCACCCTAAGGGCTGTCCCGTAATCCCCGGTGGATCAGCGCGCGGCGTCAGATGCGGTGCATCGCAAGGCGGAGGGTCGTCCTCATACTGGGCGTATTCCGGCGATCCGACAACGCGGCGGGGGGGGTACCCCCTGCTCGAAGAGCTTGGGGGAGCCGTAGCTGTCGTCGTGCGCCCGCCGGGGATTACGGGACAGCCCTTAGTCCCGCCGGGCTCGCCGGGCGGAGATCCCGGGCCCGACGGCGCGCGCTCGTTCACGCGCGACGGCGCACGCCGGTTCACGCCCGTCGATAGGCGCTCGCGCCCGCCCGTCGGCAGGAGCTCATGCACGCCCGTCACTGGCCCGTCCTGAGCTCCGGTCCGGCGGTGCGACTCGCGAACGCCCCGGTCCCACGACGTGCGCCTGGGGCGGTTCGAGCGGAGCGTGCCGACGACGGGGCGGCGTGCTCACAGATGCTTCACCAGGAACGCGATCTCCGCCTCGACGGCCTGTTCGTGTGCCTCAAGGAACGGCGCGTAGTGGCGGCCCGCGAGATGCAGTACCTCGGAGTTCGGCGCGTTCCGCGCGGCCTTGACCGCAGGGCCTGGCAGCGCGCTCCGGTCCTGGTCGCACACGACCACCAGGAGAGGGCACCGGATACGAGAGGCATGGCGGCCGGGCCGGTACCCGCCGATCTTCAGCGCGATCCGGGCGGCGACCGTCTGCTCCCAGCCGACGTGGCGGTGGTCGGGATCCAGGGCCCGGTCCCCGTCCATCGCGTCGGCCGTGGTGAGCGAGGCCACGTCGCCGCGCCTTCCCGCGGTCGGGACGAGCAGTGGCGGGCGTCCCAGGAGAGCGCCGATCGCGTCCGCGACGGCTCGGCCGAACAGCCGGAGGAGCGCCGGAAGAGTCATGGAGCGGAGGGCGTGCGGGGCGACCGCCGGGCCGTCGACCAGCGGCGTCTGGGCGATGGCGCAGGCCAGCCCCGGGCTGTCGGCCGCGACCTGGAAGATGTGTCCCCCGGCGAGTGAGAAACCCCAGAGCGCGATCTTGCCCGGATCCACGTCGGGCAGCTTCGCCGCGCACTCGATCGCGGCCTGCCAGTCGGCGCGTTGTTCGGCGAAGCGGACGACCTGGCGCGGCGCGCCACCGCTCCCGCCGAACCGCCGGTGGTCGAAGGCCAGGACGGCGAAGCCTGCATCGTTGAACCGCCGGGCGAAGAGATCCGAAGCGGGTTCCTTCGTCACCGCGGTTCCGCCGGCCATGATCACGCAGCCGCCGTTGGTTCCCGGATAGTGCCAGGCGGCACATGTCGTGTCGCCGCTGGCGAAGCGTAGTTCTTTCCGTTCCCTGAGGGCGGGCACATCGGCCTCCGTGGTGGATTCGGTCGTTCCTCGATGGGCGTTCCCGGCTCGCGTCCGCCGGCCGGAGTCGGGGAGGTGAGCGGAGGGGATGTCATCCATCGTCGAGCGTGGCTGCCGAGTCGGGCACCGGAAGGCGGCGGAATGAGCGAAACTGGTGTCCATGGCGCGTGAACCGGCGGATTGCGTACTGAGTCTCCTGGACCAGCGGTTGGTGGCCGCTCTCCAGTGCGACGGCCGTGTCACCGCGGAACGGGCGGCCGGGGTACTGGGTCTCAGCCCGGCGACCGTGCGCCGCCGGCTGCACGCGCTGAGCGTCGACGGCACCGTGCGTGTGGTGGTCTCACCTGTCGCCCGGCCGCGCAACGGCGGCTCCGCCGGGGCACTGTTCCTGCGCATCCGGGTGCTCAGGGGAAGGCTGGACACGATCGTCGCCGCCCTCGCCGCACGCGACGACATCTCGTTCATCGACGTCAGCACCTCGGGCGACGAGATCTTCGCGGTCGCCCGTACCGAACCGGGATCGCGTGATCCGCTGGTCTTTCGCCAACTGCCCTCCACCCAGGCGGTCACGTCCCTGGAGAGCTCGACGGTCCTGCACGTCTTCCGACTCACGTCCGAGTGGCGGCACAACGTCCTGACGGCATCCGAACGCGCGGCCCTGAGCCCCGCCGAGCCGGCCGCGGAGTACCCGGCTCCGGGGTCCTCGGGGCCGTACGGTGTGGACGCCGACCCCGTGGAGCGGTCCCTCATCGACGCGCTGGCCCCCGACGCGCGGCTGTCGGCCGCGGCGCTCGCGGAGCGCACCGGGCACGCGGAGACCACGGTTCGCCGGCGCGTTTCCCAACTGGTCGCGCAACGCCGTCTGATCACCCAGGTCCTTGTGGACACGCGCCGTCTCGGGCTGCCCATCGAGGCCAAACTCCTGCTGCACGTGGCCCCCGACCATCTGGACGCGGCCGGGAAGTCGCTGGCCGACCATCCCTCGGTGCACGGGGCGTTCGCGACGACAGGCCCCTCCAACCTTCACGCGGCCGCCTATTTCCGTAACCTGGCAGCTCTCTACGACTTCCTCTCCCGCGACCTGGTCGGCCTCGGGATCACGCGCGTCGAGACGGCCGTCGTCGGTCGCACGGTCAAACCCCGCGGCGCGGACACCTGACCGGCTCCGGCGTGCGCGACAGCCTTACTGCCCGGCCGGTTCCCGTCCGGGCCCGCACCGCCGCACGCCGACTCCGGCCCGGACAGCGGCAGGTCCACCAGCCCGTACGATCGACCCGTTCCCGTCCCGCAAGGAGTTCCGCCCGGTGACCGCAGTCGTGCCGCAGCCCCGCCCCGTCGCCGGTCTCATCCCCGTACAGCACCTCACCCGCGTCGAGGACGGCGAGCCGCTGAACGCGCTGCTCTGGCGGGCGGGCCCCGGCTGGCGGATGGCCAGCAGCGCCGTCCTCGGCGGCGGCATCGCCGAACGAGCCTGGGTCCTGAACGCCCAGGTCTCCCACGGCTACCGGCGCACCGACCCGGACCGGCACCTCGCCGAACTGGCCCGCGCCGCGGACGCCCGGGGGCCCGGCGTCGGGCTGATGACGGCCGCCGACGTCACCCGCTGTGCCACCGCCCACGACGAGGGCGCCGAGGCGGTCGCCACGGCGGGACTGGGGGTACGGGGATGGGCCGCGGCCCCGGCCGAGCCCGTACGCCGTCCCGCTGTGCCGGGGACGATCAACATCATCGCCGCGCTTCCCGTGGCACTCGGTGATGCCGCGCTGGTCAACGCGGTGATCACGGCCACGGAGGCCAAGGTGCAGGCTCTGCTCGACGCCGGTCTCGACTGCTCCGGTACGCCCACCGACGCCGTGTGTGTCGCCGCGCGCAGCCCGCGTCCCGGGGAGTTGGTGCACGAGTTCGCCGGGCCCCGCTCGCTGTGGGGTGCCCGTCTCGCCAGGGCCGTGCACTCGGCCGTGCTCGCGGCGGCCGCAGGCGCCTGACCGCGTCCGCGGAACGGGTCTCCGGCGCTGCAACCATTTGAACCCCGGACATGTCTCACCGAGTGAAATAGTCTGTCCCCTTCACCAGGAGCCTCTGGGGGCGTCATGCACCATCACCCATCCCGCGCAGCCATCGTCGCCGGCCTCGTTCTCACCGCCGTCGGCGCCACGATCCCCGCTTCCGCGGTCGCACAGTCGAAGGCGGCCGCGTCGCCCACGTCGCCCGCCCGCGTCCTCAACGCCCGGTGGGGCGGCCACTGCACCTACGACCGGCTGGTCATCGACGTCCAGGGCAGCGCCCCGTCCGTCAGCGTGAGCCGGGTCGGTTCCCTTCACTACGACCCCTCCGGGAAGAAGGTCCCGCTCGCGGGCAAGTACTTCCTGTCCATCAGGCTGTCCCCCGCGGTCGCTCACGACAGCGCGGGCAGGTCGGTCTACCACGGCCCCCGTCTGGTCAAGATCCCCTTGACCAAGCTCAAGGGGCTGGCCCTGACCGGGGACTTCGAAGGCGTCGTCTCCTTCGGGACCGCGTTCCAGACCAAACCCACGTACAAGGTCTCCAAGCTCCACAGCCCCGAGCGTGTGGTCGTGGACTTCAACCACGCCAACCAGTGTCACTGATCCCGGGGGCGTTACCCGGGAGCAAGCGCGTGGCCGAGGCGCCCAGCGACTTCGGACAGGTCGTCACCGGCCTCCTCCGAAGCCTGGACGCCTCGGCGAACGACCGGTGCGCCGGGGCCGTGAGGCGACACGATCCTCCCCCGGGCGTCCCCGCGATTCACTACTCGTCGGCCAACTCCGTGGTGCAGACTGCTCGTTGACGCGCAGACGAGGGCGGGGGGAGCCGGTCGTGCGGCAGGATCTGGCGGTCAACCTCGTGGCCTCGCTGCTGGCATTCGGTGTCGGCTGGCTCGGCCGTGCTCTCGTCCACTACTACCGGACGCGGATTCCCGCGGCGCGTGTGTGGCGGCTGGACCGCGGCCGACGCGTGGTGATGGTCGTCGGCGAGTCGGGCGGGCCGTCGTCCGCGTATCCGAAGATCCCGGAGACCGATGCCCTCGCGGCCATGAACCTGCGGCAGTTCCTGTCCCAGGACCTCGGGTTGCACGAGGCGGCGACGGTTCGGGCGGGGGCCTTCGCCATGGCTGCGGACGCGGAGGAGAACCTGGTCGTGATCGGCGGGCCGGTGCACAACCGCGTCTGGACGCTGCTGTCCGACAGGCTCGATCCCCCGTACGTGTTCCGGCGGTTCCCCGACGAATTCCGCGTCGTCTGCGTGGAGAGCGGCGAGGAGTACGGAGAGTCGGACGTGGACACGGCGACGCTGGTAGATCATGCCATCGTCGTGCTGGCGAACAATCCCTTCGCGGCGGGAAGCCGCCTGATCATGATCGCGGGCTGCGCCCTCCTGGCCACCTCGGGTGCGACCCAGCTCTTCGCCCGCGGAGCGATTCGCGCGCTGGCCAGGACATACGACACGACAGCGCCTCTGGCGCTCGTCGTCAGGGTGGAGAGCGTCGGCGGATACGTCCGCCCGCCCGAGGTCGTGGCCGCCGCCAACTTCCCCCGGGCCGCCGCCAACCGCACCTCTCCGGCCACACGCTCCTGATCCGGTCCGAGCGTCCCCCGCAGCAGTTGAAGGGGGCGGACGAGAGCCGGCTCTCCCGGCTGCTCGTCCGCCCCTGGTCCTTCCCGCGTGAGGTGGTGGGTCGTCCTTACGGCGCGATCTCGAACCGCGGCGGCTGAAGACCCGCGAGGCAGGACTTGTCCGGTGCCGTCGGGGAGTCGAAGAACGAATTGGTGATCGTCTGCGCGCAGGTTGATCCGGCGAAGACGACGTGGGCGACGTACGGGACGGTCACGGTGGTGGCGCGGCTCAGGGTGCGGGCCGCGTAGGGGCCGTTGCTCGGCGCGGTCTGGGCGTCGAACCCGCCCGACAGGACGAGGGTGGGGATGTCGCTGCGCGTCACGTCACGGACCGAGCGCGGTGCCGCGGGGATGTCCCAGGCACGGCAGTCGGCGTGGAGGAACGGCAGCTGCGGGGCGTTGGCCAGCACCGAGCGGGGGAACGAGGGGAACACGCGGCGCCCTCCCCGGATCACATCCGCCTCGGTCTCGAACGGCGTCCACTCGCCGCAGAAGACACCGTATTCGAGACCGTGGGCGATCCGCCCGATGGCCTGCGGGCTGAGTTTGCCGCCGGCCCACTGCTCGGCGACGCGCTGCGGGTTGCCGTGGGCCAGTTCGTCGATGGACCGGGGCACACCCTCCGCCACGTGGGTTGCGGAGGTCAGCCAGGTCACCAGGACCCCGCCGTCGATCGTGACCTTCACCGGCCCGGGCCGGCCCGCGACGGTGACGGTGGTGGTCACCGGTTGGGCCTCGAGTCTGCGTACGAGGCCCTCGAAGGTCTGCGACAGATGCGGGTAACGCGTGTTGCACGCGGGCTGTCGGGCGCAGGCCGTGAACAGGCCGTCGAAGCCCTCACGCGCGGCCTTCCAGGTCACGGCGCCCCCGGCCAGGGACGGCGGCAGGACACCGTCGATCCCGACGGACCGGACGCCCTGCGGGTGGGTGCGCATGTAGGTCAGGGCCAGTTCGGTGCCGTACGAGATGCCGAAGACGTTCCACCGTCTGATGCCCAGCGCGACGCGCAGGTCGGCGTAGTCGGCGGCGCTTTCGAGGGTGTTGTACGCCGCGAGGTCGGCGGTGCGCCGTGTCAGGCTCGCGCGGCAGGCCCGGGTCGCCTGGACGTGCAGGCGACCGGTCGAGGGGGCGTTGTAGACGAGCCCGAGGGCCCGGGCGTTGAACTCGTCGATGTTCGGGCAGGTGAGCACCGGGTCGGCGGAGTAGGTGCCTCGCTGGGACATGAAGATGACGTCCCGGTCCCGGTTCAGGCCGCCGTCGACCGCCAGCTGCGCCTCGGAGACGGCGTCGTCGCCGGGCCCGCCGGCGAACCACACGATCGGGTCGGGAGCGTGCCTGCGCGTGGCGGCCGGCACGATCGCGACGGAGAGGGTGATCTTCCGGCCCTGGGGGCGGGAACGGTTCTCGGGCACGGCGAGCGTGCCGCAGCGGGCACCCTCCAGTGCGGGGACCGGGTCCGCCGTCCTTGGACAGGGGCCTGGTACGAACCGGGCGTGGCCGGCCGTCCCGGCCGCCGTGCCCGGTGGGGCCGTGGTGCCGGGCACGGCCCCCGCCGGGGTCGCGGTGAGACCGGCGAACAGGAGGCCGGCCGCGGCTCCGGCCAGGGTGGCGGGGAGCCGTCGCGAGGTGGGCCGGTGACGGGGCGGGCGGATGGACATCATGGAGTCTCCAGAGCGGGGATGATCGTGAACGGTTTGGGCGTCAGGCCCGCCACACAGCTGGTGTCGGGCGCGTTCGGACGGGCGAGGAAGGAGGCCAGGACGCTCTGGGCGCAGGGCGACTGGGGTACGACCCAGTGACCGATTCCGGGAATCCGTACGGTGGTCGAGCGGGACAGCGTGCGGGCCGCGTACGCGCCCCATCGCGCCCCCGTCTTGGCGTCGAAGGTTCCGGAGACCACGAGCGCCGGCACGTTGCTGACGGTCGTCACGCGCTGGACCGGGGTACGGTCCGGGACGTTCCAGACGTGGCACACCTCCTGTTCGAAGGGAAGCTGGGGTGCCTGGGCCAGGACGGAGTCGGGCCAGCCGGGGAAGGCGCGCCGCCCGGCCGCCAGCAGGTCGGACTGCGAGTAACCGGGCACCCATTCGGCGCAGGCCACCGACTGGGTGAGACCGTGCGCGAACTCGCCGATCGCGGGGTTGGCACCGGCGGCCCTGGCCCGCGCGAACCGCTCCGGATTGCCGTGCGCGAGTTCGTCCAGCGCGGCGGGGACGTCGACCGCGGGGACGGCGTTGGCGACGAGCAGATTGACGAGCGCGCCCCCGTCGAGGACGACCTTGACCGGCGTTCCCCCGGACGGCGGCTGTGCCATCACCGTCAGGGGACGCGCCTCGAGCCGCCGCACCTGCCGCGTCAGCGTGCGCGACAGGTCCGGGTAGCGGTTCTTGCACCGAGGCTGGGCCGCGCAGGCCGCGAAGATGGTGTTGATCCCCTCACCGGCGCTGTCCCAGGTCCACGGAAGGCTGACGATCTGAGGAGGCACCACGGAGTCGATCGCGAACGAGCGAGTCCCCTGCGGGTGACGGCGCAGGTAGGTGAGGGCCAGGTCGGTGCCGTAGGAGTAGCCGTAGACGTTCCAGCGGTGGATGCCCAGCGCCCCGCGCAGATCGGCGAAGTCCGCCGCGTTCTCGGTCGTGTTGTAGGCGCTCAGCTCGACACCGTGGGCCGTGAGGCGGTCCCGGCACTGCTTGGCCGCGCGCACCAGACGCCGTCCGGTCGACGGCGCGTCGTAGCGCAGCCCGACGGCGTCCGCGTAGAAGCGGTCGATCTCCGGGCAGGCGAGGTTCGGCTGTGCGTGAAGAGTTCCGCGCTGGGCCATGACGATCAGATCGCGGTCCTTGTTCACCCCGGCGCCGATCAGGAACGGGATGTCGTCGATCGCGTCGGCCCCGGGACCACCGGTCATGAACACCACGGGGTCCCCGGCGGGCCTCGCCGAGACGGCCGGGACGACCACGACCGTCAGCCGGACGGTCCGCCCGCCGGGGTGGGCGCGATTCTCGGGGACCTCCAGGAACCCGCACCGTCCGGGGACCGGCTCGGGCGTCTTCGGGCAGGGACCCGGTACGAACCGGACGGGTGTCCCCGGCCGCGGCGCGCTCTCGGTGCCGGTCGAGGCGTGGCCCGGTGCCGGGGCCAGGGCGCCGAGGAAGGCCACGCCCGCCGCGACGACGGCCACCCTGGTGCGTGTGTTCCGCGAGCGCCGCCGTTCGGACCGGTGCGGCGTACGTCCCGGCGCGGATCCGGCGCGTCCGCGGTGGACGTCGTTCGCGCGCAGGCCACCGCCACCGGAGTTCCCGTAGTCGCTGTTGCTGCCGGTGTCGTCGCCACCACCGCCGTTCTCGTCACGGCCGGCGGTCCTGCTGTTCCTGCCCTCGCCGTTCCCGCCATCCCCGCGAACGGACGGCGGACAGCCCGTTCTGATGCCCTGTTCCCTCATGAGATCCCGTTTCTCTGACGTCCCCGGGCGCGCCGCCGTCACGACGCCGACGCCCGGGTTCGGCCCGCCACCGCCTGCTGCGGGCGGGCACCACGTGGGCCAGCCTGGGCGCGTGGCCAGAGGTCCACCACTCATGGGATCCGATCGGAGCAGTCCGTGATCGAGGGGGACGGCGGCCGGGGGAGCGGGACAGCCCGGTCCCGATTCACGCGCTCGATCGTGGGACAGGTCGGGGAGTTGCCCCCAGCGGTCAGGCCTGCGGGGCGGCGCACCTACGATGTCTCCCTTGCTGCGCAACCGACATGGAGGGGGAGCCGTGGCGATAGCCCCGCTGAATTCCGAGGACCTGCTGCCGGGCGAGGGGATCATCCTTCGCAAGAACGCCAACGCGGTCATCGACGTGAGGGCGGCCGGGCTGTCCCGTTTCGCGTTCGACGACCTCATGTGGCTCGTCGGCATGCGGAACAAGGAGGCCATCGGCGGACGGCTCTATCTGACCAACTATCGGCTGGTCTTCAAGTCCCACCGTTTCAACCGTGTGCGAGGCACGTTCAGCATGTTCCTCCCCTGCATCGAGGAGGTCCGGAACTCCTCGGTGGCGGCGACCCGGCAAGTGACGGTGCGTACGGGTACCCAGGACTTCACGTTCGTGGTCTGGGGCATCCCGCAACTCATCGAGACAGTCGACAGGTGCCGTGCCGAGTTCGACGACGCGTACGTGGCCGACCTGGCCGCGATGGCTCTGGCCGAGCCCGGGAAACTGGGCGCCGGCTTTCAGACCGTCGCCCGACATGAAGCCGTGAACGTCCTGATGAACGCCGTGCGGCGACGCGCCGACGACGTCTCGACCGCCGCGGCATCCGTCGCCGGTCTCATCGACAACAGCTTCAACGCGACGGACGTGGCCGGAACCCTGCAAGCGGTCGAGCTGATGATCCGCGCGGGCCATGACCCGACGGCCGCGCGCGGCTGACGTACGCCCGCAGGGACACTTTTAGACCTCCGAGTCCCCAGCCTCGTCCTCACCGGGCGGCCGACGTGCCGGCCCGTCCACAGCCGTCGGCTTCTTCCGGCCCGACGGCGACTTTCACGTGCTCGTCAGCTTCTCGGCCCTGTTCGCCGAGGAGCCGCGACCGCGCGCTCCACCGCCGCGTCACCGTCCTGTGCGTCACTGCCTTGACAGGTGACGCGGACCGATGCAGCCTTGTGGGCATCTCGTCCGGTGGGCCGGTTCGCCAAGACGGAAAGGGGGCCACCGTGGAGACTGGGGCTGAGACTGAGGCCGAGACCGCGATGGACGTGGGAGCGGCGGCGCGGCACGCGCGGTTCGGCAAGCTGCCGGAGCGCGTACCGTTTCACGCCATGATCGAGGAGAAGGAAGCCGGACCGAACGGTGCCGGGACCGCCTCGTACAACCCCGAAGCCTCCTGGAACCACTTCTCCTGCCTCGCGCTCGATCTGGGGCTGTGAGACGTTTCCGGCGTGCTGTGAGGCCGTGGCTGCCGTCCGGACCTGGTGAGGCCGGGGTCGGCCCAGGCCCATCGGATCGATCCGTGGAGGCGTACGTCATGAGGGAATACCTGGTCGAGCTGACCACCACGGTGCCCGGCGGCATCGAGCCGGCGGAGGTCGACAGGCGACGCGCCGCCGAATCCGTACGGGCCGGGGAACTGGCGGCCGAGGGGCGCCTGTTCCGGCTGTGGCGTCCGGTGGGCGAGCTTCGCAGCATCGGGGTGTGGCGCGCGGAGGACGAGCCCGAACTGCGCGAGAAGGTCCTCGGGAGTCTGCCGATGTGGCCGTGGATGACCGCGGTGATCACCCCGTTGGAGTCGCACCCCAACGACCCGGGCCGGACGGTCTGAACCGGCCTGGCCGGCACGGTCCACGGCCAAGCGGCACGGCGCGGCCGGTCCCGGGGCAGGGCGGGAGGCCCTGAGCCACGCGACGGACGGCCGGTGTGTCCCTGATGACGCGCCGGCTCACGCCTGGGCCCGAACTGCCTTTCAGCCGGAGGCCGTTGCCTGAGCGCTCTTCTTCCGGGCGCGGTACGCGGCGGCCTTGAACCTGTTGCCGCAGGACTCCATGCCGCACCACTGCCGGCGTGTGCCCCGGGAGCGGTCGACGTAGATCCGCGTGCACTCGGGGTTGTCGCACTCCTTCATCAGGGGCACGTCCGGACCGCTGAGCAACTCGACGGCGTACCGGGCGACCGTGGACAGCGCCTGCTCCGCGCTCGCCTCGGTCCTGCGGCCGGTCCTGGTGAGCTGTGGCGTCGCCGGAGGCTTGCGGGCGGCGTCGTTCACGAGGCTCAGCGCTTCCTCGTCGTACTCCCGCTCGAGACGACGGGCCGTGACGAGGTCGTAGATCGCCTCGCGCAACGCCTTGGCGCGCTCCACGTCGTCATCGTCGCCGGGCGTGACGGAGTCGACCAGCCCGGACTCCACGAACCAGGCGTCCAAGCGGTCCGGCGCCGAGAACATCTCGTGACGGACCGTCCGCCGGGCGCGGAGCGTCGCGGCGAAGTCGAGTGCCGGGTGGCCGCAGACGAAGGCGTGTTCGTGGTTCACGTCACCATTCTGGCAAGTGACTCGCGGCGACGGCAACAGACGGCCGGCGCCGGGCCGGAAGGCCGGCATCGAGCGCGGCGATCCCGGAGGCGTCACTGTTCCGCAGACGCTTGCAAGTGGAACCAGTTCCGCTTACGGTGTAACCGGAACTGGTTCCGCATATGAGGCCGGTGGTGCCGCCACGAAGGCCGGGCGGGCGGCACCGGGCGGAGGACGAAGAAGGTGGCGGCAATGGCTGGACGACTGCGGGACACGGTGGCCCTGGTCACCGGCGCGAGCAGCGGTATCGGTGCGGCGACGGCGCGAGCCCTCGCCGCGGAGGGTGCGGCGGTGGCCCTTCTGGGTCGGCGGCGTGAGCGGCTGGAGGCGCTCGCGGGCGAGCTTCGGGCGGAGGCGAGGACGGCGTTCGTGGTGGAAGCCGACATCACCGATCAGGGGCGGGCCGCGGCGGCCGTCGAGGGCGTCGTCTCCGAACTGGGCCGCCTGGACACCGTCGTCAACAACGCCGGGACCATGGGGGTCGGCCCCGTGACGGACTCCCCGGTCGACGAGTGGGAGCGGATGATCGAGATCAACGTACGGGGTCTTCTGTACGTGACCCACGCCGCGCTGCCGCATCTGCTGCGGGCCGCCGAGGACTCGCCCCGGAAGGTGGCGGACCTGGTCAACATCAGTTCCACGGCGGGCCGGGTGGCACGGCCGGGGACGGCGGTCTACAACCTCACCAAGTTCGGGGTCAACGGTTTCACCGAGGCCCTGCGGCAGGAGGTCATGGGGAAAGGGGTGCGGGTGAGCGTGGTGGAGCCCGGCACGGTGGACACCGAGCTGAGCTCGCACCTTCGCGACGGCGCGCGTGAAGCCGTCGAGAGGCAGGTGGAGGGGCTGGAGCTGCTGCGTCCGGAGGACATCGCCGACGCGGTCTCGTACATCGTGACGCGTGAACGCCGGGTCGCCGTCAACGAGATCCTCGTACGTGCCGGCGACCAGACCTGGTGACGGACCGCGGGTGCCCGGCGGCGATCCCGCCCCACGCTCCGGTCCGACCGGAGGGTTTCAGTTCTTCACGATGCCGTGCAGGAGCAGGCCGATGAGCCGGGTGGCCAGCTCGCGCCTGCCCTCGGCCCCGGCCATCAGGCTGATCCCGCCCAGGGCCATGAGTACGTCCTGGTCCTTGACCTCCGGCCGTGCAACCGACGTGCCCTGGGCCGGTGTGAGCAGGTGATCGATGGCCCCGGCGAGCATCGCCCGCGTCTCCAGTTTCTCGCTGTCGTCGGAAAGCACCGCGCGCAGCGCGTCGGCCATGCCCTCTTTCGCGGCCATGAAGTCGATGAATCGCTCCATCCACTCCCGCAACGCCTCCACGGGGGGCCGTGCGGCCGCGAGACGCGGTGCGGCCTCACAGAGCCGCTGCACTTCGAGCCGGTAGATCGCCGCGAACAGCAGTTCCTTGGAGGGGAACCGCCGGTAGAGCGTGCCGACGCCGACACCGGCGGCTCGGGCGATGTCCTTGACCGAGGCGTTCATGCCGTCGCGGGCGAAGGCGGCCGCCGCCGCCTCCAGGAGACGGTCCTCGTTGCGCCGCGCGTCGGCCCGCAGCGGTCTGCGGGACCGCGTCACGTGCCCCTCGTCGCCGGTCAACCCGACCTCCTGCACACCCCGTAAACGGAACTGGTTCCGTATGCGAGGCTACGGCAGCTCACCGCCTTCGCGCCACCGGCTATGCCGCTGTCACCGCTGTCACCACGCCGGCCGTCGGTGCGCCCGCAGCTCCGCCGTGACGGCGTGCGGACGTGCTCACTTGAGGAGTTCGAGCAGCCGATCCGCCACGATCGCCGCGGAGTGGGGGTTCTGCCCGGTGACGAGATTGCGGTCCTCCACCATGTACGGCTCCCACACGGGGCCGCGACTGTATTCGACGCCCACCTGGTGCTTCAGCTCGTCCTCCAGCAGCCACGGCGCCTTGGAGGCCAGACCGACGGCCGTCTCCTCGTCGTTGGTGAAACCCGTCATGCGATAGCCCTTGAACGGCGAGCTGCCATGGATCCTGGTGGACAGCAGGGCGGCGGGAGCGTGGCACACGATGGCCAGCGGCCTGCCCGAGGCGAGCTGGGCCGTCAGCAGCCGGCCGGCGTCGGCGTCGTATGCCAGGTCCGACATCGGTCCGTGGCCCCCGGGGAGGTAGACGGCGTCGTAGTCCTCCAGACGGACGTCCGACAGCTCGAGCGGCCGGCGCATCGCCTCCGCGGAGCGGATGATCTCCTCCAGCTCCAGAGCCGTCTCCTCACCGCCGACCATGGAAGGACGCAGACTCATCATGTCGACGTTGGGAGTCACACCGCCCGGTGTCGCGACCACGACCTCGTGACCGGCCTCCGTGATCGCCTTGTAGGGCATGGCGAATTCCTCGGCCCAGTAGCCCGTCGCGTACCGGGTGCCGTCCTTGAGTACCCAGTACGTCGCACCCGTCACGATGAACAGCACTTTCGCCATCGTTCCTCGCCTCCTTGGCGCCGATTAGCTCGTCGGGGACCTTGGCCGAACCGCCCGCGTGACCGGAATGAGAATCGAGCGTCCAGCTGTGACCGGCGGGCGTGTCCGTCCGGCCCGCCGCAGCCCGCGCGCGACGATCCTGAACCCGGGCCGGGCCGGGCCGGGCTCGGCCAGTCAGAGCAGAGCCTTGCCGTGCGGAGTCGGGCGGGTCGGTGTCGCGTCCGTGGCTGCGTTGGCGGCGCTCGCCGGGGTTCGAGCGAATTTCGGCCGACGCGTTCCAGCCTAAGGACGACGCGGGATCGGCGCATGCGGGCAGATCTCGGAGACGCGGCGCGCGAGGCCGTGCGGACGGGGCCCTCCGGCGGATCGGGATCCGTTCGGTCTCTGCGGCCGGAGGCAATGGCGCGCGGGGTCGGTCCCGGCACACGAAAGCGACGACTTTCAGGCGGCGTTTGCCGCACCGCACATCGCACCGCACATCGCACCGCACATCGCACCGGACATCGCACCGGACATCGCACAGGACAGGTCACCGGACAGCGCGGCGGGCCGCGGGGGAGGGGACCTGAACTCCCCGCGGCCCCGGCCGACTCGTCAGGCGGTCCCGGCGCCGACGAGGGTGCACCGCCGAACTTGATCACGCACTGAGGTCAGCGGCCTACCACCATGCGGTGCGGCGCGCGGTGTTGTCCCCGGTCGCCAGGACACAAATGCGCGCCAGCGCAGGGATGTTGTCCGGCATGGGGAGGGATTCCTGAGAGTGGCCGGGATCCACCCAGACCCGGTTGTTCAGACCGGAGAAGTGGCCGGTGTCGACCGTCGAGGCCCAGTCGATCCAGCCCGACCAGTGGGTGCCGCCGCCGGCGTTGTTGTTCACGTAGTTGCGGACCTGTCAGCCGGCGGAGCCCGAAAGGTACTGCGTCATCAGGGTGCCCGAGCAGTTGTGGCTCCAGACCGTGGACCGTGCGGTCTCCGCGGAGGCGACCCCGCTGCCGCCCAGCACCAGGGCGGCGACCCCGGTCGGCGTGCCTGCCCCGACAGCGGCCCGCCGTGCGACAGTTCGTGCGTTCACGTTCCGTTCTCTCTCTCGTGTACGGCGTTCGCCGCACACGAGAGATCATCCGAGACGGCTGAAACAGGCCGCCAACGGAACACCAGTCACCACCATTTCGCAGGCCGCACGGCTGGGCGGCTCAGAATCCGCTGATCCGGGCCACGAAGTATCCGGCGACGATCACCGAGCCCACGACGATGAACGTGAGCCACAGATAGGGGTGTTCCCAAATCCCGCCGTCGGGCCGCTCCTGATGCGCTTCCGCGATGCAGCCCTCGACGGGCGGCGTCTCACCTGGGGGTACGAGTGGATGTGTCATGTCTCAACGGTCCGTCCGAACGACGAGCGGCGCATCTTCGCACGAGCCGGCACTCGCCGCTCGCGCACGGAGCCGTCTCCCGGGCTGTGCGCGCCTCGGCCGGCCGCCGGGTGCTGCACGTGCTCGGACGAACGTGAAGACCACGGCGGAAGCGGTGAGGCGGACCAGGGGCGGGCCCTTTGCGCGAATCGTTGACATGCCCCTGCCTTATAGCTAGCTTCACGGACAGTTCTCGTCTGCGCCCCCAGGTGCTTGCGGCCCAGGGGCCACGCCCATGCGTTCACATCGTCAGGCGCCCCAACTCGACGATGCGACAACGTTGTCGAACTCGGCTGCCGCTCAAGTAATGCGCGTCGTACGGAAGTCAAGAAAGACAACGTTGTCAAGCCGCTGTGCCTCCCGCTCCCGAGTAGAGGAGAAACCCCCCGTGATCACACGACTGTCGAGACCCCCCGGAACCGCCGTGATCGGATTGCTCGCGGCTACGGCGCTGGCCACGGCCGGGATGTGCGCACCCGCGTGGGCTGCCGGCAAGGCCGCGCTCGTCACCTCGCCCGCCACCGTGGTCAACCCGTTCATCGGAACGTCGAATCAGGCCGACGACTTCCCCGGGGCCGACGTGCCGTTCGGCATGGTGCAGTGGAGTCCTGACACACCGTCACGACCCTCCGGTGGCGGATACGAGTACAACGACTCGTCCATCACCGGCTTCAGCCTCACCCACATCGCCGGACCCGGCTGCGGCGCGGCCGGCGACATACCGGTGCTGCCCACCGTCGGCACCGTGAACACCGGGGCGACGGACGCGTTCTCGCACGCCAACGAATCGGCGTCCGCCGGTTCCTACAAGGTCGCGCTCAACAACCAGGTGACCGCGGAACTGACCACCACGACGCGCAGCGGCATGGCGCGCTTCACCTTCCCCTCGAGCACCCAGTCCAATCTGATCTTCAAGCTGACTGGCAGTCAGAACGGAGCCTCCTCGACCCAGTTCACCAAAATCTCGAACACCGAGGTGAGCGGTCAGGTCACCAGCGGGCACTTCTGCGGCGCGGGGAACACCTACAGCGTGTACTTCGACATGGTCTTCGACCAGCCGTTCGCCTCGCAGGGCACGTCGATCGCCAAGGCGTCGTCCGCCACTCCCGCGAAGCCCGGCTCGGCGTCCAAGAACGCGGCCGAGAAGCCCAACAAGCCTGTACTGCACGGCAAGATGCCCGCCGCCGCGACGCCGAAGGCCGCCAAGGACAGCGCCTCGCCCGACGCCGCCGCCTCGAACGGCTACGTCACCTTCAACACCACCGCCAACCCGGTGGTGCAGGCCAAGGTCGGCATCTCCTACGTCTCGGTGGCCAACGCGACGGCCAACAGGGCGTCGGAGAACACCGGGTGGGATTTCAACGCGACCCGCACCACCGCGCAGGACGCCTGGAACAGCGCACTCGGCAAGGTGCAGGTCGCCGGCGGAACGGCCGCGCAGCAGCAGACCTTCTACACGGCGCTCTACCACTCGCTGCTGCACCCGAACGTCATCAGCGACACCAACGGCCAGTACTACGGCTTCGACGGCAAGACCCACACCGTGGACGCGGGCCACAAGGCGGAGTACGCCAACTACTCCGGGTGGGACATCTACCGTTCGCAGGCACAGCTCGAAGCCCTGGTCGCCCCGCAGGTCGCCTCGGACACCGCGCAGTCGATGGTCGACGACTACGCCCAGACCGGGATCTTCCCCAAGTGGTCGGAGAACAACGGCGAGTCGTACGTCATGGTGGGTGATCCGGCGGACGCGATCCTCGCCGACTACTACGCCTTCGGCGCCAGGGACTTCGACACGACGACCGCTCTCGCCGACATGGTGAAACAGGCGAGCACGACCAACAACGACCGGCCGGGCCTCAACTACCTCAACTCACCGGGCTACATGCCGCACGACGGCAGCTACGGCTGCTGCAACTTCTACGGTCCCGTGGCCACGACGCTGGAGTACAACACGGCCGACTTCGCGCTCTCCGCCATGGCCGGGGCGCTCGGGGATACCGCCAACCAGAAGACGTACGCCAACCGCGCCCAGGGCTGGCGCAACGTTCTCAACCCGGCCTCCGGCTTCGTCGAGCCGCGCAACGCCAGTGGTTCCTGGACCGGCGGCTTCGACCCCACCAGCGGCACCGACATGGTCGAGGCCGACTCCTGGATCTACACCGGGATGATCCCGTTCAACATCGGCGGTCTGGCGCGCGCCAAGGGCGGCAACACGGCGATGAGCCACTACTTGGACACCGTGCTGCGCAGCTACACGGGTGACAAGGGCTATGCGTGGGTCGGCAACGAACCCAGCATCGAACTGCCCTGGGAGTACGACTACATCGGGCAGCCGTACAAGACGCAGGGCACCGTGCGGGCGGTCCAGGACCAGATCTGGTCGAACACCCCTGGCGGGCTCGCCGACGGCAACGACGATCTCGGCGCGATGAGCGCGTGGTACGTGTGGTCCGCACTCGGAATGTTCCCCGAGACCCCGGGCACCTCCGATCTCGCCCTGGGCTCACCCCTGTTCACGCAGGCCGTGGTCACCCTCCCGTCGGGCAACACCCTGACGATCAACGGCAACGGTGCCGCCGACAACGCCCCCTACGTCCAGTCCGCGACCTGGAACGGCACCGCCTGGAACAACGCCTACGCCCCGACCTCGGCGATCACGGCGGGCGGCACCCTCAACTACACGCTCGGCACGAGCGCCAACACGTCCTGGGCGACGGCCGCGTCCGCGGCTCCGCCCTCCTACGCCGGTGACACCACGGCCCCCGCCGTGCCCCGTACCGGACCCGTCACCTCGGCGGTGGCATCGAACCTGTGCGTCGACGACGCGAGCTCCTCGACGACCGACGGCAACCACGTACAGATCTGGACCTGCAACAACACCTACGCCCAGGACTGGATCGTCGCCGGCGACGGAACGATCCGGACCCTCGGCAAGTGCCTGGACGTCGACCACAGCGGCACCACCAACGGCACCCTCGTCCAGCTGTGGACCTGCAACGGCACCGGCGCCCAGCAGTGGTCCGCGGGCGCCAACGGGTCGGTGATCAACCCCCAGTCCAAACTGTGCCTGGACGACCCCAACGCGACGACGACGACCGGCACCCAGCTCCAGATCTACACCTGCAACGGCACAGCGGCCCAGAACTGGAAACTTCCGAGCTGAATCACGGCACCGAAACCCCCGGCACGACCGAGCGAGCGGGCACCGGCCCCCGTATGTCCCGACCACACGGCCAGGACATACGGGGGCTCGCCCGGTCATGACACGTGAGGGCGATGGGCGTCGTCTCGGGGGCCGCGGACCGGCGAGGCGGTTCAGGTCCTGCCGGAGCCCCCGCTGCCGAACGAACCGCCGGACCCGGAGTCCCAGCGCGGGCGCTCCTGCCGGTCGCTGCGTTTGCTGCCGGGCCCGCCGAGCTGGTGCGGGGTGAGGCGCTCGCTCTCGTTCGCGGCCCGCGGCACCTCGTTCGGTTCCCTGACCTCCGAGGTCTCGCGCACCGGCCCTGACTCCGCAAGCGTGGGCTGCTCATGAGCCTGGGGCGGGCTCGGCTCGCGACGGCGCGTCCGGATTCCCAGCGGTACTGCCCAGACCAGGGCTCCCGCGATGACGAGCCCGCCCAGAAACGCGCCGAGCGTGCCGTACGCGGCGTTCGAGAGCGCGATGTCCCAGTATTTTCCGTCCATGGCGACCGGGTACCCGTGCTCACGAAGCGCAGACTCGGATCATCCCGCCGTGTCGCGCTCTCCCTCTTCGTGAGGGCGGGACGGGGTCTTCGCGTACCCGCCCACGTGAGCGCGGGACCGACGCCGCCCCGCGCGCATGGTCGGGCGGCGCGGGGCCGGGTTGGGTCACGGGGCAGGTGCTGCGAGACTGCCGGACATGGATGTCGCCCGTAGGAACAACGTCGCCGTCACCGGCAATCCGCGAGGACGGACGGTGGTGCTGGCTCACGGGTTCGGCTGCGACCAGAACATGTGGCGGCTGACACTGCCTGCCCTGACCGAGGACTACCGGGTGGTGCTGTTCGACTACGTCGGCTCGGGCCGCTCGGACGCGGCCGCGTTCTCGGCGGCTCGCTACGCCTCCCTGAGCGGCTAAGCCCAGGACGTGGTGGAGGTGTGCGAGGCGCTCGATCTGCGTGACGCGGTGTTCGTGGGCCATTCCGTCAGCGCGATGATCGGTGTGCTTGCGGCCGACATGGCCCCCGACCGGATCGGGGCACACGTGATGCTCGCGCCGTCCGCGCGGTACATCGACGACGACGGTTACCGCGGCGGTTTCAGCGCCGCCGACATCGACGAACTGCTGGAGTCACTGGAGTCGAACTATCTGGGCTGGTCGGCGGCGATGGCGCCGGTGATCATGGGGAACGCGGACCGGCCGGAGCTCGGTGAGGAGCTGAGGAACAGCTTCTGCGTCACCGATCCGGAGATGGCTCGCGTCTTCGCCCGGACCACGTTCCTGTCGGATTCGCGGGCCGACCTGAAGCGTGTGAGGGTGCCGACCCTGGTGCTGGAGTGCGCCCAGGACATGATCGCTCCCCGTGAGGTGGGCGCCTTCGTCCACCGGGCGATCCCCGGTTCGACGCTCGTCACGCTGGACGCGCACGGGCACTGCCCGCACCTGTCCGCGTCCGAGGCGACCAACGCGGCGATACGGGTCTTCCTCGCGGGCCTGCGCTGATGTGCCGCACAGGGCAGCACCCCGGTCCGCACGAGGCGGACGACGACAAGGCGCCCGGCGCGACGTTCGCCGCCCTGCTGGAGGACAGCGCCGAGGAACTCTACGAAAGCGCGCCGTGCGGATACCTGTCCACGCTGATGGACGGCACCATCGCGAAGATCAATGGCACCCTGCTGACCTGGCTCGGCCTGGAGCGTGAGGCGGTGGTGGGCCGGATGCGCTTCGCCGACCTGCTGACCATGGGCGGCAAGCTGTACCACGAGACGCACTTCGCACCGCTGCTGCGGATGCAGGGCGAGATCAGCGGCATCGCCCTGGAGATCAGACGGAGCGACGGCCGAATGCCGGTCCTGGTCTCCTCCGTGGTCAAGCACGGCAGCACCGGCGAGCCGCTGCTGATCCGCACCACGCTCTTCGACGCCCGGGACCGCCGTGCCTACGAGGAAGAGCTCCTGCGCGGCCGGAAGGCGGCCGAAGAAACGCGCAAGCAGGCCGAGGCCGACCGAACCCGGCTGGAGGACGCCCTCGCGGTCCTCCAGCAGTCACTGCTGCCCGACATCCTGCCCCGGATACCCGGTGTGGAGTCGGCCGCCTACTACCACACCGCCCATCCCGACCGGCTCGGCGGCGACTTCTACGACGTCTTCCCCATCGACGCCGAGCGCTTCGGTTTCTTCCTCGGCGACGTGTGCGGCAAGGGGCCCCAGGCCGCCGCGGTCACCTCACTGACCCGCTACACCCTGCGCGCCGCCGCCCTGCACGACCCCGACCCCGTCTCGGCCCTGAGCACCCTCAACAAGGCGCTCCACGAACGGTACGCCGGTGGCAGCGGTGACCCGCGCTACTGCACCGCGGTCTTCGGCACGATCGAGCCCGACCACGACACCGGGCAGGTCGCCGTCCACCTGGCCTCGGGCGGCCACCCTCCGGCCATCGTCGTGCGCGCCGAGGGCGCCACCGGCTTCCTGCACACTCCCGGTGGTCTCCTCGTCGGCATCGTGCCCTCCGCGCACTTCGTCACGGCGACGACCGTCCTCGCCCCCGGCGACACCCTCCTGCTCTACACCGACGGCATCACCGAAGCCCGTACGAGCCAGGACCGCACCAGCCTGTTCGGGGGCGAGGCACTCCTCGCCTTCGCCGCCGAGCAGTCCGGCAAGCCCGCGCCGGCTGTCATCCAGGCCCTGACCGGCCTCCTGCACAGCTTCGGTGACGGCCTCGACGACGACACCGCCTTGCTGGCCCTCGGCGTCCCGGCCCGCACCCCCCCGGTCCTGACGGCGCGACCACCGGTTCGCGGCCTCCGTGCGGTCGTGCCCACGCCGTTTTCAGGCTCCGTGCGGCTGCCGCACCCGCGACGGGCGCGTGACGCGGTTCGTGCGCAGCGCGGGCCTGCCGTCACGCCAGGCCGCCAGCAGGCGGGTGGCCAGCCGGTCCTCCAGCCGTCCTGTGGCACGGATCCCGAACACCACGTCGGCTTCCAGCCACGGCTCGTCCGCGAGCAGTCCGGCGACGACCTCGTGCCGTACGACCTGTTCGTGCACCGCGTCCGCCTCGACGTGCTCGGTGTAGAACCGGACCGCCGCCGGACCGGCGTTCGTCCGGCGCATTGCCTGGGCCAGGCGGCGGGAGGCGGGGGAGGAGGTCACCTCCACGGTCGCGAAGTGGCCGACAAGGGCTCCGCGCAGGGCGCGGTGCAGGCCGAAGAGGGACATCAGGTTGACGGTGGCCAGTGCTTCGGCCGGGGCGGCGTCCAGGTAGCGGCCGTACGCGTTGTCCAGGTTCAGGTCGGTCATGAGGTCGGCGAAGAGCCGGGCGTGGATCTCCTCCGCGCGGCCCGCGCCGAACTCGTCGAACTCCACCGCGACCATGCCCGCCTTGGCCCGCCCGCGCAGCCGGGGGATCACCCAGGCGTGCGGATCGGCCTCCTTGAGGTGGTAGAGCGAGCGCGACGCCGCGTACTCCCGGACGTGTTCGAGGGTGCCGTGGTCGCGGAGGAAGTGGGAAAGACTGCCGTCCGCCGCCCCGACGGGTTCGAGCTGGAGCTCGTCGAGCGCGCGCTCCGCGGTGTCGGACGGGCGGACCGGCGTGTCCGCATGCAGGGCTTGGAGAAAGCGGTCCTCCAATCCGGCCCGCAGGGCGAGGAGCCGGGGATCCCACTCGCGATCGTCCGGTACGCCGTCGAAGCCGAGGTAATGGAGTTCGTAGAGGACGTAGAGGGCGAGCTGGAGATCGTCGCCGTACGCGTCGGCCGGAGGGGGCGGAAAGCCGGCGTCCGAGCCTCGTAGCTCGGCGAGGAGCGCGTCCGAGAGCGGGCCGCGCGGTTCCGGCAGGTGTGCGTTGGTCATGACGTCGTGTCCGGTTTCGTACGACGGCGGTGGCTGGTGTCGCACCAGGGCGGCGTGCGGGTACGACGACAGGTGCAGACGGCCACGACGAAACGCCGTGACACCGTCAACTCGCCGTCCTCGCCCACGATTTCGACCGGTCCCTCCACCAGGATGGGCCCGTCGCGCTGGACGCGGACACGGCGGGGGCGTTCAGGTGTGTTCGGCACGGATCACCACCAGCTCCTCGTTCGTGCGGCCGGCCACGAGACCACGCTCACGCAGCCAGCCGACGCGCGAGCGCAGTACGGGGCCGAAGGGCAGCCGGGTCCGCTCGACGACCTCCGCGCTCAGCCCGCCCGAACGCAGCCGGGCGAGAGACTCCTCGACACCGCTCAGGTGCGAATGCACCATCAGCAGCGTTCCGGCGGGGCGCAGTACCGTCGGGGCCGCGGCACAGATCCGGTCGATCAGCAGCCGTCCGTCCCAACCGGCGTCCCAGGCGCGGGCGAGGCCCCGGGGCGGGCCGTCGCCAGGGGCGGGCACGTACGGCGGATTGGTGACCACGAGGTCGAACCGACGCCCCGGTACGGCGGCCGCCAGATCGCCGTGGCGTACCTTCACCACCTGCCCGTTCAGCAGCCCGTTGCACCACGCCGTGGCCAGCGCCCGCCAGGAGATGTCCACGGCCGTCACCCGCGCGCCCAGCCGGGACGCTTCCACCGCTAGCGCGCCGCTGCCGGTGCCGAGGTCCAGGACCTCGGTGCGAGCGGTGATCCTCTCTCGGTGCAACGCCCCTCTCAGCAGTCCGGTGTCCGTCTGCGGGCGGTACACACCCGGTGGGATCCAGCAGTGGAACCGGTCGGCGCCGGGGGCGATACCGATGGTCATCGCGGGTTCCTTTCCGAACGTGCGTCGGGGGTGCCGGGCCGGGTCGGTCGGGAGCCGGCGACGCCACACGGGTACCCCTGAGCACCAGACGTAACAGTGGTGCCGCTTCGGCGGAGGCATGACTGAGGGGAATGCGAGGGGCTGACATTTAGCTAATAAGGGTGAAATATGCCTAAAGAGTGAATATCGCGAAACTTAGGTGGGATGAGGAGGCAGGAAGATGCGTCGAGAGATGGTGCAGAAGAAGGCCGACCGGAAGTCCGAGGCCAGTCGTCGCACGCCGGAGGAGTCGGACAGGCGTCCGCGTCCCGAGGTCCGAAAGGACGTCGCGCGAACGTGGTGGCCGGACGGGTAGGTCTTCGGATGTCCGACGCTGCCCGGCGAGCAGGTCGGCGTACGTGAACCGGACCGCCGAGAACGGCCGCGGGAGGAGGCTCGCCGTTGTGCCGACCGATCCGCGAAGGCCGACGCCCGTCCGCGCTGAGGAGCCGAGCGATCCCGTGGAATCGGCAAGTGCCGGGAAACCGGCCCGTGCCGTGGAACCGAGCGGCGCCGGGGAACCGGCCGGTGCCGTGGAAGCAACCCGTGCCGTGGAGCCGAGCGGCGCCGTGGAAGCAACCCGTGTCGGGGAACCGGGCGGCCCCGAGGAGCCGGGCCCCGTCGAGGAACCGAGCCGCCCCCCTGCGCGGAGGACGAGCCCTGCCGGGAAGCCGAGCGGGGTCGAGCCGCTGGAGGAGGCGCTCACGGTGGCCGTGCGCCGCACCGGCGCGTCGGGCGGCGGCATCTACGTGGTGGACGAGACCAGGCAGCTGCTGGGACTGAAGGTGGCGTGCGGTCTGCCGGGGGACATCGCGGTCTCCTGGCGACAGGTGCCCGTCACCGCGTCCGTGCCCGTCTGCGACGCCTTTCGCGAGGACCGCGTGGTGTGGGTCGGCTCGCAGGAGGAGATGGCCCTTTCCTATCCACAGACGGCGGCGGCGCTGCCCTACAGGTTCACTCTCGCCGCGGCACCACTCGCCGGCCGGAGCCGCTGCTGGGGCGCGCTGTTCCTGATCTGGCCGGCCGGTCACTCCGGCCGGGCCTCGCCGAGGGAAAAGGGCAACTTCGCGGCGCTCGGCCGGCGTGTCGCCAGGGTGCTGGACGAGGCCGGCAGGACGTTCGTCCCGCCGGACGAGCCCCACATGATTTCCCTGGACGGCGCCTCCGAGGCCTTCTCCCTGTCCGCCCACGCGCCCGCCGATCTCATGGAACGGCTGCCGGAAGGCTTCGTGGCCCTCGACCTGGAGGGCAGGATCACCTTCCTCACCAGCCGGGCCGCCTCCCTCCTCGGCCGCCGTGTCAGCCATCTCCTGGGAACGCGGCCGTGGCAGTCCCTGCCCTGGATGGACCAGGTCCTCGTCGAGGACCACTACCGCACGGCCGTCATGAGCCGTGAGCCCGTCGGCTTCACCGTTCTGCGGCCGCCGGACACCTGGCTCGACATCGATCTCCACCCCGATTCCAGCGGCATCAGCGTCCGTATCAAGCCTCGCGGGTCACGGCCCGGCGAGGCGCCCGGCGCGGTCGTCCCCGCCGCGGCCGCGTCGCCCGCCGCGTCCGTAGGCCGTCTGTACCAGCTGGTGCATCTGGCGGCAGCCCTGACGGACGTGGTCGGCGTGCAGGACGTCGTCGACCTGATCGCCGTCCAGATCCTTCCCGCCTTCGGCGCCGACGGCATGGTGCTCTCCGCGGCCGACGCCGGGCGCCTGAAGATCGTCGGCCACCACGGCTACGACCCTCAGACCATCGAACGCCTCGACGGCCTTCCCGTGAACACCCGCCTGACGCCTGCGGGCGAAGCGCTGATCAGCGGGAACCCCCTGTTCTTCGCCGACCCCGACGAGCTCGCCCGCGGCTACCCCGCCGCACCACGGATCAGCGACAAGCAGGCCTGGGCCTTCCTCCCCCTCATCAGCGACGCACGCCCCGTCGGCTGCTGCATCCTCACCTACGCCCGCCCCCACGCGTTCACCGCGGACGACCGGGCCGTCCTCACCTCGCTGGGCGGGCTCGTCGCCCAGGCCCTGGACCGGGCCCGCCTCTACGACGCCAAGCACGCCCTGGCCCACACCCTCCAGCGGGCACTCCTCCCGCGGGGGCTGCCCACTGTCCGCGGACTGGAGGTGGCGGCGCGCTACCTCCCCGCCGGCCACGGCATGGACGTGGGTGGTGACTTCTACGACCTCATCCGGCTCGACCACGCGACCGCGGCGGCTGTCATCGGCGACGTCCAGGGCCACAACATCGCGGCCGCCGCGCTCATGGGGCAGGTCCGTACGGCAGTCCACGCCACCGCCGGCGCGCGGCCCGACGAGGTCCTCGCCCGAACGAACCGCGTCCTCGCCGATCTGGAACCCGACCTCCTCGTCTCCTGCCTGTACGCGCACATCGACCTCGCCCGCCGGCAGGTGAGCCTGGCCAGCGCCGGTCACGTACCACCGCTTCTGCACCGTCCCGGGCAACGGCCCGAGGTGCTGGAGATCGAGCCCGGCCCGTTGCTCGGCATCGGTGTCGAGCTCCCGTACCCGATCACCACCGTCGAGATGACCCCGGGGACGACCCTCGCCCTGTACACCGACGGCCTGGTCGAGGTGCCCGGCACCGATCTCGACCGGATGACGAGCGGGCTCGCACAGCTTCTCGCCGACGGGTCCCGTCCGGAGCGGCTCGTCGACAAGCTCATCCACCACTCCTGGCCCCAAGGCATTCCGACCGACGACATCGCCGTACTGCTGCTGAAGGCCGAGGAGTCCTGAGGCGCGCGCCGGACGCCGGACCACCAGCGGCCCCGACACACCGTGCGAGCGGTCGGGGCGACAGACAGTCGTAGCGGGGGCCCGTCAGTCGAGTTTCCCTCGTCCGCTCAGCGCGTCGCGCAGCCGGTCGACCATGCCCACACCGGGTGCGAGGAGCTTGTTCGCGGGCGGGGTGTCGGGGGCCGACGGGTGCGGACGGGTGGGTGCCACCTTCTTGGCCCGGCGGACCTTGTCGCCGAGATCGTTCAGGGCCTCCGGCGTGCAGGCGGCACGCAGCATCGGGAACAGGGTCTGTTCCTCGTCGGCCAGGTGAGCGCGGATTTCCCGCATCAGGTCTCCGATGAGCCGGTCGAACTCGGGGTCGTCCGCCTCGTGACCCTCCAGATCCTTCATGATCTGCTCAGCCTTGGAGTGGTCCTCGATCTCCCGGTCGGCCAGCGCGTCACCGTTCGGCACGTGCCGGCGTACGGCCGGGTACAGGTAGGCCTCCTCGGCCACCGAGTGTCGTACCAGCTCCATCGTGACCTGGTCCGCGTAGACCTTCCGGTCCTTGTCGCCGGGCGCGCACCGGTCGATGCGCCCGAAGATCTCCTCGACCTCCCGATGATCGGTCGTCAGCTCGTCGATGACGTTGCCACCATGCCCCATCTTCTCCACCTTCCCGCGGTGACGGCTCCTGGGCGGTCCGTCCGTCCGGTGCCTCCGGGTGCCCATCGGTCGCCGGTTGACACGAGGTTCACCCCTGCGGGGGCATTGGCGGTTACGGCGGCTGACGACAGGACGCCGGGACGTTTGAGTGCGTCGCCGCGCAGGGACACTCGCGGTGCCCCTGCCTCCCACCCCGAGGCGTCCGCTCGTCGCGTTCTCAGCCGGCGCCGACGTTCTCAGCCCACGTTCATCCGCAGATACTTCACCCCACAATCGGGGCAGAAGGGATCGGACGCGTCGGTGCCCCAGGCCTTGGACGGCTGCGTCCAGGCGGCCGGATCGAGCCGCCGTTTGCACAGCGTCAGAGTCTCGCCCGCCTCTGTCATGTGCCACAGCGCGACGCGGGCGCCGACCGACTCCGGCGGGGCGTCCTCCGCGTACTCCGCACGCAACTCGTACTCCACGAGCCGTCCTCACTTCCTGATCCTGCCTGTCGCGCCCGTACGGCTGCTCCCCGCCCCGCCGTTCCCCGTTGACGCTCCCAGGCTCCGGAGCCGGCAGGCACTGTTCGAAGAACCCACGCCGGGTTCCCCGGCCCATGCAGGCGAATCACCGGGCGAGTGCCGTGAGGGGACAGGCGTCACTTCCGGCCCCTGCTCGGACCGCTGTCCGGCGCTCACCGACTTCGGCTCCAGGCGGCGGGCTACCCCGCTCCTGTCTGCCGTACGGCGGTGAGGGTCGCGTACACCACGACATTGCCGCGGTATCCGTCGTCCCCGGCCGACCCGCCGCAGGTGATCACGCGCAGCTCGGGCCGGCCGGAGCTGCCGTAGACCTTTTTCTCGGGGAACCTGTCCTTGTCGTAGACCTCCACCGCGTCGACCGTGAAGACGGCGGTGCGGCCGTCCGCCCGATCGACCTCGATCGTCTCGCCCTTGGTGACGGCGCCGAGCCGGTAGAAGACGCCGGGACTTCCGGCTCGTGTGTCCACATGCCCGGTGGTGACGGCTGTGCCCCGTGAACCGGGCGCCGTGCCGTCGCCGTACCAGCCGGCGACACTGGCTTCGCCTTCGGGCGGGGGCCGCAGAGCCCCCGTCCTGTCGAGGCCCAGCCGTGCCAGGGAAGCGTTCACACCGATCGCAGGGATACGGAGCCGTACGGGCTCGGCGCGGGGCAGCGGCGCGACTGCGGTGTGTGCCGTCGAGCCGGCCCGGCCCCGCGAGGCGGAGAAGGCCTGGTCGGCCGACGGCTGCGGGGGCCGCCGGTCGACCATCGTGCCGAGCACCAGCAGGACGCCCGCCACCAGTGCCAGGACCAGATATGTGACCGGTGGGACGAACATGCGCGGGGTCGTACCGGCCTTGTCCCTGGATTCCTTCAAAGTCGAGCCTCTTGCCTTGAGGGAGCCGACGGGATGGGTTCCCGCGGTCCTGGAAACGGGCGCCGTACCGGGCCGGGTGACGCGGCGAAAGGTCAGGACCGGGCGCCGCCGTGCGAGCGGCGGCGCATCCGGAACAGGGCACCGGCCGCGGCCGCGCTGATCAGGGCACCGCCCACGGCGACCTGGGTGTTGGTGTCCGTGGCGTTTCCGAAGCCGGCCTGGATGGCGCCGTTCGGCGACCGCTCGGCGATCTTGTAGGTGTCCGTGAGCTTGATCCGCGGCGGGCACTTGACCGTGACGGTGTCGGTTCCTGACGCTCCGTTCGCCGGGATCTGGAACTCACCCGCGAGCACGCCCTTGCGGTCACCCTCGAAGAGATGGAACTGGCCGGCGAGCACCGACTCGCCCTTGCCGTACGTCACGTCCGGGCCGCAGGCGGTGGTGGTGACCCTGACCGTGGAGCCCGGCGTGGCGTTGCCCGGGTTGATGTGGAGCTCCGTGTCACCGGCGGCCACAGCGGCCGGGCCCTGGAGCGCCATGACCGCGAGGGCCAGTCCGACACCGACGCCAACGTGTGTGTTTCGCAAGGGAATCCTCCGACAAAGCAGTGGCCGACCGGTCCGCTCGGCGCTCCTGTGATCTCCACGACGAGAAAACCGACGCTCCGTCAGCTCCGCAACAGGAGGCGACGGCACCGATGTCACCCGGGCGGCCGCGGTGACCGCTCGTGCGGGGGCATCCGCGCAGGTCGTCGAAGCGGATGCGGCACGGTGGAGGTGTCGCCGCGGGCGGCGGATGGGCTAACGATCTTCATCCCCGAACGGGGCAAGGGGGATACGGCCGTTCAGTGCGGGAGCATCGTGTCCGGCGTACGGGATCCGGGCTCCGGACGCCGTGGTCGGACGGCAGCTGTCGCCGTCCGGCCGCGTGGATCACCGGCCGGGTCCGGCCGGGCTCAGGCGCTCCGGTCGGCGGCGTGCTTCAGGGGATGCTCACCTCTGGAGCGGTATGGACGCTGACGCTGCCGCTGGTCGCGGCCGGGGCGTGCGCCGGAAGGCGTCGTACGGCGGGCACGCAGAGGAGCGCGAGTGCGGCCGGGACCGCGATGAGCGTCATCGCGTACAGCGTGGGCCGCACGCCCAGGGAATCGGACATCGGGCCGGCGAGCGCGAGGCCCAGCGGCATGAGCCCCGTCGACAGCAGATAGTCGTAGGAGCTCACGCGGGACAGGGCCGCCTCCGGGATGTGTGTCTGAAGCGCGGTTTCCCAGATGACGAAGAAGAGCGAGACGGCGACGCCGGTGACCGCTTCGAGGACGGCGATCACGGCGACCGTCGCGCCGGACCCGATGATGACCGCCTGGCAGGAGCCAACGGCGAGCGCGGCGGCGGCGAGCGCCATCGGATGCCTGACCTTGAGCCGGTAGGCGCAGACGTCTCCGACGATGGAGCCGATACCGAAGCCCGCGGTGACGACGGCCCAGCCGGCCGCGCCGCCCCACTCCCTCTCGGCCAGGACGGGCCCGAGCACGAACACGGACGGCAGCACGACGACGTGGTAGACCGATATCGCCGCCATACCGGACCACACCCACGTCCGGCTGCGAACCTGTGTCCAGCCGTCGCGCAACTCTCGGAGGAAACTTCCTCCCGAGCCGGCAGGCGTCGGCTCGGCGGCCTTCTCACGAGGTGTCAGCCGGGCCAGGAACGCGGCACTGACCGCGAAGGTCAGCGCGTCCACGGCCAGTGCGCCGCCGGGGCCCGCCAGCGCGACCAGGCCGCCGGCCAGGACAGGGCCGACCACCAGAGCGGCGGACTGGACGAACCCGCGCAGGGCGTTCGCCTCCCGGAGCCGGTCGGCCCCGACGAGCAGGGGCATCAGCCCGGTCGCCGCCGGCATGAAGAAGGCGTCGGCCGTGCCGAACACGATCATCAGCACGACGAGATGCCGGACCTCGGCGACACCGGCCAACAGCAGTACCGCGGCGAGCCCCTGCACGGCGAACCGCACCAGGTCCGAGGTCAGCATGATGCGGTGCCGCTGGAAACGGTCCGCCCACACCCCACCCACCAGGGCGAAGAGCAGCATGGGCACGAGCCCCGCGGCGGCCAGCAGCCCCACGTCCGAGGCGGACCCGCCCACGGAGAGCACGGCGAAGGGCACGGCCACGAACGACATACGGTCGCCCACCACCGACAGGGACTGCCCGATGAACAGGCGGGTGAACTGCGGCTCGTCGCGCAGCACACCAGGAACCAGAGACTTCACGAAACGACCGATCAGGGGCGGAGGACATGAACTGCAAGCGCCCGATGGTAAGCAGTGGCGTCCTCGCAGGTCACCTGCATTCCCTGAGCTGGGGCCGGAGCCCGAGCCCCACCCCGACCCCGACCCCGAGCCCCACCCCGACCCCCACCCCGACCCCGACCCCGACCCCGAGCCCGACCCCGACCCCGGTGATCGTGCTCGTGCCCGGTGATCGTGCTCGTGCTCGGTAAGGTCCAGGTGTTCCACCCGGTGGTCCCGACGACAGTCCCGTGCTCCGGCACAGGAGTCACACGGGGTCCACCAGGCCGGGTGGGTCGGGGTGCGGGACGGTGTCCGTGGGCGCGTACTGGGCTGCCTGGGCAGCGAACATCGCCGCGTAGCGCCCCCGGGCCGCCATGAGCTCGTCGTGCCCGCCCTCCTCGACCAGCCGTCCCTGGTGCAGCACGTAGATGCGGTCGGAGTGGCGGACGCCGGACATGCGATGGGTGACGAGGACGACCGCGCGGTGCGGGTCGGCGAGCCCCCTGATGCGGTCGAAGGCCGCGATCTCGGCCTCCGGATCGAGGGCGGAGGTCGGTTCGTCCACGATGAGGACACTGTCCGCCCGCGAGGTGGAGCTGCGCCAGTGCGTGCGGGCCAGCCCCATCTTCTGCCACTCGCCACCGGACAGCTCGATGGCACCGCGGAAGACGCGGGCCAGCAGACTGCGCAGCCCGTCGGGGAGTTTGTCGACGACCGGGCCGGCTCCCGCGTAGTCGACGGATGCCCACAGTTCTTCGGGCGCGGCCTCGTGCTCCGGGCGCCCGATCCGGATGTTCATCGCGGCCGTCACGGGCCATCGCTGGAAATCCTGCGTGAGCAGTGCGACGCGCTCGAACACCTGGGAGCGCTCCAGCCCGGCGACGTCCAGGTCGCCCCATCGCACGGTGCCTTCCTGGGGGAGCAGCAGGCCCGAGAGGATCTTCATCAGGGTGCTCTTGCCGGAGCCGTTCTCACCGACGACGGCCGTGACCGAGCCCATGGGGATGGTGAGCGTCACCCGGTCAAGCGCAGGAGCCTCGCGGTCGGGGTATCGATACGTGACCTCGTCGAGCGTGACCTGCTTGACCCGCTCAGGAACCGGATCGCCCGTCTCGGGGATGGCCCGTGCGGCCGCCTCGGTCAGGAAACGCCCATGGTCGCGGACGTACAAAGACTCCTCGTGCAGGGTGTTGACGTTCATCACCAGGGCGCCCAGACTCGCCGATCCCGACCGGACGGCGATCACCGCGGTGCCGGCCACCGCGAGACTCATGTGCCCGCTCATGATCAGCCAGATCATGGTTCCGTACGTGGCGGCCATCGCCAGTCCGGACAGTGCGGCGGCCACCCACTCGGTCACCGCCTTGCTGGAGGCCAGCCGTTCCTGCTCGGCCTCCGCACTGAGCGCCATGCGCTGGTAGCGGCTCAGCAGGAACGGACCGACGCCGTGGATGCGTACCTCTTGGGCGGCGGTGCGTTCGGTCAGGAGATTGCCGATCAGCCGGCTGGCCCGCAGATGCTCGATCCAGCTCATCACCGAGACATAGCGTTCCTGTGCCACCCGCATCGCGCCCCAGCCGCGCGGCGCGGCGATGAGGATGAGCATCGGGAGCAGCGCCGGGTGCAGCACGGTGAGCACGCCCGCCGTGGCCACCAGGGAGATGGTGCCGTTCAGCGCCGCGACACAGGCGCCGATCATGCGGCGGGCGGAAGCGGGACCGTACTGGGCGATGTCGATGAGCCGCCGGAAGTCCGGGTCGTCGATGGCCTCCAGTTCCACGGAGACCGCGGCGGCCAGGTACTGGGTGGTGGCGATCCGCTCGACCAGCGGTTCCAGCCGGCCCGCCCGCGACGTGGACCAGCCCGCCAGCGCGGAGTTGACGACCGCGATCGCGGCGGCGGCCAGCAGGCCCGGCATCAGAGCGTGCAACCGCTCCACGGCGGTACCCGCACCCAGCAGGGCGTGCATCACCACGTTGACGGCGAGCAGCCCGACGGCGCCGGCGGCGCCTTGCCCGATCTCGCTCACCCCGACGGCGATGAGCGCTCCGCGATCCGTGTTCCACGCCATGCGCAGGGTGACCCCGACCAGGGCCGGCATCGACCGCAGCGCGGACAGCATCGTCAAGTCGAGCCGTGCGTGCTCGTGTCGGGACCAGCCCATGTCGTAGCGCAATGGGCCGCCGAACAACTCGCGTTCCGCGTCGGACACTTCGGGATCGGTGAGCCGGACCTTCCCGAAGAAGGGCCGCAAGGGTCGTCTGCGGGTGGGTAATCGCCTTCGGTCGGACGTCGACATCTGAGGAGCCTGCCCAACCGGCACGCGGCTATCTCCCGAACGTCGGTTTTCGGCTCCCGGGTAGCCGAAGTGGCCGGGGACGGCCGGGTCGGGGTCGGGCCTCCGAGCTGTTCGAGGCGTGGGCTATCGGCGGGCCCTGCGGTAGGCGATCAGCAGCCCCATCAGGATGCCGACGAGGAGGGTGACGGTCAGGACGATCCACAGGGGGAGGGTGACCTTGGGAATCCATAGCCGGATGGTCACGGAGCCGGTGTTGGCTGCGATGAACCAGATCGTCAGGGCTGCCAGCACGAAGAAGCCGATGCTGCGTAGCCGGTAGTCCCGCCCCTTGACCGTCACGGTGGACGGCCCGTGTGAGTTCGCGGTCTTCTGGGCCATGTAGCCAGTATCCGGCTGTTCACCCGAGCGGGCGACTCGATCGGCCGTGCCGGGCCGCGGCCCGCCTTCGTACGGCTCGGACGTCCGAGGCCCGGCGGGTGGAGAGGACGGCTTGAGATGCGGCCCCTGGATGTACGACCGCTGCGACTGTCCTCCGGTATGGCGGAGCGGCTGACCATGGGTCGGGGGCGGCCGGTAGCCTCACTCCATGGATGCGCTCGTGCCCTTCGTCGTCATGGCCGGCGGCCTCGCCGCGGTCCTGGGCTTCCTCGTCCGGCTCGCCGCCCGCGTCCGTTCGCGGGGTCTGGCCGGCGGAGCCGTGAACGAGGCTCTCGCTTCCTACGAGGAGGCGTTCCGCGCGACCTCGCACGCGGCCCACGTCGAGATCCAGGTCCAGAAGGAACGCAAGGCACCGCTCCTTTCGCCGGACGGGCACTGGGAGCGCGGTCCAGGCGGGAGAAGCCCCGTGGGCACCCAGGGCCGCCGATCACCGGCCCCCTCCCGCTTCCGCCGCCCGGGCAGGACCCTTCGTCGTTGGGCCGGTCGCTTCCGGCGCGCCGACTGAGCCGTGCCGAGACACGGGGTATCGCTCGGTGGAGCCTGGCTTCTTCCGCCTCCAGGGTCAGGCCGCGGCCTCGTCCAAGGGGATGCCGAGCCGTCCGGCCACGGTGGTGAGCGCCGCGCCCAGGGGAAGCTCGACCCGGGTCAGGGCGTGCTGGTCGCCCCGGGTCGCGTCGCGGTTGACGATCAGCACCGGCTTCCCCGCGTCGGCTGCCTGACGGACGAACCGCAACCCGGACATCACCGTCAGGGACGAGCCAAGGACCAGCAGCGAAGACGCCTCCCGGACCAGCTGACGGCAGTGCTCGACCCGTGACCGCGGAACCGACTCGCCGAAGAAGACCACGTCCGGCTTGAGGATGCCGCCGCAGACCGTGCACGGGACGACATGGAAGTCCCCGACCTGCTCATCGGTGAGGTCCGCGTCACCGTCCGGGTTGACGGCGGCGGCCACCGGCGCGAAGCCGGGATTGGCCTCCTCCAGTTGCCGGGCCAGTTCGCGGCGCGGGGTGCGGGCGCCGCAGGACAGGCAGACGACCCGTTCCAGGCTGCCGTGGAGCTCGACGACGTCGTGACTGCCGACGGCCTGGTGCAGACCGTCGACGTTCTGTGTGATCACACCCGAGAGCAGACCGTGCCGCCCGAACGCGGCCACGGCCCGGTGTCCGTCGTTGGGACGGGCGCGGCCGAAGGTCCGCCAGCCGAGGTGGCTGCGCGCCCAGTAGCGCCGCCGGGCCTGAACGGTCGCGGTAAAGTCCTGGTAGGTCATCGGGGTGTGCCGACGCAGGCTCCCGCCCTCGCCCCGGTAGTCGGGGATGCCCGACTCCGTCGAGATGCCGGCCCCGCTCAGCACCAGCACACCTCGGGTGCTCAGCGCGGCGGCGACCGGCTCCAGATCCGTGGTGCCGGGCTGCAGATCCCCGGAAGGGATCCAGCTCAGAGTGGGACGCATGCGCATGCGACCAGGGTACGGACACGACGGCGCGACGTACGGGACGATGGCGCGACGCATGGTATGACTGCGCTGGATACGGGACGACGGCGCGGCGTACGGACACGACAGCGCGACGTACGGGACGAGCGCGCAGCCTCCGGCACGACGACGCGGCGTACGGGCCGGCACCGTGCCGATCTCCGGGTGCCCCCGTACACGGCGGCACCCGGCAAGGAACCCACGAGAAGCGCGGCGGCGACTTCACCGCCGGCCGGTGAACGGGGTCCGTACCGCCTGCACGCGGCCGCAACCTGCTCCTGGGCGCGACCCCACTGCGTACTCCCGACCCGCGCACTCCCGGCCCGCGTGCGCGCCTGCCCCCGGTCGTGCCTGCTCGGTCGCGGGCGACCGTTGGCCTCAGCTGCCACCCGTACGTCGGAGCCGCGCGGAAAGATGGTGCTGCAAGGGCTGACCGACCGCCGCGAGGTCATGGAGGAAGTCGAGTGTGTCGGCGTCCGCCAAGGTGTATCGACGGCGGGTGGCGACGACCTCCTTGGCCGTGGGGGCGAGCGCCACCTGCTGACTGTCCAGGTCCACCGCGCCGTCGGCCGCCCGGCCGGCCATGATCTCCGCGATACCGGTCGGCTGGGTGATCAACGCCTCCACCCGCCCATCGGCCTGCATTCGCCACCAGCCGCTCTCCCGGGCCGACGGACGTAGCGGAGCCCCGTCCGTGTCGATCAGCCAGGCGCGTGCCTCGTACTGGAGGAAGGGCCGGCCGTCGTGGCTGAACGTGACCTCCTGCGCGTAGAGGAATTCCTCGTCGAGCGTCGGGTAGCTTCCGCTGCCCCGCCCGGCCCAGGTGCCGAGAAGTCCGATCACCGGTGCGAGGAGCGCGTGCGGGGCGGGCGTCCCGTCCGGCCGGAGGGCATCGGGGTACGGGTGCTTCCCGACGGGATCGACCATGAAAATCCACTCCTGAGGCGAGGCCACTACGGCTCGGCAGCCTAGTGGCCCTCGCCCCGCGGACGGTGATCCTTCCGCCGGAGCGTCGCCGTCGGTACTGAGGCGGGCCCAGAAGTGCCTCCGGGAGGTCGGCTCCGACGATGCCTCGGAAGGCACCCGGCGCAGTCACCGGCTGTCGGTAGGCTGACCGCCGTGATAGTGGGAACCGCTGAAACCCGGCTGATTGTCCTGCGCGGCAACAGTGCTTCGGGGAAGTCGTCCGTCGCCTCCGCTCTCCGAGACAGATTCGGCCGTGGCCTGGCGCTGGTCGGCCAGGACAACCTCCGTCGCGTCGTGCTGAGCGAGCGGGACCGGCCCGGAGCGGCGAACATCGGTCTGATCGACCTGACCGCCCGCTACGCCTTGGATGCCGGCTATCACGTCATGGTCGAAGGCATCCTCCACGCCGGCCACTACGGTGACATGCTCGTCAGGCTGCGCGCCGAGCACCGCGGTCGGACCCACGGTTACTACCTGGACGTGCCGTTGGCCGAGACCCTCGCCCGGCACGCCACCAAGCCGATCGCCGATGACGTAGACGAGACACGACTGCGCGAGTGGTACCAGCCGCTCGATCTGCTGCCCGACGGCATCGAGACCGTCATCGGCGCTGACAGCACCCTGCCTGAGACCGTCGACGCCATCATGCTCGACACGGGGCTCGCCCATCTGCCCGCATGGCGGCGACACGGCTGATGAGCGGAAGGTAGGACGCGGCAGGCTTGCTGGTGCTGGTGCTGGTGCTGGTGCTGGTGCTGGTGCTGGTGCTGGTGCTGGTGCTGGACCAGGCCGGCTCAGGTCTCCTCGTCGAATGCCATTCCGTCCTGCTCTGTCCGTACCGTCAGGGGTTCGGAGGAGGCGAAGCGGAGCACCATGTGGACGTGTGCATGATTGCGTGCTCGGGGAGGACGCCGTGGCCGTCTACGAACTCAAGAACCGCCTGGTCGTCGGTATCGCCTCCAGCGCACTGTTCGATCTGGCAGAGGCGGATGCCGTCTTCCGCGAACAGGGAGTGCAGGCCTACCGCGCCTACCAGGAAGAGCACTTGGACGACACGCTGGGCAGAGGGGTCGCCTTCCCCTTCGTTCGCAGGCTGCTGTCCCTGAACGAACTCTCACCCGACGATCCTCTGGTCGAGGTCATCATCCTGTCCCGCAACGATCCCGACACCGGGCTGCGGGTCATGCGGTCCATCCAGTCACACGCTCTGCCGATCAGCCGGGCCATCTTCATGCAAGGCCGCTCGCCCTACCGCTTTATGCCGGCCCTGAACATGTCCCTGTTTTTGTCCGCGAACGAGGACGATGTCCGCGAGGCCGTCGCGCTTGGCCTACCGGCCGGCCGCGTGCTCGGCCCAGCCGGGACTGACGAGGGCGACGACCAAGACCTGCGGATCGCCTTCGACTTCGACGGAGTCCTGGCCGACGACGCCTCGGAACAGGTCTATCAGGTCGATGGCCTCGAAGGCTTTCGCTCCCACGAGACGACGAACGCCGCCACCCCGCACGACCCGGGCCCTCTGCGGGACTTCCTCGCAGGCGTCAACCGGCTCCAGCAGCGCGAAGCAGAACGACGGGCAGAAGACGCCGACTACAAGATTCGCGTCCACGTCTCCCTCGTCACTGCCCGCGCCGCGCCCGCTCACGAACGCCCGGTGCGCAGCCTGAAGAACTGGGGCGTGACCGTCAACGACGCCTTCTTCCTCGGCGGCATCGACAAGAGCACGATCATGGAGGTCCTCAGACCCCACATCTTTTTCGACGACCAGGTCGGCCACCTCACGGGCACCGCCCGCAGCACGCCGAGTGTGCATGTCCCCTTCGGGAAGCTAAACGAACCGGACGGCCCGGAGCCTGAACGTGCACAGCGGTGAGCCTTGCTCGGTCATGGTCGAGTCGATGCCTTCGACTTCGCCGGGCCACCGCTCTTCCTGGGCTCGTTGGCGGCGGAGGAGAAGGTCCTTCTCGGTTCCCCGAGGCGGGACAGCATCTTGGAGTGACCTGGAGCATCGGGCAACGGATGCATGCTTCTCTGAGCTTTCAGATCGGCGTCGCGGGGGTGGTGTGAACTCGCGACTTCGTTCAGGGCAGGTACTGGTGCGTCTCAGCCCAAGCGAGAAGTCGATCGCGTACTGAGCCGGGTTGCAGATGCTGGATGAGCCGATCCAGATGCGCCGTCAGGTTCTTGTGTCGCCGCAGCTCGCCGATCTGCTCGACGGCGAGGTCGCGCCAGTGATTGGCGAGAGCACGGGCCTCAGTAGAAGTGAGGGAAAGCGCGGCGATGGTGTCGGTCGCCAGCGTATCTGGGCTCCAGCTCTGGTCCTCGCTGTCAGGGCCAAGGTGGTCGATCACCCACATCCGCAGCATGAAGTTCTGATGAGCCGTCCGTGCTCGATCCCACAGACCATCGCCGGGCAGACGCTGGTTGGCCTGCAACGACAGCGTGGCCCACTGCCGGCGGACTTCGCGGGGTTGGCCGGTGCGATAGGCATGGTCTTGTGCAACGACGCGTACGGCCTCAAGCTGCCGGCTCCGAGCGCTCGAGGCGAAGGACTGAAGGCGCTCGATCGTCCATGTGCTGAGGTCCCGGCTCGGGTCTTGATGATCGGCGTCGGCGTTCACGAGTCCTCGCTCCTGATGATGGGCATATCAAGGTCGACATCGGCTTCTTTGTGGCAACGTCGTTCCAGCTGGGCAAGTTTCTCCTCCGCGCCGGCAAGGCTGACCCGGAGTCCTTTGACTTCACTTGACCAGCCTTCCCGCTCGGCCTCCGCGATGCGGGCGATGAGGTTGTCGCGAATGTCGACGAGCCGTACCCATTGGGCTGGATCTGGTCGGAGGAGTGAGCATCTGACACAAGCATGCTCATGGAGGCACGGGGTTCCGAAGGCACGTGCGCAGGTGCCGATGGACACCTTGCGCTTGTCGAAGTGCTCCTCGAAGTCGGCCCATTCCTCGGGCGTGACCTCGGCGCATTCGATCTCCGGCCGGAGGGACCGCCGGTGGTTCAGGAACCTTTGGTAGTTGGTGACGACGTCCTCGGCGAAGACCGCGACGTAGCCCTGGAGGGTCTTCAGGTTGAGGTGTCCGAGCAGGGCGGCGCCGATGTGGATGGGCAGACCGCCAGTGATGCTTCTCCGCCGAGCTCGGGCGGGAGGGGCACACCTGATCGCCCTCAGCAGCACCCGGAACGCCACTTCGGGGGTGCAGCGGTTCGCGCAGTCGGTGAGCGCCGCACGCACCTCAGCCGGCAGGAACCGTGCGCACTCGATCTCGGCGACGACCGCGTCGAGGCAGGTCAAGCCGTCCTCGATGTCCGCCCCGCGAGCGGCCGCACATCCGTGTTCGCCGACAGTCGCGCGTCGCGCAGGGCGACAACCGTCCGCGTCCACCCTCCCGCCACCCGCTCGAGGCCGGGAAGTACTGCGATCCGGCCTCCCACAACACCTCCAGCGTCGGCGAAGGCAGGTTGCCGAGAGTCCGCGCGTCGCGGCGTATCGCCAGGACCGCCTCGTCGTCGACCGACGCCGAGAGCTGCTTGGCGACGACGTCGGTGGCCGTGTCCCCGTCGTGGATCCAGTCTTGATGGAAGAGGCCCATAGCCGTCGGCACACCGAAATCGAATGGCGCGAAGCGTGGCATCGCGTTCCGTCTCCTCACTGCGGAGGTGGCGCTCCAATCGTTGAGGCTGTCTCGCCGTCCGCCTACGACTGTGGGCGACTGGTCCAGATGACGTTGCGGTCTTCGCGTTCGAAGTCGGATCCGACAGGGTCTTCACCGCCGTGCTCGGGCCGGTGGGCGCTCCGGTGCATCGAGGAGATGGGTGAGATTAGTGTCTTTTATTAACGGAGCTTGAACGGGGCTGCGGGGTGGGGGCGTTACGTGGTCCGGCCGTTCCCCCTGGTTCACGAGACGGGCCCTGCCGAGCCGTGGCCTTTTGGCTCGGCAGGGCCCGTGTGCTGTCAGGCCAGGACGGCCCTATCCGACGTTGAGGTTGTCGTCCACGAGGAACTCCGGGTAGCCGAAGCGCTCACCGAGGGCGGTGAAGGCTTCGCAACGGTTCTCGTCGATGGTCACGAAATACTCCTTCATGGCCCGCAGGAACAGCCGGAACCCGAGATCCGCGCAGGCCCCTGTGACGACCTGCTCCAGCGCGGGGACCAGACCGGGCAGCGATCGTTCGTCGGCAGCCCGTTCCAGGCCGTCGGCGACGGTGCCGATCTGATCGAGAACACGCTTGCGCAGATCGGCGTCTGTCACCGGCTGCGGCGCGGGCGGGACGAACATGGCGTCGGCCTCGCGGACGCTTGCGGTCCACGTCTGTTCGATCCGCGCCATCCACTCCCTTCCGCTCAGGCCGTGAGCCGCGGGGTCGAAGTACCCTTCCGTGGCTCCCAGCCACACGGTGCGCAGCACGTCGTCCGGCAGCGCGGAGGACAGAAGCCTCCGCGCGTCCTCGCCGATCTGTATGGCGATAGCGCGGTGCACCGTGCCGACGGCTCCCTCGACCAGACCCAGCTGGGCGGCCACGGGATTCGGGGGTACGAACCGGGCGGAGTCCTCTGCGGACAGCCACATCGGGTACGCCGACTTCGACGCGAGCCAACTGAGCCCGATGTCCAGGATGAACGCGTCGTCTCGGGCGTGTTCAGCTGGTTCGCCTTGTCCTGTCATCACGGTCATCTTCTCATTTCGGATAGGACGTGTAGACGACGTACCTGCTGGGCTTGTGCTTGCCCGCGTACTTGAGCTGGACGACGACCCGGTTTCCGGTGCGCTCACCCTGTACTCCGTCCTTGACCCAGACGCGGCCAAGGGACCCCTCGTTCCTCAGCTGCCATTCGAAGTCGAGCAGGTCGTGCCGAGGATCGAACGCCGGGTTCCGGGACTGCTCCGTGAGCCACGAGTCCAACCGCTGCACATTTTTCGGCTTCTTGATCCAGGCATCGAACGCGGCCTGAACGCTCCTGACGGCCGTCGCCTCGTCGTTCCACCGGCTGGCCCTGCCCTTCGCCTTGGCCGCGTTCGCCATGTCAGTGTCGCCGGGCCGCACGTGGTGTTCGAGGGTATGGGCCCCCTCGATGCCCTCGTCCTGCACCAGGTTCAGGCAATTGTGGACGAGTACGTCCCGGGAGTGTCCGCCCTGCGGGCGGACGTAGAAGGTGTGCAGGCCGTCGACGGTCAGGTCGTAGACCGGACGCGGAGCCAGCCCGGGCCGGTCATGCAAGGCGGTGACGGACTGCAGGGCCCCGTCCGAGGTCCGGAGCCGGTCGCCCACCCGCAGGTCCGACACGTGCACCCAGTCGTGCCCGGCCACGTACACCCGGTGTCCGCTCGTGCTCGTCAGTGTGCCGCCGCCGGCCAGAGAGACCTCGACCAGGTGGTCCGTGCGATGCCGGAAGGTGTCGGTGACGGGCTCGGGCCGAGCGCGACCGGAGGCCAGGTCGGTGGCCAGCACCAGGTCACCAACTCGAACGTCCAGGATCGGCCTGCGCGTGCCGTCGGCCATCAGTACCCGGGTGCCACCCGGGAAACTGTTCCTCTCACACGCGGTCACGGCCTCTTCGTAAGTCTGGACCTCCCTCTCGATCGCGGCGACCGCCGCGGCGTCGACGCCCTTGAGGGTTTTGAGGGCCTGGAGCGCGTCCCGGACGCCGATGCCGGTGACGAACGCGGCGTCCACGGCGCGTACTGCTTCCGCGATGGGTTGGATGAGCTTGCCGGCGAACAGGCTGGCGACGTCCAGCGATGCCCAGGCGCATCCGCTCCAGCTGCCGCTCTCAAAACCGGAGGTGAACTTCTGGGCGCATTTGATCCAGTTGCCGAAGAGGATGTCGATGGGATCGACGCCGTCCTGCCACTCGGCGATCGTGATGGTGTGGGTGACTTCCTGGGACAGTTCGCCGGTCGTGATCTGGCCGAGATACGTCGTGGCCTCGGTCGGGCACATGAGCTTCTGCGGGTCGATGCCCTCGGCACTGCACAGGTACAGGTCGACAACGGCCTTGTACTTGATCTTCGAGGTGATCGTGCAGTTGCCCCGGTAGGCGAGGTGGTCCCACCAGTGGTCGCAGCCGCCGGTCTTCTTGATGACCTCCGGATCGCCGACCTTCTCGATGTGGTCGATGACGTGGAAGACGTTGCCGATCGAGTGGCCGTTCTCGTCGGGAACGGTCCCGTCGTTGATCTGCTTCGCCTTCTCGGCCTTTTCGGCCCTGTCGGCCGCTTCCTGGGCTTCCTTGGCGTATTTGTCGGCGTCCTTGGCGGCCTGTTCGGCTTCGGTGGCGGCCGTGTCGGCGCGGGTGGCGGCGGCTCGGGCGTCCTTGGCGTCCTGTTCGGCCTGGGCTGCCGCTGAGCGGGCGGCGGAGGCGTCGAGTTCGGCGGCGTCGGCGCTGTCGCGGGCGTCCTTGGCGTAACCCTCGGCGTTGCCTGCGGCCTTGTCGGCGGCCGCGGCGTCCTCGGTTGCCTGATTGTCGTATTCGACGGTGCGGGCCAGTGAGGACGCAGCGGCGGACGCGGCCTTGGCGGCGTCGGCGGCATATCCGAGTGCGTCCTTGGCGTACGTGCGGGCGTCGGCTGCGTATCCGGCGGCGTTGGCTGCGTGCTGGTAGGCCTCCTTGGTGTCGCCCTTGGCCTGGTCGGCGAGGTTCTTGGCGGACCGGGCCTCGGCGGCGGCGTTCGTGGCGTGCGCCTCGGCGACGGCCTGCTGCTGGTCGGCGATCGACTTGGAGCCCTGTCCGGTCAGGACGACGAGCCCGGCGGCAGAGTCTGTGTCGACGTAGGCGGAGCCGAGCTGGATGGCATCGTTGGACGGGTCTGCGACCTGCTCGGCCGACTTGCCAGCGTCCGCGGCGGCCTGAGCGGTGACGTGGGCGTAGCCGGCGGCTTTCGCGGCGGCCGCGAGGGCCTTTGCCGCCTCGGCGTTGGCGGTGTTCGCCTGGGTCTTGGCGTCCTTGGCGTGCTGTTCGGCTTCGTCGGCGAGCTTGACCGCGGCCCTGGCCTCGGCGGAGGCGTCCTTGGAGGCCTTGATGGCGTCGGCGACCGCGCTGGTGGCGGTCTTGACGGCGGCGTCGGCCTTCAGCTTGTCGGCCTGGGCGGCGTCCGCGTCGGAGCGGGCGCGCTTGGCGGCAGCCTCGGCGCGGGTGGCCGCGGCGTCCGCGTCGGCTGCCGCCTGGGTGGCGGCATCCGCCTCTGAGCGGGCCTTGGTCGCTGCGGTTTCGGCGTCGGTGGCGTGCTCGTCGGCCTCGTTGGCGGCGGAGCGGGCCGCGTCGGCCGCGTCGCCGGAGTCCAGGGAGTCGGCGTACGCCTGTTTGGCATCGGCCTTTGCGCGGGCGGCGTCGGCCTTCTGCTCGGCGTCCCAGGCGTCGTCGCGCAGGGACTTGGCGTGGTCCTTGGCCTTGACCGCGTCGTCGCGCCGGTCCCCGGCGGTCTTTTCGGCGGATTCCGCCTTGTCCTTGGCGTCCTTCGCCTTCGTCGCCTCGGACTCGGCGTTCTTGCGGTGCTGGGCGGCTTCGGCGCGGCTGGCGGCGGCGTTCGCCTTCTCTGCCTTGGCCGTCTTCTCCTCGGCCTCGGCGGAGAGGCGTTTGGCGTGTGCGTCGGCGGCGGCCGCCTTCGCGTCCCCCTCCGCCTTGACGGCGTCGGTGAGTTTCGCCTCGGCGTCCTCCTTGTCCTTCTTGGCGTTGTCCCGGTGTGTCTTGGCCGCGTCGGCGGCCGCCTTGGCCTGCAACTCGGCCGTCTCGGCAGCCTTCTTGCGAAACTCCGCCTTGGACTGCGCGGCCTGCGCCAGAGCCCGCTGCGCGATGGTCGCACTGTCGCCGGCGGAGGCGCGGGTGGCGGCCTCGGCCGTCTCACCGGCCTTCTCCAGTGCCGCGACAGCCGCCGCGGCACCCTGAGTGACCTGGTCCTTCTGCTGCCCCACCAGTAGGCCACGCCCCCGCGGCGCGCCCTTGGTGTCGGCGATGCCGTAAGCGGCCTGCACCGCCGTGTCCGACGTCGTCGCCGCCTTCTGCGCGGCGGCCAGCTGCGTCTTCAAAACAGTGAGCTGCTTCTTCGCAGCAGTCTGCGCCGCGGCGATCCCGGCCGTCGCCTTGGTGAACTGGGCCTTGTCCGGGTAGTCCAGCTGTCCGGTGCCGTCGTGGCCGGACGGCTTGATGTCGAACTGCTGCGCGGAGGAGCCGTTGCAGGTGTAGAGCTTGGCGTCATTGCCGTTGTCGAAGGTGTGCAGGTCAAGGCACTTGCCCGTACCGACGCTCTTCAGGCTGGTGGCACCGCGCAGCTCGGACGCCCAGGTCTGCGACGTGGAGTCCTTGCACGACGAGATCTGGATCTTCGTGCCGTTCGCCGTGTCGTTCCCGGCCACGTCCAGGCACTTGAGCGAGTTGACGTTCTGCAGGTGCAGCTTGTCCTCGCTGCCCCACAGCACCCACTTCTGCGCCGCGGAGCCGTTGCACGTGTACACCTGAACCGGCGTGCCGCTGTCCTTCTTGGCGCCCTGGACGTCGAGGCACTTGTCCTTCGCGGCGTGCACCTCGATGACGGTGGGGCTGTCGCCCACCCAGCCCAGACCGCCCGGGCTCCAGTAGTCCTGCCAGCGTGTGAGGTGGTCGGCCACCCAGGACTGGCCCAGCATCTCGCTCAAGGCTTTCGCGCCCTTGGAAAGAGCGTCGACGGCGTTCTCGTTCGCGTCGAGAATCTGGTTGCGCTGGGTGGCCTGGGAGGCGACCTCCTGCTGCCACTCGTCGGCCGCGGCGGAGGTGACGTCGCCCAGCACGTTGTCCGGGTCGAGCGGGTCACGCCAACCACAGGCGGCGAAGCGGGACTTCACGTCCTCGACGGCGATGCGGTATTCCGGCGTTCCCGGCTGCGGCGCGGTGCGCGCGAAGCCGCCCGAGGACAGGAAGGCACGCGCGTCGTCCGCGCCCGCATTCCTCGCGGGGCCCCCGTGCATCCACTCGAAGGCATCGCGCTCGGCGAGCGTGCGATTCCCCCCGGGCTGGCTGGGGTCGGGAAAATTCGCGTAGAGGGGGCTGCCGAGGTCGTCGACGGCCTTGAGAGTCCTGGCGTCCACCTTGGGGGTGGCGTCGTCGTAGAAGTCGGAGTCGTTCTGCCAGAACCGGTCGGCGACCCAGGCGGACAGCCCGGTCTGGGAGTAGAAGCTCTTGTCGCCGTCGGGCGGCCAGTGGAACTCCGCGTCGGTGAACCCGCCGGGATTCTGAAGGCCGTTGAGAGGCTTCTTCCACCCCTCGCGCTGAGCGGAGAGCGCGTCGATCTCCTTGCCGGCCGTGTCGCGGTCGTTCTTGTACGCGACGGCGAGCGGTGTCTGTTCCCAGCTCTTCCGGTCGGCCAAGGCGTGCAGCTTGTCCGGCGTCTGATCGAGGCCGTTCTGCGCGGTCGCGGCCATCGCGGGGCCGCCCAGGCGCAGTACGTCGGCCATCAGGCACTGGTCCTGGCGCAGTTGCTCGGCCGCGGTGTCGTCGTACCAGGAATAGGAGTCGCCCACCGGGGCGGCGTTCGGCTTGGCCGCGCCTGGTTGGACCGCGAGGCCCGCCACCACGGCCAGCGCGGCGGCAGAGGTGACGGCGGAGGTCAGTTTTCCCGCCCTGCCCAGTCTTCGGGCCCTGGGCAGGCGGAACCAAGGTTTGGGGTGCACAGAGCATCCCTTTCTGCTTCATCTGGGGTGGGCCGGAGAAACGGCGGCAGCAGAAAGTGGCCTACTGCTCCTGAGTAGTCCTCAGGAGCACGCTCCAGCGCATGCCTTGACGCGTACGGGCAGCCCGTACGAGGGCATGACGACTACAGCCCCTCCCCGTGAGCGACGGCGTTCCCCCCGGTCGCTGATTGATGCGCGCGGACTTCGGACTGGTCAGGTCCTCGTTGGGCGCGGCACGACCCTACAGCGATCACGCTCATGTCCGCACAGAAGTTCGAGCTGCTCGCTGGCCTGAAACCGCCTGCCGCGTTGCGGGCGGTGGTTCGGGCCCAGTCTTCGATACGCGTGGTTTCGTGTGCATCCTGTGTCGAGGGCTGGGTGCTTGATCGTTGGCCAGTGGGGGGAATGTGGCTGATTTTCGTCTGTGTTGACCCCTCATGAGAGATCGCGAACCGGTCGGAGTCGTCTCGTCGACGCTGCCGCTGGTGGACCACGCCACGGCCGAGGCGATCCCCAAGGCCTCCGGCGCACCCGTACGGTGCCGTGCGGCATTCAGCAGTTCGTCCGCTCGCCGGCGCAGTGCGGCGGGCCCCTCAGGCGGCTGGACCGCTGACCGAGGTGGGAAGCGCTTCGGCCGCGGTGGCGAGAAGGAGGCTTCCCGGCACCGCGGCCGTCGGGTCACTTCTCGTCGCGCAGGCGCGTGGTCAAGGCGGTCAGGGGCTCGGCCTCCTTGGTGTGGCCTGACGCGGTCAGGAGGGATATCGCCGCGTCGAGGCGGGTGAGGGCGGGGGAGACGCGTTCCAGGTAGATGCCTTCCACGGCACCGGCGAAGCGGGTGCACTCGGCCCATTCGCCGACCCGGTCGTCGCCCGGTTCCGGCTCGCCGAGCAGAGCGAGGGCCCTCTCCAGCGCGGCCAGGGCGTCCTCGTGCTCACCGGCGTAGGCGTTGACCCGGCCGTGTTCGTAGGCGAGTGCCGAGTCAAGGGAGCGTCCCCGTGTCTCGTATTCGGCCTCACGGGCCTCCTCGGCGATCCGCTCGGCGTCGGCGAGGAAGGCGAGGGCGTCGGTCAGACCCTCCGCGCCGTGCTCCTGAGCCTGTAGCCGGGCGAGTTCGCGCAGGCAGTTGCTGAGCTGGTCGTACCGCGGTGCCTGAGCGTGGGCCGCGAGTGCCTGGGCCACGGCCTCCCGGGCGCGGTCGAACTCGCCTGCCTCGCCCAGGAGTACAGCCGTCTCGGCGGCGATCATGGCGTGGCTTCCCGGGTCGTCCTCCCAGCCGGCCGACTCGGCCGCGAGCGCGACGAGTTCCGCCGTGGCGGCCTTGAGGTCCTCGCCCGCGTGCAGCGCCCGGGCCCGGGTCAGGCGCAGCTGGGCCAGGAGCCGGTCGTCCAACTCTCCGGCCACGACGTCCGGTTCGGTCATGAGGGAGTCGAGCAGAGCGATGCAGTCCTCGACCCGGCCCAGGTCGAGACCGAGCTGGGCCGCGTTGCCGTATGTGCAATACGCGTCCGTGCGGCTGCCGTGACGCAGGTCCAGCTCCGCCGAGCGGGTCAGGTGGCGCAGTGCCTCGTCGGGGCGCCCCAGGAGCATGCAGACCTCGGCCAAGTCACGGTGGAGGCGGCTCGTGTCGACCGCCTGGGCGGGCCAGTCGGCGGCCAGCCGCAGGCCCTCGCGCAGGCTCGCGTGCGCGCCCTCCGCGTCTCGGAGGCCGATCTGGAGCCGGCCTCGCAGCCCGAACGCGCGGGGCAGGTGCCAGGCGGGGCCGTGGTCCTTCAGCCGGTCGACGAGATCGTCGACCGCGGTCAGGGCGGTGGGCAGGTCGCGGGAGAGCGCGTGCGTGCCGGCCCGCAGCAGCAGCCCGCCGGAGACCTGCCCGACGACGTCGTGCCGGGTGGCGAATACGAGAAGCAGATCCACCTCGGCGAAGACCGGCGCGGAGTGCTCCTCGCTCCCCGACGTCTGGAGACGCAGGCCCAGCGCGGTCGCCCGCAGGCGCAGCAGGCGAGCCTCGTGGACCGGCCAGAGGCCGGGCGTCCCCTCGTGCAGTTCGACCATGGACGCGTGGGCGGCGGTCAGCGCCGCGGCCTTCGCCTCGGTTCCTTCGTCGACGTCCTCCGCGGCGGCGAGCAGGGCGCAGGCGCGGGCGATCGCCGCCCGACCCGGTGTGTCGGCATCGTCGTACAGGCTCGCGGCTTCCTCGTACAGGCTCCGGGCGGCGGCGAACTCGTCCTTGTCGCCCGCGCGGTTCGCCTCGTCGTCCAGCAGGTCCGCGCGCAGCCGTACGAGCGGGCCCACCTCCGGGTCGTTGGGGTGGACGTAGTCGCCGGCTGCGGTGAGGGTGCGAAGCCGGGCCCAGGCGGCCGGTGCGTCCGGGTGACCCTCGTCGTCCAACGTCCTTGCCCGGACGATCAGTTCGCTCAGCGATTCGGGTACGGCGGGGATGGTACGGGTGGCGGGTGCGGCAGCCGGGAGGGCCGTGGCGATGTCGTCGAGGCTGCGGGTGCGCAGGGTCAGCTCGAGGGTGTCCAGGAGCGGGAGACGCTCGATACGAGCCCTGCGGCGGTCGGCGTGTGCGGTGGTCCCGTTACGGGTGTCGAAACGGGCGGTGAGGTCGTCGGCGCGGTTGCCCACCTCGGCACGCAGGCCGGCGACCGTCCAGGTGCGGCCCGGGTATCCGGCGGCGGGCAGCTCACCGTGGCCGAGGTGCTCGATCCGCCGCAGGAGAACCTCCACTCCGGTGAGGAGGTCGAGCATGTCCCGCGGCGAGTCCACCTCGTCGAACAACCCCCGGTTCTCGGCCAGCAGTTCCAGACCGCGGGCCTCGTTGCCGGTCAGTGCGCAGAACTCCAGATGACGGCCGACCTCGCCCGACATCGAGGCGTTGCGGCGGCAGGCGCGATAGCCGGCGAGGTGCAGCTCGACGGCCCGCTCGACGTCCGCGGTGCGCAGCAGGGGCAGCAGCGCGTGCGAGATGGAACGGGCCGGCTCCTCCTGGCAGGAATCCTTCCCGGCCAGGACGGGCTCCCAGACGCGCAGAGCCCGCTCGTCGTCGCCCGCCGCGAGGTGGTAAAGGGCACGCTCGCAGATCTCGCAGGCCTCGCAGTCGCTGAGCCGGGTGCGGGGCCGGCCCGCCCACAGTTCGAAGGCGAGGGCGGTGTCCTCGCCGGTGTGGGCGGCGAGTTGGTACGCCCGCCCGTAGTAGGGCTGGAGGCCGAGGTCGGCCTTCTCGTACCGGTCACGCATCTCCGTCTGCCACTGGCGCAGGCCGGCCAGCGGTACCTCGGGCAGCGCCAGCAGGGCGTTGGCCACCCACTTGAACCGCCAGAACAGCATGTGGCGCAGGCGCTCGTCGAAGACGTCGGGCTGCTCGTCGAACAGATTGAGCAGGCGGGCGAAGACGACGGGCGACTTCCGCGGCTCGGAGCCGTAGGTGTACGCCTCCTGGAGTTCGAGGAGGGCGTAGATCAGGGGTACGGGCTCCTTGAACTCCTCAGCCGCCTCGACGAGTTCCTCGGCGGTGACGGTGCGCGTACGGCCGTAGGGGCGCCGGTCGTTCTCCTGGAGCGCCTGGAGCAGCTCGTCGGTGGTCTGGGGTGCGGTCGGCATCGTCAGCTGTCCTTGCGCAGGGCGTGGGCGAGAAGGTCGAGGAAGGAGCGGTTGATGAGGCTCGACTCGGCGGGCCTGAGCGGACGCCGGGACAGCATCGCGGCCTGTCCGTAGAGGGCTTCGGCACTGGTGCGGGCCAGCTCCGGCTCGGCGATGGTGACGGCCGTGCGGACCAGCGGGTTCAGCTGGTTGAGGATCAGCTGGGCCCGCGGAGCCTCCTGCCTGAGCGCGCCGAGAATGTCCCCCCATACGCCGCCTTCCTGCTCGCGGGCGAGCTGGGAGCGGGTGCGCTCGTGCCGGGCCTCACGGCTGTCGACGAGGAGGGCGGGGGCGGAGGCGGGCTGGAACGCGCGCAGGGCGACGTCGCAGTCGAAGACGGCGAGGGCGTCACGAGCCTGGGCGAGATAGGCCGCGGCGGCCAGTTCCGTCTCGCGGTCGACGGGGTCGAGATGGGCTGTCAGGGTCGCCGGGTCGAGGTCCGCGACAGTGGCCTCGGGCCTGATCTCCGGCAGTCGGTGCACCAGTTCGCGGTCGTACGTGTAGCCGCCGTTGACGACGCCGAGACCGGCGGCCGAGGCGATCGCCGCGACCTGCCGGAACTCCTCCACACTCGATGTCACGAGCACGGTCCGGTGGGTGCGTGCGAACTCGTCGAGTGTGGCGTGCCCGTCGGTGGTCTCGAACGGCAGCCAGGGCAGCAGCATCCGCAGGATCTCGTCGTCGTGCACCGCGAGCGACTTGACGGCCAGGTGGTGCACCTGGAGGAAGCGGGCGAGCAGGTCCGGATCGCTGGCGGCGGCCTTCGCGATCCAGTCCCGCAGCCGCGCGGCGAGGGCGTCGCGGACGGCGGCGAGGGTGTCGTCCTCGTACAGTGACTCGCGGGAGGCCGTCGGGCGCAGGCTCTCGGCGTCGACGACACAGCGGACGAAGAACGCCCACTCGGGCAGGATCTCCTCGGCCTGCTCGGACAGCAGCATCCCCTTGACGTGCACGCGGTGCCCGTGGCGGCGCCCGGCCGGCACCGTCTCGGGCAGCACGCAGGCGATGCCCCTGAGGCCCACGGCCGGCAGGTCCAGCTCGATCGTGTCCAGCGGCTTGAAGCCGAAGACCTCCTCGCCGTAGGCGGCCAGGGCGCGCGAACGGGCTCCGGGCGTGGGATACGTGACTGCCCAGGGCGCGGGTTCGGGGTTGACCGGCGCGGCCGTGCCGCCCGCACCGCCGGTGAAGGTCACCGGGTGGCGCAGCAGGGAGCCGAAGTGCCGTGCCAGTGCTTGGACTTGGACCGGCCGGGTCCATTCGCCGGCGTCGGCGCGCGGTGTCAGGGTGACGGTGGTGCCGGGCCGGGGGCGGGCGGACGCGGGCAGGGTGCGGACGCTGTAGCTGCCGTCGCCGCGCCCTCGCCACTCCACGGCGGGCGCGTCGGGGGTACGGGCGGAGCGGCTCAGGACGTGGATCTCGTCGGCGACCAGGAAGCAGGACAGCAGACCGATACCGAACTGGCCGATGAAATCACCGCGTTGCTCGGCAATGCGCTCCGCGCGCTTGCTGCTGCGGCCGATCGTGGCGAGGAAGGTGTGCACGTCGGCCTCGGTGAGACCGACACCGTCGTCCTCGACACGCACCACCGAACCGTCGGCATGCAGACGGATACCGAACGCGTCGGCGGGGGCGCCCGGTTCGAGGGTGTGCCGGGCCGTCAGCGCGTCGACCGCGTTCTGAAGGAGTTCACGCAGGTAGACGCGGGGGCTGGAGTAGAGGTGATGGGAGAGGAGGTCGACGAGGCCGCGCAGATCCACTTGGAAGGTGCGGTCGTCGCCGGCCGGGATCGCGGCGCTGTCATGCAGTGTCATCGGGCAGTCCGGAGGGGGAGAGAAGGCGGATGGCGGGATCGGCGTGTGCTCAGGCGCCGCGGAGATGGAGGGCGAACTGCTTCTCGGGCTCCGTGAAGTAGGTCCACGGCCAACTGGTGTAGGCGCCGTCGAGCGCCTGGAAGACACGGCGGACCGTGTGGCGCTCACCGGCCAGCGACAGGGCCATCGCGAAGACGTTGAAGTCGTGCTGCCAGCCAGGGCGTCGCGTGTAGGCGGGGTGGAGGATGCTGTGGTCGGCCACCGTCCGCAACTCGGCCTGTATCTCGGGGGTTTCGAGGAAGTCCGAACGCTCCGACTCGACCCAGTCCTCGATGTGGGCCATGGCGATCACACAGCCGAGGCGATGCCCCTGCGGGGCGCGGCCGATCGCGTCGCGCGCGAACGCCAGGGCCTCTCCTGGATCGCCGCCCCAGCGGGGCTGCAACTGCGACACCCACTCGATGTGGGTCTCCAGATCCAGTGGGTCACGGCGCAGAGCTGCGTCGAGCCGGGCCTCCTTCACGGCGGAGGGCAGCGACATGCCCCGGCCGGAGGTGAGCAGACGGCGCCAGGGGGTGATCCACTCCGGGCGCAGCTCGGCGGCCTCGAGCAACTGCTCCTCCCCGATGAGGAGTCGCTCGTGGAAGACACGCCATTGTTCCTGCGTGACATGCGCGGCGAGCGCCCTGGTCCGTGCCTCCCAGCCCCAGAAGACGTGACGCGCGCCGGATATCAGCAGGGCCGTCGCCCGGTGTTCCTTGTCCTCTTCGACGGCCCGGCCGATCCAGTTCTGCACCCCGTTCAACTCGGCTATTTCGGCAAGGACTTGATGGTCGCGCCCGAGATCGAAAGGGGCCAGCGCCGCCTTGACCGCCTCCCAGTCGCCGTCCTCGGCCGCCCCCACCAGCGCGCACACCCGTACGTCTCCGAGCGCGCGCAGCGTGTGCATCCCGTTCCTGCCCCTGCGCGATACCGGAAGCGCGTACGGATCCGCCGCCGGTCTCTCCGCACCCCTGCCGAAAACCCTGCCCCACATGCCGCGCCCTCCCCTGGTCCTGCATGATCGTTCGGTGCAGCATAAGCGGCACTGCTGACAGCGTGGCCACAGAGTTTTCCGGGGCTTCGGGTGCGGCGGGCGTGGGGCCGGACACGTGCACAGGTGAGGCCCCCGACGCTCGGGTTCCGCGAGTGGGGAACCCGGCCCCCAGGCAGCTTTGACAAGCAGTCAGCGCAACGGTCAGATCATGCTTCCGGTTGAGGCCGGTCAATAGCGATCAAAGCCAGGCGAGCTTCGACTATCGAACGAAGTTTCATTCTTCCGTTTCGTCAAATCGCGCAGTGTCCTGTGCAAACCGGCGTTTTGGTGGGCCTCGCTGGGGACACTAACCTGTCATTGCCTTTCACCGGAACGGCGACTTGACAGCGGGGAGAACGCGCCTTGGGCGTCCCGGCAGGTGCACCTCAGGGGTTTCCGTACGAAGCCGGTTCGGAAACATTCACCAACGAGTATTCGACGGCTGTGGCCCCTGGAGCTCGGGACAAACTCAAGAATCCGTTGCCGCTCTTCCTCCTGTCCGTGCCCGCTGCCGACCCGGAGTACGACAAGCATGTGAACAGGGTGGTCGAGGCGCTGCGGGGGGCGATCGAAGACCGGGGCAAGCTCGTGCCGTACGCGGTACTCCGCGTCGGCAACGACCCGGGGGCTTCGTGGGCCCGCGCTGCCGCTGAAGAGCTGTTGCGTGGCATTCCCGGCAACATGACACCGGATCGCCTTCCGTCCTTCTCCCTGCTGAGGGACGTGCTGGCGGAGGCCGTGAAGCTGGGTGACGGGCAAAGGACGGATGCCGCTGCCCGGGCGATCCGGAACAGGCTGTATGCCGTCAGAGCCGAAGCCGCGGGACTCCCGGCCCTCTTGTGGCGGATCGGCGGCGGAGAGCGGCCCTCCGGTTCCCAGGGGGCGATCGGCTGGCTGATCAACACCGTTTGGGCGCCCGCGTTCCAGAATCTGCCGCGGTGGCTCTGGGCACGCTGGAAAACACATCGCCTCACCCGGCCCCTGAGCCTGTCGCCGAGGAATCGCCGACGTCGCCGCCTGGGGACCGAACTGGACGCAGAACGTGGCGAGGACCTGTTCGGGGCGGTCTACCACTGGATGTGGACGTCGGGGCTCTTCAACGGGACACCCCTGGGCGAAGAGGCGTTGCAGGTTTGCGAGAACCTGCTCGTACGGGCTTTGCTGGAGGACCTGGGGGCGCCGTCCGTGGGCGGGCTGCTGCCCAAAAGACGGCGCCGGACCGCACGGCCGGTGCTGTTGCTGGCCCTGCCGCACGACAGCATGCAAGGGGTGGCGGCCGAGCGCTTCCTGAAGGCCTTCCACGCGGCCCATTCAGCCACCGCGGCCAACGCTGCGCAACCGCCCGGCCCGCTCGTCGTCGCGGTGGGGCAGGCTTCGACGGCACTGCTCGACCAGCTGGAGCCCGGCGACCGGAATTTCGCCACGGCGGCGGGCTGCCTCGCGCGCGGGCATGACCGACCGGTCCGGGTGCGGTTCGGCGCGGAGGCTCTCCTGCGGGCGGGACACCCCGTTGCCAAGGCGAAGACCCTGGCGTCCTTCCGCACGAACTGGCGGTTCGCGACGGCCATGGTGACCGCCATGGCGTCGGTCGTCGTAGCCGGGATCGTCATCTGGATCCCCACCCCGCAGATGTCGCCCTGCGTCGGTGGCGACGACACGGTGGACAAGTCCGCCCGCGCGCAGCCGATCGAGGTCCGCCCCGCCGAGTGGTACGACGCGGCAGTGAAGGAGATCGACGCCCAGAACGCGCGGGCGGTGGACTTCGCCAAGGCCGGCAGGACCGTACGCACCGTCGTGGTGTTCGTTTCCAACCGGCCCACCAGCTCCAGGGACACCGTCTTCGACGGCGTCATTCCGGAGCTGCGCGGCATCGCCATGTGGCAGAAGAAGCTCAACGACGACGCGAACTCCGACAGTTCGCAGGTGCCGCTCCGCGTCGACGTCCGCGAGACCGGCGTCGCCTTCGCGGGCGCCGAGCAGGCGGCGAAGGAGCTGGTCAAGGAGATCGGGGACGGCAAGGGGAGCCCCGCGTATCAGCGGGTCATCGGTGTTCTCGGCTATGCGCAGAGCAGGGACGAGACCAAAGCGGCCCTCACGGTCCTCGACCGGGCGAAGATCCTCGCTGTCGACACCACCGCCACCGCCGACGAGATGCTCGGTGGGCAGAACTACTGGCCCATAACTCCGCTCAACAGCCGCGAGGGCGCGATCGAGGCGAACTTCGTCGCCACGTCCGACATCGTGGCCCGACCGGACGGCGGCTGCGTGCCCGCTCGGCACGCCGTCGTCATCGAGACGTACGGGGACCTGTACAGCCGGAGCCTCGCCGGCCAGTTCGTGAAGGACTTCACCGGGAGCAAGCTGCTGCTCAACTTCACGCAGGACAAGGCCTCCGCCGCGCCGCCCGCCGGCACGCCCGCCTACGACACCGCGGCGGATCTCGCGGCCAGGGTCTGCGCCGAAGTCAAGAGACAGCCGGACTCCGTCATCTACTGGTCCGCCCGGGCACGGGACTTCACCGCTTTCATCAACGCGTTCAACACGGACGGCACCTGCCTCCAGCGCGACCTCACCGTGCTCGGCGGCAACGAGCTGACCAACGTGTCCCAGACCGGTGCCTTCAACAACAAGGACTGGCTCCGTCTCTACTACTCCGCGCACCGCCTGCCCGACGACGACAAGCGGGCGAGCGCGATCACCCGCAACTTCGTCAACGACTACGAGAACTTCGTCAGGACCACGACCACCGGCGACGATCCGTGGGTGCAGGACGGGCACTCCGCGGTCGCGTACGACGCGTTCCACACGTTCTCGCTGGTGGCCAACATGACGTACAACCAGCAACCGGCCGCCCCGCCCAGCCAGATGGAGATCAATTTCAGAAACAGCGGAGCCACCTTCAACGGCGCCACCGGCTATGTGCAGTACGCGCCCGGGGTGAATCAGCCGCCTGCCGACAAGACCCTCGTCCTGCTGCGCCAGGTGGGCCAGAAGCCGGTGGCCGTGGCAGCGTGCGGCGCGTTCGACCAGGACCAGTCCAGCGTGGACCAGGGTGAGCCCTGCTCCGCCACGCCCCGCTGACAGAGGTGAATATCCAGTTGGGTGCTCGGCCGAGGAATGACAAGGTGACGCTCATGCCGTCGCCCACCGTCGAAGATCTCCTCCGGGAACTGCACGCCTCGCTCACCCTGCGCAAGCGACCGGAGGATGTGGCCGGGCTCATCCAGGATCTGCACGCGGCACAGGGCACCGAACTCGACGAGGCCACCGAGGCGGCACTCGCCAAAGCCGCCGAGCACTCACTGCGCAACCTCTGGCACGGCTACACCTCCATGCGGGAGGACTTCGCCCGCCCGGTCGGCGCACAGCGCCAGCTCGCCCGAGTGGCAACGCTGTTCGCGGAGGTGCCGGAGCTTCCGGACAGCGCCGGAGACGATCCGGACCGGATCGAAGCGGTGATCCGGAGCGCGGGCGAGTCCATAGGCCGGGTCTACGGCCAGAACGACTTCGGCGTCGACCGCCTCGACCGGGCCGAGCGAACCGCTGCCGGCCTCGGTGAGGTATCCAAGCGCCAGTACAACAAGCGCTTCCGTCTCCTGCGCCGGACGGAGGCCAAACTGGCACGGCTGGTCCACGAGCGACGCCGCCGCGAGGTGACGATGACAGGCAAGGGAGCACTCGCGCACGTACTGCCGTACGGACTCTTCGCCGAGGACCCGGACACGGCGGCCTTCATCGCGTACATCACGGCGCGGGGCCACATGCGCAGCGTCTTCACGGACGTCAGCCAGCGCCAGGTCTACGACGAGGTCGCCGAGGCGCTGTTCCGGCGTCTGCGCGCGCGGCCCGAGCGGACTTGCTGGTCCGCGGTCGCGCATGTGCATCCCACGCCGGAGGTGCTGGCCGCGGTCTCCGACGAGGATCTCACTCGGCTGCTGGTCCGGTGGAACGGCTTTCTGCGGCAGGTCGCGGACCTGCTGGAGGACGCCTGGAACCGGCACCCGCTGGAACGCGGAACCATGGTCGTGCGCCGCGGCGACGACTCGTCGACGTGGAACCAGGCCGCGCAGGCGTGGAACACGGCGCGGGCGCATTGGTTCGCGATTCTGTCCGAACTGGGCGAGGAGCAGATTCTGGACCGGTTCTGCCCGGGCAAGGTTCCCCGCCTGATGGCAGCCGACGTGGCGTACTGGCACCGCGTGAGCGGTGGCGGGCTGCACCCGGACACGTACATCTGGGCAGAGCTGCCCTTGCCCTGGGAAGTACTCCGGGGAGAGAAGGAATGCCCGCGTTCGCTGGTCGAGGCGGTCTGCGCCCGGCATCGGCGGGATCCCGTCGCCGGCGCCTGGACCGCCGCCAGGCCGACGGCCGAGGCTGTCGCCTTCCGTCGGACGCCCGAACTCGTACACGGCGTCGCCGTCGCGGACCCTCTCATGGCCAGTGCCCTCCGGTCGGCGGGAGTGTTCTCCGGCAATGGCAAGCGTGCGGCGGCAGGGGAGTGGCTGTGACTGCCTGCCCGACGGCTCGGGGAATTCGGTTGCCCGGAACATCAGGCCCCGTCATGATCGACGTGGCGACGAGGAAGCTCTGTGGAGGAGCGCCCGGCTCTGATCCCGGGTGGACGTAGGTTCGAATCCTGCCCTCGTCGCCACATCATTGCCGCTGTCGGCAGTCGTGCTCGCGGCCGGCGTCCGAGCCGGTTCAGGATCGTTTCGCGTAGCCGGTCCAGTGCGTGGTCCTGCCCGGCGGCCGGACGCCGGCCCTCGTACCGGAAGCACGAAGGCCTGACGCCGCGAAACCTCGTCTGAGGGGTTGGGCGGCGAAACCTCGTCCGAGGGGTTGGGCGGGGAATCCGTGTCCGAAGGGTTGAGTGGTCAGCCGCGTCGTCCCGCCTTCTCCGTGTCACCGTCCTCGTGACCCCGCCGGACCGTCGCCGGAACCCGTTCCGCCTCGGGGTGGGCCTGGCGCACGCGCAGGTCGGCCACGGCCAGCAGCAGGGCGACCACGCTCATCCCGACGGCGGTGAGCAGCCCGAGCTGAATGGCCGTCACGGAGCGGCCGTGGCCGGTCTGATGCGCGAAGTACACCGAGCCGACCACGGCGATGCCGGCCGCCGAGCCGATGCGCTGGCCCGTCTGGAGCACACCGCCGGCCGCACCGGCACGCTGCACGGGGACGAGGGTCAGAGTGAGCGTCGTGTTGGGGGAGACCGTGAGGCCCGAGCCGAGCCCGCCGATCACCATGGGCAGGGCCGTGGCCCACCCGACACTCTGGAGGGGCACCAGCTGCACCGCCACGACCACCCCGAGCAGGCCCACCACCACCGCGAGGAGGCCGAAGACCACCAGCTTGCGTCCGTGGCGCATCACCAGCTTGCCCCCGATGGCGGCGCCGACCGCGGACGCCGCGGCGAAGGGCAGCACCGATACACCGGCCGCCAGCGCGCTGTACCGGGCCGTGTTCTGGAGGAACAAGGAGTAGACGAAGAAGACCGTGGTGAAGCCCGCGAAGTAGGTCAGGCTGATCAGGGAACCGAGCGTGAACGAGCGCAAGGAGAACAGGTCCAGATCGACCAGTGGGGCGCGCCCGCGCAGCTTCTGACGCCGCTCCCACATCCAGAACGTGAGCAGCAGCAGCGCGGCCACCGGCAGCAGAGCCCACTTCAGTCGGCCGGTCCACTGCTGTTCCTGAACGAGCGGCAGCATGAGCGCGAGCACGGCGGCACCGAGGAGCAGTACGCCGAACGGGTCGAACTCCTCGCGCCTGCCCGTCGACGGGAAGCGGGGCAGCAGCCGCAGTCCCGCGACGAACGCGGCCACCCCGATCGGCAGGTTGACGAAGAACACCCAGCGCCAGCCGTCGTCGGTTCCCACGGCATCGATCAGCAGGCCGCCCGCCAGTGGACCGGCCGCCGTCGAGATCCCGATGACACTGCCCAGCAGGCCGAACGCCTTGGCCCGCTCAGCCCCCTGGAACATCTGCTGGATCAGCCCCGAGGTCTGCGGGGCGACCATGCCGGCCGCCGTGCCCTGGATCAGCCGGAACACCACCAGCCACGTGGCGCTGGGAGCGAGCCCGCACGCCGCCGAGGCCAGTGTGAACAACGCCAGCCCCACCAGGAACGCCTGGCGGCGCCCGCGCATGTCGCCCAGCCGGCCCGCCGGTACGAGCACCAGCCCGAAGGTCAGGGCATACCCGGAGACCACCCAGGACTGGGCGGCCTCCGAGGCTGCCAGCCCGTGCTCCATCGAGGGCAGCGCCACGTTCACGATCGAGGTGTCGAGCAGCGAGATGAAGCCCGCCGTCAGACAGACGGCGAGCGCCTTCCACCGCCGCTGGTCGGGGGTGGGCAGGGCTTGGACAGTGGTCATGGGGTCACGCTAAGCAGCCACCCCGCCCAACGCATGGAAGGGGACGTTCCGCGCGCGTCGTAACCGGCGGGACCGGCAGGACGCCTTTCGTGTCGTACGTGCCACCCGCCGCCCGGCGTTTCAGCCCGGGCGCAGCTTCCCATCGACTCAGGCCGCCCGGCACAGCAGCCCGGATATTGCCCCACCAACCCGGGCCGCCCGCCGCATCAGCCCAGGAACAGTGCCGCCCCGTCCCGCCTGCTTCTGCGGGCCCGTAGAGCCAGCGCGGTGAGCGCCGCCGTCAGCCAGCAGACGCCGATCAGCGTCTCCCAGCCGGCCAATGCGGCCGTGTGCGCGCTCGCCCCGCCCGCCAGCACCTCGCGGATCGCGAGCAGTCCGTGGGTGAGGGGGAGTACTTGGCCGAACCCGGCGAGGACGGGGCCGACGGCGTGCGAGGGCACCTCCGGTCCGCAGACGATCAGCATCACCGTGAACGCCGCGTTGGACACGACGTTGCGCAGGTCCACGGCGGTCAGCACCAGGGATCCGAGGAACAGGCCGAGGCAGTAGCTCGTCACCGCGACCAGAATCAGCAGAGCGGCGAGCAGGGCCACCGAGGTCACCGTCAGACTCAGTCCGGCCACCGGGGCGAGGATGAGGACGGCACCCAGCCCGCAGGCGACCCCGTCCGGCAGCCAGAAGAGGCTCCGTCCGACGAGGACGAGGGCGGGGCTGCTGGGAGAGGCGACCAGCAGGGCAAGGGTGCCGTTCTGGAGTTCCCAAGTGGTGGACGCGGTCGCGAACACGCCGTGCAGCGCGACGAGCGCCACCGCGTTGCCGACCAGGAGATAGCGGGCCTGCCCCGGCCCGAGCAGGTTGCCGATGGTGGCGAAGAAGAGCACCTGGGCGAGCATGCGGACGAACCAGCCGAGCAGCCAGGTCTTCCAGGTGAACACGGTGCCGTAGTCGGCGGCGCCGGCGCGTGCGGCCCAGCCCAGCACCCGGGTGCGGCGGCCCGTCCGGATGTCGTACGCGGTGCGGCTCATCGCAGTCCCACCGTCCCGTTCTCGCGGACGAGCCGTACGACCCTGCCGAGCAGGAGTCGTCCGCCGGCCCCGGTGACGAGGCCGAGACCGAGGATGGCGCCGGTGCGCCACGCGACGGAGGTGACCGGCGCCGGTGCGAGCGCGTCGCGCAGCAGGTCGGAGCTCCAGGAGAGGTAGATCAGACGGCCGACGGGATGGGTCCACTCGGGCAGCCGGTCGAGGGGGGTGAAGACTCCGCCGAGCAGCAGGACGGGGTAGCTGAGGGAGTTCTGGAAGGTACGGGCCGTCCGGGTCGCGACGAACAGCGCGGCCATCAGGGTCGCCGTGCCCGCGGTGGCGAGGGCTGTGGCCAGGAGCGCCAGGGCGAAGACGCCGGGGTGCGGTACGTGGGGAACGGTGCCGAAGCCGAGGAACGCGACGGCGGCGACCTCCAGCACGGTCAGGAGGCTGATCGCCGTGGTCACCCAGACCCGGCTGAGGACCACTCCGGCGAAGTCGGCCGGCGCGGCGATCTGAAGCTCCAGCGTGCCGAGCCAGCGGTCGTTGTCCACGACCTCCCCGGAGATCAGCATCGCCATGCTCCACACCCCCATCAGCACAGGGGCGAGGAGACCGTTGGCGAGGAGGTCGGGACGGTCGTTGTGCCGGATCAGGAGCAGGAAGACCGACGCGAGCAGCGGTGTGCGCACCAGGTCGATGAGGTAGTCGCGGTGGGTGAGGACCAGGCGTCCCTGGAACCGGCCGGCGGCCGCGAGCAGGCTCACCGGTTCACCACACTGCGCGTCTCGTTGCGGTGCACGAGTCGCAGGTAGACCTCTTCGAGGCCGGGGAGTTCGGTGCGGACCTCGGTCACGCCCCGCTCGACGACGAAGGCGAGTACGCGGCCCACGGTCTCCTTGCCGTCCACCGTGACGACCGTCGTGCCGTCGTCGGCGGGTTCCACACCGAGGATGCCCGGGAGTGCCCGTACGAGGGTGAGCAGGGGTTTCTCGGCGCGGATCCGGACGCGTTCCTGGTGCGGGACGAGCCGGGCGAGCGTCTTCGGAGCCTCCGCGGCGACCACCCGCCCGTGGTTGATCATGGTGACGCGGTCGCAGAGCACTTCGGCCTCGGCCAGGTCGTGCGTGGCGAGCAGCACGGTGCGCCCCTCGCCGGCGAGCCGCCGTATCAGCTCGCGCAACTGCCGTGCTGCCAGCGGGTCCAGGCCGCTGGTCGGTTCGTCGAGCAGCAGGACGCGGGGGTCGCCGATGATGCCGCGGGCGAGGTGGAGGCGCTGGCGCATGCCCACGGAGAAGGTCTCCACCCGGTCGTCGGCGCGTTCGGCGAGCCCGAGTTCGTCGAGCAGCACGTCGGTGCGGGCGGCGCCGTCGCGGCTCGTCAGACCGTACAAGGCGGCCCAGTACCGCAGATTCTGACGTGCCGTCAGGCGAGGGTAGAGGCCGCGCTCGCCGCCGAAGACGATGCCCAGCAGGGGCCGGATCAGCCGGTGTTCGGTGGTCAGGTCGTGGCCGAGCACCCGGCCGGTGCCCGAGGTCGGCAGCAGCACCGTGGAGAGGATCTTCATCAGGGTGCTCTTGCCCGCGCCGTTCGGGCCGAGGAGCCCGTGCACCTCGCCCCGCTCCACGGTGACCGAGACGTCGTCGAGCGCTACGACCGCGGGGCCGCGCCGTGTGCGGTACTCCCTTCGCAACCCGCTCGTCTCGACGGCCGGTTCGCCGTCGCGCGGACGGGTACCGCCACCATCACCGCCACCGCTGCCGTTTCCGCTGTCCGTCATCACGCTCCTGTCGCCGTGGGGGTCCTCGGGGGCTTGTCCGCCGGGTGGCGCGGGAGGTTCACGTGCCGGACTCCACGGCGGCCCTGCCACCACCGCCCGCCTCGTCGAGCCACTCCCGCCGGGCGGCGCCCGACACCAGCAGGAACGAGCCGAGTGGGGTCCGCGCGACGAGGTGGCGGCCCACGTCGTCCAGGCGCAGCCGGTCGGCCGGCTCGTCGTCCAGGGGTACGCCGAACAGCGGCAGCCCGGCGCCGAGCAGCCGCCGGGCGCCGATGGCGCGGTGGGCCAGGTCCGAGGCGAGTTCCGCGAGACGTCCGCCCTCGCCCTCGACACCCGACTGGGCGATCAGCGCGGTCGCCCGGACCGGGCTGCTCCAGCGTGCCGTCGTGCGCGCCGCCCGCACCAGCCGGGCGCGTGCCGCGGCCGTCCGGGTGCGCGGCAGTGTCACGGCGGGCCGCCATCCCAGCCGGGCCATGGCACGCACGGCCTCCCGCCACTCCGGCCACAGACCGGTCCTGGAGAGGTCGGTACGCAACTGCCCCACGCCCGTGCCGTCGAGGTGCTGGAGGAGCAGCGCCAGGTCGAGCAGGTCGCGGCTGCGGAACGGGCGCTCCCAGCGTTCAGCCACCAGGGCGACCGCGCAGGCGGCCAGAGGGGAGCGGGAGGGCCGGGTCAGCTGCCATGCCGGGGCGCGGACCTCGGTCACGATCTCAGCGGTGAACAGGCCGACGGCGTACGGGTCGGGGGACGGCTCGGGTGCCGGGCTGCGGAACTCGGCTCCCAGGTGCAGGGGCACGGCGTCGCCCGGCCTCGCGGGGCTCACGGTGAACGCGGCCGGTTTCCAGCCGTCCTCGGTCAGCCGGCGGGCGCAGCTCCACAGGTCCTCGTGTTCGGGACAGACGACGTCGAGATCACCGGCGGCGCGGAGCACCCCCGGCGGGTAGAGGCCGGCGATGGTCATGCCCTTGAGCAGCGCCGCGCTGGGTGCGACCGTCCGTAATCGTGACCAGATCAGGTGATAGTGCTCGACGCGTTCGCGGTGCAGGCGCAGTTCGGCGCTCTCCGCGCCGGTGAGGGGCTCGCCGTCCTCGGCCCACAGGCTCAGCAGGGTCGCGGCGAGTTTGTGGCGGCCGTCGCGGGCTGTTCGCAACAGGGCCTCGTGCGACGCCGAGGGCCCGGCGTCGAGAAGGGCGAGGACCGTCGCGGCCGACACCGCCACGTCCTTCGTCGTCCCGGTCGGTGCGTCTGTCAACGCGGGCTCCGCCCCGGTGCACGAAAGTGGACGGAGTCCCCGGGCCGGGGACTCCGCGGTGGCCAGAGCGGATGGCGATCAGGACCACTGGAGGGCGAAGAGGCCCGGTCCGGATCCCGATCGCATCCGGTGGACGTCTACTTGCCCGGCTTCGGGCGGACCTTGACCTGCTTGAAGGCGACACTCATGGGACCCTCCTTGATGTGGTCGGTCATGGAAAGTAGCCTCAGGGTATTGCCCTCGAATGGTGCATGACAATGATGCAACTTGCTTCGCATACAGCCGAGTTGGTGTGCCGCGCCGGTGTGTGATCGATTCCGGCGGACGAGCGGAATGCCGGAGGAGCATGACGGTCCACGAGTGGTTGACGCCTCCCCTGACGCATGATCCGGTGAGGCGTCGAACTTATCCCGACGACGTCTATTTCCGGGAAATGGCGGCTTTGCTGGATGGCTGGGGGTCGGACCGGGCCGAGGGCGGCTGGGGGACGGACCGCGCCGAAGACGGCTCGGGGAGGGACGGGGCCGAAGACGGCTCGGGGAGGGACGGGGCCGAGGACGGCTGGGGGACGGACGGGGCCGACCTGGCTCTCCTGCGGTCGACTTTCGTGATGTTCAAGCCGGACGCCGTCGTCGGCCGGCGTGTGGAACCCGCGCTCGCCTTTCTGGCGGCCCACGGCTTCGAACCCGTCGGCGCCCTGACCCTGCGGGTCGACGCCCGGGTGTGCCGGGAGCTGTGGCGCTACCAGATCAACGCGGCGCCACTGGCGGTCATCCGGGCCGTGGACATGATCCTCGAGTCCGGACCGCCCTGCCTCTTCGTCGCGCTTCGTGACACCCGGGGGCCTGAGCGGACCGGGACGAGCGCTGCGGAGCGGCTCGCCGAGCTGAAGGGGTCCTCCAAGAACCGTTCGGTGGAGGGTGGTTCACTGCGCAGGGCGCTCGGATGCGAGCTGATGTGCCTCAACTTCCTGCACGCGCCCGACGATCCAGCCGACTTGATCCGCGAAGTGGGCGTACTGCTCCCCGGACGGAGGGAGGAGGCGCTGTCCCTGCTGGCCGCCGCTGTGTCACCCCGCGGTACGGCCGAACCGTACGCCTTGGCGCGCGAGTTGTACGCCTCACATCCGGCCCACCCCCTCATCCGGCCCGCGCCCGAGGGCACTTCCGCCGTGCCCGTGCCTTCCGGGGTTCCACGCGACCCCCAATTGCTGCTGGCGCGGGTGGAGGAACTGGCCGCGGGCAAGGACGGGCTCCCGCTGTGGGACCGCATAGTGATCGCCGCCGAGGCGGTCGAGGGCCTGCCCTCCGAAGGCCGGCCGCTGATCGGCCCGCCGCCCGGCAAACGCCTCACCCACCCCCGCACGGTCCGCTCCGCCGGACCGCCGGCCGGCGCGGCGGCGGATCGCTGAACGCGCCCCGCTCGATCGAGTAGACCCCGACCACCAGGAGGAATGGCACCGATGGCCGAAGTCGACGTCGAACTGCACGGACCCGCGAACTGGGAGGGACCGCCACGCCGGTACGGGCCCGTGGCCCGGGTCGCGGTGCTCTCCGATGTGCACGCCAACATCCCCGCCTTCGACGCGGTGCTCGCCGAACCGGACGTCGCCGCGGCCGACTTCGTCGTCCTCTGCGGCGATCTGACCTGGGGACCGCAGCCGCAGGAGACCTACGAACGGATCGTCGCGCTGGGCGAGCGCGCCTTGTGCGTACGCGGCAACGCCGACCGCTACGCCGCCCAGATCGGGACCGCCGCACGGGTCGCCGACACCCCGCGTCAGTCATGGATCGCCGCACGGCACTCGCCCGAGGCCATCGCCTTCCTCGACCGCCTGGCCTTCGGGGTCGTCGTCGCGATCGAGGGACTCGGACCGGTGCACTTCTGTCACGGCTCGCCGCGCAGTGATCACGAACTGGTCACGCCCGGTACCCCGGCGGAGCGCTTCGCCGAGCTGTCCGCGGCCATCGACGCGCGGGTCCTGGTCACCGGACACTCGCATCTCCAGTTCGACCGCGCCGTGGCAGGCCTGCGCAGTGTGAACCCGGGCAGCGTCGGCCTGCCGTACCACACAGCTGAACCGGGCACCGCGTACTGGGCGTTGCTCGGCCCCGACGTCCGGCTCAGGACCACCCGCTACGACGTCGAGGAGGCCGTCGCGCGTGCCCACCGGGCCGCCGACCCGGACGCGGACCGCTACGCGGACACCCTGTCGAACGCCCCCGATCCGGAAAAGATCGTCGCGGAGGCGGAGAAGCTGATTTTCGTCAATTGATCCACCCGGCCATGATCGCTTTTCCGCGCGACATGATTGCGGCGGAAGGCGGTGATCGTGCCGTCCCGGAATTCTCCACTCCGTCAAATGCAGGAAACAAAAGCCGAGTTGACGGCAAATTTACGGCTCGGCGTTGACACACGAGCTCGCCATGTGCTGACCTGTGCATGCAAATTGGCAAGTTGTTTGGCACGTTTCTCTGGCACCGTTCCCGGCAGGAGGAATCCATGCGAACAGCTCCACTTCCCACCGCGAAAACCCCCACCGAGGTCGCGCGGACGTCGACCCCGGCGCCCGTGATGCTGCTGCCCCGCCTGGTCGAGCGCATGATCACGGACCGGCAGGCCGCGCACATCGTCAAGTTCCGCACCACCTGCACCGACTGCGTGCCGAACTTCTGAGCACGGCGTCGCGCGTCGGCGGACAGTCGACAGCGTCCGCCGACCTGCGCCAGGTCACCGAGGTCGTCGCGGGAAACCTGCGCGCCGCCTCCCGGGGACTCTGCGTCCTGGCGGTCGACGGCCTGTCGCTCGAAGTGGCCGAGTCCGCGTTTTCCCACGCGCACATCCGGCCACTGCGCTCCACCTTCCCGAGCACGTCCACGACAGCCTGGCTCACCGCGGTCACCGGCACGGATGCCGGCGTCCACGGCGCCGTCGGCATGGTCCACCGGGCCCCCGGAGCGGACCACGTCACCCACCTCGTCACCGGGGAGACGTACGCCTTCGGCCCGCTCCGAACGCCAGGGAACGCACTGCTGCACACGGGACCGACCCTCTTCGACCGCGCGGTCGAGTCGGGCCGCCCCGCCCTCGTGATCGGCGCGGAACTGGAACGGCTGACCGGCGCCTGGGTGGAGGCGCTGCTGCACGGCGCCCGGATCGTGCCGTCACCGGCCGCCACCGCGACCCTCAGCACCGATCCGGTGAGCGTGGCCGAGCGGACCGTGCGCGAGATCGGCGCCGTACTCGGGCGCGACCACGACACTCCGCCCCTGGTGTGGGCGTACGTCAACCTCGACGATCACATCCACCGCTCCGGGTACGACGCCCGGCTGCGCGAGGCGCTGCTGCTGCTCGACACGGCGGCTGCCCGATGGGCCGACGCCGGCTGGAACGTCCTCGCCCACGCCGACCACGGCCAGGTCGAAGCGACCCCGGACGAGGCCCTCGCCGAAGCGTGGGCGCGCCTCGACTCGCCCGCCCACTGCCGCATGCCCGGCGGCGGCGCCGGCCGCGTCCGCTGGCTCCACCCGCTGCCCGGCCGCGAGGAGAGCGTGGCCGCCCTCCTGGGCGACACGCTCGGAGACCACGCTCTCGTCCTCACCCCGGACGAACTGCATGCACGGGGCCTGCTGCCCGCGACACCCGTCGTCCGCGAACGCATCGGGGAGGTGGTCGCGCTGGCCACCTCCCCGCGCTTCCCCGTGCCCGACCCCACCGCCGCCTGGGAGCACGGATCCGTCTCCGACGGCGAGACGCTCGTACCCCTGGCCGCCTGGAACGCCACGCCCGACCCCGCCCTGTCCTGATCCCCGGAACCTCACGACACGATAGGAGAACCCGTGAGCACGGTCGTGTTCCGCAACAAGACCGGTGGTTCGGAGACCCTGCACGCGACACCGGGACAACCTCTCCTGGACGTGCTGCGCCTCCACGGAATCCCGGCGAACGCCGTGCTCGCCCATCGTGACGGGGAGGTGATCCCCGAGGCGACGGCCGTCGTCGGAACCGACGACGTCATCGAGGTGCGCCAGGTGCGCCACTACGACCTCGACGTGCTGCGCCGCCCCAAGGAGCACGTCTACGCCGCGCCGGACCCCGTGTACACCAAGTCCGTTCTCTTCGACCACGGCGGCACCCTGGAGCGGCGGACCGAGCAGTTCACCGCCGAGACCTTCGTGACGTACGTGGAGGAGACGTTCGTCCAGAGCATCGCCGCCGGCGCCACCATGCGGGCCGGGGACCGGGTGGTCATCGGGCTCTCCGGCGGCCGTGACAGCGTCGCCTATCTCAAGCTCCTCGAACGCACCCGCGGCCGATGGCCCGAGGTCGACATGACGGCCGTGACCATCACCGGACTGCCCGACTGGGACGAGCCAGCCACCTTCCGTACCGCCCTGGACGCCTGCGCCGGACTCGGCGTGGACCACGTGATCGTCACCGCCGACGAGGTGGCCGAACTGTTCAAGCTGCGCGAGCCGTTCGTCGACGTCATGAACAAGGTCGTCGCCGGTGAGCACCGGAACATGAACATGGTCATCGGCCACCAGGTACTGCGCCGCATGCTGGAGCAGGAGGCCGAGCGCAGGGGTGCCCCGGTCGTCGCCTTCGGCTTCAACGCCGACGACCTGGTGGCCAGCATGGTCACCTGGTTCACCACCGGCTACCGGATGGGCGGCATCCCGGTACGCGAACTCGGCGCCCTGCGCTACGTGTTCCCGCTCTACCGCATCACCAAGAAGGAACTCACGCTCTACCTGGAGCTCGTCGCACCCGGCCTCAACCGGCAAGGCGCACCTGGCCGGTTCACCACCGGCTCCGGCGAACGCTCCCTCGCCTACGCCGTCGCCGACCACCTCTACGACCTGTGGCCGGGCATCGACTACTACCTCTTCAACGCCTTCGAGAACGTCCAGCGCACGCTGCTGCCCCTGGTCGACGACCTGTGCCGCGTCTGCGGCGGACGCTATGTGCTCCAGGAGGGTGTGGCCAACCCCGCGGGCCTGTGCGACGTGTGCGGATTCCTGCACCGGCAGGAGGCGTTGCGGGCGGACGCCCTGTGAGCGATGCCTGCGGCCCGGACGGTCCTCCCTGGTATCTCACCTTCTTCGGGGAGGACTTCTGGGCCGTCGCCGACCACGAGTACACGGCCGAACGCACCGCGGCGGAGGCCGGCTACCTCGCCGCCGTCCTCGACGCCTCGGCCCCCGGCCGCCGCGTCCTCGACCTGGGCTGCGGCACCGGCCGTCACGCCGTCTCGCTGGCCGCCCGGGGGTTCAGCGTCACCGGGGTCGACGCCGGCGCGTGGGCACTGGAGCGCGCCCAGGTCGAAGCCGTCGCGGCGGGCGTCCGGGTCGACTGGCTGCACCTCGACCTGCTGCGCGAACTGCTCTGGCCTGTCGGTGAGTTCGATGCCGTGGTCTGTGTCCAGTCGTTCGGCTGGGGGAGCGACGACCAGCAACTGCGGCTGCTCCAGGAGGCCCGCCGTGTGCTCGTCCCGGGCGGACTGCTGGTCCTCGACCACTCCAATGTGCTGGCCATCGCCGGCGACTACGTACCGGAAGCGACGTTCGAGACCGAGGGACTGCGCGCCGACTTCCGCCGTACTTACCGGATGGCCTCCGGCCGCAGCACCGGCGAGATCGAGGTGCGACGAGGCGATGCGGAGCCCGTGGTCATCCACGACGACGTCCGGATGTATCAGCCGGCCGAGGTGAGCGGCCTGCTGACACGCGCCGGCTTCGCCGTCGAGCGGGTCGACGCGGACTTCGCCGTCGGCCGCGAGCCCGCGCCGACGACGCGCTACGTCCAGTTCCTCGCCCGGAACCGGGGGAGCGGGACTGCGGCGATCACCGCGTGGGACCGTGCGGGGGAGACCCGTTCCCCCGCCCTGGATCTGCGCTGGTCTCCGGACGAGATCGACTTCGTACGGCCGTCGGTCGATGTTGCCTTCAGGAGCGCGTACGACGACGGCGGCCTGGCCGAACTCGCGCGCGCCTACTCCCTGTCCGACCCCTACGCCGCGGACCTGGCCGCACCCGTGCTGTCCGCGCACTTCGGACTGGAACTCGCGCCCGACATGGTGACCGCCGGGGCAGGTGCCACCGGTCTGCTGCACGCGTGCGCGGCCCTGGCCGTGCCCGGACCGGTGCTGCATGTGACCGGCGGCCACCCGGACCTGCCCCGCTGGGCCGCCCGCCTCGGCGCCGAGACGATCACCACCCGGTTCGAGGACCTCGCCGCCGATCTCGACCGGCACACCCCCTCGGTCCTCGTCCTGGACCGGCCCACGATCACCGGAGACCTCTTCGGAAGGAAGCGGCTGGAGGAGATCACCGAAGCCGCCCGAGCATGCGGCACGACCGTCGTCCTCGACGAGGCCTACGCCGTCTACGCCGGGCCGGGCGCGAGCTGCGTGCCCGCGGTGGCCGAGCACCCCAACCTGATCGTGCTGCGCAGCATGTCGAAGGGGTACTGCTGCGGCGGCCTCCGGGCCGGATTTGCCTTCGCGGCAACCGAGTTGACGCGCCGACTGCGGGAGATCGCGCCGCCACTCGGCGTCGGAGGCGCGGGCCTCGCCGTCGCCCTCCGCCTGCTCGAGCAGGGCGACATCTTCGCCGCACTGCGGGCCAGGATCGCCGAGGTGAAGCCGGTCGTGGCCTGGACGCTGCGGCGGACCGGCCTCAAGGTCACCGAGGGCGCCGACTGTCTGCCGTGGGTGACAGTGGAGGGGGAGCGGGCCGCGAGCGCGATGTGGGAGAAGCGCGGGGTGCGGGTCAAGGAGATCGGCGCCTCGGGGGCCGTGGTCGGGGCCTTCGGCGGGGGGCCGGGAGTGGGGCCCGACAGCCCCGGCCGGGGCCATGGCCCGCTGTGCAAGGTCGCCGTACCTCTCTCCGAAGTCCGTCTGAACGCCTTCCGTGAGGCGTTCGCCGATGCCGGGTAGTCTCACCGGCCTCGTCGCCGGCATCCAGCACGACATCGACGCCGACGAGGCCATGCGCTGGGTCGCCCGGCTCACCGAGTGGGACCGCTACCAGGGGTCGGCGGGCATCGCGGCCGCGGCCGACTTCGTGGCGGGCGAGGCCGAACGCGCCGGGCTGGCCGGTGTGGAGATCCTGAACTTCCCCGCGGACGGCCGCACTTCGTGGTGGACCTTCACCGCACCTGCCTCGTGGACCCCGCGTTTCGCGCACCTGTCGGTTCCCGGCCGCACGGCGCTGGTCGACTATCCCGCCCAGCCGTACACCCTCGCCGCTCACTCGGCCGCCGCGAACGGCGAGGCACCCCTCGTGCGGGCGCGCGACGACGGATGGCCGCCGGGCGCGGTGGTCCTGGTTCCGTCGGCGGCTGGACTCGACGGGAAGCTGTTCGACCGCATGCGGGAGGAACGGGCGAGCGGCTTCTGCGTGACGACCGGCTCCGAGCGGAACGACGGGGCGGCTGCCCGTGTCGAACTCCCCAGCCACAGCTCGCTGTTCGCGTTCAGTGTGGTCTCCGGTCAGATGGACGCACTGCACCGTGCCCACCGCCGGGGCGAACGGGTCCGTGTGGTCGTCGATGTCGACACCGCTCCCGCCCGGATGCCGGTGGTCGTGGCCCGAACGCCGGGGGGACCCGCCATCGCGTCGCCGGGGTCGTCGCCCGATGCCTGCCTGATCACTGCGCATCTCTGCCACCCCGCGCCCGGCGCCAACGACAACGCCTCCGGAGTCGCGGCCGCCCTCGCCGCCGGGCGGGTCCTGGCGGCCCGCGAACTGCTCCGCCCCGTCCGGTTCCTGTGGGCGCCCGAGTTCGTGGGACTGGCCGCCTACGTCCACCGGCTGGTGGAGGAGGGCGGGGGACCGCTGCCCATGATGGCGATCGATCTCGACATGGTGGGCCAGGACCAGCGGCGCTGCGGAGGCCCGCTGATCGTCGAACGCAGCCCGGAGTACCTCCCGCACTTCGCCAACGCCCTGGTCGAGTCCTGTGTGCGTGCCCTGCCGGCCGCCGCCCGCTCCTACAGCGGAGCCGTCGGCTGCGACGTATGGGCCTGGCGTTCGACCCCGTTCGTCGGCGCGTCCGATCACGCGGTCCTGGCCGACCGGGCGATCGGCTGTCCCGCCGTCCAACTGGGCCACTGGCCCGACCGGTTCAATCATTCAGGCGCCGACACGCTGGACAAGGTGGACCCGCAGGAACTGCGCAGATCCGCCACGATCGCCGCCTCCGCCGCGGCCGTCGTCGCGACCGCCGGTGCCCCCGAGGCCGACCGGCTCGCCCACCTCCTCACCCGCTGGACGGCGCGCCGGATGACCGCCTGCCTGCCGCCCGGCGACGACCCGTTCGCCCCGCACTTGCTGGCCCGCCGCCGGCAGTTCGGACGCGAGGCACTGGACACCCTGCGGCCGCTGGGCGCCGGCCCCGGCGTCCTCGACAGGCAGGCAGACCTCCTCACCGATCTGTACCGCACCCTGGCGAAGGCCTGGGACGACGTACCCGCGGCCTCACCCGGGGGGCCGAGCCTGCGCAGGTCATGGCCGGGCCCGTTCAATCTCCGCGCCCTGATGGGAGCCGTGGACGAGTCCGACCGGCGGTGGTTCCAGCGCCGGCTCACGGACGACCGTGGCCGGTTCTACGCCTCCGCCATGGCCCTGGCGCAGAGTATCGACGGAGTGTCCGATACGGCGGGCGTGGTCCGAACCGCCCAGCTCGACGCGGGAATCCGGTGGGAGGCGGGCTTCGGGGAGCGCGTCCTGGCCGCCATGGCGGGAGCGGGCTGGGTGAAGGAAGGGGAAGGGGAGCCGAGTTGAGCACGGCGCGCATCACGGTCGATGTCACCGACCGCATCGACGATGTCGACATCGTCCAGTGGGAGCAGGTCGCCACGGAGTCCACCGCGCCGGTCCACTACAGCCCCGCGTACCTGCGCGCCTATCACGCGAGCCCGTTGAGCCCGTTTCTCGCGGTCCGCTACATGACGGTCGCCGAAGGGGGACGCATCGCCGCTGTACTGCCGTGCTACCTCCAGAAGGAGGGCGACCCGTACGGCTTCCTGAGGGCCGTCGGTGTCGAGGAGGCCCAGGGCCCGGCCCTCCTCGGGCACAACTGGTACTGCTACGACACCCGCGTACCCGTGCGGGCGACCGGCTCCGCACAACGGGTCCGCGTCCTCGGAGCCGTACTGGACGCCCTCCGCGAGCAGGCGGCCGCCGACGGCGCCCGGACTGCGGGACTGGTCAGCGTCCCCGAGGGCGACCCGGTCCTCGACGTCGGCCGGGACAAGGGGTGGCGGGTGGCACCGATCGTCACCCGCTTCCAACTCCCCCTGCACGGCGCGACGGGAGACGCCTTCGACTCGTACGACTCCTATCTCGCGACCCTCGGCGCCCGCACCCGGCGTACGATCCGCCAATACCTGCGACGCGCGGCGGACGCGGGTGTCACGACCGCCGTCGAAGCACCCTGCCCCGACTTCCTGCGCACGGTCGGCGACCTCACCCGCCGTACGGCGGCCAAGTACGACAGCGACGGCATGTATCCGGAGAGCGCCTTCACCGACTTCGTCATGGCTCTGGGAGACAGCGCCCGAGTTGTCCGCGTGGACCGGGACGAACGGACGCTGGCCGCCGCGGTCGTCCTCCTGGACGACGAGCGCCTGCACATGTGGGCAGGCGGCACCAGCCACGCCACCGTGGACGGCTTCAGCCCCAACTACCTGCTGTGGGCCACGGAAATCCGCACGGCCATCGAATGGCGCAAGCGCTGGGTGGAGGGCGGACGCAGCAACGAGCCCATGAAGACCCGCCACGGCATGAAGCCCCTACGTCTGTACGCCTGCGTCACCCCGTCCGGGGCCTGACCGGTGGCCATGGCGGTCGGTGGTGATGCCGACCCGGCTCACGGTCCGCGCCATAGGTTGGCGAAGGCCGCGTTCTCGATGGTCCGGCGCTGGCGTACCGCCTCCAGTTCCATCACCGCGTCGTGGACGGCGGCCACCACAATCGTCACGGCCTCGTCATCGAGGCCGGTCTCATCGTCGGATCGTTCGTCGTCGATGCCCAGGACCGCGACGAGGGCGGTCAGTGCGGGTTCCTTCTCTTCCCAGCGGTCGGCCGCACGGCGGCGCGCGGGCGTATCGACCGGTTCCAGGCTTTCCGAGCCGAAGGACAACCGGCTGGTCCGCCGCGGCCTCAGCTCACCGTTCTCCTCCAGGGCGGCCTGGTACGAGGCCGAGAGGTCTCGGCCCCGTCGCCACAGCCAGTCCTCGATCCGCTCGTACGGTGCCTGCCGCGTGAGACCTGCCGCAGCCTCGCCCAGGAACCGATCGTCCAGCGGCGGCGGTCCACCTGGCACGATGCTGTCGCCGTCCACGGAGACCGCCCCCGCACCGATGAGGTCGATCAGCTCGGCTCCCGCGAGCGCGAGGGACAGGTCACCCTGCCCCACGGGATGCTTCAGGTCCAGGGCGACGATGAAGAGATCTTTCGCCGTGGTCATGAACGGCTCCCCTCGGAGACATCGACAACGGTGCGTCCCATCGACCGCATCCGGGGCGGGACAGTGGCGGGGTGACTGTCACGATCAGTATCGTCCCGGCCGCTCGGCCGAAGCCGCCTCGCGGGGCGGCGGGAGCCGACGGTCGTCCGTGACCTCCTCGCGACTACACGGTGTGCAGGGGCTCCTTGAAGGACTTGCGGAACACCGGACCGGCGAAGGGAATGATCGAGGACTTCATCTTTGTCGCGAACGAGTCGGGGTGCCGTTCCAGTCTGACGTCGACGCGGGTGCCGTCATCCGTGGGAGTCATCTGGAACTGCCAGCCCCCCGAGCCGAAGGGCACCGAGTCCCGAGTGGTGACCGTGACCCTGTTCGCCGAGGGGTCCCATTCGTAGCGTGCACGCTCCCACGACTTGTCGTTCCCCTCGGTCACCTCCGCCCAGGTGTCGCCCCGCTCGTGGACCTGGAAGTGCTCGGCATCGATGGAGGGCCACTCCTCGACGCGGGAGGGACTGAAGTTCGTCAGCACGCCCATCACCTCCTCCGGGCTCATCGAGGAGTTCACATGGAAGTGTAGGGATGGCATGACCTGCTCCCTGGTTCGAGACGACCCTTGTCCGCCGGCGGCCACCGGTGCGCACCTCGCGGGTGCCTCGGCCGCTCCGTCGACGCTGGTTCGCGGACCCGGCCCTGCTGAGGCCTCATATGGGCCCGCTGAGCAGGCTCACTGACCGGGACGCTCACCTTTCAGAATGCACCTGCGCCCAGCTCCGCGCACAGCAGAGTCCTGGTCCCGTACGCGTGTGACCGTGTCCGGGACCGGAGGCGTGGTCGCGTACCGTGTCCGGAACCGGACGTGGTGTCGCGGAGTGAATACAGTTGCGCGTCGCCGCAAGGGAACTGATGACCACGACGGGCCGCGAATCCTGCCGGAAGGCGGAAGGCGGAAGGCGGAAGGCGGAAGGCGGAAACGGGCATCGGTGCCGGACAGGGGCCGATCCGGCCCCACGTCGGCTGTCACAGGACTTCGGCCCCGTCGATTCTGCGTCGATCGAAGATGAGCCGCACCGCTGCGGAACCCTCCCCGACCGCGGTGGCGACTCGTTTCACGCTTCCACTTCGCGCGTCACCGACGCAGAACACCCCGGGCACGCTGGTTTCCAAGGGCAGCGGCATGCGATGGCCCGCCCGGAGGGCGACGTCCTGCCCGGTCAGCAGGAAGCCGTCCGGATCCATCGCCGGCCGCTCGTCGAGCCAGTCCGTGCACGGCGTAACACCGATGAACACGAAGACGGCGCTGACCGTCAGGGCGGAGCGGCGCCGGTTCGCCCGGTCCACCACATCAAGCCCTGTCACCTCGGAGTCGGCGGAAATGCCGACCACCTCCGTGTGAACCCGCACATGGACCTTCGGGTCGGCGGCGATCGCGTCGATCAAGTAGCGGGACATCGAATGATCAAGGTCGTCCCCGCGGACCACGAGGTACACCGGATCGGACGTCCGGGCCAGGAACAGTGCCGCCTGACCTGCCGAATTCGCGCCGCCGATCACTGCGACAGGTCGCCCGCGCGAGTATGCCGCCTCGACAACCGTGGCGGTGTAGTAGACGCCGTTGCTCTCCCAGGCTTCGATGCCGGGCACGGTCAGGCGCCGGTGGTTGGCACCGGTGGCGATGATGACGTCGCGAGCGCTGAATACCCGGCCGTCGTCGCAGGCAACGGTGTGGACACCGTTCTCGCTGGTGAAGGCTGCCGCGCGGGCGTTCCGGTGAAGCCGCACTCCGAACTTCGCCGCCTGGATCGTCCCTCGGGCCGCCAGTTCGGCACCGGGCAGACCAGCCGGGAATCCCAGGTAGTTCTCAATTCTCGATGATGTGGCGGCCTGGCCGCCAAAGGCGTCCGCGTCGATGAGGGAGGTCGTCAGTCCCTCGGATGCGCCGTACACCGCCGCCGCCAGACCGCCTGGGCCGCCACCGACGACGAGCAGGTCGCACATCTCTTGATCGTCGACCGCGAGCGGCGATTCCCCGAATTCCGCGGCAATGTCGGCCGGTTGAGGATTGCGCATCAATGGCCGGCCGGGGATGACGATGACGGGAAGGTCGGTCACGGGTACGCCGAGCCTACGCAAAAGCACCTCGGCCTCCGGCCGATCCTCCAGGTCCAGCCACTCCACGGCCGTCCTGCTGAGTGAGAACGAATGCAACAGGACTCGGCATCGTTCGTCGTAGCGGGAACCGACGAGTGTGATACCCGCGCCCCTTTTCAAAAGGTTCGCCCGTCGTACGAGGAACGTCCGAAGGATGAGTTCGCTCAGATCACTGTCCTGCGCGACGATCGTCCGGATCTGGTCCAGCGGCACTCTCAGCAGTCGGCCCGGGCTCTTCATGACGCCGGCGAAGCGTGCGCGCTCGCCCGTCAGCATGCCTATCTCACCCAGGAACTCCGCGTGGCCGTATGTCGCGACGAGCCGCTCTTCCGGCTGACCGAGCCGATCGATGATCTCCGCGGTCCCCTCCACAACGACAAAGAAGTCGTAGGACGGGTCACCTGCCGAGAAGAGAACCTCGCCGACGGGTGCCGGATACTCCGATCCGAGAGCCGCCAGCTTCTCGAGCTGGTCCCCGGACAGCCGCGATACCGGGGCCCGCTCCACATTTTCCCCCCGCGCAGGCTTGTCCATGGGGCGCCTTCTTCCGCCTGGGCGGGAACAACGTGGCCTTCAGGAGAGTGATGCTTCGGCGGAATGGTGTCACGTCGGCAGTTCGGTCCCGGCCCGCTCACGCACCATGTACTCCGCGTACCAGTCGGGCCAGTTCGGGTCCTCCGCACCGATGCGGGCCTCATGGACGCCGTGTGCGGCCGCGGCGCGGCGCAGTGCGCTCGCTAGGTCCTCCGCGGAGGCGAACGTCGTGGTCGCTGGGTCGAGGCGTCCCGGGAGGCGGGTGGTGATCTCCTGGAGGAGCCAGCCGTTGCCGTCCGGGTCGCTGAAGGACAGGAACGAGCCGTAGCTCGTGCGCTGCGGATCCGGCCCGGGCACCCGGGCGTCCGTTCCGGCGTGGTGGAAGACACCGCCGGCGTCGTGGAACACCTCGCTCGGCTCGGCGCCGAGCCGTTTCAGCTCCTCGTATGCGGCGTTGATGTCGTCCACGATCAGTTGCAGGCCCTCGGCCGAGCCCGGCGTCTGGGACGTGACCGAGGTGCCGAAGATGACCGACGCCGGCGAGCCCGGCGGCGTCACCTGCACCACCCGGAAGTTCGCGTCCGGGGCGATGTCCGCGTCCAGCCTCCAGCCCAATCGCGTGTAAAAGCTCTTGGCCCGGTCGACGTCGGACACCGGCACCACCACGATTTCGAGTTTCATGTCCATGACTGACATTCCTCTGCTCGTAACAAGATGCCGACATGACGAGACTCGCACGGCCGGACGCGGGCCGCGCCCGGGAATCCGGTGGACGATGACCCGGCCCACGCCGGGCCCGGTAGCCGGCTCAAGGTCTCTGGCCGACGGCGCCGATGCCGAGTCGGCTGAGCAGCCAGAAGGCGATCGCGGTGCCGGTGCCGTAGGCGACGTGCGCGCCGAAGTCCCAGGCCACGGTCTCGGCGTCGTACTCCCAGATCGGCTTGTAGAGCCCCGCGATCGGCAAGGCGACGTAGTCACCGGCGAACACCGCGGCACCGAAAGGCACGCCGTACACGGGGGAGGGTCTGGGCAGCGATCCGGCCAGGACGCCGTAGACCGCGCCGGCCGCTGATCCGTAGGCCCAGTGAGCGATGGTGCTCGTGAGCCAGGCGGAATCATCAGGAAGCCGGCGCTGGGTGAAGCCCTCGATCACCCGCTTCGCCACCTGCCCGGGATCAGGGGTCTTCTCCCAGCTCTCGACCGGTGCGAATTCCCAGGCGAGCGGGCTGTCCGTCCCGCCTGCGCGACGGTACTTCAGGTAGTGGACGGCATCCAGGCACACCGTTCCCACCGCTCCGGCCAGCAGGCCGGCCGTCACCGCCTCGAGGGGAGTCAGCGGAATCCATTGGGAGCGCATGACGCAATCTCCTCATCGCTCGGGGCCAGGAAGGAAGGTCGATGTTCTTCAGCGCCTGTACTGCGGCTGGGAGGCATTGAGCCCCCATCGAGTATCCGGTGGCCAGGACGCCCGCGCACGAGGAGAACGTCCTCGTGCGCGGGCGGTGAGGGAACTGCGAGGGGCGGGCATCGGTCGGGGCGGCCCGGCGGTACTGCGAAACGCGTTGGGCAAGCGGGCCCACTGCACGGTCGTGGCCCAGGCGGACCGACCCGGGTGCTGCCCTCCGCCCCGGCGGACAGCTCCGGCTTCCATGGGTTCAGCGGCGACGCCTGGCACGGACCACGGGCGGCCCCATCCAGGACGGGGCTCGACGCGCGTGATCGCCCCGGGCCTGTTGCCCTGCTATCAGGCCCTTGCATACGTCCATCGGAGGGAGGCCGGGCAGCGGGCGATCTCACCGGAGTCGGACAGGGCCCACCGGGTCAACCGGCCGGGTGGTCCAGCGGGTTCGCCCGGACGCGCTCGGCGAGGCCGCCCCGGACCGACACGGCCGGTGAGCTCTGCGGCTTGCGGGCGGCCTGGTCGTGGAAGCAGGCCAGGAACTCGTCCGAGAGTCCCGCGCGCGGGTACCGGGCCAGCACGTCCGCCTGGAACCCGGCGGCGAAATCGTCCAGATGCCGCCCCGAGATGTCCACGCCGGTGGCCCGCTCCAGCAGATGGCCCTCGGGATCCTCCCGCACGTCCACCGTGTCCCACATGTGCCGGACGATGACCTCCGACAGGCGCCGCCGACGCTTCGCCGGCCACCCGGCACCCGCCGCGAACACCCAGGCCACGTGCCCGCCGGCCACGTCGAAGGCGACCGTGTGACTGTCGAACTCCGCGACCAGGCCGATGTCGTGGAGCAGCGCGGACACGTACAGCAGCTCGGCGTCGTGCTCGATGCCTTGCTGCGCGGCATACGCCGAGGCCCACACATAGGACCGCACCGAGTGGTTGAGCAGCGCGGGGGAGCAGTACGCGGTGGCGACTTCGAGGGCGGCGGTGCACGCGGCCGTGTCGGGGGCGACCGGTACGGCCAGGTCTCCGTGGGGGCTGTGATCAGTCATGCGGCCGAGTATGCCTTCCCCTCCTGGCCCGGCCGCTTCCATTCCGCTGTCGGGACGGCTGCTCCTCGATGGGCCAGGTCCGCGAGGGAATGAGCGGTGGTCCATTGCGCGATCGGCTTTCGTAGCTCCGCACCATCACGCAAGAACTTGCGTTGCTTGCGTTCGCTTGCAGTGCTGCTTCGCCTGACGCGACGAGCCTCATGGATTGCTCCAAATGTCGGCCCGGTGGGGGTGCTCGGTCGGTCCCGACCGTTGAGGCGCGGGTGTTGATGGTGAAACTTGTGGCGTCCTGGCGGTAGACGTGCTCGCACTGCCCTGCAATATTGCGATGAAACAATGCAAGAAGCTGCGCACATGTCCTCTGTTGGGACGTCGTACGCGCGTGCAGCCTCTTGCCGTTCGTCATAACGCGCCACCGCTCTGCCCAGGAACGAGCCGACCCCGCCGCCCCTCCGGCGCGCGAACCTCCGCAGGGAGTGAATCCCGCATGACTCCATACCAGCCGAGATCCTGGAGACACCGCGCAGCGACCGCCGCGCTCGCCTCCATCGTCATGGTTCTGGGCCTGCCCGCCGTCGGTGCCCACGCGGCAGGCGGACCCAACGCCGCCGCGGACGCGGCCACCAAGGCCGGCAGCGCCCGCGCCGCACACGCGGCCGCCAATGTCACCGACGGCGACACCGACACCTACTGGCAGGCCGGCAAGAAGTCGGCCCAGTGGGTGCAGACCGACCTCGGGCGGACCGAGCGGGTCCGCCAGGTCGTGCTGCGGCTGCCCGAGCGCTGGCAGACCCGCAGACAGACGCTGGCCCTTCAGGGCAGTGCCGACGGAAAGAGCTTCGCCACACTCAAGTCGTCGGCGCAGTACGTCTTCGGCCCCGGCGACGGCAACACGGTGAAGGTCTCTTTCCCCGCGACCCTCGCCCGGTACGTACGGGCCGACTTCAGCGGCAACTCGGTGACCGGAACGGCCCAGCTCGCCGAGATGCAGGTCCTCACGGCCGCCGCCTCGACCCCCAACCTCGCCCAGGGGAAGCCCTTCAGCGAGAGCGGGCACGCCGACGTCTACGGCGCGGCCAACGCGGGTGACGGCAATCAGGCCACGTACTGGGAAAGCACGAACAACGCCTTCCCGCAGTGGCTCAAGGTCGACCTCGGATCATCGGTCAAGGTGAATCAGGTGACGCTGCGACTGCCCAGTGGGTGGCCGAGCCGCAGCCAGACCCTGAAGCTCCAGGGCTCCACCGACAACCAGAACTTCACCGACCTGACGGCCTCACAGGCCTACACCTTCGACAGCGGCGACAACCAGTCGGCGACCATCAGCTTCGACGCCACCACGACGCGGTACGTGCGTGCGCTGATCACCGCCAACACCGGCTGGCCCGCGGGACAGGTCTCCGAGCTCGAGGTCTACGGACCGGCCACGGGTGACACCCAGGCCCCCACGGCGCCGGCGAATCTGGCCTGCACCGAACCGGCCACCGGGCAGATCAAACTGACCTGGAACGCGGCGAGCGACGACACGGCCGTCACCGGGTACGACATCTACGCCAACGGCCAACTGCGGGCGAGCGTCGCCGGGAACGTGCTGACGTACACCGACACACAGCCCGCCGGCACCGACATCACGTACTTCGTGCGGGCCAAGGACGCCGCGGGCAACGTCTCCTCCAACAGCAACAGCGTCACCCGTCAGGGGTCGGGCGGTGACACCCAGGCCCCGACCGCGCCCGGCAACCTCGCCTACACACAGTCCGGCAGCGACGTGAAGCTCACCTGGCAGGCGTCCAGCGACAACGTCAAGGTCACCGGCTACGACGTCTACGCCGGCGGTCAGCTCGTCAAGTCCGTCGCGGGTGACGTCACGACGTACACCGACACCCCGTCGGCGACGGCCACCGTCACCTACTACGTGAAGGCGAAGGACGCCGCCGGGAACGTGTCGGTGGCGAGCAACAGCGTCACCCGCACCGGCTCGACCGGTTCGGGAACCGACCTCGCCCAGGGCAAGCCCATCGAGGCGTCCTCCTCCACCTTCACCTACGTCGCGGCCAACGCCAACGACGGTCAGATCGGCACCTATTGGGAGAGCGGGGGCGGTGCCTACCCGGCCACTCTCACCACCAAGCTGGGTGCGAACGCCGACCTCGGCCAGGTCGTCGTCAAGCTCAACCCGGACGCCGCCTGGTCGACCAGGACCCAGAACATCCAGGTGCTCGGCCGCGACCAGGACGCGACGGCCTTCACCAGTCTCGTCGCGGCGAAGGACTACACGTTCAATCCCGCCGGCGGCAACACCGTGACCATCCCGGTCTCCGGCTCCGCAGCCGACATCCAGCTCAAGTTCACGTCCAACTCGGGTGCCCCTGGCGGCCAGGTGGCCGAGTTCCAGGTGATCGGCACCCCCGCCGCCAACCCCGATCTCACGGTCACCGGCATCACCAACACCCCCGCCGCCCCGGTCGAGTCGGACGCCTTCAGCCTGACGGCGACCGTCACCAACATCGGGACCAAGGCATCCAAGGCCACGGATCTCGACTTCACCCTCGCGGGCACCAAGGCCGCCACGGCCGACGTACCGGCGCTCGCGGCCGGTGAGACGAAGACGGTCACCGCGAGCATCGGGGCCCGGGACGCGGGCAGTTACCCGGTCGGTGCCGTGGTGGACCCGTCGAACAAGGTGATCGAGCAGAACGAGGGGAACAACACCTTCACCCGCTCAGACGCCCTCGTCGTCAAGCCCGTCTCCAGCTCCGACCTCCTGGCCGCACCGGTGGCCTGGAGTCCCACCAGCGCCTCGGCGGGCGACGAGGTCAAGTTCACCGTCGCGATCAAGAACCAGGGCACACTGGCCTCCGCCTCCGGCTCCCACGGTGTCACCCTCACCGTCCAGGACACCAAGGGCGTCACGGTCAAGACGCTCAGCGGTTCCTACGACGGCGCCATCGCCGCGGGCCAGACCACCGCACCGGTCGCTCTCGGCTCCTGGACGGCCGTCAACGGCAAGTACACCGTCAAGACGGTCATCGCCGACGACAGCAACGAACTCCCCGTCAAGCGGACCAACAACACCACCACACAGGCCCTGTTCGTCGGCCGCGGCGCCGACATGCCGTACGACATGTACGAGGCCGAGGACGGCACGCTCGGCGGCGGGGCCAAGGTCGTCGGACCGAACCGGACCATCGGCGACATCGCCGGCGAGGCGAGCGGCCGCAAGGCCGTGACCCTGGGCGCGACCGGCCAGTACGTCGAATGGACCACCCGCGCCGCCACCAACACCCTGGTGACCCGTTTCTCGATCCCGGACGGCACCGACTCGACGCTCGACGTCTACGTGGACGGCCAGTTCCTCAAGGCGATCGACCTCACCTCGAAGTACGCCTGGCTCTACGGCAACGAGACCGCCCCCGGCAACTCGCCCGGCTCCGGAGCCCCGCGCCACATCTACGACGAGGCCAACGTCCAGCTCGGCAGGACGGTTCCGGCGGGTTCCAGGATCCGGCTCCAGAAGGACGCGGCCAACTCCTCCACCTACGCCATCGACTTCGTCAACACCGAGCAGGCGACGGCGAACCCGAACCCCGACCCGGCCGCCTACGCCGTCCCGGCCGGCTTCACCCATCAGGACGTGCAGAACGCGCTCGACAAGGTCCGGATGGACACGACCGGCAAGCTGGTCGGCGTCTACCTGCCCGCGGGCGACTACGAGACGTCCAGCAAGTTCCAGGTCTACGGCAAGGCCGTCAAGATCGTCGGAGCCGGTCCGTGGTTCACCCGCTTCCACGCACCCGCCTCGCAGGAGAACACCGACGTGGGCTTCCGCGCCGACTCCACCGCCAACGGCTCGACGTTCGCCGGCTTCGCCTACTTCGGCAACTACACCTCCCGGATCGACGGTCCGGGCAAGGTCTTCGACTTCGCCAACGTCTCCAACATCACCATCGACGACGTCTGGGCCGAGCACATGGTGTGCCTCTACTGGGGTGCCAACACCGACAGCATGACCATCAAGAACGCCCGCATCCGTGACACCTTCGCCGACGGCATCAACATGACGAACGGCTCCACGGACAACCACGTCGTCAACAACGACGCACGCGCCACGGGCGACGACAGCTTCGCCCTCTTCTCGGCGATCGACGCCGGCGGAGCCGACGAGAAGAACAACCTCTACGAGAACCTGACCTCGACACTCACCTGGAGGGCGGCCGGCATCGCCGTCTACGGCGGCTACAACAACACCTTCCGCAACATTCGCGTCGCCGACACGCTCGTCTACTCCGGCATCACGATCTCCTCGCTGGACTTCGGCTACCCGATGAACGGCTTCGGGACCGATCCCACGACGATCGAGAACGTGTCCCTGGACAGGACGGGCGGCCACTTCTGGGGCTCGCAGGTCTTCCCCGCCATCTGGGCGTTCTCCGCCTCGAAGGTCTTCCAGGGCATCCGCGTGAACGACGTCGACATCGACGACTCCACCTACGGAGGCGTCATGTTCCAGACCAACTACGTAGGCGGACAGCCCCAGTTCCCGGTGAAGGACACGATCTTCACCGACATCTCCATCACCAACTCCAAGAAGAGCGGAGACGCGCTCGACGCCAAGTCCGGCTTCGGCATCTGGGCCAACGAGCTGCCGGAACCCGGCCAGGGCCCCGCCGTCGGTGACGTCACCTTCCGCAACCTGCGGATGAGCGGCAACGCCCAGGACATCCGCAACACGACCAGCACCTTCAAGATCAACGTCGAGTAGACGCCGGACGGCACCGCACGGCACGGATCCGACCCGCGCCGAACGTGTCGAACGGCAAGGGGCCGCCTCCATGATCCATGGGGGCGGCCCCGTGCTGTCGCTCCGGCCAAAAGAGCCAAATGCCTTACGAGCCAGGGGAGAAAAGAAGGGAGTCTGAGGTCTCCCTCGGCCGCGGCGGACGCGGTCGCTCAGAGACCGGTCACCTTTCCGCTCGCGGAGACTTCGTAGACCAGGGTCACCGTGCGGTGCCCGCCCGGTGCCAGGCGTACGTCCCAGCGGGCGATGCCGTCGGCGTCGACCTCGTCGGGCTCCGGCGCGCACGCTTCCTTGCGCAGCCGCACCTCCACCGCCGAGACCTCGGAGACCGGGATCCGCTCGCGGAGCGACACGACTTGTCCGCCCTCTTCGCCGGGGGCCGAGAAGCGGGAGAGATGGAGCCGGACCGTACGGGTGATGACGGTGCGCTGGGTCAACGAGGTGGTGTCACGGCTCTCTTCGCTCTGCCGGACCACCCGGTAGTCGTCATGGCTGCCGAAGGCGAGCTCGACCGGGGCGCCGGGAGCGGTGAAGGGCAGCGTCCCGCGGCCGGTGAACCCGCTGTCGCGGACGAGGTCCACGGGCCCGGCCAGCAGTGCGTGTCCGGACGCGTTGTCGAACCCTACGACCCGGGTGACCAGCGGGGACAGTTCGGGCGAGGAGGCGTATTCGCTTCTCGCGGCGCAGGTGACGGCGGAGAGCGGGACCCGGTGCGCGCGGCCGTCCGTGGGGAGGGAGACGGGCACGGGGGAGTGCAGCACGCGGGCCTCACCGCCGTCGTCCACTCCCGGAAGGCCGACCACCGGAGCCGGGCCGAGTTCCGCGATCTCCTCCTCCCTGAACTCGACGTCCACCGTGCGGCGTTCGGCGGCGGTGCGGTCCGTGAGGGTGAGGCGGTCCTCGGTGAGCCGCGGTGGTTCGCCGGCCCGGGCCGAGCGGGCGGTGGACAACGTCAGGCGTACATCCGTCCAGTCCTCGCCGGTGCGCTGCCAGACCATCGCGTCGGTCTCCAGGGACAGCGAGTCCCCGTCGAGTACGGCCCGGTAGGCGGGGCGCCACAGCGCACACGGCGTGAGGTGGGTCAGGCGCAGCCGGGCGGTTCCGGCCTCCGCGGCCTGTACGGTCAGCTCGACATGGCCGAGCAGTTCGGCGGGCTGCTCCTCCGCGAGGTCGAGTGCCCTGTAGGTGTCCGCGATCTCGCTGGAGAGGTTCGCCGACTCGGCCTCCATGGAACGCAGTTCCTCGCCGTACGTGTCGCGCTCGCCGTCGATCCGGTCCAGTTCACGGGTCCAGCGGCTCTCGACGGTCTCTCCGAAGCCGCTCCCTTCGGCGATGTCCCGCAGCAGATCGGCGGCCAGGCGGCCGAGCGCGTCGAGGCGGGCGTTCAGCCGGTCGCGCCGCCTGCCGAGGGCGAGTTGTTCTTCTTCGAGCGTGTGCGCGCGCAGCCGCAGGGCGGAGTCGTCGGAGGTGGGCTGCGGGCCGTGCGGCGTCCAGGCGCGGACGATCCGCACGTCGAGGACGCTCGCCCGGTGATCGCCGGTCAGTTCGGCGTGCAGGGTGCGGTCGACCGCGAGCGCGCTGATCGGTCCGAGGCGCAACTGCTGGACACCGGCGCTCAGTTCGAGGTCGGTGGTGCGCTCGATCTGGGCGCGGTCCTCGAGGCAGACGACGGCGGTGACGGGCAGTGGGATCGGCTGGGGGATCGGCTGGGGTTGCGTGGACATGGTGGGTCAGCTCCTGCGGTTGCCGCCGACGATGGCCTTGGCGGCCGGGACTCGGATCTCGTAGCCGCCGTCGAGCGCGGCACCGCCTCCGGCGGGCAGGTCCACCCGCCATACGCGGGTGCCGGGGGCGGGACTGTCGGGTCCCGTGCCCTGCTCGGGTGTCACCCAGTCGGCCCGCTCCTCGATCCGGACGTCCGCGTGGGAGGTGACCGGTACTTGTTCGTGGACCTCGATGGTGACGGGCCTGGCGAGCCGGTTGGCCAGTTCGACGTGCACCCGATGGTCGAGCACGGTGGTGTTGCCGCGCAGCCCCGATGTCGACTCGCGCAGATTCGTCCGCCGGGTGACCTGGATGCCCTCGGCCGGCCCGAGCCCCATCCGGCGGACATCGCCCGGGGCGAGCGTCGGGAGCGCGGCGGTCAGCAGGAACTCGTCGTCGACGGTGACCTCCACCGGACCGGCGAGCAGTGCCTGGTCGGTGGCGTTGGAGAGCACCAGAGTGGCGTACGTCGTCTGTTCCACGGCCGGTACGCACAGATACTCGGTGCGCAGCCCGACCGGGATCTCGGTGACGGTGACCGTGTGCCAGGTGCCGTCGGAGGGGATGTCGGCCCGGGCGGCGGCGTCGAAACGGTGATCGAAGGAACCCGCCGACTCGCGGGGCCGTACGGCGTGTCCGGGCAGGGGCAGCGCGACCACCGCCTCGGCGCGCCGGCGGTACTCGACCGCCACGGCGTCGAAGGGAGCATGGGGGAACAGCCTGCCCCGGCCGTCCGCGGGTACGTCGGGCCCGCGCAGGAGAAGAGCGGCGTAGTCGAGCTCCGCGTCGCTGGGCCGCGGCGGACCGGCCGTCACCGGCGCGGCGCCGGGCGGCGGGGGCGGCGGGGCTGCGCGGCCGGGTGCGGCGGGTGCCAGCGAGGCGGGAGCGGCCGCGCGCCTGGAACGGGCCGTGGGCCCGGCGCCACCACCCGGTCTCGATCCCACGGTCCGCGCCGCGTCGGGCATGGCGCCGCCGAAGGCCTCCGGCGCGGCACCGGGCCCCCCGGCCGACGCCATGGGCGCGGCGGCGACCGGCATGCCGTACATCTGTGGTGCCGGCGGCGGCGGTGGAACGGCACCGGGCGCGAATCCGCCCGCGGAGGCCACGGGTCCGCCTGTCGGTTCGGGGCGGGGGCCCGCCGCGTCGTACCCCGCGAACAGATCGGCGAGCCCCGCCGGCGGCTCCCGCCACCCGGAGGGCGCGGGGACGGCCTGCCGCCGCCCGACCCGCATCGACCGCAGCCGCGGCAGATCCGTGCGGCGCCGCAGGTCCGCGGTGGCCAGGGCCACGCGCACCCCGGTCCAGTCCTCCCCGGTGCGCTGGGCGACCGAGGCACGCAGAACGAGGCTGCCGGTGTCCTCGTCCTGGCGGTGGGCCAGACGGTAGGTGGGCACCCAGACGGCACCGGGTACCCCGTACTCCAGCTCCAGTTCCACGTCCCCGGATCCGTCGAGGGTCAGGACGGCGCAGACCGAGGTGTGGACGTGCGCCGACTGCACGTCGGTGGAAGCGCGGCTCCAGCGGTCCAGGGCGACCTCGAACTCGTGGTCGGCGAGCCGCAGTTCCTCCTCCAGCTCGCCCAGACGCCGATGCAGGTGCGTGAGCCGGTGGTCGACGAAATCGGCGAGTCGCAGCCACGCGTCGACGGGTGTGGTGCGGTGCGGGTCCTCCCGGCGGCGGGCCGGTGGAACCGGACGCAGTGCCGCCACCTCGGTGATCAGACCTTCGTGCCGGTCCCGGCGGGCCCGGGCGGCTGCGGAGATGTCGCGCAGCCGCTCCATCTCGCGCCGCAGGGCGTCGGCCGAGTCCGTGCCGGACGGTTGGGCCTCCACCTCCACCCGTACCCCGGTGACACGGGCACCGCCGGTGCCGAGGACCTTCGCTCGCAGCGAGTCCGGATCCATCGTGCGGGGCAGTCCCGCGACCCGCACCGTGCCGTCCGGCGGCACGGTTCCCCGGGCCACCCGGCTACAGAGCGCACCTTGCGCGTACACCACCACCGCGTCGAGATCGGACGCCCAACGCCGTGTTCCCTCAGACTTCATGCACTCCGCCCCCGTCGTGTCCGTGCCTGGCGAAGCCTACGCCCCGGGGCACACCCGGCCCGGGGAATTCCGCTGCGGCCGGTTCGGGCGCCGGCGTCGCCGACAGCGGGCGCGGCCACCGGCCCGCCGGTCCGTCAGAACCACGGGGTGAAGGGGCCGGTGGTTCTGATCCAGCGGCGCACAAGTCGGCATGCCTGTACGACGGTGAGCGGCCACAGAACCGCGAAGCACCAGAGGACGGCTGCGTCCGACGTACTGATGCCGACCACCGCGAGCGCCACCGAACCCAGCAGCATCAGCACGACCGTGATGGGCAGTCGTCGCCGGTGCGAGGAGCGGCGTGGCGCCGGAGCGGGGTCGTGGTCGTGCCGCAGCCCTTCCTCGATCTCCGCGAGCGCGGCGCGTTCGCGGGCCGAGAGACGTACACCGTTCGTGCGGTCCCTGTCGTCCACGGCGACGCACCTCCTCAGGTTCTGCCACGGCAGCCGGCAGGCGCCAGCCTCCACGCGCGGCGGCCTCGGCCGAGGCCGGCCGCGTGGTGCCGCCCGCGCCCACTGCGCCGGTTCCGGCGTCCGTCGCGTCCGCCGTGTCCGGAGCGCCGGTCCACGGCGGAGTCGTGTCGTAAGAGCGGGGGGTCACGCCACGCGAGGCCCGTCCTGCGGTTCCTCTTCCTCTTCGTCGGGCAGGTGGACGTCGCCGAAAGCGACGTTCACCTCGACGACCTCCAGACCGGTCATGCGTTCCACGGCGGTGATCACGGAGGTACGCAGGTCCGCGGCCACGTCCGTGATGGGATACCCGTACTCGACGACGACGTCGAGATCCACCGCGGTCTGCCGTTCGCCGACCTCGACGCTCACCCCGCGGGTCAGACCGGGACGCCCGGCGGGGACCCGGTCGCGGACGGATCCGAGGGCCCGCGTCATTCCGCTGCCGAGGCCGTGGATTCCGGCAACTTCGCGAGCGGCCGCCCCCGCGATCTTTGCCACCACACCGTCGGCGATGGTGGTCCGTCCCTTGCCGCCCGGATCAGCGGTGTCTGTGCGCCGCCCCCGCGCGCCGGCGCCTGTCTCGTTCGTGGTGGTCGCGGAGCGGGTGGTCACATCCGTCATCAGGACCTCCTCGGTCTGCCGTGCGGACACCTCGCGCGGCGCCCGAGGAGACAGAGGCCGCGCCTACCCAGCCATCGTCACACGAACGGACCAATTGGTGCGATACGGGATGATTAGTGCAAGATTCATGCATCCGGCCTGCGGCGCGCAGCAAACGCGTGGTTGCCGTACCGCGCTGCGGTACGGCAACCACCGGGGACGCTCCTGAACCGGTCGCCCTCGCGTGTCAACGCCGCTTCCGGGGCCGGCCCGGGGTGATCAGGGTCAGTCGGGCAGCCGGTCGAGCAGCCAGGTGCACAGTTCCTCGGTGACGGCGGTGTGGCCCGTGTTCTTGGAGGAACAGAGGAAGTCGTCGGCGTCGCTCTCGTCGGGGCTGAGCTCGTCGATGTTGACGTACAGATCCTTCTGCTGGTCGATGTCGCGGATGGCGACCGCGCTCACCGACGGGACGAAGCAGACGTGCTCGTGCTTGAGGTCGACCTGGGCGCCGAACTTCTTGAGCATGTCGGCGAGGATCCCGTACGACCGCAGGGTGCCGCCGGGCGCCCCGTCGGTCTCGGGGAAGCCACTGGTGGTGACGGTCTTCTCGGCCTTGGGGAAGCGCCGCTTCAGCTCGGCCACGATGACGTCGCGGCCCTGGGCCTGGGCGGAGAAGGTGGTGCCGGGGTAGATCCCCTTGACGCTGAGAGCGGTGTCGCCCGCCTTGATGTCCAGGCCCTCGCCGTCACCGCGGCCGTTCGCGACGGCCAGGATGCGGGGGATGCGCGGCCACGAGCCGACCCGTTCCAACTGCTCCAGGAACGCCTTCCGTTCGGGGGCGACGCCGATCTCGCCGGTCTTGGGGTCGTAGTGACGCCAGAGCATCTGCCGGGCGGCGGGACTGTCCATCTGCCTGGCGAAGTCGTTGGCGACCGGGATGAAGTGCGAGAACGCCTGGAGCCCGACGGGGACGACACCGCCGCGGTGCGGGCTGTCGTACGAGAAGTACAGCCGGGTGCGGTGGTCCATACGCTGCATTTCGAGCTTGGCGAGCGCATAGCGGGTGATCATGCCACCCATGCTGAACCCACCCACTGTCAGCGGTGCGCCGCCAAGCTGCTCGGCGATCGTCCGCATGATCACGGCGATCGCCGCCTCGGCGTTGTCCAGGATCGAGGCCGTGCGCTCCTCGAAGCCGAGCAGGATCACGTCCCTCCCGCGTCGGCGAAGCTCGGTGATCAGCGGATAGCCGTCATCGGCTCCGTTCAGGCCCTGGTACAGCCAGTTCAGGTCGCTGCGGCCGAGGTTGAAGCCGTCGGCCATGATGACCGGTCGTGTGATGCCCTTGCTTCTCCCGCCGTAGTAGACGTGGGCGAACCCCCTCGGCAGCTGCCACTGCTCGTCGGGCTCCGGGACCTCTACGGTGCTCTTCGGTGCCGCGGCGATCGGATCGCCGATGGTGAACTCGCCGACCTGCTGTTCGGCCTTCTCGTCGGACTGTGGGGACACGGGGTTGCTCCTCATGTGCGTGGAGGGCATGCCAGGGCACCGACAGCACGCAAGCGGGTGCTGTCGGACCGCCGGCGATATGGGGACACCCTGATGATCACCAGGCATGATGGACCTCACCCTGGAACGGGGACGGTTTCACTCGTTCGTGCATATGCCAGAGGCAGCGGAATCGTCGGCACTTTGTGGGCCGCACGGGGGAAATCGCGTCCCGCGCCCTTCTCCCTGGGCATGGATGGCCGTGTTGATCATCCAGAGCTTCAGGGGAGCACGTATGCCGAACATTCCGACCGAGCTGCGGTACGCCGAGTCGCACGAGTGGGCGCGCAAGGAAAAGGACGGCACGATCACGGTGGGCATCAGTGACCACGCGCAGAAGGCGCTCGGCGATGTCGTGTTCGTGGAGCTGGCCAAGGTCGGCAGGGTCCTCGCGGCAGGCGAGGATGCCGGTGTCGTCGAGTCGGTCAAGGCCGCGACTGACATCTACGCGCCGGTCGGCGGCGAGGTGATCGCGGTCAACGAGGAACTGACCGACAGCCCGGAGTTGCTCAACGACGATCCGTACGACAGCTGGATCTTCAAGCTCAAGCCGTCCGACCGGGCCGAGCTGGACCGCCTTCTCGACGCTTCTGCTTACAAGGCCTCGCTCGGTGAGTGACCCACCGCTCCGAGGTGCGGCACCGGAGCCCCGGCCCCTGATCGGTGAGGCGGCGGCTGCTCAGTCTCCGACGCCCACGTCGACGAGGAGACTGAGGACGCCGCCGCCCCTGTGGTGGACGACGCGTTCCCGCCGCGCCCACTGATCCCCGTCCACCCCGTGGCGCGAGGGTCCGGGAGCAGCGGGCGCGTCGGCGGGTGAGGCCGCGCACGACCTCGTCGCCGTGTTGCTACAGCGACATCTCGTAGGCCCCGGACAGTGCCTCGACGCGCTGCCAGATCTGTGCCGAGCGCGCCTCGTCCACGACCGGACGCCGGATCGCTCCGAGGGCCCAGCCCTGCTGCTCCGAGGTGGCGGAGTCCTTGCCGTGCAGTTCGACGCAGTGCCCGGAGAAGTCACGGACGAGCACGGAGAACAGCTCGTCGAGCACGGACTCGTCCAGGTCCGTCAGACGCGCCTGCTCCAGGATCAGCTGTCCGTGCACCACCAGGGCGAACAGCTGGCCCACGGCAAGGAGGAAGTCGAGGTCGCGGCTCTGCCCCTCGTCGGGGGCCGTGGTGGTGACGAACTCGCACAGGGCGTCGGCCTGTTCCCGGAACCTGGCGACGTTCGGGACCTCGGCGTACGCGTCGTAGGCGGCGCGCCAGTCGTGGAAGCGTACGGAACCCAGACCGCGGGCCGGTCCCTGCCGGAAGAGGAAGTCGTCGTCGGCCGCGTCGAGGCGGGTCGGTACGGCGGGGTGCTCGACCGGGTCCAGGAGGTGGTTGCGCATGAACTTGAGGATCAGCGCGAGGTTGACGTGCACCGTGCCCTCGAGCTTGGGCAGGCCCCTGATCTCGACGGCGGCCTGCGAGAAGTAGTTGTCCTTCTCGAAGCCCTTGGCGGCGATCACGTCCCACATCAGGTCGATGACCTTCTCGCCCTCGGTGGTCACCTTCATCTTCGTCATCGGGTTGAAGAGAAGGTAGCGGCGGTCCTCGGGACCGGCCGAACGGAAGTAGTCGACGGCGCGGTCGCTGAACAGCTTCATGCCGACGAGGCGGACGTAGGCTTCGGCCAACTCGCGGCGCACATGCGGGAAGGCGGTGACGGGACGCCCGTAGAGGATGCGGCTGCTCGCGTGGGTGACGGCCTCGTACATCGCGTGCTCGCAGATGCCGATAGAGGCCGTGCAGAGGTTGAACTTGCCGACGTTGACCGTGTTGAGGGCCGCGTCGAAGGCGGCGCGGCCGGTGTGCAGGACGTCCTCGGGGGTGACCGGGTAGTCCTCCAGGCGGAACTCGCTGACGAACTTGGAGGAGTCGACGACGTTCTTCACCAGGTGGTACGACGGGTGGCGGCTGTCGGCCGCGAAGAAGACGTATCCGTCCGGGCCGTCGACGTCGGTGCGGCGGCCGAACACGGACACCAGGCCGGCGGCGTTGCCGTTGCCGATGTAGTACTTGGAGCCAGTGGCCCGGAAGCCGCCGTCACCTTCGGGCTCGAGCAGCATGTCGGTGGAGTAGATGTCGGCGCCGTGCGCCTTCTCGGACAGGCCGAAGGCGAAGACCTCGCCCTCGTTCAGGAGATCCGCGGCACGCGTGCGGGCGGCTGCGTTCTCGCTCTGCCAGACCGGGCCGAGACCGAGGATGGTCACCTGCCAGGCGTACCAGTAGTCGAGACCGTAGAACCCGAGGATCTCGTTGAGGGCGGCGATCCGGGCGGTGTCCCAGCGCTGGTCCTCGTCCGAGGCGGCGGAGGCGGGCGTGAGGAAGGTGGCGAACAGGCGCTCCTTGGCGGCGAAGGCGAGGAAGTCACCGAGCCAGGCGCGGGTGCGGTAGTCCTCGATCAGACGGCGCTTGCCGCGCTCCTCGAACCAGTCGACGGTGGCGCGCAGCAGCCTGCGCGTCTCGGGGTCGAAGTGCGTCGGGTCGTAGGTGTGCGGATTGAACAGCAGGGGGGTGGTCATGGAGGTTCGCCTTCCGAGGACGGGGTCGAGGGTTGCCGTACGGGGACGGTGTAAGAGAGGGGTGACTCACGCTGACGGTCCCGAAGGGCTGTCCGGCGGACCGTCCGTGGCGTGGGCAATCGTGCCGAGGGCGTGGAGGGTGGCGAGGACGTCGTCGAGCCAGGCGATCGTCATGTGCTCGTACGCGATGCCGCCGCGCAGTACGACGTGCTGCAACTCCTGACCCGCGTCGAGCGGTGCCGGGGCGTCGGGCCCGGTGAAGTCGCGCCGTTCTCCGGCGAGATAGCGGGCGAGCCGCTCACTGTGGACCCGATGGTGTCGCTCGACCTCGGCGACGAGGGCCGCCGGGTCGTCGAAGGCGGCGCCGCGGATCTTCACCGCGAGATCGTGGCGGATGCTCTCCGGTTCGATCGGCTCGTGCAGCCAGCCGGAGAGGGCCGCGCGGCCGGCGTCGGCGACGGAGTACTCCCTCTTGTCCGGCCGTCCCTGCTGCGGCACGTCGAGGACGGCGAGAAGCCCCTCGCCCTCCATGCGCTTGAGAACGCGGTAGATCTGCTGGTGCGTGGCGGTCCAGAAGTAGCCGATGGACCGCTCGAACCGCCGGGCCAGCTCATAGCCGGACCCCGGCTTTTCCAGCAGGGAGACGAGGATCGCGTGTTCGAGCGCCATACCGCACAGCTTTCTATGCAACTCGTTGCATAGACAAGCGTAGCCGCCCGGGTGAGACACGGCTCACCCGGGCGGCTGCGCGGCGTGCGGTCCACTCACCGCACTGTTTACGGCTCGGTGCCCCAGACGAGGGCGCCTGCCACGTACACGGTCACCTTCACCGAGTCGGCGTAGGAGGTGTTGGTGCCGCGGCTGTAGTCGTCGGACTCGTCGAAGTTCGACCAGTCCGATTTGGCCATGCGCAGTTGGAGATCACCGCTTGCGGCTCCGGGAGCCAGGGATCCGGCGCTGAAGCCCACCTCCAGATAGTGGTCCGCGCCGGTGCGGGCCGCGGAAAGGGCGCCGGTCGAGAGCTTCACGGTGGAGCAGCCGAGCTGTGCCCAGTCGCAGAAGGTCTGGTACCCGGCGGAGGAGGATTCTCCGGTGAACCAGTAGCGGACGGTCACCTTGGACAGGTCGACGGCGGTGGAGCCGCTGTTGACCAGCTGGAGGCCGGGCTTGACCTGGTTGTCACCGGCGGAGGAGTCGTTGTTCTTGTACTGCGCCTTGAGGCCGGACGTGCCGCCCCCGCCCGATGCCTTGGTGGTGGCGGACACGGCCGTGGACTGGGCCGAGGCGTTGCCGGCCGCGTCCTTGGCGCTCACCGTGTACTTGTAGGTGGTGGAGGCGGAGAGTCCGCTGTCGGTGTACGACGTGGTGGTGGCGCTGCCGACCTTGGTGCCGTCACGGTAGACGTCGTAACCGGTGACCGCGGTGTTGTCCGTGGACGCGCTCCAGCTCAGCGCGACGCTGCTGCTCGTCGTGGAGCCGACCGCCAAGCCGCCGGGAACGGTCGGTGCCGTGGTGTCGCCACCACCGCCACCCGAACCGCTCACCGGCGGGTTCGCATTGGCGAGCAGCTGGCGGAACTGGGCCGAGAACCAGTGACCCGCGAGTGGCGAGTTGGGCAGGGCTCCGGTGAGGTTGTTGCCGTTCCGGCCGTTTCCGGTGTACGTGGGATCGCACATCCGGTCGAATCCCTTGCCCTCGTCGTTGTCGACGAGCTGGCTCGCTCCGTCCGACTCGCCCGGGGGCTTGGCCCACACATAGGCGTCGACGCCGGTTTCGGGTGCGGTGGCCGGGCGCTCGCCGAGGCCCGCGCCGCTCTGGTTGCACCAGTTGCCGGCATGGATGCGCCGGTCGATGCGGCCGCCGTCCACGTACGCGTCGACGCTCGTCGTCGGGCCGGGACCCGTCGGCCGCGCGGAACCGCCCCAGCCGTTGCGCGAGGTGTCGATCAGCATGCCGATGCCCGAGTCGAAGCCCTGCCCGACGAGCGCGGTACGCAGCCCCTGCGCGTACGAGGACTCGTCGTTGTACTGGTTCCAGTCGATCCACTTGGACTGACGCACCGTCTGGCCGTTCACGGTGTCCGTCACCTTGACGTACGGCTCTTTCGTGGCCGAGTAGTTGGCGGTATTGACGATGAACCCGGTCACGTCGTTGACGGTGGCGCCGTTGCTCGTGGCGGCCGTCTTGAACTCCTGGGCCGCCGGGGTGAGGTTGCTGTCCCAGCCGAGCCAGCCGTGATGGCCGGCGTCGATGTAGTTGTAGGCGTTGGGCAGGGCGCCGAGCTTGTGCAGCGCGTAGCCGACGCCCTTCTCGTAGTTCCCGTTCGCCTTCATCGTGGCGCACTGCGTGGTCGAACCGGCCGTGCCCCCGGCGTTGGTGACGATGTTGGGAAGCGAGTCGGGCTCGATGAGGTTGACGATCCGCAGGCTCGCGTAGGCCGGGTCGGCGAGGATCGTGGCGATCGGGTCGATGTAGTCGCTCTGGTACTTGGCCAGTTCGTCCGGGCCGAGTTCGCCGTTGGAGGCGAGGGCCGCGCAGTCCCGGCCCGGCAGGTCGTAGATGACGAGCTGGACGAGGTTGGCGCCCTGGGCCTTGGCGGCGTCGAGGTGTGCCTTGAGGCCGCGGGCGTCGGCGGTGCCCTGGATGGCGGCGATCCGGTCGAGCCAGACGAAGGTCGGCTGGTTCGAGACGGCCGAACCACCGGGCTCGGCGGCGGCTTTGGCGGACCAGTCGGGGTTCACGTACGCCTTGGCCCCGACATAGGGATTGTCGAGTTTGGCGGCGGCCGTCGCGGTGGAGGGAACCGCGGCGAGCGACAGGGCGCCGATGAGGGCGCCGACGGCCAGAACGGCCGTTCGCCTGGGGCCGCTTCGGCGCGAGGGGAAGCCGGGTCCAAGGGAAGGCATCGGTTGTCTCCTGGGGGCAGTGGGTGATGAAGGTCGGGCCGGCGGTCCACCGGCGCGCGAAATCCGCCCCGGGTCCCGAAGGCGCCGGGCACGCAGAACTCGCCGGATGTACCGGACGCACTGGACTGGAGGCCTCGGGCGGGTGCCGCCCGTGGGCATGGCGAAGGTGCCGCCCGCGCATGACGAAGGTGCAGCCGTGGGCGTGACGAGGGTGCGACTACGGGCATGGTGCGGGGCGGAGCTGCACGGCCGCCGAGCACGCCTGTTCGGCGGATCTCACCGGGCACGTGAGCCCGGTGCTGTCGGCGGTGACACACCAACGGTGACAGGTCGTCGAAGCGACGCGAAGGGGATGAGGGGGGCGGGCAGCGGGGGTCGAACGGGGGAGTGTGCGTGGGGGACGAGGGGGGAGCGTGCGGTGGGGGACAGAATCACGAAGCGGTGTGGGAGCGCTCCCAAAGTGCGTCGCCGCGACCATGTATGTCAACACCCGTGACATCAATGCGTTTTTGACGGGCTCACTCACCAACCGGGCCTGATCCGGGCCGCCTTCGGGAAGAGCGGCTGCGTACCAGGTCGGACCGCGCCCGGCGGTGTCGGCGGCCCTCGCGGCGGCCGAAGGGAGGGCCGGGGATCACCGGGCGCGCCCCTGGTGCCGCGATCGCCCCGATCGAGGGCGGGTTGGCCGAAACGGTGCGGCTGTCTCGGCCGGCAGTCCCTCGAACGGGTCCTGATGATGCGCGGGGTATTGACGTGGACACGCATAGTGGCTTCCATGTGCGCAGTCCGGCCTCGACGAGCCGGGCTGTCGGGAGCGGGGCACTCCCGGCGGCCTGCGGGAGCCGTCGCACCGGACACCCTTGCCGGACACCCATGCGCCCGACCGGCCGAACGTCGACCGCCGATTCGCCCGACCGCCTGGTTGATGGGATCTCCGCGCCCAGAAATGGGAGCGCTCCCATGACTGAGAGGATCCCCCATGCGTCACCCACCCTCACACCGTCTGAGGCATGCCCTCGTCGCGCTCCTCACCGCTGCCGTCGCCGCTCTCCTGCCGCTCGCCGGAGCGGCGCCCGCGCAGGCGGCAACCGCCACCAGCTCCCCGTCGGCCGTGGCAGCGGCCCCTGGCGCCGGGTACTGGCACACCGACGGCCGCCGGATCCTGGACGCGCAGAGCCAGCCGGTGCGCATGGCGGGCATCAACTGGTTCGGGTTCGAGACCGCCAACTACGTGACGCACGGCCTCTGGTCACGCGACTACAAGTCGATGATCGACCAGATGAAGACGCTTGGCTACAACACGATCCGGTTGCCGTACAGCGACGACATCTTCAAAGGCACCCAGCCCAACAGCATCACGTTCGCAGGCGGCATGAACGCCGACCTTCAGGGCCTCAACTCGCTCCAGGTGATGGACAAGATCGTCAACTACGCGGGCTCGGTCGGTCTCAAAGTCGTCCTCGACCGTCACCGTCCCGACTCCTCGGCCCAGTCGGCCCTCTGGTACACGTCCGCGGTCCCCGAGTCGACATGGATCGCCGACCTGAAGGCACTGGCGACGCGTTACAACGGCAACACCGCGGTGATCGGCATCGATCTGCACAACGAGCCGCACGATCCGGCCTGTTGGGGATGCGGCGACACGAGCATCGACTGGAGGCTCGCGGCCGAGCGGGGCGGGAACGCGGTGCTGTCCGTCAATCCCAACCTGCTGATCTTCGTGGAGGGCGTACAGACGGTGAACGGCCAGAGCTACTGGTGGGGCGGCAACCTCGCCGGGGTCGCCGCCGCGCCGGTACGCCTGAGCGTCGCCAACCGCGTCGTCTACTCGGCCCACGACTACGCCACCAGCGTCGCCCAGCAACCGTGGTTCAGCGATCCCTCGTTCCCCTCGAACATGCCGGGCATCTGGGACAAGAACTGGGGCTACATCTTCAAACAGAACATCGCCCCGGTGTGGCTCGGCGAATTCGGGACGACCCTTCAGGCGACCGTCGACCAGAAGTGGCTCGCCGCCCTCGTCGACTACCTCCGTCCCACGGCGACCTACGGGGGCGACAGCTTCAACTGGACCTTCTGGTCGTGGAACCCGAACTCCGGTGACACCGGCGGCATCCTCAAGGACGACTGGCAGACCGTGGACACCGTCAAGGACGGCTATCTCGCCACCATCAAGGCGCCGGGCTTCGGCGGAGCCGGGGGAGGGGGTGACACGACTCCGCCCTCGGTACCGACCGGGCTGGGCGTGACCGGCACGACGTCCTCCAGTGTCACGCTGTCATGGAACGCCTCCACCGACGCCGGCGGAGTCGCGGGCTACGACATCTACCGCGGCACGGGAATGATCGGGCAGGCCACAGGTACGACATTCACCGACACCGGTCTCACGGCGGGAACCCGCTACGACTACACCGTGCGGGCCCGCGACACGGCCGGCAACATCTCCGCCGCCTCCGCTTCGGTCAGCGCGACGACCACAGGGAGCGGCGGAGGCTCCACCGGGTGCACGGCCACCTACAAGGTGAGCAGCGACTGGGGCAGCGGCTTCAACGCCGACATCACGTTGACCAACACCGGCGCGACGACGTCCAAGTCGTGGCAGGTCACATGGGACTGGCCGGGCAGCCAGACCGTCAGCAGCATGTGGAACGCGACCTACAGCCAGGTCGGCAAGACGGTGACGGCGCGGAACGCCGACCACAACGGAGCCATCGCGGCCGGCGCGTCGACCGGCTTCGGCTTCGGCGCGGCGCCGGGCGGTGCCGGAGTACCGGTCCTCAACTGCACCGCGAGCTGACGACGTTCGTCGAACCTGCCCGGTTCGCATCGGACCGTCACGTCCCAGCCCGGACCACCGGGACAGGCAGGACGGCCTCCGCCGTCCTGCCTGCTCGGCTTGCGCGAGAGGCGGGCGAGGCCGTCTTTCGTGGGCATTGCCGGCTTTCGCGTCGGGCCGCCCTTCGCGTCGGGCCGTGGATGGCCAGGAGCGTGGGTCAGTAACGGTCGGTGGCCTCGGCGCCGGCGAGCGGGGAGGCGGCCCGGGCCTCCAGAGCGGCGATCTCGGCGTCGACCGGCTCCTCCTTTTCGACCAGGAGGCCGTAGCTCATCGCCTTGTGCTTGGAGGCGTTCGCTTCGAGCTTGGTGCCGTCCAGAGCGACGCGGCCCGTCTTGACCATGGCGAGCTTCTGCGCGAGGTGCAGCGACTGGGTGAACAGGTCCGCGAGGGCGCCCAGGTGGCGGCGGCGGAACCGCGAGATCGAGCGGAAGTCCGGGGCCTGGCCAGCGGCCAGGAACCGGAACGCGATGTTGTCGGCGCACTTACGCTCGATGGCCCGTGAGGAGCGCACCCCGGTGGATTAGCCGTAGATCAGCAGACGCAGCATCAGCGGCGGATCGTAGGACGGGTAGCCGGGCTTATCGGTGTAGTGGGCCAGGACCGGCCCCAGGTCCACCACGTCGTCAACCAGGTCGGCGAGGAACCGGGCGAGGTGGTCCTGGGGCAGCCAGTCGTCCAGCGACGGCGGCAGCAGCAGAACGTGATGCGGATCGAACGCCCGATGCGTCTTGTCCACCACTGTCGCAGGACCCATCGGCCGCTTCTTCTCGAAGCGCTCGACATCGAACAGCCCATCCCCGCCTTGCATACCGCGATCGTCCCGCACCAATGATCAACAACCGTGTTCGGGTTGCCCGTTACTGAGACACGCGCTCCTAGACAACTGGAGCGCCATTGGGGGTTGCCGCACCCCGACCAGCGACGAATGTCGAGAACTCAGTCAGTTGCTCGGGGGCGAACGCGCGCTTGGGGATCACGATGAAGAGTCGCGCTGACGGGTGAAGTAGGAAGGCTTCGCTCGTCTCGCGGATCTTGATGATGGCAGGCCACTTGAATTCACCACGCTCAAGGTCCGTTTCGATCGTGAACCGATTCACGGTGAGAAGCACTTGCGTGGGCTTGCACAGGCGAGCGGCTTGCTTCTTGATTCCCATCCTTGTGCCGAGTGTCAGCAGCAGGACGTACATCACCCCGACCCCTATGCAAAGGAAGCCAGTGAAATCCGGGCCGTGGCCACCGCGCCCCAGCGCCAGGGCAAGGCCGAGTACGAGAAACACGATTGCGACGGCCCACACGATGATGCGTCTTCGCCGGGCCATCCTGAGGCGGGCATGCATGAGCTCGTCTGGTTGCAATACGTAGGACAGATCGATGTTCACCATGGGCCTCCGGGGTAGCGATGATGCGGCATCCTCCCAACATGTGCAGGATGCGATCAAGGTTGGACGTCACCCCCGAAAAAATCGATCGCCAACGTAGCCGACCCTCTGCTTTCAGGCGACTCCATGGGAAGTGGTGACAGTCAGTAGAGTTCCAACAGGGTTGTCAACCGTTGTCCGTGATTGTCCGCCACACGCCTTGGTATCCGCTGGTGTTGCCGTCACCGGCCGCTTGCCCGTTACTGACCCCCGCTCCTAGGTTCGGGCGCGGCGAGTCACCTGTGAGGAGCTGAGACATGGTCGGTTCTCCGAGCGCGCGTTGACGTTGTAGGCCGTGACCGGCCTGTCAATCGCGTGCTGCCTCAGATGTTGCGACACAGCGAGCCTTTCCGTGCCCGGACCGTCCGTGCACCTGTGGTGTGCCCGGTGGTGGACCTCGTTGTCGGCAACGCAAGGGATTCCCGTGCCGTTCGTTTCCTCTGTCGTGTCCAAGTCCGTCGGGCTGAGCCGTCAAGCCTGAGGCGGGACGTCGACCTCCGCAGACTCTGGCTAGGCCGGACCGCTTCCCAACTCGGGCAACAGGCAAGCCTGGTGGTTCTGCCGCTCTTCGCCGTAATGACGCTCCACCGGCGGATCCGTCGGCTGCGCGGGCGCGGGTGTCGCGTGACTGTGCCGAGTGACAGGCACGGTGAATTCCCGGATCGTCGCAGTGATGCAGGCCTATGGATCGTTGCCCTGGAGGAAAGCCACCGGGGCAACGATGGGTCTGCTGGTCCTGGCTATGAGTGTGCCGCCGAAGCAGGCGATGCGGATGCCCTGCGGAGTGGGGCCCATTCGCTGGCAGACGCCGGACTTCTGGGTGAAGCAGAGAATGAGCCCTTTCGAAGCTGTGGTGGAGCGCGGTGGGGCGGCGGCTGCCGGGTGCCACCGCTTCACGCGTCTTCGATGTCCAACCGCTCCGCCGACTGGAGCAGGTACTTGGGCAGTTTCGAACTGGCCGCCAACACCTCGATGCCGATGAGGCGGCCCTGCCCGTCGACGTCGAGGTTGATCACGCCGGCGTCCACCGGATCGCAGGGATACATGTGCGCGGAGTTCACGTCCACCTGCGGATCGGTGAAGTACACGTACGCCGCATCCGCGGTCTTGTCGTAGGTGACCCTGACGTCTGTCACGGTGAACCGGCTCCCTTGCTGTCGTTGACGGCGGCACTGTCCTTGTCCGCGCCGGCGCTTCGCCGACCTCATGTTGTTGACGCGGCGAGCCGCAAGACCAGGACCGCGTTGACGATGTCGATGATGTGGGTGGTGCCGCAAGAGAGTTTGCGTAGGTGGCGCCAGGACTCGAGGGTGGCGTCGGCCTGCTCGCCGACGGCGCGCATCTTGGCCTCTACGAGTCGAACCAGCGAAACCAGATGGGCCTCCCCACGCTTGCGTGCCGGCTCTGGAGAGCGGCGCGACGCTGTTCGAGCGTCGTCAGCGACTCCTCGTGGGTGAGCCAGTCCAGGTACCACTCGGCGAAAGTCGCGGCTTGCCGGTCATCGTTGAGCAGCGGGTTCAGGCGATCGCACGTCGCGCGCCCGTCGAACCACATGGTTCCGCGCATGGGCCCGCTGACGACGAGAAGCGTGTGGAAGCCGCAGCCGTCGTCGTTGAGGAAGACGACTCCGGTGACTCGAGCGGCTTCGATCGTGTCCGCGGTCTCCTGCCAAGCATCGTGAGCGGTTTGGTGAGCCGCATCGGAGATGTAGTCCTCCCGCTTCGGCTGGTTGTCCCACACCTCCTCGCTCTCCGCCAGCGCGCTGTCATGGTCGGGAAAGGGGACATGAAGCTTGTCGTGGTCCTCGTGCCGGGCGCCGTCCCAGTCCCAGCGCGAGCCGTTGAACCGCAACTCCCGCACCCGGCCACCCGCGCTGACACGCAGCAGGTACTGGCGGTAGTCCTCGGGGAACTCCACACCGAAATGTTCCTCGGCCTGGCGCACCTGCGCCTCGCTCAGGGCTTCCGGGAGATCTTGTCTGCCGAGGCCCGTGCCAGGCCGCGCGTACAGAGCGACGGTCCGATTCCGCACCTCATCCCAGTTCACTGCCTTCATGCCCGGCAAGATAGCCGTTCGACGGACTACGGCGCCGGCTCGGCCCGGCGCCCCAGAGCAGCCCGGTTACGAAGAGCGCGATCTGCGACGGAGTACCAGCACTCCTGCCCCTGGCCTTCGGCCGAAACCGGTTCGTCGGTGAGGAGTCCCGGCGTTGACATCTTCAAAGGCAGTCGCTTTACTCCCGGACAACACCGGAGCCGTGCTCCGGGTTCAGAGACACGCCCAGCCGGTATGCAGGCCTCGCGCCACGAGCCCGGCCCGAGTCGCCAGGACGTCTCTTACGCGTCCGAGGCGGGGACGTGCCCTCTTCCCCCCTGGGAGCTCATCCACATGAGCCGTTTCAGTCCCAATTCCCGCAAGCTCATGGGTACCGTCATCGGCGCGGCGGCGCTGGTCGGTGCTCTGGTCGCCCCTGCGACCTCCGCGCAGGCTGCGTCCGTGCCCCTGCCGCCCACACACGTCGGCTTCGACTATCAGATCGGCGGTGCCTACACCCCGCCGGCCGGGGTCAAGGTCGTCACCCGGGACAACGCCGCCTCCCCGGCGGCAGGCCTGTACAACATCTGCTACATCAACGCCTTCCAGGCGCAGCCGGGTGCCGAGAGCGAGTGGGACTCCGACCTGCTGCTGCGCGACTCGTCCGGCAAGGTCGTCTACGACAAGGACTGGGGCGAGGCCTTCCTCGACGTCGGCACCGACGGCAAGCGCCAGCGCATCGCCGGCAAGATCGGAAGCCTCATCGACAGCTGTAGGACCAAGGGCTTCCAGGCGATCGAGCCCGACAACTACGACAGCTACACCCGTTCCGGGAATCGCCTGACGGCCGCCAACGCGCAGGCGTTCATCAAGCTGCTCTCCGCCCGCGCCCACGCGGACGGCCTGGCCATCGCCCAGAAGAACACTCCCGAGCTGGCAGGCAACCACACCGCCAACGGACTGGACTTCGCCGTGGCCGAGGAGTGCGGCCAGTACGACGAGTGCGGCGACTACACCAGCGCCTTCGGAAACAACGTGATCGTGATCGAGTACACCAACTCTGGCAGGTCGAAGGCCTGCAACGGGTGGGGCAGCACGCTGAGCATCGTCCAGCGCGACCTGGACGTCAAACCGGCGGGCAGCAGCGGCTACGTACGCAAGACCTGCTAGACAGCGGGCCGACTCGATTCGGGTGCCGGCCTGCGGCGACTGGTCACGCCGCTGCGGGCCGGCATTGTTCGGCCGACGAGGTTGTCGGTGGTGGGCGGCATAATCGCCACCGTCGTGATCACCGAACCGGCCGGAGGCCCCCGTTGTCCTCGCTGCATGACTTCGCCACCTGGGAGCCCCTGCTGCGGCTCCTGCGGACAGCGCACACGGAAACCCTCGCGGTGCCGGGCGGCCACGTGGCGGGGCGGGTCGGTCGGGGCGGGTGGAGCGTGCCCCTCCAGCCGCGGCGCCCGCAGCCCGGACGCGCCCTGCTGGTGTCGGACATGCAGGAGGAGTTCGACGCGATCGAGCGGGTGCGGGACGCGCTCACCGCGGCAGGAGCCACCGACATCGCCTTCACCGTGGAGATCCCGCCGAGAGGGAACGCCGTGCTCCATCTGTTCGATTGCGGTCCTGCCGTGGATCCCGGCCTCGGGGACGCCCATCCGGGGGCGCTGCGCCTGATCGAGGGTGCGCTGCCCGAGCCGTGGCGCCGTCTCCCCGAGGCCGTGCCGGGGGCGCGGCCGGCTCCGTCCGTGGATCTGGAGCTGCTGGAACGAACGTTGCGCGAGCGGATACCCGAGGCGATCGGCGCCACCGAGGCGGAGATCGCGGCCGCGGAGTCTCGTCTGGGAGTGACGCTGCCCGAGGAGATGAAGGCGCTCTACCGGGTGACGCGTGCGCGGTGGGCGGACTGGGCCGACGACCACGGCGCGGCGGAGCGCGTCTTCGACGCGGTCGGCTTCGAAGTGACCTCCCTGGACGACGTCCGTGTCGCCGAGAGCTCGTCCCGTCCGTTCCGATGGGAGCATGCGGCGTCGCAGGTAGCGGTCACCGGGCCGGACGCCGCTGTGCAGGACGTGGTCGGTTCGCCCGGATGGATCGTCATCGGCGACACCGGTGGCGGGGACCGGGTCGCCGTCGACCTGACACCGGGCCCGCGCGGTCACACCGGCCAGATCATCGTGCTCGACCACGAGCGGAGCGTCGGGGCCGAACTGTTCGCCGAATCTCTCACCGAGCTGGTCCTGGATCCGGAACGGGACTGGTACCACGGGCGCCCACGCCACGAGCCGCCCCACGCGGCATGGGTCAACCACCAGAGCATCGGGAGCGTGGAGGCCGCGGCCCACCCGGAACTCCAGGTGCTGAGCCTCGGCGTGCTGGACGGCGGACCCCTCAGCCTGGCGCCCGTCATCGGCCTGCCACACCTTCGTACCCTCTCCTGCTACCCCGGCACACTCGCCGACCCACTGGAGATCGCCGAGCTGACCGGGCTGGAGTTCCTCGAACTCGCGCCGGAGGAATGGCGCGTGCTGCTCGACGCCGGCGCTGTCCCGCGCAGCCTCTCGGCCGCCGCCATCAGGGCGTACGGCGACAGGGACCCACGTGCGATCGTCGCCATGGCGAACGAGATCCTCGCCCTCTGGGACCGCCCCCCGATCTCCGAGACCGTCGTCGACGGTGACCTCGGGCCCCTGCCGTAGCCACCTCGAGAACAAGTTGGAGCCGGTTGCGCTGCCGCGGAGTGTGGGGAACAGCCGCCGAAGCGCTTCGACAAGTGGGGGATTCCCACCTCTCTCCGGGGCGGAACCGGACCTACGGTGACGTGCGGTACGTAGCGGATGCTGCCCCGCAAGGAGACCGACGTCCGGACCCGTGACCGTCTTCAGGGGCGGACCGCCGACCGAAAGAGAGGACCCATGTCCGATGAGTCCCGTGTCGCGATCGTCACCGGAGCCGCCGGCGGCAATCGGCCGGAACCCGCACCCCGCCGGGAACCACGGACACCTGATGAGGCCGGGGCCCCGGGCGCCATGGACGGGCTGATGCAGGCACGGCCGCTCACCATCGCGCACATCCTGGAGCGTGCCGAGCGACTCCATGCGCACAAGCACGTCACCACGGCCGGCACCGAGCGGCTCACCTACGCCGAAGTGGCCGACCACACCCGGCGCCTCGCCACCGCACTGGACCGCCTCGGTGTCCCGGCCGGCGCCCGTGTCGGGACGTTCGCCGGCAACCACCGGCGCCACTTGGAGCTCTGTCTCGCGGTGCCGGCCACCAAGCGGGTGCTCCACACGATCAACATCCGGCTCTCCGCGGAGCACATCGAGTACATCGTCGATCACGCCGAGGACGACGTGGTGTTCGTCGATCGAGGGCTGCTCCCGCGGATCTGGCCGAGCGCCGACCGGCTGCCACGGGTACGGCACTGGGTGGTACTGCCCGACGGCAGCGACATGGCGATCCCGGCGGACCCCCGCATCCTGGACCACGAGGAACTCATCGCCAGTGGCGACCCGTTCGCGGGCTCGTTCGAGGACACGTTCACGCTCGAGGACGAGAACCTGGCCTCGGGCCTGTGCTACACCTCCGGAACGACGGGACCGCCCAAGGGCGTTCTCTACAGCCACCGGTCGACGGTCCTGCACTGCCTGGGCACACTCGCGGCCGGCCTCATCGGCCTCAGCGAGAGTGACGTCGTGATGCCGATCGTGCCCCTGTTCCACGCCAACGCCTGGGGCCTTCCCTACGGCGCGATGATGGCGGGCGCCTCCCTCGTCCTTCCCGGCGGCTCGGCGGATCCGGCCCACCTGCTGCGGTTGATGGAGACCGAACGGGTGACGGTCGCCGGTGCCGTTCCCACAGTGTGGACGAGCTTGGTTCCCGACTTGAGGTCCTACGATCTGAGCGCCACGCGGTGCCTGCTGGGCGGCGGTTCGGCCGTTCCCCCGGCGCTCTCCGAGACCTACCGTGCCGCGATCGGCGTACCCATCACCCATTCCTGGGGGATGACCGAGGTCAGCCCCGTCGGGGCCATCGGCGGGACCCGCACCCGGCACCGGGAAGCGACCGAGGAGCAGCGGGTGGCGGTACGGGCCGCCCAGGGCCAGCCCATGCCACTGGTGAACGTGCGGATCGTCGACGTCGAGACGGGCGGGGAGCTGCCGCGCGACGGCCACGCCGTCGGCGAGCTTCAGGTGGCGGGCCCCTGGGTGGCGGGTGGCTACTTCCGGGCGGAAGGGGAGGACGGCTTCACCGGCGACGGCTGGCTGCGCACCGGCGACCTGGCCACCATCGACGCCGAAGGCTACCTGCGCCTTGTCGACCGGATGAAGGACCTGATCAAGTCCGGAGGCGAGTGGATCTCCTCGATCGAGCTCGAGACCGTCATCGCCTCCCACCCGGACGTCGTAGAAGTCGCCGTGATCGCCCGCCCGGACCCGCGATGGGCGGAGCGCCCCGTCGCCTACGTCGTCCTGCGCGACGGCAGTGCCACCACGGCCGGACAACTCCTGCGGCACATCACGCCGATGGTCGCCAAGTGGTGGCTGCCCGACGCGTTCGTCTTCATGAGCGCACTGCCCAGGACGGGCACGGGCAAGCTGTCGAAGAGCGCCCTGCGGGACTCGGCGCGTACCCCCTGAGTCGAACGCCGAACGCCGAACGCCGAACGCCGGTTGCCGTTCGCCGTTCGTCGTCCTTCATCCACCGTCCGTCATCCGGCGCCCGCCCCCGGCCACTCAGTCGGCGGCGACGTGGAGGACAACACCCGCTGCGTGAAGGTCAGTTGAGGCCGGGCGCGCAGTTGACGCCGTGCGATCAGCCGCGCCGCCTAGAACGCCACCCCCGCGCCCCTGCCGTGCCCGCGCCCATGCCGCGCCCGTGCCCGAACAGCCCGTACGGCCGCCCGTCCACGGCCAGTTCACGCGCCAAGCCGCACCGTGAAGCCCGGCACGGACGGCGCGAGGCCGGACGGCGCGAAGCCTCACGGCGTGGCGTTCGTGATCACTCTGAGCTGGTGCAGCCGCAGTCCCAGCTGAAGTTCCAGGTCGTTCTCGCGGCGCCAGTCGAGGCCGAGGACGGTGTCGGCCCGGTCCAGGCGCTTGAGCAGCGTGTTGACGTGCACGAACAACGCCCGGGCGGTCGCCGCGACGTTGGCCCGGTGGACGTAGTAGGCGCTGAGGGTGTCCACGAGATCGGTGCCACGCCGTCGGTCGTAGTCGAGCAGCGGGCCTATGGAGTCGGAGATGAAACGGTCGAGCTCACAGACGCGTTCGGTGTCGAAGATCATCGCGTAGAGGGCGTAGCGACCCGTCGTGGCGCCCAGGTCGGTGTGTCCGATCGCCCGCATGACGGTGCCGCAGCGGTCGGCCAGGGAGAAGGCCCGTGACCAGTCGTGACGGACCACACGTTCTGCGATGACGGCGACGGGGCCACCCAGCGTGCGACGCAGCCGACGGTGGACCTCCGCGACGGTGTGGTCGTCGTCGGCGCTCGGGAGGACCATGGTGGCCCTGCCCAGATGTTCGCCGGCGAGCCCGCCCAAGTCCCGGGCGATGTCGTGCAGATGGCGCGAGAGAGCGGTCGGCGACAGCGCGGGGGAGTCCGCGACGAGGACCAGATCGAGGCGTTCGACGTCGATGTTGCGGGCCCGGGTACGGGCGCGCTGGGCAGGCCCGATCCCCGGGCCGCCGACCATGAGTTCGGTCAGGAGCTCCCCGCTCGACCGCTCGCTCGCCTCCTCGACGGCGCGCTCCTTGAGGATGAGCAGCCCCAGGATGTGCGTGGCCCGTTCGAGGGTGCGCGAGTCCATGTCGTCCGGGGTGCCGGCGGCCGCCTTCCGGCTCCACACGAGGGCGCCGAGGTGGCTGTCGCCCGCCTGGATCGAGGCCACGCTGCGGGCGACTCCCCTGTCGTCGACCGAGGTCGTGCAGCGGCCCGAGCGGCGGGCGTTCTCGACGGCCTCGGCCAGGCCGGACTCCGTCGCGGCCCCGCACGGACTCGACACCGATTCCCCGCGGACGAGGGCGCCGTCGCCGCTGTCCAGGAGTGTGACCCTGCCGCCGAGTTGATCGGCGAGGAGCTGCGTCACGTCGTCCGGTGTCCCGCCCGAGAGCACGACACCGGTCAGGGCCTCGTGCATGGCCTGCGCGCGCTCCACGACGGCCATGTGTTCCTCGATCTTCCGGTACGCGGTCCGGAGTTCGTGCAGGGCGGTCCGGCTCGCCTCGTAGAGACGGGCGTTGTCGAGGGCGACCGCGGCATGATCGGCGAAGGCGCGCAGCAACGCGATCTCGTCGGCCTGGAAAGACCGTTCGCAGCGGTCCGCGGTGAACAGGGCGCCCACCGCCTCACCCCGAATGACCAGCGGTACGCCGAGCAGCGCGACGAGCCCCTCGGCGGTGACCAGCCGGTCGAAGTCCGGATCGTGCTCGATGACGGTCGTGGCGCTGTAGTCGCGCACCCAGTGCGGACTTCGGGAGGTCAGTATCCTGCCGCCGAGTCCCACATCGGCCGGTATGCACGCCGCGAGGAAGGGGGCCGAGACCGTTCCCTCCGATGCCCTGACCGACAGTCTGCCGTCCGGGCCGACCAGCGAGAGATAGGCGAAGTCCGTGCGGATCAGATCATGGGCGTGGCGGACGATCGACCGGAGCACCTCGTCGAGCTCGCCGAGTGCCGTGAGCGACTTGGCGGTCGCGTACAACGACGCCAGTTCGTGCCGGCGGCGGGCGAGCGAGCGTAACCGCGCCCCGCCTCCGAGGTCGCTGACCACAGCGCCATCCCTCCTCGGCATCAGGTGGGAGAAAGCCCCACCACATCGACGGGAGGTGTGGGTGATGCACACCTCAACCCCACAACAACGGCGCCTTAATGTAACCGCCATCACCAGCCTGCGCTATGGACGAAGGCGGCACCTATGGCAACTCCGCTCGCCCAACCCGAAGGACAGTCCGGCAGCCGCCCCGGCGCCGACCTGCCGATGCCCCGGCCCCGCGCCTCCCGCAGGCTGCTGGCCGCCGGGCTCATCGCCAGCTCGCTCGAGTGGTACGACTTCTTCCTCTACGGCACCGCGGCCGCGCTGGTGTTTCCCCATGTGTTCTTTCCACACTCCTCCGCCCTGATGGGGACTCTCCTCGCCTTCAGCACGTTCTGGGCAGGCTTCGTGGCGCGTCCCATCGGTGGGACGCTGGCCGGACACTTCGGTGACATCCACGGACGCAAACCGGTGGTCGTCACCTGCCTGGCGATCATGGGAGCCGCGACGTTCCTGATCGGCTGCCTTCCCAGTGCGGCTACCGCCGGCGCGCTGGCTCCGACGCTGCTGGTCGTCCTGCGCTTCGTGCAAGGGCTCGCGGCGGGCGGCCAGTGGGGTGGCATCATGCTCCTGCTCACCGAGTCCGCCGGTCCCAAACGACGCGGCTTCGCCGGAACCTTCGGCCAGACCAGTGTCCCCGTCGCCGTGATCGTCTCGAACCTGATCTTCGTGGCCGCCAGTGGTCTGATGCCGGACGACGCCTTCCTCAGCTGGGGCTGGCGCATCCCCTTCCTGGTCAGCGTCGTGATGTTCGTGGTGGTTCTGTACATCCAGGCGAAGGTGGAGGACACGCCGGAGTTCCGGAAACTCCAGCGGGAGGCGTCTCAGCCGGAGAGCACGGTGCCCCGCGCGCCGCTGGCACAGGTCGTACGCGACAAGTGGGGAACCATCCTGCTCGGCTGCGGGCTCCTCTCGGCCACCAACAGCCTTTTCTACGTGAGCATCTCCGGACTCCTCAGCTACGGCACCCACACGCTGGGGCTCGAGCGTGACCCCCTGCTCGCGGTCGTGCTGACCAGTTCCGTGGCGATGCTCGTCATCCTCCCCTGGTCCGGCCATCTGTCGGACAAGGTGGGCCGGCGGCCGCTGATCCTGGTCGGTGGTCTGGGAGTCGCGGTGTGGGCCTTCCCCTACTTCCGGCTCGTCGACACCGCGTCGCTGCCGCTGATCTTCGTCGCGGTGACGGTGGGCTTCGTGTTCCAGTGCCTCACCTACGGGCCCATCGCGAGCTTCCTCGGCGAGCTCTTCGAGCCGGGCGTCCGCTACTCGGGCGCGTCGCTGGCCTACCAGCTCTCCGCGATCGCCGTCAGCGGCAGCACGCCGTTCCTCATGACGGCACTCATCGCGAAGACCGGGAGCACCATGCCGGTGGCCGCCTACATCATGGTCCTGGGGCTGGTCACCACCGCCGCCGCGTGGTTCCTGCCCGAGACGAACCCCGCCGAGGTCCGCGACGATCCGAACGCCGTCCCGGGTGCGCATCTCTACCGCTGAAGCGGAGAACGGGTTCCACCACTGAGGCCAGGACGACGGCGGCGAGCCGTGGAGGCAGCACCGCTCCCCGCCTGCGAGATCCGGAGGAAGGGCCAGTATGAGCGGAACATCGGCAAGATGCGCGAGGATTCGCCGGTTCACCGTACCGGCGGCCATGGTTCTGCTGGCAGGCGCGATCCGGGTGCTTGGGGCCGGACCCGCCGGCGCGAGCACCCCGGCCGAGCCCGGCCACCTGACATCGGTACCGCGGTGTTCGGGGCTCGACCGGATGCGGATTCCGGCATCGGTCATGAGCCTGCCGACAACCGGCGGCCGCGTCGAGTCGGTGTCGGTCAGGACCGGCCTCGTCGGCGGGGAAGCGGTCACCTATTGCCAGGTCGACGCCGACATCTTCCCCGTCGATCCGACCGCGCCCCATGTCAAGATGCGCGTCGACCTGCCGTACGACTGGAACCGCAAGGCGATGATGTTCGGTGGCGGAGGCTACGACGGCACCGTTCCCGACCTGGCGGAGAACGTGCCGTTCGGTCCCACGGACCAGCCGGTGCCCCTGGCCCGGCACTACGCGACCTTCGCGAGCGACTCCGGTCACCAGCAGAGCCCGGCGGCCCCACCGTCCCTCGACGGGTCGTTCGGTGTCAACGACGAGGCCCTGAACAACTTCGCCGCCGGTGACGCGCTCAAGAAGACGCGCGACGCGAGCCTGTTCATCGTCCGGCACGCCTACGGGGCGGACCCTGCCGAGGTCTACTTCTCGGGCGGATCGACCGGAGGCCGTGAGGCGCTCGTCGTCGCTCAACGGTGGCCCGAGGCCTTCGACGGCGTGATCTCCGCCTTTCCCGCCTGGAACAACCTCAGCGAGGGCCTGGACCTGGGGTACCTGGCGCAGGTCCTGTCCCGCCCCGGTGCCTTTCCCGGACCGGCGAAGCAGACGCTGCTCCACGACAGCGTCATCAACGCGTGCGACGGGCTTGACGGTGTCGAGGACGGAGTCGTCTCGAACCCGTCCGGCTGTCACTTCGATCCGCTCACGCTTCGCTGCCCGGGAGGTGCCGATGCCGGACCGAGCTGTTTGTCGGATCCTCAGATCGGTGCCGTGGTCGCCATGTCCACCCCGTTCCGGTGGCCGTACCGGATCGCCAGTGGCGAGACCGGGTACCCCGGGTTCCCGTTTCTGTCGGGGGCGGACATGAGGACCCCGTTCCTCGGATTCGGGACGACCGCGCCGGCCGATCCGATGCCGGTGACGAGCGGTTACGGGCTTCAGTACTGGGATCAGTGGGTCAAGTACTTCCTGACCAGGGACCCGCACCACAGCTCCCTCGACGTCGATCCCCGGAATCCCGGCAAGTGGCTCAGCCGGATCAGCTACTTGTCCACGATCGAGGATCGCAACGACGTGGACCTCGGCCCGTTCGCCCGCGCCGGCGGCAAGCTGATCATGCTCCACGGCGCCGCGGACGAACTGGTCTCCGCCGCCTCGACGAGCGACTACTACCGGCGGCTGCACGACACGCTGGGCCCACGGCAGACCCGCGCGTTCATGCGGTACTACGTCGTACCCGGAGCCAACCACGCGAACTTCGGCACGCCTTCCTTCGCGGCCGCCTGGGACTCGCTCTCCGCGCTCGAACGCTGGGCCGAGCAAGGACAGGCGCCCAGGAACCCGATCGTGTCGGACGCGCTCCACGACCGCACACGTCCCCTGTGCGCGTACCCGGACTGGCCCCGGTACCGCGACGGCGCCCCGGACAGCGCGTCCAGCTTCGTCTGCACACACTGACGAGCCCCGCGAAGGACCGAAGTGCCCGGTTGCCGGACGAGCGGCCGCACACGCCACGGGGCCCCGCGCGATTCACATGCGAGGGCGCCGTGACGCGTGCGGGTCGGGTCAGCGGGTGGTGCGGGCGGACCCCGAACCACCAGGGGCGCGAGGTGCCCAGGTCGGCTCCGCCGTGGCCTCCTTCATGGACGGTTCGTCCATGAGGACGTGCCAGCCGTCGGCACCCGCGTCCCCGTCGAGACGCACGCTGATCTCCTTCCTCTGGCCGGTGTCCTGGAAGTACAGGACGACGGTCTGACGCTCGGAGCCCTCGTCGTAGAAGTCCGCCGCGACCTTCCCGCCGGCCCCCTTCTTGAACGCCTCTATCCAGTTGCCGGCCGTGCGGCGCGCGGCATCCTTGTCACCGTCACCGTCACCGTCACCGTCACCGTCACCGTCACCGGTGGCGAGAGCCGCGAGCCGGCCGGGGGAATCGTCCGCGATCCGCCAGACGAGCTGCTGTGTGACGCCCAGTGAGCCGGTGGAGGGGTAGCCGAGCACGCGCAGCGGCTCATGCCCGGCGTAGTCCTCGGCGTAGTGGGCGTCCGCCGAGTCGCCCGTGGACGAGCACCCGGTCAGCACCGCGAGCAGCACCCCCGCCGTCAACGCTCCGGCCATCGGGCCGCGCGCGGTCCCTGCCCTCATTTGGCACTCCTGGGTCGGATGTTCAGGACTCTTCGTTGAACACCGCGCATGTACGGCGTGGGTAGGAATTTCCTCCCCTGAGGATGTTCGGCATCGCGGCGGCGTTCCGGAAATCCCGGGCAGGGCGCACCACTTGGGGGTGTGCCCGGTCACATCGGTCTGTTGGGGCGAATTGACTGGCGGCGGTGAGCAATGCCGTTGCGTGGTCGCGGAGGGGCCGGTGTCGCTGACCGTGACGGTGTACGGAATCGAGGGCGCGGTCCGTGCGGACTGGCGGGAGCGCTGGGCCGGGCGGTGGCGAACTGCCCTACGAGAGGCAGTGATTACGTTGTGAAGCACAAGGGGTGCGCGGTGTATTGACATGTATGGGACACGGCGCTGAGATGTGTTTGATTTCGTTCGGCCACGTTGAATTGTGCGTCAATCACCCCCCTCGGAGCCGCACATGCGTCACGAACGGCACCCTTTCGAACGGCACTCCTTCAGGCGCCGGCTGGCGGCAGCCTCCGCCTCGCTGGCGCTGATCGCCGGAGGCGGCACGGTCGCCGCCCTGGCCGCGGTCGCCCTCCAGGTCGCCGCCGCACCCCCCGCCGCCGCCGTCGAGAACGGTCTGGCCCGTACGCCCCAGATGGGCTTCAACAACTGGAACTCCACCCACTGCAGGGCCGAGTTCAACGAGGCGATGGTGAAAGGCATCGCCGACACCTTCGTGTCGCAGGGACTGAAGGACGCCGGCTACACATACGTCAACATCGACGACTGTTGGGCGCTGCCGAACCGGGACGCCTCGGGCAACCTGGTGCCGGACCCGGCGCGGTTCCCGAACGGGATCAAGGCGGTCGCGGACTATGTGCACTCCAAGGGGCTGAAGTTCGGCCTGTATTCGAGTGCGGGGACGAAGACCTGTGACACCCAGGGGTTCCCCGGCGGCCTCGGCCACGAGCAGCAGGACGCCAACCTGTGGGCGTCCTGGGGTGTCGACTACCTCAAGTACGACAACTGCAACAACACCGGTGCCGACGCGAAGACCCGCTACAAGGCGATGGGTGACGCGTTGAAGGCCACCGGCCGGCCGATCCTCTACAGCATCTGCGAATGGGGCTCCAACCAGCCCTGGAACTGGGCGCCGGACATCGGCAACTCCTGGCGTACGACAGGAGACATCAGCGACTCCTGGTCCAGCATGATCGGCATCGCGCACCAGAACCAGTCGCTGGCCTCGTACGCCAAGCCGGGTGCCTGGAACGACCCGGACATGCTGGAGGTCGGCAACGGCGGAATGACCGACGCCGAGTACCGCACCCACTTCAGTCTCTGGTCCGAGATGGCCGCGCCGCTGCTGATCGGCAGCGATCTGCGCACCGCGAGCCCGGCGACGTTGGCGATCCTGAAGAACACCGATGTCATCGCGGTCGATCAGGACAGTCTCGGTAAGCAGGCCACTGTCGTCTCCGGCTCAGGCGGACTCGTCGTGATGTCCAAGCCCCTTGCCGACGGCGGGCGTTCGGTGACGCTCACCAATGAGAACGCGAGCGCGCAGACGGTCTCCACCACCGTCGACCAGATCGGGATCGGCGGAGCGTCCTCGTACGCCCTCAAGGACCTCTGGTCCAAGGCGACCAGTTCGACGACGAGTGCGATCAGCGCCTCGGTTCCCGCGCATGGCACGGTGATGTACCGCGTCACTCCGGGCAGCCCGGTGCCACCGCCGACCGGCGTGAGCCAGCTCAGTGATCTGCCGTGGACGTCGGCGGTCAACGGCTGGGGACCGGTGGAGCGCGACCGCAGCAACGGCGAGCAGGCGGCCGGCGACGGGAAGCCCCTGACCGTTGGCGGGACGACGTACGCGAAGGGGCTCGGTACCCACGCGTCGAGCGAGATCACGTACCACTTGGGCGGCAAGTGCAAGACGGTCGGCGCCGATGTCGGGGTGGACGACGAGGTGAGCAAACCCGGGACGGTGGTCTTCCAGCTCTTCAAGGACGGTGCGAAGGTCGCGGACAGCGGTGTGCGCACGGCGAGTGATCCACCGGTGCACATCGGCGCCGACGTCACCGGCGCCACCACACTCGAACTGGTCGTCACCGACGCCGGGGACGGTATCCAGTACGACCACGCCGACTGGGCCAACGCCCAACTGACCTGCGGCAACGGCCCCTCGGCCGGCACACACCAGCTGAGCGACCTCACCTGGACATCGGCCTCGAACGGCTGGGGCCCGGTGGAGAAGGACCGCAGCAACGGCGAGCAAGGGGCGGGCGACGGCAAGACGCTCACCCTCAATGGGGTGACGTACGCGCAAGGCCTCGGCGTGCACGCGGCGAGCTCGGTGACGTACTACCTGGGTGGCACCTGCACCTCGCTCAGCACGGCGGTCGGCGTCGACGACGAAGCGGGCAGCAATGGCGCGGTGGACTTCCAGATCTACCGGGACGGCACGTTGGCCGCCGACAGCGGAGTCGTCAAGGGGCCAGACGCGGCCAAGCAGTTGACCGCCGATCTCACCGGCGGCCAGGAGCTGAGGCTGGTCGTCACCGACGGCGGGAACGGTGTCGACTACGACCACGCGGACTGGGCGGGCCCCCGGCTCACCTGCTCCTGAGGGGGCCGGCGGCGATGAGGGGCCGGCCCCACTGCCGGGCGGTGAATTGTGTTCGGATCAGCGGGCGATCGAGATCGCGAAGGGTGTGAACCCGCTGGACCGAATCACGTGCGGCACGAACAGAATCGCGGCCTCCGTGGCGCGGGCGGTCCGGATCCCACCGAGATCAGTGATCCACTCCTCGCGCCAGCCGAGGTCGACGAGCAGTTCGCGGACGGTCTGCTTGGCCTGCGGGTCCTCGCCGGAGAGGAAGGCGTCGGGCGCCTGGGTGAGGGTGGCCGGTGCGGTCATCACCGGGAAGAGCATGGTGTTGAGTGTCTTGACGACGCGTGTTTCGGGGAGTGCTTCCTGGAGTTGTTCAGCGAGGCTGGAGCCGGGGTAGATCAGGTCGGCGGGCAGTCCGTCGGGGCCGTCGACGGTCGCGTTGGAGACGTCGACGAGGATCTTGCCGCGCAGTTCCCCGCTCAGGGCGAGGAGCCGTTCCAGTGAGCCGGCGCCCGGGGTGGCGTTGATGACGATCCGGGCTGTCCGGGCGGCGCCGGCGGCGGCGCCCGGAGTGCGGTCCGCCACGGTCACCTCATGCCTGGCCCGGGTGAGAGCCGTGGCCAGGCTGCCGCCGACGCGGCCGTTTCCGAGAACTGCGATCTTGGTCATGATGAATTTGGTCCTTCCGTTCGTGCCGGTTGTGGTGCGTGGTCAGCGCGAGAGTGTGGCGACGGCCTCGGCGTGGACGCCGGGCGCGGCGGCCAGGAAGCTCTCGCTCAGCGGGGTCCAGGGGCGGCCCTCGGCGTCGGAGATCACTCCGCCGGCCTCGGTGACGAGCAGCACCCCGGGCAGCAGGTCCGCGCGGGCGCCGGAGTACTGCCAGAAGGCGTCGATCCGGCCCGCGGCGACGTTCAGCAGGTGCAGGGTCGCGGGCACGGCGGTGCGGACGACGAGCGCGTCGAAGAGCATCGCGGTGATCGAGGAGCCGACGCGCCGCACGACCTTCTCGTCCTCGTCCGGCCGGGCCTGGCTGGTGGCCACGAGGCTCAGGCCGAGTTCCGCGGTCCCGGAGACGCGCAGCGGCCGGCCGTCGAGGTGGGCGCCCGCGCCGGTGAGCGCGGTGTAGGTCTCGCCGGTCAGCGGCAGGTGCACCACGGTGAGCACCGGCTGGTTCTCGCGCACGAGGGTGGCGGTCACCGCCCATTCCGGCAGGGCGTGCAGGTGGTTGACGTTTCCTTCGGCCGGATCCACGACCCACCATTCGCCGGCCGGTAGCGCCCCGCCGTCCAGCTCGTCCTCCACCCAGCCGGCGTCCGGGCGCAGGCGCGTGAGGCCGGGGCGCAGGATGTCGAGGGCCGTGTCGTCGTTGACGGCGAGGGCGCGCATCAGCTCTTCGCGGGTCTCGTAGCGGACCACCTCGCCGAAGCGCTCGCGCAGCGCCGATCCGGCCGCGCGCACGACGGTGGCGGTCTGACCGAGCAGGTCGGCGTCGGAGGTGGCGTCGGCGGTGGTCTGAAGCGTTTCGGACATGGCGGTACTCCCGTGTGAGGAGGGGTGATGAGGCTGGTCGGGCCAGGCGGTGTGTTCCGTCCTGCGCTCTTGCCTCGAAGGTATAGAGCCCCATCGTTAACTTCAAATGCATGTCAAGCACGTCTAGGATTACTCGCATGCAATTGGATTTGAACCTGCTCACCGCCCTCGACGCACTGCTGGAGGAGGGAAGCGTGGCCGGGGCGGCCGCGCGTCTGCATGTGACCGCACCCGCGATGAGCCGAAGTCTGGGCCGAATCCGGCACACGACCGGGGATCAGATCCTGGTGCGCACGGGGCGCACGATGACCCCGACGCCGTATGCCATCGCCGTCCGGGAACAGGTGCACGAGCTGCTCCACCAGGTCCAGGGAGTGCTGGCACCGAGCCGTGAACTCGATCTGGCAACGCTGGAGCGCACTTTCACCCTCCGCTGGCACGATTCCCTGGTCGCCTTGAGCGGCCCCGCACTGCTCACGGCCGTTCGCGGACAGGCACCAGGCGTGCGCTTGCGCTTCGTCGCGGAATCGAGCATCGACACGCCCGAGTTGCGGCGCGGCGAGGTCGACCTGGAGGCGAACGCCAACCGCCCGAGCGCACCGGACATCCGTGCCGAGAGCGTGGGCGAGACCCTCCTCGTCGTCGTCGTGAGGCAGGAGCACCCCCTCACCCGCGTCGGGCCCCTCACGGCGGAGCAGTACGCCGCCGCTGAACACGTCACCGTCTCGCGACGCGGAAACCTCAGCAATGCCATAGACGACGCCCTCGCGCGGCTGGGCCTCACCCGCCGTGTGGTGGCGACCGCGCCCACGGAAGCGGCCGCGTTGGAATTCGCGCGTGGCTCCGATCTCCTGATCAGCGTCCCCGAAGCCACCACGCGCTCCACGGTCGCCGACCTCGGCCTGGTCGTCCTCCCCCTCCCGCTCGAACTGCCGGCGGCACCGGTATACCTGTCGTGGCATCAGCGTTACGACACCGACCACGCCCATGCATGGCTGCGCGACCTGGCGCGAACCGCGCTGGTCATTGGCGGAGCGTCATAGTCGGCGCCGACCGGCCGCTTCACCCAGACGTCCACGCGAGGACCCTGACGCCGCGCGGGGCCGCTGCTCGGACCCGCGCCACCGCCCGCGGCCTCACCCGCCTTCAACTGCCCCTAATTGCAGCGCCGTGGCGCCGTCTCGTTGCCATACTGCCCTGATGATCACCGTGCCCTCTGTCGTGCTGGATTCGTTGTACGGGCTCGCGTTCGGCGATGCCTTCGGTGACCGTTGGTTCGGCATCCTGCGCCGGGACGGTCAGGCGGCCCTGGAGGCGCGGGTGCTGCCCCCGGAACCGCTGTGGCAGTGGAGCGACGACACCGCCCAGGCGCTCGTGCTGGTGCGTGAACTCGCCGAGGGCGGCGGGACCGTCGACCAGGACCGTCTCGCCCTGCGCCTCGCTGCGGCCTACGCCGCGGACACGCACCGCGGCTACGGAGCGTCCATGCACGACGTGCTGCGCCGGATCGGCGCGGGCGAGCCCTGGCAGGAGGTGGTCGCCGGGCAGTTCGGGGGCCAGGGCTCCTGGGGCAACGGCGCGGCCATGCGCGCTGCCCCGCTCGGCGCCTGGCACGCCGACGACCTCGACGCGGTCGCCGAGCAGGCCGCCCGCCAGAGCATCGTCTCGCACCACCACCCGGAGGCGGTCGCGGGCGCCGTGGCGGTCGCCCTCGCCGCGGCGCTGGCCACCCGTAGCCGGGGCGGGCTCGCCCCGGCCCGGCCGGACTTCCTGTGGGCGGTTGCCGAGCAACTCCCCGACAGCGACGTCCGGTCGGGAATCCGCATCGCGGCCCGGATGCCCGAACACACCTCGGTCCGGCACGCAGCCGAGATCCTGGGCTCCGGCTACCGGATGTCGGGGCCCGACACCGTCCCGTACGCCCTGTGGTGCGCGGCAGGGCACCTCGACGACCTGCACGAGGGCCTGTGGTTCACGGTCGCCGGGCGCGGCGACATCGACACCACCTGCGCCATCGCAGGCGGGGTGATCGCCGCCCGCACGGGTGTCGCCGCCCTTCCGCCCGCTTGGCACGCGGCCCGCGAGCCGCTGCCCCCGGTCGTGGCGGAACAGCAACTCCCGGCGGACTGAACTGACGGGGACTTGGGGTGGGAGTTGGGGTGGCGCGGCCCGGGCAATGGAGTGTCGATACCGATGCCGGCCGGGCATCGGCGAGACACCGCGCCCGCTCTGCGGCCTCTGTCGGCCGACTGCCCGGTCGTCCGCGGTGGCCCTGCGCCACCACCCTTCCGATCGTCAACCAACCCGCACGGTCGTAGGCCCGCGAAGCCGGTCCTGGCGTCGGCCCGAGGTCGCCCCGTACTCCACGAGCACGGTCACCCGCACGACGCTGCGGGCATGGGAGCGGTGTTGTACCTCGCGTACGACACAAGGCACTTCGCCCGGGGTGTCCATGCCCGCCACCTGGGCTTAGATCGGCGGCGGGGAGCCAACCCAGTCGGGCGCACCATGTGGTCAAAGCCGGTACGGCCCTCGGGGGCGTAACACGGCTTACGCCGCTACGGCCGTGACCGCCGGGCTACGTTCGCGATCCCGATTCAGAACCTCCCACGTCCACCCGGCCGCTGTCGCCGTCTACCAGCTCTGAAACAGTGGAGCCGCCCGCAGACTCCTCCGGACCTGGCCCACCCCGAACTGACCCGCGAGGGTCGCCGTTGCCTTTTGGTGTGTCCCTCGCTCGTAGCAGGCTCTGGCGCTGCTTGAATCAGTCTGTGACTAAAAGTGACGATTCAGCCCTTTTCGGTAACCGATTCCTGACCAAGCCCGCCCCCGCGGAGACCTTCCCCGAGGAAGGCATGTCAGCGACGGAGGCGATGAGGCTCGTGGACGTGGACCTCGCCATGGAGGGCGACCCGCAGCGCAACCTCGCCACGTTCGTCACCACCTGGATGGAGCCGGAGGCACAACGGCTGATCGCCGAGAACCTCCACCGCAATTTCATCGACCATGCCGAGTACCCCATCTCCGCCGAGATCGAGCAGCGTTGTGTGCGCATGCTCGCCGATCTCTTCCACGCGCCGGGCAAGACGGCCGGATGCCGGACCCAAGGATCGTCCGAGGCGATCATGCTCGGCGCGCTGTCGCTGAAGTGGAAGTGGCGCGAGCGCCGCCAGGCGGCCGGCCTGTCCACCGACCGGCCCAACCTGATCTTCGGGGGAGACGTCCACGTCGTGTGGGAGAAGTTCTGCCGCTACTTCGACGTCGAGCCGCGGATCGTACCGCTCGCCGAGGGCAAGTACACGATCGGCCCGGAGGACGTGGAACCCCGCCTCGACGAGAACACGATCGGCGTCGTCGCCGTCCTCGGCACCACGTTCACCGGCCACAAGGACGACGTCGTCGGGATCGACAAACTCCTGCGGGACGTCCGCAAGGAGCGGGACCTCGACATCCCGATCCACGTGGACGGAGCCAGCGGCGCATTCGTGTGGCCCTTCCTCTACCCGGACTCGAAATGGGACTTCCAGCTCGAGCAGGTCCGGTCCATCAACGTCTCGGGACACAAATACGGCCTGGTCTACCCCGGCATCGGCTGGCTGATCTTCCGCGAGGAGTCCGACCTGGCCAAGGACCTCGTCTTCTACGAGAACTACCTGGGCAAGACGGATGCGACGTTCACGCTGAACTTCTCCACCGGCGCGTCGATGGTGCTCGCGCAGTACTACAACTTCGTACGCCTCGGACGTCAGGGCTACACCTACGTCATGAAGATGATGCAGGAGAACGCCCGCGCACTGGCGGACAACCTGCGCGACGGCGGCCGCTTCGAAGTGATCGGGAGCGACCTCGAGCAACTGCCGCTGGTCGCCTTCCGACTCGCCGGCGAACACGCCTACGACGAGTCCGACATCGCCTGGCAGCTCTCGGCCGAGCGGGGCTGGATGGTGCCGGCCTACACGCTCCCGCCCAACGCGGAGCGAGTGAAGATCATGCGCGCCCTGGTCAAGGAGACCATGAGCCGCGAGCAGATCGACCGCCTGGGCCAGGACATCGCCGACGCGTGCCGCACGCTGGACGCCAAGGGCGCGACCCATGGGACCGAACGAACCCAGGTCAAGCGCGGCACCGGCTACTGACGCACCGCGCCGCAGAGCGACCGGGCGCCGGCGACCTCGGACGAACCCGTCCGGCACTCTCGGCCTTGGCACGCAGGATCGTCAGGAACGCCCCCCAACCGGCATCGGCGATCGAACGGTTCAGTCCGGTCCCGACGCTGCCCCGTTGGGCAGGAACGCGCCTGCCCGGTCGGGCTTTGGGGCGGGGATCTGCGCGCATGCCTCGACTCGACGAAGGCGGGAGCGATGAGGCACGGCGCGCCAGACCATCGCCGATGGGCTCAAAGACGACGAGGGAACGGACACGCTCATTTCGGGCGCTCAGTCATCCTGTGCCTGAGCGCTTCGGCTGGCCGCTCTGTGCCCAGTGGCCGCTTGGGGTCGCCTTGCCGCTGTTGGTTATGCGGCGTAGTCGGTCGCCAGACGTGGCAGCGTCCGGGAGTTGCTGGTCGACGGCATGTGTCGGCGTCGGCCTGCGGTGTCACTCGGCGGGCAGGGTGAGTGCCAGCTTGCCCGTGACGCGGCCGTCGAGAAGGTGCCGGACGGCTGTAGCGGTCTCGGCGAGCGGGTAGATGCGGTCCATGACAGGGCTGAGCGCACCCGCTTCGATGAGACCGGTGAGGTCGCGCAGTCCGTCGGCGTGTTCGGAGGCGATGAAGGTGCCCAGGTGCCGGCGGGTGAACGGGGACAGCATCTGTGCGCGGAGCTGCCGGTCGGTGCCGCCGAGCCAGCGCCCGTTCGTCTCGCCACCGGTGATGACCAGCCTGCCGCGGGGCGTGAGGGCGCGGCGCAGATCCCGTAGACCTCGGTTGCCTGCGATGTCGATGATGGCGTCGTATCGTCGCGGGCCGGCGAGGAAGTCCTCGCGGGTGTAGTCGATCACGTCGTCGGCGCCCAGCGCTCGTACGGCGTCGAGCTTGGGCATGCTCGCGACGGCCGTGACGTGGGCACCGAAGGAGTGGGCGAGTTGGACGGCGTAGGTGCCCACGCCGCCGGCGGCTCCCGTGATCAGGACCTGCTGGCCCTCCTGGACCTTGCCCTTGTCGCGGACCGCCTGGAGTGCGGTGAGCGCGCTGACGGGTACCGTCGCCGCCTCCTCGAAGGTGAGTCCGGCCGGCTTGGGGGCGATCCTGTCGGGACGGGCGGCGGCGTATTCGGCGAACGCGGCCGCTGCCGTGCCGTAGACCGCGTCTCCGGGCGCGAACCCGGTCACGTCGGGGCCGACCGCCTCGACGACACCGGCGATGTTGCGGCCGGGGTTGGGGAGTTTCGGACCGCGCAGCCCGCTCACGGCCCGGACCGCGTAGGGCAGGCCGGCCATCAAGTGCCAGGTGCCCCGGTCCACGCTGGAGGCGTGCACCCGCACCAGTACCTCGCCCGGCCCGATGCCGGGCCGGGGGAGCCGCGCCGTGCGCAGTACGGCTTCCGGCTCGGCGCCGTAGTGCTCCTGCACGACAGCCGCCATCCTTTGTTCTTCGCAGGGAATCGCGGCCTTCAGGCCGGGCGGGAATGCGATCCTCGGCCCGGAGGCGCGAAGCGCCGAAGTTCTCTGCGTCTTCGGGGTGAGGGTCAGGCCGGCCGTTTCTGGTTCTCGATGTAGTCCTTGACGATGCTCGGCGGTGCGCCGCCGCAGGACCCCGCGAAATACGACGGGGACCAGAACACCGAGCCGGTCCCGATCTGGTTGATTCGGCCGGTGTACTGCGCGCAGATATCGGGAGCTGACGCCCTTGAGAGAGTTGACGAGCTTGGACAGGGCGATTTTCGGCGGGTAGTGCACGAGCAGGTGGACGTGATCGCCTTCACCGTTGAACTCCCGCAGCTCCGCGCCGAAGCTCTCGCACACGTCCCGCATGATCGCCTCGCAGCGCGTCAGCATCTCGCCGTTGAAGACCTCTCGCCGGGACTTCGTGACAAACACCAAGTGTGCGTGGACGTGGTGGACAACATGATTTCCCGCCTGTTGTCCGGATCTGGTTCCCAGCGTGATCACATGGGCCAAGGGTAGTTAGGATCGAGTGAAATCGGCTGGAGGGGGTGGGCTGGATGATCCGTGCGTACAAATTCCTCCTGCGGCCCACCGTCCGTCAGGCCCAGGCGCTGACGGAGATGCTGCGGGATCACTGCTCCCTCTACAACGGGGCCCTGCAAGAGCGCCGCGACGCCTGGCGGCACGTCTCGAAGACCAGCGTCAGGTACGGGATGCAGTCCGCGCAGCTCAAGGAGGTCCGGGCGTTCGACCCGGAGCGTCAGGGCCGCTGGTCGTTCTCCTCACAGCAGGCCACTTTGCGCCGTCTGGACAGGGCGTTCGCCGCGTTCTTCCGACGGATCAAGTCCGGCGACACCCCGGGCTACCCGCGCTTTCGTGGGGTGAACCGGTTCGACACGGTGGATTTCCCGAAGGACGGGGACGGCTGCCGCTGGGACTCCACCCCGCACGAGGCGGTCACCCGCGTCCGCTTCCAGGGCATCGGGCACGTGAAGGCCAATCAGCACCGCGCCGTGAGAGGCAGGGTCAAGACCGTCTCCGTCAAGCGCGAGGGCCGCAGGTGGTTCGTCGTGCTCACCGTCGAACAGGAACAGCCACAGCCACTGGCATCGACCGGCAGCACGGTCGGGATCGACCTGGGCATCGCGAACTTCCTCGCCGACTCGGGCGGCGCCTTCGTGCCCAACCCGCGCCACGGCCGCCGGGCCGCCGCCAAACTCCAGGCCGCGCAGCAGGCCCTGTCCCGGTTCCCGCGCTGCAAGGCCAAGGACCGCACCGCCAACCACCAACGTGCGGTGGAGAAGGTCGCTCGGCAGCATGGCAAGGTCCGCCGCCAACGGCTGGACCACGCACACAAGACCGCGCTCGACCTGGTGCGCACATACGACTTCATCGCGCACGAAGACCTAAAGATCCGCAACATGAGCAAGGCCCCCGCACCGAAACCCGACCCCGGCCGGCCGGGCAGCTTCCTGCCCAACGGGGCCGCCACCAAGGCCGGGCTCAACAAGTCGATCAACGATGCCGGATGGGGGGTGTTCTTGACGATCCTGCACGCCAAGGCTGAGAGTGCCGGACGGGAAGTGATCGCCGTGGACCCCCGCAACACCTCCCGCACCTGCCCCCACTGTGGGCACATCGCGAAGCAGAACCGGCCCAGCCAGGAAAAATTCCACTGCGTCGCCTGCGGCCACCACGCGCACGCCGACACCGTCGCAGCCACCAACGTCTTACGGGCCGGGCTGGTCCATCGCCACGCCAACACGGCATAGCGACAAGCCCCGTTCTTCAGGGCGGGGAGGAGTCACCATGAGCGGTTTCGGCGACGGCGAGTACCCGTACCTGAACGAGATCGCGACCGCCCACGTCATGCGTCCCGGGTACGCCTACGGCGACGAGTTCGAGTTCGGCCTGGACCTCATCCTCGACGGCCTCCAGCAAGCGGCGGACTGACCAGCCGGCGGCGTGCCCGCCGCACGATCCGGTGCACTGTCTTGTCGAACGAGTGGGGCGGAGTAGCCCAAGAGAGTTGACGCACCATGAGCACCCCCGTCGGAGCCAGGACATGGCCTGCCTGCCCCGAGCCTGAGCGCGATCATGTGGCGGCCGACTGCGGCGCTCAAGTGGCCAACTGAAGCCTCAGTCACAACCGGTAGGTCCGGGCTCGCTCGCGTGTCCCGCGAGAGCTGGATTCACGCGGGCAGGCCGCCGACATGTACAGGTCCGGCAGGCCGCGCGAGCCATCGCCCGGTCGCCGTGATGATGTCGTCCATGCCCACCCAACTCCCACTCACATATGGCCCTCATCTGCCGTTTCCGGTCCCGAAATGGCGCGTTCCCGTTCTCCGACAACCGAGTGTCGTTCCGCTTCCCTCTTCGCATTACAACGAAGCGCGGAGGAGGCACGATGGAGTTCAGGCTGTTGGGGACGGTGGGGATCGTCACGGAATCGGGCCACCTCACACTCGGCCCGCCCAAGCGGTGCAGTCTGCTGGCCACCCTGCTACTGCGGCCGAACCGGCCCGTGCCCGTGTCAGCCCTGGGCAAGGCGCTGTGGGAGGGGGAGCCGCCGGTTCGGGCGCGCTCGGTCGTCCAGGGCCACGTCTCCCACCTGCGCAGCCTCATCGAAGGCTCGGGCGGCGCCGGGCACGGCGTGGACCTCGTCACCCACACAGGTGCTTATGAACTGCGCACGCCAGCAGGCCGGGTGGACAGTGCGCGGTTCAAGGAACTGGTACGGCAGGCCCGGTCCCAGCCGGACGCCGCCGAGGCGGTGCTGCTGCTGCACCGGGCATTGGCGCTGTGGCAGGGCCCCGCCCTCACCGGCACCACCGCCGGCCCCCTGCTGCTGGACGCGGCCCGCGCCCTGGAGGAGGAGCGGGTCGGCGCGGTGGAGCAACTGGCCGACGCCTACGGCACGCTGGGGCAGCACGAGCGAGCGGCCGCCGAGCTGGACGCCGAGATCGGCGCCTATCCGCTGCGTGAGTCGCTGGCGGCCGCCCTGATCCTGGCACTCCACCGCTCGGGCCGGCGGGCGCAGGCCGTGGAACGCTTCCACCAAACGCGGCGGCTCCTCGCCGACGAGCTGGGCGTGTGTCCCGGGCCGCGGCTCACCCAGGCCTTCGAAGAGGTACTGCGCGACGAACCGCTGGCACCTCGCCACACACGACCGTCCCCGGCCCGACCGCCGTCACCGGATACGTCGTCGTGCCCGGCCGGACAGTCGTCCCCGGCCGGGCAGTCTTCCCCGGGCGCGTTGTCGTCGCCGGCCGAGCCGCCGTGGCCGGCCGACTCGCCGTCGCCATCCGGGCCGGTGACTCCGGCCGAGCCACCGTCGTCGGTCGACTCGCCGTCATCGTCGGGGCCGGTGACTCCGACCCGGCTGCCGTCCCCGGCCGCGCCGCCGTCCTGCGCGCCCGCGGCGCCGCGTACCGGTGCCTTCGGCGGGCGGGGCTCACTGCCGCGCTCCCCGGGAGGCTTCACCGGGCGCGCGGCTCAGCTGGCCCGGCTGGACGCGCTGACCGTGGAGGACGCGCCCGTCTGCCTGGTCACGGGCCCCGCGGGCGTCGGCAAGACTGCACTGGCCGTGCACTGGGCCCACCACAACGCCGGCCGGTTCCCCGACGGCCTGCTCTTCGCGGATCTGGGCGGCTTCGGGGCATCCGGCCCGGCGGACGGGGAACTCGTGCTCCACGGGTTCCTGCGGCGGCTCGGAGTGGCCCCGGAAGACATCCCGGACTCGGCGGAGGGTGCGGGTGCGCTCTACCGGGAGCTGACCGCGGACCGGCGCGTCCTGGTGGTGCTCGACGACGCGGGCTCCTCGGCGCACGTGCGCCCCCTGCTGCCCGGCGGAGCCCGCTGCGTCACCCTGGTCACCTCACGGGACCGGCTGGGGGGTCTGATCGTCTCCGAGGCGGCCCGGCCCGTACCGGTCAACATCCTGGACGACGGTGACTCCGCGGCGCTGCTGGTCTCCTTACTCGGAGCGCGACGGGTCGCCGCCGAGCCCGCCGCCGCACGGCACTTGGCCGGACTGTGCGGAGGACTGCCGCTGGCCCTGCGGGTGGTGGCGGCCCGGCTGGCCTACCAGCCGGACACTTCCCTCGAAGGGATGGCCGCACAACTCCTGGACGGCAACCGCAGACTGGCCCTGCTGTCCGTGGACGACCGGGGACCGCGCGCCGCCCTCGGCGCCTCGCTGCGGCACGTCGCGCCCCAGGACCGCCGGATGCTGTACGCGCTGGCGTCGCACCCGGGCGGACGCATCGACGTCCACGCGGCGGCGGCCCTGGCCGGGACCACCGAGGATGCCGCCCTGGGCGCGCTCGACACCCTGGCCGGAGCCCACCTCGTGGTGGAGGAACGCGACGGTCACTGGTCCCTGCACGACCTGATCCGCCTCTACGCCCGCACCACCGGCCCGCGGTCGGAGGACGCCGTGGCCGGGCCGGGCGCGGAGGGCGCGCTGCGGCGGCTGGTGGACCTGCTGCTGCGCACCTGCCTGGCCGCCACCGAGGCCGCCGAGCCCTCGTCGCAGGTGTGCTGCGCGCTGCCGCCGGAGACCTGGCTGCCGTTCACCCGCCCGGAGTTCACCTCCCGTCCCCAGGCTCTGCGCTGGTATGCCGAGCAGCGGGAACTGCTCGCCCGGACGGTCGCAGCCGCCCGTGCCGGGGGACTGCACGCGCAGGCGTGGCGGCTGGGCATCCTTCAGTGGCCGCTGATGATCCTGCGTCCGCGCGACGAGTGGTGCCCCCTGCTGGCCGACGCGCTCGACTCCGCTCAGCGTGACCCGTACGCGGCCGGCGGCGACGGCGAGTCGCGGGTCCGGGCGCTGCTCGGCTGGCTCCTGATCGAGCAGGACCGGTTGCCCGAGGCCCTGCGACACCTGGAGGCGGCCCCCCCGATGGCCGTGGACCCGGTCTCCGAGGCCACGGCCCGGATCAACCTCGGCATGGCGTACGCCCGGGCCGGTGAGGTCCGGCGGGCCCAGGCCGAGTGTCTGCGCGGACTGGCGCTGGCGGTCCGCTGCGGCCATCTGCCCAGCCGGCGCCTGGCCCTTCAGCATCTCGCCCGGATGGCCCTCGACGGCGGCCGGCCCGAACAGGCGCTGGCCCGCGTCCGGCAGGCGCTCACGCTGACCCGCGCGGAGGAGGAGGTCGCCGGATGGGTGTTGCTGCGCCTCCAGTGCGGGCAGGCCCTGTGGCAGCTCGGCCGCACCGCCGAGGCCCTGGCGGAACTGGAGGAGTCCGCCGGGCGGGCGGAGGTGCACGGCCTGCACGAGTCGGCCGGGCACGCGCTGGAACTGCTCTCGCGGATCACGGGCGCGCAGGAGTACGCCGAGCGCCGCGCCGCGTTGGCCGCGCGAGCCGAGGAGGGCCTACGGCGGGCGTGAGCGGGGCGTCAGCGGTACGTCGGTGAGACGTGGGCGAAACGTGGGCGGGTGGCGACAGGCTCGTCCCGTCTCTGACGAACAGCCGCTCGCGGCACACACACAACGGTGGACTTGCTATGCGCATGCGAAAGACCGCTGCCGGATCCCTGGTCCTGGCGGCACTCCTGCTCGGTGGCGCTGGCGCCCAGTCGGCGCAGGCGGCCGACTACCGAATCCCGGGCGGTCACTACGACACGTACGTCGCGTGCCGCACGGCCGGTTCGCTGAGCGTCGGCATGGGGCTGTTCAGCCGCTTCGAGTGTGTGGACAACGGAGGCGGCGCGTTCGACCTGTTCTACGTGAGCTGATCAGTCGCCCGGCCGGAACGGCCTTGCAGCCGGGCCGGCCCCCTCTCCCCTCCGCCCTTTTCCCTTTCCCGGAAGGCATGTGCACGATGTCCGCACGTTCCATACGTTCCGCACGCTCCGCACGCCGCCCCGCCCGCTGGCGGGCCGTGGCCATGTCCGTGGCCGCGTTCGCCGGTGCCGCCGCGGGTCTCGCCCCGGCCGCGCAGGCGGCACCCGCCACCGGCGCCCCTGCGTCCGCCTCCGTGAGCGCCTCCTCCGCCCGCAGCGTGGCCGTGGCCTTCAGCAACAACACCGACCAGCAACTGATCCGCACCTACTCCAACCTCTCGCACGGCTGTTGGGACAACGACAGCCTCCCGCCCGATTACGTGGCCAAGCACACCAGCCCCCGCTGGGGCAGTCACTCCTGCGGGATGCTCACGGGCACCGAGGGATACACCAACTTCAAGATCGCGGGCACCGACCAGGTGGTCTACCTCCACTGGGACAACCCCTACTCGGGCCACAACAGTTACGGGTGCGACGCCCCGGCCGGGTACAACTGCGCGATCAGCGACGGCGGCGGCGACAACGCCACCGTGTACATGACGCTCACCGGCGGTCCGGCGCGGCTGACGGCCCGCACCGCCGGCGTGGTCCGCACCGCCAGTGCGGCGCGGAGCACCAGGGTCTACCTCACGAACTACTCGGGCCGTTCGTTCGTGCGCACCGGGGCGAGCCTGTCACACGGCATCTGGAGCGAGAACGCGCTGCCGCCGTCGCTCATCAACCCCAGCGACAGCGGCACCTGGCAGAGCGAGTCCGACGGCTTCATGACCGGCACGGAGGGCCAGGCCACTTACACGATGTCGGGCGGCGGCACCGTCTCGGTCGGCTGGGACAACCCGTTCAGCGGCCACAACAGCTACAGCTGCAACGTCTCCGCCGGGTTCGCGTGCGACCAGGTGGGCGGCGGCGGCGACAACGCGCGGGTCACCTTCACGGTCCGCAGGACCGCCTGACCTGCCCGCTGACCGTCGTACGACCGGCTCGGCGCACACCCGACCCTCATAAGGAGCACCATGCGCAAGGAAATACCCGCCCTCCTGCTCGCCGCCGCCCTGCTCACCGGCGCCGCCCCCGCCGCACAGGCCGCCGACGCCCACCCGCACACGGCGGCGACGGCCGTGGCAGTACGACCCCAGGTCGTCCTGAACCCCGTCTTCTGGGACTTCCAGAGCAGCGATGCCTCGGTGATCCGCAACACCTACGGCCAGGCCATCAGCCGGCTGCGCCAGTCCGCCGGTCACGCGTACGCGGCCGACACGTCGTTCCAGGTGACGAGCGATCAGGCCGACATCGCGACGATGACCGTGCTGCTTCCCGGAAATCGCCGGGTCAGCCTCCACTACACCACCGACAACCTCTACCTGCGCGGCTTCTCGGTGGGTCAGGGAGACGTGGTGCAGTTCAACGACTTCGACCTGGGTCATGAGATGGACCGCAACGCGCGCACCCTGCCGTTCAACGGCAGGTACGGAACGGAACACGGGCACCTCGAAGCCAACTCGTCCCGTACGCGCGCCCAGATCAGCTTCAGCCGTCGCGCTCTCAGTGAGTCGCTGGAGAACCTGTACAACTTCGCGAACGAGTCGGGGAACGTCAACAACCAGCAGGTCGCCACCGCCGCTCTCACCCTCGTCGCCGCGACATCCGAGGGGGCCCGCTTCCAGCCCGTGTACCAGGACGTCCTGAACGCGATACCGGGAGAAGGCGGCGCCAGCCAGTCCGGCGACGACCTGATACTGGAGAACAACTGGAGCAGTCTGACCGCCTTCACCCGCCGGCTCGCGAACCACGAGAACCCTGCCGAGCTGGTCCTGGGCAACCGCCGCTTCCGCACCATCCAGAACGTCCGCAACGTCCTGGTCATGCTGCTGTCCAGCTCGTCTCGCCCGTAAGCAGGTCCCGGCCCCGGCGCGGGCGGCCTCGCACGGCGCCGCCCGCGCCCCCGGCCGGCTGGTCGGAGAGGGACCCGGGGAGCCGGAGGCGTTGTGCACCCGCTTGGTGGATGCCTTCGTAGAGGACCTCGACGAGGACGTCGTCTTCGCTGCCCGCCTTCATCCGCCCCGGTCCCCGATGCCCGGAGCCGGCCGACCAGCAAGTGCCGGCCGGGCAGACCAGTCGTCCGCAGGCAGCACGAGGGCGGGTGGCGAACAGAGGACGTCTGTTCGCCACCCGCCCTCGTGCCGGTGCTGTCAGGTCAGATCGTGCGCAAGCCGGTGTAGTAGCCGCCGACGTGCTCGTGATAATCGGCGTCGCCGAGGTGCTTGTCCTGGACGAACTCGGGGGAGTGCTTGATCTGGTCCTTGGTGAGGGAGACGTAGATCTTCTCCTCCTGCTGGTCGACCGACTGCACGGTGCCGGCCGGAAGCAGGACGTGCTTCCCGAAGATCCATACGCCGGTGTCGACGACGAGGTAGGAGGAGTCGACCTCGTCCGAGTGCTTGTCGACCTTCCCGATGCTGCCGTCGGTGGCCTCGACCTTGTATCCGATCAGGTCGGTGCCCGCGATGTAGCCGGTGGTCGGCTGGTAGCCCCAGATGCTGTCACTCATACGAAAGGCTCCCTCATCGAAATTCGTTGAATCCGCAGCTGAACTACGGTATCTGTCGAGGTGTCACCGAATTCGATGACGTTTCCTCGCGGAGTCGGGTTCCCAGGCATTGGAGTCCGACACATTCTGACCCGTTCAAATGTCCGGATGGCTGGAAGTGCTGTACCGGGTACCGGGGGTTCCCGGCGCCGCGGTGCCCTTCGGGCCGACAAAGCGCAGGGCGCCTACCAGCGATACCAACGACCTCGATTGCCGCTGCGTGTCCCGGGACGGATGACGAAGCCGAGGGCCCACACGATCAGCACGATGACGGCGGCCCACCACAGAGCCTTCAGCGCGAAACCGGCACCGAAGAGGATCAAGGCGAGCAGAAGAACCAGAAGAAGAACCATAGGTATCAACCTCCGGGCCACCGTGTGCCCCGCGGATCGACCTCCACTCCTGTGGATTTCACCTACTCCCTCAAGAGCGTTACGCCGCGCAAAGCCAATTCCAAAGCGTCGCGCTTTGGAAATGGAATACGGGGCGACCGCCTTTCCCGGCGGGACATGAGTGGCCGTGACAGCGGACGAGCCTCACGCCAAGAACAAGGCCAGTAGGGGGTAACGGGACCACGGCTGGAGTAGGGTCGCCAGTCCTGAATTCGACCGCTCTGTCAGGCCACCGGTTCGAACAGCCGGTCCGGGTGGTCACGTCTGACGCTGCCCCTACGCATGATCCCCGGCAGGTGGCGTAAAGAGGTGCGCGGGACGACGGTGAGCAGGAGGGCCATGGGGATCGAGACCGGGTCAGTGCACGCGTGCGAGCTGCCGGTCCAGCTCCGCGCCGGGCGATCAGGAAGGGCGGCACCGACCGCACGACATGGTGTTACTCGACGCCATCGAGGACGTGGTCGTTCGCAGACGGCGGCTGGGCGCGCCATGCAAAGCGCGGCGGCCGCATCCGTGGGTCCGGGCCCAACGCGAGGGTGTCATACCTCGTTGAGGGCGACGGTGGCGATGTCGCGTTTGCCGGCCGGTGTCGCCTTGGTCATGACGTGCCGAGTGAGGGCAGTGACGATCTCCAGACCGTACTGTCCGATCCGCCTGGGGTCCACGGCCTGCTCCGGATGGCGGCCCTGACCGAGCCGGTCCGGCGGGTCATGGAAATCGTCGGCCTCGACACGGTCATCGCCTGCTATCCCACTCTCGCCGAAGCCCTCAGACCCTGACCGGCCCCGCGACGGCTGGGCGGCGCCGACGCAAGCTGCGGGCACGGCCGAGAAGGGTGGGGGAGAGGGTCGGCTCTCCTCTCCGGGCTCAAGGACGGTGTCGGCCAGCCCGTCGAGACCGATCGGCAGCAGAGGCAGGACCCGGGCCCACTCCGCGTCCGTCACGTCCGTCGGATACCGCCGCTCACGCGTCGGGGTGTCGGCGGCGCTCTTGAACCGGTGAGCCAGAGACTGACCGAAGTGGACTCCGTCCCCGCGGTGGCGTGCAACGGCAACAACAGGCCTCTTTGGCAGCCGAGTTGGCGTAGGCACCATCCGAGCCACCAAGAGGCCTGTTCCCATGCCCGGCACCGGCCGCAATCATCCGATCGAAACTCCCGTTCCGACGGACACCGCTCAAGATCGAAAAGACAACAGCTTCTCAGCCGCGATGGGTCAGCACCGCTATGTCCGCGCCGAAACCGACCACCAGCCGCCCGTCGGGCGCCACCGTCAGTCCCCTGATACGGGAAGGAAAGGCGTACGAACCGATCTGCTGCCCTGTGCTTGCGTCCCACATCCACACGGTTCGGTCGCCGCCGGCGACGACGACGGGGCGACCGTCCAGCGTGCCGGTCGCCCCCACACGCGCCGCACTGGCGTGCCCCGTCAAAGGCGGTGCCAGAAGTTCGCCCGTGGCCAGGTCCCAGAGGTGGACTCCTTCCGCCTTGAGGCTGGTGAGAATGACGCTGCGGCCTTCGAGCGTCTCCAGGGCCAGGGCGCCTCGTCGCCGCGGCTGCACTCCGATCCATCGGCTCGCGGTCAGGTCCCAGACGCGGCCTTCCTCGGTCACACCGACGAAGCGGCCATCGACTGCCGCGAAGAACTCGATGAAGGGGCTGGTGTATTCGCTGGTCGACCGTCCGTGGAGCTCTTCCCGGGTGGTCAGGTCCCAGATCCGCACCGTCTTGTGCCGGTTGCCGCGCGTGAGGAGGGTGGGCCGTCCGTCCACCGTCCCCGCCGTCAACAGATCCACGGCAGTGGTAGGGCCGGGTAGGGGCTCACCGAGCTGTCTCTTGCCGCCGAGGTCCCAGATCCGCACGCTCGTGTCCGAGCCGCCGGTGACGATGACGCAACTGCCGTCCACGACGGCCGTGGTGAGCCCTGTTACGGAGCCGGCATGACCAGTGAGCCGGCTACCCGTCTCCCTTTCACCGTCGAGGTCCCAGATCCGGACCGATTTGTCGTCGCCACCGGTGACCGCGAGGTGGCGACTGTTCACCACCGCCGTCGCCGCTCCACGCACAGCCCCCTCGTGGCCCGTCAGCGGAGGCCGCAACTGCCGGAGGGTGGGCAGGCCCCACACCTCGACCGGCCCATCGGCGGATGCGGCGAGGACGGCGGGGCGGTCGTGGAGCACCGTCACGGCCGCCGTTTCCACGAACATGGCAGCAACGGGTTCACCGACCTGCTCGCGGGTGGCCAGGTTCCAGACGTGCACCTCGTAGGCGTTGGCGCTGACGGCCATCGGGCACTCGGACGCCGGATCCGTCACCAGAAAGTGCGCCGCGGCGTTCACGTCCAGACTGGCGCAGTGCCCGGCCTCCCCGTCGCTGTCACTGCCGTCTTCCACCGTCCGTTCGTACGCCTGGTCCGCGAACACGGCAGGCTCGTCGGGACTGTCGCCCGGGGCGCCGGACTCCCGTCCCGTGATCAGGTCCCACACTCGGACGGTTTCCTCCCCCGTGATCAGGTCCGTCGCCGCGAGTTCTGAGGAGTGGCTGGTGACAGCGACGGGACGGCCGTCGAGCACCGCCGTCGCCAGAGCGGACACAAAGCCGGTGCGCATGGTCAACGGCTCGCTGTGCTGGGAGAGGGTGGCGAGGTCCCACACTCTCACCACGTCGTCGACGCAGGCGCCGACGACGACCGGCCGGCCCTCGACCAGTCCCGCGGCCAGCGATTTCACCCAGGAGTCATCGCCGGCGGAGCACGTGCCGACCAGTTCTCCTCGCGCCAAGTCCCATACCCGAACGGTGTGGTCGGAGCTGCTGGTGACAGCAACCGCACGACCGTCCAGCACAGCCGTCGCCAGCGCACCCACGGCGCCGGCGTGAGCGGACACGGCCTTGCCGACTCGGCTGCCCGTGGCCAGATCCCACGCGTGCAGCGCGCCGTCCGCACAACCGGCGACAGCCAGACCACGGCCCTCCACGACCACGGTCGCCAACCCGCACACCCTGGCCGGCACCGGCAACGCGTACCGCAGCCGGGAGTCCAGGTCGCCGCCGGTCGCCCACTGCACGACCCAGGGGTCATCCATCTCCTGGCGGACCGCAACCCGGGCGATGGTTCTCGCCAGCTCTCGGTTCCCGTACCGCGCGGCGTCCAGCGCCAGTGCCTGCCGCCGCACGCCCGCACCGGCGTCGCGGTGCACATGCCCCGACGTCCGGTACACAGCAGCCGCCAGCATCTCCTCCTGCCCGGCAGCGCCGTCCAGGCCCGGGAGGATCAGCTCCGGGTCCCCGTGCACCAGCCATCCAGGATCGGTCAACCGGACACCTGCCGCCGCAACTTCACGGTCCGGACCGCTGTTTCGAGGTTCACCAGACATGACCGGCATGGTAACCACGTCACCCTCGTCAACCGTCCGAGCGCAGGCGCCGAAGGTCCGCGTACACACGCCGAAGGAACGTCCCGCGGCACCATACGCGGTTTCACGCACGCCCCCGCCGACGCGGCCGATGCGACCAGAACCCCAGGCACACCGTTTCCCCGGTGTCCGGTGCCCGGTGCCCGGTGCCCGGTGCCCAGGGCCGATCGACCCGTGCACGACGAGCTTCGAAGGCTGCCGCGCGCGGGGCCGGCGGACTCGGTTCGGGCCAAGGGGCCTCGATCGGATGACGAGCTGAGCGAAAGGCTGCCGGACACCAGGCCGCGTGAAGGCCGCGTCCTGATGTCAGTGCCGCCTGCGAGACTCGTTCCATGATTCCGAAGCTGCCCTTGGACAGCCCTCGTTGGCCTGGTTTTGACGGTGTGAAGGTCGAGGAGATGCAGGTACTCCTGGAGCAGTTGGCCTCCGCGGCTGCCGCCGGGGGCGGCGACGCGTGGCGGCGGACCTGGAAGGACCTATCCGGCGGTCTGATGGATGACGGAGTCGTGGCCGACGGGACCTATGCGGCCCTGCCGCATCTCGTCGAGGCGGCAGCGGTCCTGCCTCCGGGACGGACCGTGGACTTCTGGGTGGACCTCGGATTCATGGTGACCGCCGACTACCGGCCCCCCGTCCCGGCCGGTCTCGAAGCGGGCTTCGGCGCCGCACTGCGGCTGGCCGAGCGGGCGGCCACCCGAAGCCTCCTCGCGGCTGGCACTCCCGGCCAGGTCTGTGCCCAACTCGCGCTCTCCTGCGTGGCCTTGGCCGGCCACCACATGGGCGAGGCGCTGTGGCAGTTCCCGGATCTCCAGGAAAGCGGCCTCCTGTTGTCGTGTCCCGAGTGCGGAAGCGACACGGAGATGTCTGGCCTCTTCGCGGACCCGGCGCGTCCGCCCCTCGAGGCTCCACCGCTGCCCGACCCCGCCCACGTCCGGCAAGAAGGGCATCCCTGGGGCGAAGCCGCCGAGGTACTGCGGGAGGAGGCACTGGGGGACGGCTGGGAACCCTTCCTGCGGGTGGCGCGCGACGTCGCGGCGAGGGGGGTGCCCCCCGAAACACCGGGACAGGCCGTCCTGTGCCTGGTCGCCGGGATGGTCGCGGTCAAGGGCACCCCGCAGCGGGCCGCGGGGGAACTGGCCCGCCGACTGATGTCGCTCACCGGGCACTTCCGCTGCTGGGACTGCGAGCGGACGTGGACGATCGCGGACGGCCTGGTGGAGCACCCGGACGGTGCGCTCTCCCCACACCGTCCAGCTCGGGTGCGGACGGACTCCGACGGGTCGGCTGCCGAGGCGCAATCAACGGCGGCCGGACGAACCGGCCCAGCGGCGACCCGGTTCCGGCGGGAAGAGAACGCGGTGGTCGCGGCCGACGGCACACCCTGGGGCCGTATAGCGGTGTTCTCCGATTCCGTGCCCGGTTCGTCCGAGGGTGTCGACGCCTTGGCGGTGGTCTCCCGCCCCGGTCTGCCGACCCTCGTGGCCGGCGGCGGGGACAAGGGCGTGGTGTGCCTTTGGGACGTGACCCACGGCCGACTCGTCCGCGACCCGCTGCCAGCACATCCCGACGCCGTCCGCTCGATGACAACCCTGCCCCTGCCCGACGGCCGCGTCCTGCTGGCAAGTGGAGGCGACAGCGGGACGATCGCCGTGTGGAACCCCCTCACCGGGCAGCCGGTTCGCGAACCTTCCGGCGCCTGGCCCGGCGGGGTGACCGCGATGTGCACCGCCGTCGTCCCTGGAGGCCGCACCCTGCTCGTCACCGCCACCCCCAAGGGCGCCGTCCGGATGTGGGAACCGGACAGTGGTGAGTGCGTCGGGAGGCTCAACCCCTACGGGAGTCCGATCCGGTCGGTCACCGCCGTCCCGATCTCCGCCGACCATACGCTGATCGCGGCCTCGGACACCGCGGGCCGCGTTCACGTGTGGGATCCAGCCGTCGACGACCCCTGGGAGCGCGGCGCGGCCGTGCAACTGAACGCACGCGCGCTGGCCGACACCGGCCACCGGGCGGCGGCCGTGGAGGCCGTCCTGGCACCCGAGCGAACCATGCTGGCCACGGCGGACGACGTCGGCGTCGTCCTGCTGTGGGATCCGGCCACCGGCGCCCCGGTCGGCGATGGCCTGCCCAGCTCCGCCGGCACCGCCGGCCCGCCGCTCATCACCGCCGCCACCCCGCACGGGGGCCCCACGGTCCTGGTCGCCGGCACCCGTCGCGGTCAGCGGCTGCGAGTGTGGGAACCGGAGACCGGCGCGGTGCGGTACATCGCCCTGGACGTGTCGCTCACCTGCCTGGCCACCGCGGGCGCGGAACTGATCGTCGGACATGACCGCGGAGTCCTCAGCCTCCCGCTCACGGGACAGTGAACGCGTCCGGCACAACCCCGTCCCACTCGTCGCGCGGAGCAACGCGAAGGAGCCGAGAACCCGCACGACGTGCCCGAGAGGCCGACCTGTGGCCCGAACCCCGCAGCCGCGCGCCCGCGCGGTCCGTCCGGCGGCCGGTGGGCAAGCCGCTCCGAACTCAAGGACGCCGTTCCACGACACGGCGCCAGGAGTCACCGTCCGCGCCGGTCATGGCCGCTGCCGGGACCCGAGAGCCACGAGCCTGAGCGCGGCCAACGGCGTTTGGGGTCAGGTGAATTCACGATTGCGCTCCTGAAAAGCGACATGTCAGAGTCCGGTGCATTGTCGGCTTCCACGTGCGGTCACCCGCACGGCGTCAGGGGAACGCCGGAAGGCGGACGGTGCTGTGCAAGGAGGGGAAGCGATGACCGATATCGAGGTGAGCGACAGAACGCTGTGGAGAGTCCCGGGCGGGGGCGTGCTCTACCGCACGCCCGCGATGGCCGACGGCGCCGTCTACCTCCTGGACGACTTCTTCGGTCTGGCGGCAGTCGACGCGGACACCGGACAGCGGCGCTGGACACTGCACGTCGACGCCGGAATCGGGACATCGCCGGTGGCCGGCGACGGCGTCGTGTACTTCGCCGACACCGTCGGCTGTCTGACGGCGGTGGACGCCGCGACCGGCGAGGTGCGGTGGAAGTGGAGAGCGCGCCGGTCGAAGATGTCGAAGCCGACGGTGGCCGACCACATCGTGTACTCCGTAGCGCACGACGGCAGGATGTGGGCGGTGGACGGGCTCACCGGCCAACCGGTGTGGAACGTCAGGGTGGCGGACTACAGCACACACAACAATCCATCCCCAGCAGTGTCCCAGGGGTTCCTGTACGCGGCCGTGGGAGGGCACCTGCTGGCCCTGGACACGGCCACCGGAAGCAGGCGATGGGACGTGCGCCCCTTCGGAGGCGTTCGACAGACGCCTACGGTGGCCGACGGCGTCGTGTATGTGGGCAACTACGAAGCCCTGGTCGCGATGGACGCGGCGACGGGCCAGGAACGCTGGCGGCTGTCCCCCGGAGGAGCGGTGTGGGCGAGTCCCGCGGTGGACGAGGGTGTCGCGGTCGTCGGTGTCGACGGCTGGTATCTGATCGCGGTGGACACCGGGACCGGTCGGGAGAGGTGGCGGGTAAAGACCCGCGGTGAGATCCACGCGACGCCGGCGATCGCCGACGGCACGGTGTACGCGGGCAGCCGCGACGGGCGTCTGTGGGCGGTGGACGCGGCCACCGGCGAGACACACTGGAAGGTCACGACCACCGAGCCGGTGCACTCCACGCCGTTGGTGAGCGGCGGCACGGTGTACGTCGACAGCCTCGATGAACACCTCTACGCCGTACGGGCCCACCGGCAGGGTGAGGCACCCGCCGAGGACCACCGCGCCGCATCCGCCCGTCCGACACCGGCGAACGCCCCTGGCCGGTCCAGCCCTGCTCAGATCGCCGGTACCGTGCGCTGGCGGGTGCGGGTCCCGGACGCGGGGCTCTTCACGGTGGCCGTCGCCGACGGCGTCGTGTACCAGCCCAGCAGCCGTGACCTGTTGGCGTTGGACGCCGCCTCCGGCCAGGAACGGTGGCGACTGACGTCCGCCTTCTCCTTCCGCTCGTCACCGGTGGTCGTCGACGCCACCCTGTATATCCGCAACGGCAAACACCTGTGGGCGGTGGAAACGGGCACCGGCCAGGTGCGGTGGAAACGGGCGACCGACCATGCGGGAGGTACCAGGCCGACGGTGGCCGACGGCACGGTGTACCTGGCCGTCGGCGACGGAATCTGGGCCGTGGACGCGGCCACCGGCCGCCGGCGGTGGAAGCGGCGGCTCAGGCCCCGCTACCCACGCTCCTACGAGAAGTTCACGTCCCCCGCGGTGGCCGACGGCCGGGTCTACGTCTCTCACCCCCGTGACTCGCTTTGGGCTCTGGACGCCGCCACGGGAAGCAGACTCTGGCAGGTGAAGACCTACGCCTCGCCCCACACCGCACCGGTGGTGGCCGACGGCACCGTCTACGCCGGCTGTTTCCACGGCCTGATCGCGCTGGACGCCGCCAGCGGTGAACAGCGGTGGCAGCGGCCTTTCGGCGATCCGACGTGGTCCACGCCCGCCGTCGTCGACGGGACCGTGTACATGGGCAGCAACGGCTGGTACCTGTGGGCCGTGGACGCGGCCACCGGGGAAGAACGCTGGAAGCAGGAGACCGGAGCCGCAAATGAGTCGTCGGCGGCGGTGGCGGACGGAACCGTGTACATCGGCAGCGAGGACCAGTCGCTCTGGGCCGTGGACGCGTCCACCGGCGAGGAACGCTGGCAGCTACGGACCGGCGGGGAGGTAAATGCGACACCCGTGGTGGCGGACGGGACCGTTTACGTCGCCAGCGAGGACGATTTCCTGTACGCGATTCACACCTGACGTAGCCTCGCCCGACGGATTCGCCAAGTGACCGGCTGCGCCTGGACGGTTGGCGACCGGCTCCTTGCGAATCGTCCAGCTGAAGTACATCGGCAAGGGAAACCGTGCGCACCCTCATGACAAGTGGGTCGTCCATGCCGCCTGCCTGGAGGGATTGCCATGACATACGAGCCGGAGAGCGACGTCGAGGACGAGTTCGTCGAGGTCGCATTCATCGAAGACATTTACGTGACGGACATCGGGCTGACCTGGCTCGCCTCGCGATGGCGCGTGCTGGAGGAGTTCTACAGGGAACACTTCCCGCCCCACGTCGTCGACCCCGGCCCCGTCGCAGTGTGGCTCGTGCTCACGGAAACGTCACTCGACCAGTTCGACCGCTCCAAGGCCGCACAACTGGGCCAGGACGTGCAGCGACTGCTGCGCTCACCGATGTCGGACGAGACGATCCGTACGGTGTGGCTCGCCGCCACTCACGGCATCCTCGACCCGGACGAGCACGGGATGACGGCCCGTACCTGGCTGCGGCGGGTCGAGGAGGCCTGGCTGGCCCGCGTGCGCCAGGACGATCCGGCGTTCGTACCTCCACAGCCACAGCCGGTAGTCGACGAGGAACTGCGGCAGGCCGTGATCCAGGTGATCCACACGGTCGCGGAGCCGTTGCGCCTCGCCTCGGAGCAGCCCCCGTACGGGGTTCCGGCGACCGGCCTGGTCCCCGCGCTGGAGCGAGTGGTCACCGAGGCGTGCGCCGACCTCGGCTACCGGCTCCTCCTCCGCGCGGTGAAGACCTACTTCGTGCCGGTTCCGGCCGACGGGGAGACGTACGACAACTTCGTCGCCCTCGGTGAGCGGTTCGGCTACCCGTACTGGCTCGTCCGCGAAGGACTCAACGACCGGACCGACTGACAACGGGGGGCGGCCTGCACACCTTCCGCACCGTGGCGGGTGACAGTCCGGTCGAGTGCGCGACGGGCCACGCCATTGGCGCGTAGATATGACTATTTGCGCTGAATGAGAAGTTGATTGGCATTTCTTAAGAGGCGGTGTTCTGTGGCGTTTTGGTCATGTCCGAGGGTGAGGATCAGTGCGTGTCCGGCCGAGTGGTCCGGGCAGTGCCGGGGAGTCAGCCCCGGTTCGTACGGAAAGGCCTGAACATGATCAACGGGTTGAAGAGGGCCGCGGCCCTGGGGGCGGCGACGGTGGCCTTGGCCGCGGGCGCGGTCGTCGGTACGGTCGGCACCGCGTCGGCGGCCCCGCAGGACCATCGACCGTCGGCGGCGTCGCACCACTGCGTGAGGGTGGCGGGCCACTGGGTACGGCAGTGGCAGCCGGCGTTCCGGGACCGGCACCACCGCTGGCACCCCGGCCAGTGGACCCGCGTCTGGCGCCCCGCCCACAAGGAGTGCCACCACTCACCCCGTGGCTGACACCGGCATCCGCCCGTAAGGGTGGCAGCGAGTCGCACGGGAACCGGCCCCGACGTGCCCCTTCAGGCGCGCCGGGGCCGGTTTGTCAGGCCGTACCCCGCACCCAACACTCCGGGCTTCGCGTGTCGAAACCGCGTTCGGGACCGTGCTCAGGGGATCGCGAGTCCCCGCCGGCGGATGGGTGCATGGAACAGGCCGGTGGTGTCACCACCGGCCCGCAGCCCTTGTCTGTGTCGTGTGTTTCGGAAGTTCGCCCTGCGGTTCAGAACTCCTGGACGAAGTACGGCTCGACGGTCATCCAGCCGTTGCCGCGAGCGCCGTAGCGGGTGCCGTTGTCGCTGCTGGCCAGGGTGTACCAGGAGTCGACGTAGTCGGGATCGTCCGTCCACCAGTCGTTCGGGATGGCATCCAAGATCGCGTTCACCAGCGGAATATAGGTTCCCTGGTCGGCGATGGTGAGCAGGGCTGTGGCTATGGCCTTGGCGAGGTCGCGGTAGTTGGTGCTGCCGTCGTCTTCCATCATCACGGCATCGGCCAGGTTGTACTTGTAGTTCGACCAGTTGACCAGGATCTGGCCGGGCCGGTAGACCGTGCCGTCGTTGTCGAGGTAGGGCATGTCGACGGGGTCGACACGTACGGTGCCGTCCTGTCCGAAGCCGGTGACCAGCGTGTAGATCTCGGCGTCGCCCTTGAACCAGGGCTCTTCGTCGTCCGAGAGTTCCACCGCGCTGATGCGGGTGGTCCAGAAGCCGCCGGATGCCGCCTGGGCCTTCGGCTTCCTGGTGGCGTCCGCCTTCGGTGCCGGTGCCGGTGCCGGTGTCGACGTGGCGGAGTGCAGGCCGTAGTGGCGCAGTTGCTTTTTCAGGACTCCCAGGCCGGCGGCCAGCGCCTTGGAGCCGTCGATGTCCACGACGTACACGGGACGGGCGGGCGCATGGCGGGCGTCGAGCCTGTGGGCTCGGCCACGGCTGTCGTAAGCGACGATCGTGGCGGCGTCGTCATCGGCGGTGGCGGGGGCAACCCAGGGTGTCTTTCCGGCGGACAGTGCGCTGCGCATCGCATGGTTCCCGAGTCGCAGCCGGAGCAGCGAACCGACGCTGGGGTCGAGGCCCTTGGCGGCGGCGATCCGGTGATCCGCCGTCGCCAGCGTGGACTTCAGGCTGGTGCCGGCGTGGCCGGCCAGCGCCGTGACGGACACCTCGTCGGCGGCCAGGGCGGCATGCTTGACGCGGGTACGCCAGGCAGGGTCGGAGAGGGAACGGGCTATGGCACGCGCTGCGTGGTCTTGCGCCGCGGCGACCGTGGATGCGGCAGTCGGGGCGGCCGCGGCCGCAGGCGTGGCGCCCGCGGCCTGACTGGCGGACAGGGCAAGTAAAGCCATCACGACGGCGACGGTGCCACGACGGCGCGGTTGACGAGATCTCACTGGAGGATCCTCCCGGAAGCGGGTGCGGACGAACGTCCTGTCAGGTGGAGTGGTGGAGCGGTAGATCTATGCGAGTAGATTCACGGCAAGCGTGGCGGGTTCATGACACTTCAAGCAAGAGGTGCGCTGCGGGGGCGTCTGTGACCAGTCCGAGAACGGGCTCGACGTCAAAAGGAACTGACTCGTCAGGTCCTGCACGTGTCCGCGCCGTCGCCGCTGATGACCGCCACGGTCGCGGTGTTCAGGAGGCGTTCTGGCCAGGATTGACGAACACCCCGCCGGGGTAGCTGACATCGCACAGGCCATCACTGTTGACGTCGCCGAGTGCCACGTCGGCGAGCCGCGTCGTGGACTGGTTGAGATAGCTCCACCGCCCGCCGAGCGAACTGGACTGGTACCACCAAGTAATGCCGGTGGCGATGAAGGCGTCGTTGACGCCGTCGCCGTCGAAGTCGCAGTACTTGCGCTGATTGCCGGTGTACGAGTCGAGGGTGTTGGCGGACTGGTGCAGTCCTGTCTCGGTCTGGTCGAGTGCTGCGTGGATGGGCAGGATCGAGCCCACCCACAGACTCGAATGCCGAAAGACGTTGTGCGATACGGTCATGCCGACACTGGGCGTCCCGCGTAGTTTGACACCCGTGCCGTTCGTGTACCACACCGTGTTGTATTCGACGTCCATGTACTCACCCGCGGAGCCACACTCGTAGCTGCAGGACGAGTCGTTGCCGTGCATGTCGATCTCATGAGTGTGCCAGACATGGGAGTTGTCCCCGCCGCCGCCCAAGATCAGGTTGCGGTACGCCAGATAGCCGTCCCCGGCCGAACCGTCGCCGGTGATCGCGTGCCGGTTGTAGTCGAACACGTTCCGCTCGACCAGGGCGTAGGCGCCATGGCCGGTCACTACGCCGTAGCCCGCGCCGTGACCGCAGCAGATGATGCCGGTGGGGTGCTGGTTGTGGTGGATGTAGTCGTCGTGTACCCGCACAGTCTGGGCGTTCCACAGACCGATCCGGTTCTGGCCGTCCTGGATGTTCACCGCCGAGCCGCGCCAGTGATCGATCTCGCTGTGGTCTATCTCCACGTTCAGGCTCGAGTCCACCCGGATTCCGTCGGAGTCGCTGGCGTCGACCGCCGAATAGGGGTCGTCACTCTCCGCGCCCTGCAACCGGATTCCGCTGAACCGCACGTTGTCGCTGTGCGTACCGTCCCCATCGTTCCCGACCCTGAAGAGGATGTGTGGGAAAGAGGTCGTGAACAGCCGCGGGCCCTGGGGGCGCTGCGACTTGTCACCGAGGATCTGCACGCCCGGGGCGACCGGCAGAGACTCCCGTCCGGTGAGGTCCAGGTCCACGTTCCCGGCGATCCGGACCACCGCGTCCGGTGTGTCGATCGCCTGCACGAACAGATCCTGCTGGCTGTCGGAGGTGATGGAGAAGGCCGGCGCCACGGCGGGGGCGGCGGACGCCGCCGGACCTCCACTGAGCCAAAGACCGACGGCGAATGCCACGGCGCCGCCCAAGGCCGAGCGTCGATGCCCGAAAAAGCCCACGACTGATTCCCTTTCCAAACAGTGGACGATTGAAGGTGTCACTGCGAGATGAGCGTTCCAACCCGTGCCGTCCCGTGCCCTGCCGTGCCATCGTGTTCCTTCATCCTCCGCCGCGGGTCCCGAGCCACGGGCCTCATACGGTGTCCACCTGCCGTACGGTCCGAGCCTGTTCCCCCGCCGCGACCTCTGCGCTAGGCTCACTCGCCGTCCCTCGCCCTGCGGCAAGGCCACCGATCACGACCGACACGGCGGTCCGGTCGGCTTCACCTGGCGTTGTCGAGTGCACCCAGGAGAGAGATAGAGCCGTGAACGATGTCGATGCGCCCGTGCGGGACGCGTCCGGTCCGGCCGGGCCGAACGCCCGGCAGTTCGGTGAGCTTCAGGCCCTGCTCGACGCGGGCACACGTGCCGTCATCGACGACGGCGATCTGCGCACCGGCCGGGACCGCTTCGAACACGCCTACTGGATCGCCGAGTCGGTGGGCGACGAACGGTCGATGGCGGTGGCCGCCCTCGGCTACGGTGGTTTGTGGGTGCATGAGCACCGTACGGTCGCCGGCTCGGTACTCCTGGAATCGCAGCTACGCCGGGCGCTGGAGTTACTGGACTCCCAGTCCTCGCTGGCCCTGCGGCTGCGGATCAGGCTGGCCGGGGAGGGCGGCTATCGCACCAGCGACACCACGGCAGTACTGGCACTGCTCGAGCAGGCGAGGGCACGGCAGAATCCGATGGCGCGTGCGGAGGCACTGAGCCTGGCCCATCACTGCCTGATCGGTCCGGAGCATGGCTCACTGCGCCGGGAACTGGCCGCCGAACTGGTCGCGGAGAGTTTCCGTACCTCCCGCCGCAGCGATCTGTTGATGGGGCTGCTGTGGCAGACGGTCGACATGTTCCTGGACGGCGATCCGCACGCGGAACGCTGCCTGGCCGAGCTGCGCGGCCTGCTGGCCGAACAGGACCATCTCGCGGTGGGTTTCGTCGTGAGCGCGATGGAGGTCATGCTCGCCGTCCGCGCGGGTCGCCTCGACGAGGCCGAGGCCCTGGCCAAGGCCTGTACCGAGCGCGGGATCGCCGCCGGGGACGTCAACGCCACGGTGTGGCAGGCCGCCCAGCTGGTGACCATCCGCTGGTACCAGGGCCGGGTGGGAGAGCTCGTGCCGCTCCTCAGCGACGTGGTCAACTCGCCGACGCTGAGCGCCGTGGACGATCACGCCATGGCAGCGCTGGCGGTGGCCGCGGTGACAGCCGGGGACCGGCGGAAGGCTGTCAGCGCGCTGGCCACGCTGTGTGGCCGCGACCTCGGCGACCTGCCGCGGTCGAGCAGTTGGATGGTGACGATGCACGGCGTCGCGGAGGCCGCCTATCTCCTCGACGACACCGCCACGGCGGCACGGGTCTACGAGTTGCTGAGTCCCTACGCCCACCTGCCGGTAGTGGGAAGTCTTGCCGTCGCCTGCTTCGGCTCGACCCACCACGCGCTCGGGGTCGCCGCGTTGACCATGGGCGACGTCGAGCGGGCCGTGACCCATCTGCGGAACGCGGCACGGCAGAACCTCGCCCTGGCGCACTGGCCCGCGGTGAATGCCTCCTGGGACCGGCTCGCGGTGGCGCTCGTACGGGCCGGCCGGCCGGCAGAGGCCGACGCCGTCCGGCTGGAGATTGCCGCGGTCGCCGAGGAGGCCGTGGAGCCGCCGCCGAAGACCGACGGACAGGGCAGCACGGGTCCGCAGGGCAAGGACGGGCAGGAACAGCCCGTGGCCTTCTGCACCCGGCTGGGCCGTAAGTGGCGGATCGGGCTCGGCGGGCGCAGCGTCCTGGTGGAGCACAGCGTGGGGATGCTCCACCTGGTGGTGCTGATCGCCAACCCGCGCCAAGAGGTCCGGGCTGCCGAACTCGTCGCCGGGCTGACTGCGTTGAACGAGATCGCCGGGCACTCGACGCCGCCCGAGCAGCCGGTACTGGACCTGGTGGCGATGCAGGAGTACCGCAATCGTCTGGCCTGGCTGCGCACCGAACTGGACGCGTTCAAGGCTGCCCAGGATCAGGAACGTGCCACCGCGGCCCAGGCCGAACACGACTGGCTGATGAGCCAGTTGGCGGGTGCCACAGGCCTGAGCGGACGTGCCCGCCGCTTCCCCGACGGCGAGGAACGCTCCCGGGTCGCGGTGAGCAAGGCCATCCGACGGGCATTGGACCGGATCGCGGCAGCCGACGCGCTGATCGGCGAGCACCTTCGGCACGCGGTGCACACCGGGGTGCGGTGCTCGTACTGGCCCGCCTGACGCGGGCCCGTCATGCTTTCGTCCTGATCGTGCGTTGCGGCGTATCCGGGGCGGTGGCCGGTGCAGGGAGGCGGCGACGCGGCACGGCGACGGAACACAGACGTCCGACATCGATGGCCGCCACCACAGCTACTCCGGCAGCTGTCAGGATCCTGCGACGTGGATGAGGGGCCGGTGACGGGGGACGGTTGTCCGCGGGACGGAGCATCGTGCAGGTGCCGGCCCCGCCTGCTGAGCGGTTGGGCCGGCACCCGCGTTCAGGCGGAAGAGCAGCGGGACGGATCGGGTGTTGCCGGGCCTGTCACAACCCGCCGAAGGTGTGCGTGGCGCGCAGCTTGACGTCGCAGGCCTGCCAGGGGGTCCAGTCGGTGCTGTTGGGGCCGGCCTGCGCGCAGTGGTAGAGCGTGCCCGTGTTGTCGACGGCGAACAGCTCGATCCTCCCGGATCCGCTTCGCTCGGCGCACACGTGACGCATCCTCAGCGTGGTGGCACCCGTCTGCGCCGGTATCTGAGCCCACGCCTGCCAGGTCCCGCTGCCGGCGGCGGTCTCGAAGCGACGGAAGAGCTGGCCGTCGGGATTGGTGCCGAAGATCGCCAGGCGTCCGTCGAGGTTGCGGGTCATGTCGATGGAGTCGAGGATGCCGTCGAGCGGGAACACGCCACCCCACTCGCTCTCCGTCTGGGCGTTGGCGACGTTCATCTTGCGCTGGATGAGAAGGCCGTCCTCCTTGATGGCGACCAGCACGGCGCGCCCGTCGAAGCCGGTCTCGACGGCCAACTGGATCGCGGTGCCGCCGAGTTGGGTCCAGGGAGTGAACCAGCCGTTCGAGGCGGTGTCGTCGTTCAGGAAGTCCTGCCAGCGGTGGCGGATGGTGTTGTCACTGCGAGTCGCGTAGACCTGTAGGCCGCCCCACTGGTCCTGGACCGCGGTCGCCGAGGTGAAGACGGAGTCGAACTGCTGGGGCGCCGTGTAGGTGCCGCTGCCCGCGCTCGTCTGCGCTCGGCGGTTGACGAAGCCGTTCTGGTCGAGGGCGAAGACCTCGACCCGGCCGTCCTGGTTGCTGGCGGCGGTGACGGACTGCCACCCGGGCCCGCCGGCGATCTTGGTCCAGGTCCGCAGGTCACCGCCGGCCGTCAGCTGGCTGGTGTTCCACAGGTTGCCTTGCGCGTCCGTGCCGAACAGCTCCAGCCGCCCGTCACCGTTGCGGGCCACGGCGACCGGGGAACCGAGCGGGTGCGGAGCGTGCAGCGGGAAGGGGGCCGGCAGGAGCAGTTGCGTGTTGCGGTCCTGGTTGCCGCCCATGCGAAGGGTGATGCCGCGGTTCACCTCCTGCGGGTCGTTGGTGGCCAGCTCCCGTGCCAGGGAGGCCAGTTGCGCAGGGGTGCTGGTGTCACCCGCGAAGGAGAGGGGTGCGGCGGGGTCGACCATGGTGGTGAAGATCGAAAGGGTGGCGGGCCCGGCGGAGGAGCCGAACTCCCCGGCGTTCTGCGCGTCGGGGCTCGCCATGATCTCGATGATGCGGCTCTGGATCGGCCAGTCGATGTGCGAGGCCGTGGAGATCTCCCAGAAGCCTCCGGAGATGGGGCTGTTGGCCGGCGCCGGATGAGGGATGATCTTGTTGGCGTGTGTGTGGCCGTTGACCATGGCGATCACGTTCGGGTAGCGCACCAGCAGTGCCTTGAGTTCGTCGCCGGTGTGCCGGTCCCCGAAGATGCCGCCGAGGATTCCGTCGTCGAGGTTGTCCATGGTGTTGAGCGTGTGGTGGCAGAAGATGACGTACATCTTGTCCTGCACACCACTCTGCGTGACGATGTGGTTGCTGGTGTTGACATAGCGTGAGCTGTTCGCCCTGAGCTGCTGTTCCAGCCAGTTGAGCTGGTCGGTGTCGATCGAGCCGCCCGCGGCGCCCGAGCCGAAGCCGTCGGTGTTGGTGTTGGTGGAGTCGAGGGTGATGTAGCGGATCAGGTCGCCGGAGCCGGACGGGATCGCGTAGTAGGCCCTGTCGATCCCGACGCCCTGGAATCCGTGACCGACCGGCAGGCCGGCCGTGTTGAAGTGGTCCTGGATGAAGGCCTTGCGCGACAGCAGCCGCCGGTTGGGGTCCGCGACGACCCGGGTTCCCTCCAGGTCCCAGGCGACCATCAGCTTGCCGAAGGTGCCGAGGTCGCTGTAGTTGTCCGGCAGATCCGCGGAAGTGCCGGTGGTCTTGGATGTGCCGACCGTCATGCCCTGCACGTCGACGAGGTTGTTGTCGATGGGCTCGTTGCCCTGCCACAGGCCGTCGTGGTTGCCGTACGCCGCGTACCAGGGCATGCCCAGGCCGTTGGAGACGAACGGTCGGCGGGCCGCGCCCACCGCACCGCTCGCGTCCAGCAGCCCGGGGACGTAGGGGAATCCGAGGCCGGAGATGCCGGTGTACTGATTGCCCGGTACCTGCTGCGGTGGCACGGACGGGTAGTAGTAGTGGTTGTCCCCGGTGCCGCCGCTGGTCAGGGTGCCGCCGGCGAAGCTCTGGTCCAGGCCGATGGCGCCGGAGTCCGGGACGATGGTCTGGCCGCCGTCGAGCAGGTCGATGTACCAACGGTTCTCGTTGTGCTGGCAGTTGTCGATCGCGTCGCCGGTGACGATGGTGAACTGCAGCGGCATCCGGCTCCGCGGGCCCTTGCCGGTCCCGGCAATGGCCTGGCACATCGCGTCGACGACCTGCGTCGAGAGGAACTCGTGACCCCGGTAGGCCGAGTCGGTGGGATACGAGGCGTAGTGCGGGGCACCGGCGTCGGCGTAGCGGTCCATGAACTCGAGGCGGGCCGGCGACTGGTCGTCCACGATGTGCAGGTCGGTCATCTGCGCGAACGCCGCCAGAGCCGTCGTCGGAGGGCCGAAGCGGGACCAGAGGTCGGTGCGGATGGTGTGCGGCTCGCCCGGCCCGGCGACGAGCCGCTGGTAGCCCGTGCCCTGGGCGTAGCTCGCCCGCTGAACCGTCTGGTCCCACGTGGTGACCCCCGGAACCTGCGATGCGGAGGCAGTTGCCGTACCGGCCGTCCTGCCGGCACCCATCGAGGGCGTGGCCTCGGCGGCGGCGCGGAAGCCGCCCGCGTCGATGGCTGCCGCCACCACACCCACTCCGGTCGCCGTCAGTAGCTTTCTTCGCGAGATGCCCACGCCACGTCTCCCAGGAAAGGTCGAACCCGTCTCCTCTTTCGGCGTTCCATTCCGTTCCGCCTCGTTCCACAGGCCCGTCAGCGGCCGGGCAACGGAACATCGCGGCGCAGCGCGACCCCCGCGGCAGCGGCACTGGTGGCGATCGTGGCGACGGCGCGTTCGGCGAGGGCCGCGATGGTCAGGGAGGGGTTGACGGTGAGGGAGGTGGGGACCGCGGCGCCGTCGGTGACGAACAGTGCGCTGTGACCGCGCAATTCATGGCCGTCGGTGAGGGCGCTGGTGGCTGGATCGTCGCCGATCCGCGCCGAGCCGAGCGGATGGGCCGTGACAGTGCCGGCTACGTCCTCGCTCCACGGACGGACCGGGGAATGGCCGTCCCTTCTCGAGGATCTCCCGCACCGCGGTGTCGGCCCGGTCTCATGCCCGGCGGGTTCGGGAGGTGGGGTGTTGGGTCATGGTGCCCTGTCCGAGCCCTGGTGCGAGGATGCGCTGGGCAGGCAAATGCTCGCCCTGTTGGGCCAGCTCACGGCCGCTTGCAACCGCCGCGGACGAACTCGCCCAGGCGGGCGGTGGAGGAAGTCCTCCTGTAGCATCCTGACAGGAGATCATCCTCAGCTTTCCCGGCCTCGGCACCCAGCTCGGTGCCCTTGTGCCGGCCGAGATCGGAGACGATCGCACCCGGTTCGCCGACGCCCGTGGCCTGAAAGCCTACGCCGGCGCCTCACTCATCACCCGGGCCTTGGCGCTACGACCACCGAGGCGTCGCGCAGGGATCCATTGCTCATACGGGCCCTACTGGGCTGGCCGGCGGTCAGGTCGTCGACTGCAGGCAGGGTTTGACGCGCACCGTTCAGCGGCACGTGACCGAACAGGTCGGCGACGCCGATTGTCAGCGTGGCATGTCATGGTGGCAGCCGGGTGAGGCAGGGAAGGAGCCGGAGTGGCCTCGTTGGGGGAACGGTTGCGGCATCGGAGGATCGAGGTCTTCGAGGGCGCGCTGCGCGATGCTGTGATAAACGGTCCTGCGGGCGAGGCCGAACTCGTGACGGTGTTGAACGATCTTCCTCTGAGTCGGCAGGTGTTTGTGGTCGCGGTGCTGGGCGATGCTCAGGGTTCTGCGGGTCCGCCGGCGCTGCGCAGCGTCCTGACGGCTGGGGGAATGCCGCGGGACGTACGGTGTGCGGCGGTACTTGCGCTGGCCAAGCGATGCGGACCGGAGGCGTCGACTGATCTTGCGTGGGCTCTGTCGGCCCGGGACGCGGTCCTGAAGAACTACGCGATGCTGGGCCTGGCCGGCGCGGGAGACGCCAGGGCCTGGGATCAGGCGTTCGTCCGCTTGCGGCAGATCTTGCGCCGCTCGGGATCACCCCCTGGCCTTCACGCCCAGCACCTTTCCGTGCAGTCGCAGGCGGTATCGGCGATCTGCTATCTCGGTCGGCATCTCGATGGAGCCGGTGGCGAGCGCACGGTCCGGCTCGTGGGTGAGGTGCGCGGACGCTGGGATCGACTGGCTACCGCCGAACAGGCATGGCTCACGCAGATGTGGCCGCAGTGCGTGCCGGACGGCCCGCCGGCAGGCGAGGCCCCGCCACCGCTGGGAAGGCGCCTGGAGTCCTGGATTCGTGATCCTCTCTTTGGTCCGGTGCACTGAGGTCCAGCACGCCGACGGACTCAGGTCCGGCTATCGGGCACCCGGTCGTCGGGCAATGCTGAGTCGCGCGTCTTCGCCCCTCATGGCCTGCGGCCGGCGTTCATCGATGACCACCGCCGCTTCACGGCAGGCGCTGCAGGCCCTCTCCCGCTCCGGCAGCCACCAGTAGCCGGACGGCGCCATGCCGTCTTCCTGGATGCCGCACAGGGTTCTGTCGAAGACGCCGAAGGCGTGGGACACGTCGGCGGACAGACCGTCCGCAACGGCTCTCTCCCAGCGCATCTTCATCGGCAGGTAGGGAGGCCGCACGATCTCGAACCGACCGCCACCCACATGTGTGGCGGCATGGCACCACAAGCAGGACCAGATCTGCTCCTGCCAAGCCGTCGTCGCCACTGGCCATCGCCACATTGCTTGCCCGCACACATCACACTCCACGAGCGGATCCTGGCACTCCCACTTCTGGCGCCGGGCACCAGGCTGCGCACCAAGGACGGTCGACCGTCACGGTGGCCGACGTCCACAACTTCCACCGGCACGGCACCACTTACGACCTCACGGTCGGCACCCTCCATACGTACACTTGCTGGCGGGGGCCACGTGCGCCCTGGTCCACAAGCCGCCCGCTCGTGCGGGCGCGCCGTAGCGGCGGCCCCGCACGAGTGCGCCAGTCCAGCTCTGCAGCACACGGTCCATGTCGGTCGCGAGCTCGGGTCCCAGCCAGCTGCGGCCCACCCGCTCGCCCAGCTGCCGGCAGAACGGATCGTCCTCCCGCCGCGCGCCCTGGGCCGCGTCCCTCCGCTCGCCTTCCACACCAGCTCGGCCATCGCCGGGTCCAGCAGCGCATCCGCCACCGCCACCACCTCGGGGAAGACGACCGCGTCCGGCCCACGATCCGCCACCACGCCAGGTCCGCCCCGGCGTTGCCGCCGGCCACCTGGTGCACGCGGCGCGGCCAGATCTCCTCCCGCTCCCAGTGCAGGGCCTGATCCCACCAGCCGGCCACCACCGCATGGGACAGGGCGAACACCTGCCCGGCTTCCACCCCAGCCGCCGCTGCCCGCCGCGCCACGCCCGGCCACCGCCGCTGCGCGGCCCACCTCCGCCAGCGCGTAGAGGTCCAGGTGTTCCAGCTGCTGGTCGGCATCCGCGTCCATCAGCCACCGCTCGTGCCGGATACACACCCGCTGCCAGCGCGGCAGATACCGCACCGCCGGCACCGGCTGCCCGGTGCGCCGGCCGGTACACAGCCGGCAGGCGAACTCCGCGTCTCCCGCCACCGGACCGGCCGTCCGCCACCGTGCCTCGGTGGCATCCCCACCCCCGCCCGCGGCGGGGTGCATCTCCGCGCCCGCGACCAGGTCCAGGGTGACGATGCGCGCATAGGTGTCTGCCGGGCGGGCGGTGGCGGCCAGCGCGTACTGCTCGGCGGCGGCCTACTCCTGGTGTTGGAAGCACGGGAGACCGGACAGGTCCGGCAGTGCGGCGGCACGGTGGACACCAGGCGCGGCCGGGCCGCGGCGACGGTGGCACGGCTGCTGGGCTGCAAGGCGTCGACGGGCGAGCGGGTGTTGGAGCGCCTCGAGGACCGCCTCTTGGTGCAGCGAGTCCGGGTGATGACGGCGTCCGGATTGGCGCACCGTACGCGGCTGTTGGTGCCGGCGGTCGCGGCCGCGCACGCCCAACGGGGCGCCTGCAGAACGCTGGAGGACCGTCCGGAGGCTGCTCGTACAGCCAGCTCAGACCCCGACGTTGCGGCAAGGCTTGATGAGACCGTCGAGTCGGATGAAGCGTTGCAGGTCAGCCGCCTATCCCGAGCCGGTTTGGCCGGGCTGGCAGAGCCCGATGCTACGGCAGGCCTTCACACCAATCACTCTCCTGGGGGTAACTCCGTCGCTCCCCTGCTGGTCTCTGGTCGCTTTTCCGGCGAAGTCCGTGTGGGTCCAGGTGGTCAGCCGGAGTGTGCGCGAACGCGCGAGGACCAGGCTGTCCATGGCGGTAGGGGTGACCGGCTGCCGCGTGCCCGTGGCGCGAGAGGCCCGCTGCGCGGGGAACAGCAACAGAAAACCCCGTCGATGACTAGTACAAACGCAGAGTCCGAGGAGCTGGTCGGAGGGAAACCGCGGGTCTTGGTCAGTGCTGGTGAGACTAGGCAGTCGCGGGGAAGGGGGTCGCTGCCGGCGGAGGACCTCCGGGCGATCTTGGCCCCGGTTCGGCTGCTGTGGGCCCGCCTTGGCCGTCCGGCAGCCCGCAGGTTGGTGGAGGACGCGACCCGCGTCGAGCTGGCCAAAGTTGCTGGCTTCGCCGGTCGCAAGGACGCGACGCAGGTTCTCGCTGACCGGCTTGGCCGACACTTCGACGACCACCTGCGGTTGAACGGGCCGATCAAGGACCCGGTGGGCTGGCTGCTGGCCCGTGGACTTCCGCAGCGACAAGAGTGCGGCGATGCACGGTGTGACGACCGCGTGCTCCTCGACTCCAGCCAGGACTGCCCACGCTGCCAGGACCGGCAAGCCGGCCGCCGCGCGCAGCGTCACGCGGTGGCCGCCGCCGTCGAGGACGTGATGCCGTACGCATCCGAGGCACGGCGAGGCGCAGCCACCGAACGCCAGCTGCACGAGACGGTCACAGCCCAGGCCTGGGCCCGCGAACACCGGTGGGAGCAAACCCGTGTCCGGCAGGCTGCCGCAGCTCAGAGGCGTGCCGAAGCCGCGGCCGCGCAGCATGTCGATGAAGGCCAGTCCAAGGCGCCTGCCCCGCCTTTGGTGCCCGCCCCGCGCCCTGCCCCGGTTGCCCCCGCACCCTCAGTACCGACCGCGACCATTGTCCACGACCTGGTCCTCGAGGACCTGACCCGTGAACAGGTCTTGGAGTGGCGATCCCTCGCAGCCAAGGATCACCAAGTCGTGTTCGACCACATTGAGCGCTACGGAGAATGCTCGGCGCAGCGCCTGTTCACCAGGGCCCTTGTCGCGCAGGTGACCCGCCTGTCGCGACTTGGTCACCTCACCCTGGGCTACACCCCGTGGGGGCCGTCATGAAATCGGGCATGACCGAAGGGCAGCGAGAAAGACGTGCCGCCCGATCCGGGGCACCCTGCCTTCTCGGCGGCGATTGTGACTGCCTTCGACGAACCTCACAGCCGGACTCATCGAAGCCAAGGAGGGGGAGGACGACGCCCACCGGTCAAGCACCGGTAAGACGCGATCATGTTCAGCGAGACGGGACAAATGCGGCGCGAGCCCGGTTTAAGAGTGCGGCCTCGCACACGTCGTGGACAGCGTCCCGGATGTCGAGGACCATCACGCCGTCGATCTTCTCGATGCTGCCAGAGCCGAACTGAACCGGACCCACAGGGGGTAGGTGCAGACGTCGCGCGTGTGAAGGAGGCCATAACCGCTATCGGCGAGATGCGAGCGTAGGGCCTCAGCGTGGGCGGGTGACGTTTACCAGCACTGCTCCGAGCGTCCCACCCACTGGCAGTCCGGGGCGTAAGGGTTGTTGTTCCCTTCGCTGCGGGCACACATCGACGCCCCCACGATGAGCAGTGCGACGATGACGCCGTTGATGAGCCAGCGCTTTGCCCGCTCGTTAGCGATCTCCTCGGCTTTGCGGGTGATCTCTTCCTCCCGCTCGGAGTCCGACTCCTGCGGTTGCGGCTCCTCTTGCTCTTGCAGCTCCTTCGTCACCTCGGGCGGCCAGTAAGAGGAGCTTCCTTCCTCGAACTCCCTCACTGCCCTCCGCCACTCCGCGCGGGATGCATACGCTGCACGTAGGGACACATCATGCCCAAGGCAGGCATAGCAGCCCATAACGGCCTCGGGTCTGTCCAGCAGAGGGACGGAAGCAACATGCACGTCGTCGCCGCAGAGGGGACAGTCGTATGGAATCGGCATGGATACCTGTTCAAGCGGACGGGGGTGGCGATATCGCCGGGGTCCTGACCCCAGGTTAGTGCTCGGCAGGCTCCAGCAGCTGGAGTTCGCCGAGGAGAAGGGGGCGGCTGCCGAACAGGCCGAGAGTAAGGCGCCGGTGTGCGGCGTGCAGGCCGCGCCAAGGGGGACAGGGGATGTTGTCGCGCCGACCAGGATGCCCGTGCTGCTTGGCCGGGATTCACAGATGCCTGGGATCGGTGCCCTCCAGGCGCGCGGTGATCGCTGCGCGCTGGCGGAGCCACCGGCGCAGGGTGCGGGCGGTGTCCTCGTCGAGTTCTACAGGCAGGGACCGCTGCACGGCGAGCATGCTGGTGATCTCGGCCTCGGCCGGGTCCAGGTACTCGCCCGTCGGGTTGGGGGGACTTCGAGGCGTCACGGGGTGCCCAGGAAGTCGGCGAACCGTCGTAGGTGATGATCCGGCTGTGTTCGGTCGGAGTCGCGTACTCTGCAGGCGTTTCCGTGCGGAGTGTTGCGCCGGCGGCGGCGAGCCGGGTAGCGGCACGCTCGAGCGTCATGAGGTCGGCGGCCGCAGCGATCGTGGCGCGCGCAGAGCGCGGTGATGAGGCTCATTGAATTTCCCCATCCAGTGCTCACGGGTTCCCCAGACCTGCTCACCTTGATTCCCCACCCGGAGCGCGCTGATCTACAGAGGGCGCCACTCGGGAGGGCGATCGTTAAGGCACGACCGTAGGCCTCAGGCAAGGGAGGTTGCCGAGAGGGCGAGCAGCCCCCTGCGTTCGGTGCCTACATAGACCACTCAGTCTGGGATGACGGGTGTGGAGGTGGCGCTCACGGAGCCGGGCTGATCACGCCGTTCTTGTCCATGACGAAGACGCCCGTGGTCTTGCCGCCGACCTGCTGGTCCTTGATCCACTGCGTCGACAAGTTGTGTAGATTCTGGTGTTGCTGTTCCCAAGGCATCTGGTGGCTGGCACCGAGTGCTCTGACCATCACCTTGTGGGGTCCGGTGATTGCGTCGTACAGCGCGCGGACCGAGAAGTTGAGCTCCGCATTCCCGCTCGGCGGCGTCGTGTTCGCCGTCCTGTCGTGTTCCCCGTCCACGATCAGCACGGGCACGTCTCCGCCGAGGACCCCGCCCTGCCCCGCGGTTGTCTCGTTCCATCCCCACCGGACAAAACTCCTGATGCGGTTCAGGCCTTCCGGTGGCCCCCAGGTCCTGCCGACCGGATCGCTGTCCATGTTCGCCGCCCACACTGCTTCCACCATGCCGGGTTCCCGCTGGTCCGGGGTGCGCAGCTCAAGGTTCCAGGCCTTTTCCAGGCCGTATCTCGTACCGAGGGACATCGGAACCCCCGAGCTCGGTAGCGGGCTTGGTGGGCTGGACGTGGCCTGGGGCGGGAAGATCGGCGCCAGCAGGAACATGCTCTCCACGTTCTCCGGGTGCTGGACCGCGTAGGGTCCCATTGTGAACGCTGCCGCGGACCAGCCGAAGAAGGCGACTTTCGGCACCTTGCACTCCTGCTTGATGTACTCCACGACGGTGTGCAGCTCGGCTTGGTCGCTGTCGGAGTTGTTCAGCTGGTACGGGTAGATGGGGCTGCACGGGGTGAAGCCTGGCGGCCGTGGGGTGAGCAGCTCCTGGTCGGTTTTGCTGAGGTTGCACGGGGAGTCCATCTCGGGACGAGGTGACAGCCCGGAGCCCTGGAGGTCCATCATGAAGACGTCGTAACCGGCCTGCGCCAGTGCCTCAGCCCAGCTGTACGTCCTGTACTGGAGATCGAAGCTGGCGAGCACCGGAACACTCCTGCCGTGAAGCATGAGCACGGGTTTGCGTACCGGTGAGGTCCACCAGGACCGCCGCTCCCTTACGAAGAGCTCGACCGCCACTTGATTGTTCGCGGGCACGTTGGACGTGTGGGGGACCAAATGGTCGAAAGTGAGGGTCCAATCCCATGTTCCCCATGGCCACCACGGACCCATACCCCACCATGACAAAGGCCTTGGCGCTGGTGGCCATGGTTTTGGGAAGGGCCATCTTGGCTTTGGCAATGGACGTGTCCGCCAGTCCCATTCCATGGGAATCATCCGTTCCGTGCACTTGGTCCGGGAGCTCATGCCCCCTCGAGCCAGCATCGGAAGGCTGCCCGCCCAACGCCACAGCACGGCCGTCGGCCTAGGCCCTTAGGGTGGCGCGACTCTCCGATTGGCGGTCGCCCAGTTACACGCGTGTCTCCCGCTCGTCGGGTCCACAGGTCGGGCACCTCCTGGCCAAAGAGGTCGAAGGCGAGCTGACTGCTGACCATCGCGGGGACTCCTGGTGGGTGGGGATAGGGGCGGGGATTTCGGCCGCTGTGCGGGCTTGGGGACCGCTTAGAAACGCACGTGGGACCGTGACCGGGCAGGATCGTGGCCGACAATAACCGGGTGGTGCACGAAGAGCGGCACTGGCCGATTTCACAGATCCCCATCAGCGGTCCACTTGGTCAGGAAGGTTGCCGGGCGAGCGCGGCCCGGCGGTCCATCTCATCCTCGCCGTCGTTGCAGCACGGTCCGCACAGGAGGCGGATCGTGCTGGGCTTCTCGGGCAGCGGGATGTTGTACGGCAGCCGTTCGTCATCGTGCTGGCGTAGGTCGTAGTCGCACTTTGCGCACATCAGCTTCGCCCGATGGGCCCGCTCGGTCGTCCAGGAGAGCCAGTCCGACGCGAGGGGTCACAACACGAGTCCCGTGGACCCGGTCCCCGGCTGGAAGATCATGAAGTCGGAGCGGGGGAGTCATCGGGTACCTGCTCTTGCACTGTCAACTGCTCTGGAAGCAGCACAGGGCGCGACCGATGGCTCACACCTAGACCTCGGCAAGCTTCACCTTCGTACGAATTTTGCCTATTTTCTGCTCGCGGTAGACGGCTGCACCCCGACCAGACCTGAGCGGCGCGTCCAACGCGGCGTCAAGTGCCCTCTCCGCCTTGGTGAGCGAGCCCAACACCGATCCGTCATGTTGTGGTCTTCAAGGGTTCTCGGGTCGAAATAGCTGTCACTCACGGCGGAACCATGACTCTTCGATTTCACCGGCTGACCTGCGACTATGCCTGGACCGGTCGATTCCTTGCGGTGCGGCCACCCGCAGCTCAACCCACACCCGCTGGATCTCCTGGCGGCGGGTGCCAGGGGGGAGCGGTCCCGCGCCAGGATTTTCTCGATCTTCACCGTCTTCGTGATGAGGGCAGCCTTGTGATGGGTCAACTCGCCCTACTGGTCGGTAGGTTGTCCGAGGTTCGCTTTAGCAGATGCGCCATTCCGGGAGGGCTGGATCGACAGATCAATCACAGGTTCCACACAGACTCTAGTGACACAGCGTCTTCACATGTGATCAACTGCGGGTGTTCCAGCAGGTCAGACCCCTGCTGAGCATCCATCTACTTGCACCACAGAAAGGGACTCCATGAGAGTCCGGATATCCCGCCGCGCGCACGCGGTCACCATCGCCGCTGCCCTCGTCGGGGGCGTCATGCTGCCGCTGGCCGCCGCACAGCCGGCCACGGCCGACAGTTGTCTCACCTCCGTACCGACGTACGTGTGGGAGCCGAACTCCACCGGCAACATCGCGGCACCCCGACTGCTGCACAAGTACATGGACTGGGGGCCGATGAGCGGTACCACAGACAGCCTGATCGACACCCTCACTACGGCGAGCCTGCCGACCACCAGCAAGGTATTCACCGGCGGCGGCGACGGCATCATCTACGAGGCCACCCTCGGCGGCCAAGTCAAGGCCTACAAGGACAACACCGCCACTGGCGGGTCTCTGCTGACCTCGGTCAAGACGTACACCCTGAACTGGTCGTCGGCGACGCGGATCGTCACGAACGGCACCTACATCCTGGTCCTGGCGAGCGATAACACGCTGGACGTCTACCAGCAGTCCAGCCCGTCCACGGGCAACGGCACGATCACGAAGATCGGCTCGATCAGATCAAGCGTGACCTCCGAAATGGGCGCCTCCGACTCCCTGTGGATGGTGAACTCCGGTCTGTCCTGGCTGAAGGACGGCACAATCAAGCGGACGGCTCTGACCGTCATCGGCTCGTTGCCGAAGCTCGCCCTGACCTCGACTGTCGCGACCGGCGTGACCGCCAGCCAGGCCTGGAGCCCGGGCAGCGGGGTCGTCAACACGCAGAGCACCACAAGCGACCCTGACACCACCGGTCAGATCGCCAAGTTCGCCACCGGCCCGTGGGCGCAGCTCGATCCAGAGGTCCGGACCGGAATCGTCGGCACGATCATGGCGGACGCCGGACCGTGCCTCGCGGACCCGGACCCGGCGCTGCAGCCCTACTTCGCCACCCCACCGGACGAGACCGGAGGGGCAGAGGCTGTCGACGCACCCGAGGATGCCGCCCAGACCCCGTCGAACACGGTCACCGGCAAGTTCACCCTCGGCAACGGGCAGCCCGCCGCGGGCCTTCCGGTCACCCTGACGGCCAACGACCTCGGCGACAACGCCACCGGCGAAACCCAGGTGCCGTTCCTCGGCACGGCGACGACCGCGGCTGACGGCACGTGGTCCATCACCCTGCCGAGCACGCTCCCGGCCGACGTGCAGCAGGCCAAGGACGACAACGGCGGCGTCCTCAACCTGCAAGCCACCGCCCTGGGCGTCTCCACCACCACGAGCACGCCGATGCTCGGCGTGGACACCCTCTCCACCACCACGGCCCAGCAGAGCGCGACGGTTTCCGGACAGAACGACTACGGGCACAGCACGCTGCTCGCCCCGAACACTGTGTCCGGCACGACGCAGGACACCTACGCGGCGTCCACGGACAACAAGACTCTCGCGGCGAAGATCGAAGCCGACCCGGCTCCGGCCCCGGACACGGTCCCTATGTGGCAGAGCGACAACAGCACCCTCGCCGCCGACTACAACCCGTACCTGGTCAACGGCCAAGACGTCAGCGCCGAAGCGGTGCGTCCGCCCACCGTGCCCATGGATTCCGGCAACTGCTGGGACACCAAATCCCAGATCGACAGCTCGACGAAGTACACGGTCATCGGCGAAGCGCACGCCAACTGGGACGCGAAGTCAACGTTCGAGTACGAAGCCTCGATGTCCAGCAGCTTTGACACCGCGATCAAGGGCAGCAGCGGCAGCTGGACTCTGGGTTCGTCCAAGGAACTGTCGCAGACCAACGGCATGACCGTAGGCTGGTCCGCCAGGCCCAAGTTCTCGCACCAGTACGAAGTGCCGATCCTCTACAAGAAGTGGAAGTACCAGCACTGGTGCTCCGGCTCGGTGCGCTCCACCTGGTACAAGATCGAGGCAAGTAAGTACAATATTCCGGCCAGCGGCGCGGCGGGCAAGTTCGGCAAGGACGTGTCTTCGAAGGACGGGTCGGCGAACTTCAATAAGTCCCCGAAGGGTAACCGGACCTACCTTGAGGGTGGTGGTGGGACCCTTTCGCTCGGTCACGGCAGTTCTGTGAAGTTCGCCGGAGCGGTGAGCGCCTTCGGTATCTCGCTCGGTGCGAAGACTGGCTACGACAGCAACCACAGGCAGAGGATCACGTTCGGGAACCAGCCCGGCAAGCACTGGGTCTGGGGCAAGAATGGGTCGCTCAGCAGTGGGCACGCTGGTGTCTTCTACTCGAAGTAGGCGCGGCCGGCTGATCGCCGGAATCTCGTTCCTGATCGTGACGGCGGCCCTGGCGGCCTGGCTGGTCCCGGAGCGAGCAGATGACACAGGCGCCTGGAAGGGTCACGCACTGGGTGCAGGCCTGCTCGAGCAGGCCGACCTGGAGTACGACCAGTTGCGGATCGGCAAGGAGTACTGGCTGAATCTGCCTCAGGCGACCAACGTCAGTGGTGAACCGGTGACCATAACCAAGGCCCAGTTCGTCAACCTGCCGAAGGGGCTGGAGCTGATCGGCTACAAAGTGGTGAGTGTCTACGACACCGGCGGATACGGAATCGGTGTGCGCCTGGTGAAGTCACCGAACGACGACATCAGCGGAATGCCGTCGCGGTCGACGACTTTCACCGTGAAAGCCCACAAACCGGCCAACAGTTTCCACATGGCCCGGTTTCGGGTAACCGGTCCGGTGGCGGGCGACACGTCGCAATGCCGGTTCTGGTACCGGCAGGGCTCGGTGAAGTACCGGCAGGACTTGCGGTGCGTCAACCAGCTCCGCCTCGCCAAGTAGGTATGGCAACCGGAGAGGGCAGCCGGAGACGCCCCCAGAACATGCGGTTCTGGGGGCGTCGGTCAACCTGGGCGTCATTGGCGGCCGTACTGCCACGAGTGGTCAAGGCCTGATACGAGACCCTTTCACGGCAGCGTGTGTGTGGGCTGCGGCCCTGTTGTAGTACGTACTTACTGGTCGGCGGAGCGTAGCTCGCGTCGAGGATGGGGGATTCGATGCGAAGGGCCGTGATCGCGTCCAAAGCTGTGCTCACGGTGATAGGCACGTGGCTTGCCCTCTTTCTGGCGATCTCCCTTCCGGCCCTGCTTCCGGAACGGTGGGAGTACTACCTCATCTCTCCTGCCAGCGTGTGCCTGTGGATGCTTTCCATGCTCGTAGGACCCGTTGCAGTCTGCTGGAAGCTCCGCTGCTGGATACGGACCGTCCCCGGTGACCCACCGCGGCTGGACGGCTGACCGGCCAGCCCGACGGCCTTTGCGCCACGCCACTGGCGAGTGCCTGTGATCAGCACAGCTGATACAAACCCGGCAACGGAGTCCGCAAGGACGGAACTGCGGTCAAGCGCCGGCTATGTCGAGGAGAATCTGCGCCAGTTCGCGTGGCTGGGAGAACATCGGCCAGTGGCCGGTGTCCATCTCGATCAGCCGCCAGTGCTCGCTGGCCAACAGCTTGGCAACGTCATCGCTCGGTTCGGGGTCACCGAGCGTGCACTTGATGTACGTCGCCGGTAGATCTTCGAGCGGCCTTTCCAGCATGGCGGGTTCGGTCAGCGCGGCACCCGGGTGCGGCGTCGAACCATCCACGATCCGTGCGATCTGCTCATCGGTGAGACCGTGGCCCTCGAAGTGGGCCGCGGGCGCCACCGGCCAGAATCCTCTGTTCTCGGCGATCGCTGCCCTCATCATCGCCCCGCCATCCGGCCAGGCCGAGACGAATGGTTCGCCATCGGCCGGAACACTGGCGTCCAGGAAGACCACCCCGGCTAGCCGGTCGCCGATCCGCCCGGCCGCCTGACCGCTCGGGATGCCCGAGTAACTGTGACCTACCAGAACGACATCGTGCAGGTCTTGGCGCTCGACCTCGTCAACGATGTCCTGGACGTGAGTCTGCTGACTGGCCGGCACGCCTTGCTTCTCGGCGAGACCAGACAGCGTCAGCGAATGGACGCCGTGGCCAGCCGCGCCCAGATACGGCACCACATCGCCCCACGCCCACGATCCGAGCCGTGCACCCGCGACCAGCACGAAGTTCGCCATGCCCGCACCGTAGCGGAGCAACACGACGACCACTCCGGAAAGCCTTTCGATACACGCCTCTATCGCTACGCTGCTGGGCGTCGGGCACCTGATGCGACGAGAACCGTGTCAGAGAGCTAATCGGGCCTCTACGATGGGTAATCACGTCACCGGGAACCGTTAGGGGCCGCCATGGAACCGGATACCGGGCCTGAGGCGATCAAGCCACGTCCCGACTACCCGCCGAAGACCCCTCCGCCTCCGAAGAAGCCTCCGTCGCCCCCGCCGCCACAGATGCGCCTGGAGTCGTCGTCTCTCCCCATGCCTCAGTACACCGGCCGCGGAGCGCGACCGGTGATGAGGAACCGTCAGGGCGCCGCCTGGTCACTGGAAGCACAGCCCTGGGCACCCGCCAAGGCAGTCGCCGAGGTGACAGGAAGGCTCGCCAAGTGGGGTTTCAAGGCACCGGACGGCTTGGAAACGCTGGTACGCCAACTGGTGACCCCGGTCGTCGCGGACGGTGGCCGCCACATCAGCCTCCACCTCGCCGAACAGGACAATCAAGCGCTCATCCTGGCCTTCAGCCACCGACCCTGCCCATCGCGGGTGTGGGACGACGATGTCCTTACCACCTTGCGCGAACTCGGCGCCGCAAGCTGCGGGACGGAAATGACCAGCGAGGGCCGACAGGTGTGGGCCGTCCTCGACCTGACCTCCTGACACGCCGATGCTGAACAGAAGCAAAGCTGCGCCCGGATGCCTCCGGGCGCAGCCTTGGTCTCGACGCCGTCCTTCGTGGTCGCGGTCTTGGTGCCTGCGGACGGCTCGGGCCACAGGTTCCAGCGCAGAGCCGCCAGCCTGGGGACGCAGCCGGAGGCTCCGTGCAGGTAGTGATCAGCGGTACCAGTACTTGACGCCCCGGTGGTGCGAGCAAGTGCCGCGGGCGTGGGCACTGTAGGACCAGCTGCCGTCCTTGCATTTCGCCGTCGCCCCGCGCGGGTGCGGCGAGTTGGCCTTGCACACGCCCGTGGTGTGCCGGGCGCACGTCGCTGCTGCTGCGTCGGTCGCCACCGCGACCGGGGCGACGAGCGCGGCCGCCAGCACAGTTGCCGCGACGGCGCTCCTGAATGTGGTCAGCATCAGAGCTTCCCCCTCCTGAGGATCCGAGGAGGCGATCATGGACCCGGCTACCAGGAGGAAGCGACCGGCCCGGTCAGCGGTCATCAGGCTGTGACGGTCGTAGCCCGGCCGTAACGGCACGTTCGAGTCGTACGTACACCCGCGCGACCCGCAGGGGCGGCGCGATCAGGCGCTGTACTGCTCGGGCTTGGGCGTGCGGGACATGAGCGCGGCGGCCGCGTCCGGGACACTGGTCGTGCCAGCGATCACCGCGGCGACGACCTCGGTGATCGGCATGGTCATGTCCCACTCGACATGGCCTCGTGAGACGGCGTCGACGACGTCAGGCACGAGGAACGTGGCGTGGGCACGGACCTTCCGGTGCTGAGCATCGCTGTCAGGGTCATCCTCGAGGTAGTCCGCCTGGCCGACGGACACATGGACGTCGTAGCCCTTCCACGAATAGCGGGCGGTGCCCTTCGGGTCGAGCTGTGTGTCGGCGAGAGGTTGGCCGATGGCGAATGGGTAGGTCTGGCGCAGCCCGGGGAACGCGACGGTGAGCTTAGCGGCGGTCTCATCGGCAGGGCTGGAGGAGTTGATTGACATAGCGGAGGCCTTCCTGGCCCCGGGATACGACAGGCGACAGCCGTGAGCAGCCGTGCCACACAAGCCTGTGTCGGAACGGGCTGCATCCCCGCGCTGCGGGGTCCTCGAGAAGGAGTCCGAAGAGATCTCCGGCAGCCAGCGTAGCGTCGCCCGGTCGCCCAGGTGGCTGTACTACTCATTCGACGGGCTGAAGGCGTGTGAGGGGCAGGATTTGAACCTGCGGCCGCGCCGAGCGTCATTGGCGATCCGGGTGGGGCCGCATAGGCGGCCTGAACGCCTACTTGATCGGCTCGATCATCTCGGAGCGGATCAGGAGGGTGGTCTTGGCGGCGGCCTTGAGGTCGATATTCATCGTGGTGCCGTAGGTCATGTCCGCCACCCGAGCCCAGGTGTTGCCGTCCGCCCAGACACAGACCGGGTAGGCAAGCGTCGCCCCGTTGGTCCAGGTCCGTTTCACCACCTCGCAGTCGACCCTGATGCGGGAGCCGGAGGGGGTGGCCTCCTTCGGTGGCACGAGCACCTTCGCTTGGGGGGTGCCGCCGTTGCTGGCCAGCACGTAAGCGCGTACTTCGGCGGTGTTCCGGAACCGGCCGTACATGGCGGTCACGTCGAGATGTCCCTTGTCGCCGCGGTCCTTGTCGGCTTGGTAGACCGCGGCAACGCCATGGACGGCCTTGGCGTCCCAGCTGTGCCGCCAACTCCTCGCCAGCGTCCGTCCCATGGTGGCGGAGTCGTCCCGAGTCAGCGTGTAACGGCCGTTGACCAGTACCCCGGGCACGGTCAGGACGTGCTCGGCCATCGGAGAACTGCTCTCGGCCTTCTCTCCACGCAGGCCCAGCGTCGCCACGAGCGTGACAATCGAGAAAAGGACACCAACGATGATCCGGGCCCTGAGGCCGAGCCATCTTTTCTGCGGTGAGGCCGGGGGCGAGATGCCCCAGGGGTGGCAGGACGTCTGGTGCGGCGACTGCGACGCCGGAGGCATGGACACGCCAGAACGGTACTCGACATCGACGAGAGCCCGGCGAAGCCCTGGGCATCGCGGCGGCGCTGGCCAGTAGAAGTCAACGAGTCTGCGACCCGGTAGAATCGCTCCTCCTCGCCGACCAGGCGCAGGCCCCTCGCGGCATGGCGGGCGCGGCGCGTCGCTGCTCGGCCACGGCCGCAGCCGGGACATCCATCTCCCCGTCGCCGTCGCCGTCGCCGGGCAGCAGCGGGAAGGCCTCGCGCAGCAGTTCCCCGGCCGCCTCAAGGTCCGCCGCGCCGCCGGTGACCGGGCCGCCGGAGGTGAACCGCGGCGGGTGGCGCGAGGACTGAGCGGCCTGCTCCTTCTCCAGCTTGGCGACCAGGTGGGCCGGAGCGGCGACCACCGCTGAAGGAAGGCCCGTCAGTGGCACCCGCCACATGACCCTCGCCATGGCCGCCCACGCAGATCCGGGCAGGCGTACGACGAGGGGTTCCTGCGGACAACGCAAGCATTCCCCCGTCCGGGTGAATGGCGTCGCCGGAATCGCCACATGGGCACACGTCGAGTACGAGGCCAGCTACATTTCAACTGCGGCAGACCACCGCTCCCCGGAGATGCATCGGCCCTTCCTCTCTCCACGCTCGGGTGAACCGGTTCACAGCAGTTCCCAACGCATCCCTTTCGGATCTCACTTCCACACGTCCTGGGCCGAGACGTTCAGGAGACCCATGACCGCGATGCACCAAGACGTTGCCCTGCGCCGGCGGCTCTATACAGGGGAGAGCGTCCAACAGGCCCGCCGGGCGATTGATTCTCTTGAGCCCGATGCGCCCCCGATCCCCTCGGCGGCTCCACCAGCTCAGCAGCACTTCGAGGCGCGCGTGCTTCGCGGCCTTCTGGAGTGCCGGAACGTCTACACCCGTTTTCCCCTCGGCGTTACCGCGGTGTACCCAGAGCCGGATGGCGTTGCCTTGCGCGTGGAGAGTGAGGAGCGTGCAGTCGAGATCCTCTTCAACCTCCTCCCCACGTGTGTAGCGGACCACGAGGTCCACGGTGTGCCGGGGCTTCGCATCACGCAGCGAGATCGCACGGCAGTTGAACTGCGCGTACTCGGCGAGCCAACCCGACTGCGACTGACCGGCCTGCCGGCGAGACTCTGGCGCAGCGCCATCCAGAGGATGCTCGACAAGTGGATCGACCCGGACGCCAAGCTCCTGTGCTGGAGGTCCTCACCGAAGGCATGGACGGATGGCGAGCGTGGGCATCAGGCTCGGTGGGAGGGGCCCAACGACAAATTCACACAGGTGCTGCAGCGCGGTGCCTGGCTCGGCAGCGGACTGCTGCGACGAGCCGCCCTTCTGCACACCGTGTCCAACACGTTCCTCCTTGACGGCTACGACGGCGCTTCCGACGTGGCACGACTAGTCCTCCGATCCTCCCACGTACGCGGACAGGGGCCTGGGCCGCACAACGTCATGGCAGCCCTCACGGACCCGACGTTCGGCCTGCCTCTGCATCTCACGAGGTTCCGCGGTGACACCGACGAAACCTACGGCGGCGACCAGCAGTTTGTTTTGGCTGATGCGGCCAAGACGGCCATCCTCGATTTCCGGGCAACAACAGAGGGACCTCACTCCCGCCTGCAGCCGGAGCTGTGGCAGGCGATCCTGCGCCGGCTACCCGACTCGGGCTTCGCGAGCAGTTTGTCTCTGGGTACCCTCGGCTTCCGCGGCCTCAGGACGGCCCAGGTCGGAGAACGACCTGCTACGCCGTGCAGCCGACCTACTACTGAGCCGTGAACGCGGCGTCGGCGTCAGCACCCCGCCCGCATTCACGCCACGGTGCGCCCACATCACCCGGACCGGGCGCACCCGGGAAAGCTCCGCAGGACGAGCCGCCGAGGAGGTCACCGACCTCCTGAACCCTCTCCACCGGCGCTGCGGCCGGACGCAGCCCCGGGAGCAGCAGTGCCTGGTGGCCGACTCCGGGAAGGAGCCGAAGAGGCCGGTCCCTGGCTGACACGCCAGCAACGCAGACAGATCAGACATGGCCCTGAGCCCCCTCGCCGTCCAGGAGCTCGCTGAGGGCGTTCTCGGCTGCATCTGCGAGGCCCTCGACGACACGGCCGCCAAGGTCGACGGCCAGCCCGGATGCCCCTGCCGCTCCTGCGTCGTCCCGGGACAGCCCGCATGGGACACCTGCGACGACCCATGCGGCGAGGCCGCGACGACCGGCGGACAGCTCACGGTCAACGTGGCCCGCATGTACGCGTCGAGCCTCGACACCTTCCCCTCGACGGAGGCCCGCGACCAGGCGGTGCGCGGGAAGCGCGGATGCAAGCTCCCCGGCCTCACCGCAGTCGAGCTCGTCATCACGGTCCTGCGCTGCGTCCCGACCCCCAACGACCAGGGCTGTCCACCGAGCTGCGAGGACCTGGCGGCCGCGGCCCGGGTCATCAACTTCGACGCCGTGTCCGTCCTCAACGCCCTCGACTGCTGCCTCCCCGCCCTCGGCGTCCGGCGGCAAGGACTCCTCTACGTGATCGGCGCACAGCGGCAGGTGGGGCCGGAAGGCGGATGCGCTGGCACCGAGCAGCGTGTCACCGTGGGCCTGGTGAACTGCAAGTGCCCCGACGACGAGACGCCCTGACGGAAAGTCCGCTGGTAGGCCGCCCGCTCGAGTACCTACCCGACGGCCCGACCGAACGGCGCGCGCTGACCGCGATCTGAAAGGGGGCCCGGATGCCCGTCGAGGTGACGATCAACCAGGGAGCCCTCCAGCGGCTTCTCCGCCTCCGCGGCGGCGTACCGGAAGCTCGCGGAGCGCACCGAACGGGTCGCCGCCTTCGCGGAGGCGGAGGCGCCAGGACGCATGGGCGCCTACGTGTCGTGGCGGGTTGACGAGGGACCGAAGGGGCTGACCGGGGTCGTCTCCTGCAATCACCCGGCGGTCTTCTACGTCCTTGAAGGGACCCGGCCGCACATCATCCGGCCCCGGCGGGCGAAGGCCCTGCACTTCTACGTCGAGGGGGCCGAGGTGTTCAGCAAGCTCGTGCGCCACCCAGGCACGAAGCCGAACCCGTTCCTCCAGCGTGCGCTACGCCTGGGCCGGTAGGTGCCGCGCCCAACCAAGCTCACTCAACGGGAGCTTGACGCGTAGTGCAGACGGCTAAGCCCCTCGCGGCAAGACGAGGGGCCCATGGCCGGTCATCCGGGTCTGGACGCTCAGCCCTTCTATTGGGCCCTGAACAGGCGCGTTCTGCAAGGCTCTGGAAGAAGTGTTAACTAGACGCCCGAATTCTGCCCGTCACCCCTACCCGGCCCCCGTATGTCGGGTGACCATGAGGACGTGGCCGAAGTCGGACCGGCAAGGGTCTGGGTCACTGACATCCGGGTCTAGTTAGGGGAGTTGAGCGCCCTGTGTCTTGGCGTTCCTTCATGCAGATGCTGATCGCCTTCGGGGCGGCTGCTGGCTTGGTGCTGGTGCTTGGCGCGAATATTCAGGTACCCATTGCCCTGGGCGCGGTGGGGGCAGTCGCGATCGTCGTCAAAGACATGATCGGTATGGGGGGTGAGCGCGCCGGGAGCGAGAAGAGAGACCTCCAAGCCCGCACCCTTCCGGCGGGGAGTAAAGGGGAGGGGGAATGACGACCAGTATGAAGCCCCTGTCGGAGGATCTTCCAGAGGGTAAGAAGGAGTTGGCCGAAGCGCTCCGAAAGGCCCTTGAAGGCTCGGGGAAGACGCTGCGTCAGGTGGCCTTGGAAGTCGGCATTTCCCCGGCGGCCCTGTCGCTCATCCTGAGCGGGAAGCGTAAGCCGAGGGGCGACACGCTCAACCGCATCATCCGGGCAACCACGGCCCGTGAGGAGCGGTTAGCGGACCCGAGGCACTCCTACATCACCGAACGCTGGAAGCACCTCTTTGTCATGGCTGGTGTGTGGCTTTTCGCCGTTGTGTCAGGGGTGTCTGCCCTCTGGGGGGTCCATCACCTTCTGGGGGGTTCCGAGGCGGGCCAGGATTGCAGAACGCACTGCGGCCGTCCTCCGCTCCACACTCCAGCCCCATCACCCGGACCCTGGCCGCAAGGTCTGCCGAGAAAAACTGGCTACATGGAGGTCTTCGGGAATCCGGCCGGTCCGCAGGGGCCACACTTCTACTTTTCCGCGCGTGACCGGGCCCGGCACTTCACTGCCTATCCAGGGGCAGCAGTCAGCGTCGCGTGCTCGGTAAGGCCTGACCGTTCCGACGATTTCAAGTATCTGGTTCGTTTGGGATATCGGTCGGCCGCTACGACCCGCGTGGACCTCACCGGTCATTGGTTCTGGGTCGACAAGGCAACCGTGACCCGTGAGCGGGGAGGCAATGAAGCGCTGGTCGTGCCGGAATGCGACCGACAGCGACGGATCGCCGAAGGTATGAGCATGACGCCCGAGGAGGTTGCATACCTAGCGGGCGTATCGCGTGTCGACTAGGCGACGAGAGGGGCAGGCTGGGAAACATGGCCGAGCCGGCTGCCCTTCTCGACTCGCGAGGTCAGGGCTGGTAGCTGCTGCTCTCGCAGGACGAGGAGTTGTCTGCTCGACGCGGGGACGCTCTTGGCTTTGGCCCGGCAGTTTCCGCAATCAGGGCGAGCTGGCGGCCGGTGATGCCGCTGGCGCTGGCGCGGGGGTGTTAGAAGCCGACCGATCCGGGAGGAGTCGCGTCAGGTAAGTCGTGACGATTCCGCCCGTGGAGCTCAACGGCAACGCCGCTCCGCCCGCAGTATTTCCCTGGGCCATGAAATAGACCGCTGCGATTAAGGAGCCGCCAGCCATAAGCGTTGAGCTGATGATCGATACCCAGCGGACCCGGTGCTCGTGGCGCTGTTGTCGTTCAACCATGGAAAATGCCCGGACTCCGAGTCCAGGGTGCAGAGAATTCCACTTCTCGATTTCTGCAGCAGGCGGCAGGGTCGTCCAATCTGGTTCAGGCATTCTCTGCGCCCCCGGATTCGGTGTCTGACTCGTTCACGCCTGCCGGTGAGCCGAGGGCGCTTTTCCTGGCGTCCTGAACATTGCCAGTTAACAGTCCGGCTTGTCGGAGGACTTCGTCCCGCCCCGTAGGTGCGAGTATTTTAATTTCGGCGGCGATGGCTCTGCGTCTCATCCATGCCAGGTGGCGTAGGGCATATATAAGTGACGCAATGAATGCTGCCAGCATGATGAAGATGGCAGGTAATTGGGTTACCTGGAATTGCACAATAATGCTGTAGGCGATTATGTGGACGCTGACTGTAAAGACAAGGATCGCAACGGAGAAGATCAGTGTCAGCGCAGAACGGGAAAGCGGTCGCTCTCGACCCTCGCTCAATTCGGCAGCTAGAAGCTCGGCCTCGGTAATGCGGCGGCGCTTGCCGTCAAGAGCAGCCGTTCCCGTCAGGTCGAACACGGCGCCGACGCCGCGCGCGAAAGTCCGCCAGGATCCCCCCATGCCCGGAGTGTAGGGCGGCCCCGCAGTCGCCGGCAGAGCATCGTCCAAGTCTGTTCTGCGGCTTGTTCATCTACTCTGCTCGTACGCCGCTGGTTTTGGGCCGGGCGCAGGCGCGGAGACAAGGCGCATCCCATGGCTACGAAGAAGATCGCTCTCAACGAAGACCCGCACGTCGCCGAGGTCGGCCCGCACAAACTCCTCTTCCAGCCCGAGGTGTACGGCGACGAGTTCCTCGACGCCTACGCGCGGCTCCAGGACGTCCAGAAGACCGTGTCCGGCGAGGATATGGCTGCGCTCTCCGGTGACCGGCTGCGGACCCTGTACGGCGAGATGAGGGGCTTCCTCGCCCGCCTGATGCTCCCGGAGTCCGCCGCTAACTTCTCGCGGCACGAGGTGCTCAACGCGCGGCCGGGGACGTCGTCGGGGTCTACATCGACCGTACGGCCGCAGCCGAGGCCGCTGCGAAGGTCGAGGGCGCCACCACACGGGACAAGTCTCTCCGGCTGCCTGACCGGGTGCTGGTCGAGCTCATGGAGTGGTGCATCGAGCTGTACGGGGGCGGTGGGAACCGCCCTACTGGGTCGTCGAGCGGCTCTGCGCGTCAGTTATCGAGGGGTGGGAGTCCTGGGAGGGCGGCCTCGCGCTCCAAGGCGTCGATCCCCGCAGATGGCACCTGAGGACGATGCTCAACGCCGCTGAGGCGGCGATGGAGCAGGCCGCGGCCGACGACGGCGAGCGGGCCCGCATCCGGGCGAAGCTGTACGCCCCGCCGAAGCGCGCAAGGGCGGCCCCTGGAGAGCGGAGCCGGGTCGGCACCTCGATGGACCGCGGACAGGCGCAGGCCTTGATGGCACAGCTCGCCGCGCAGGACGCCCAGCTTGGGCGCAGGTCAGGCCGCTAACCTGGCCATGCCGCTGGTTTTGGGCCGGGCAACCACACAACTCTGTGAGGTTGCCCGGTGGCTGCCGAAGAGGATTTCGGAAGTGCCGTCGTCACCGTCGTCCTCGACGACGCTGCCGCTACAGCTGACGCCCAGTCCCTCGGCGACCGCATCGAGCGCGCCCTGGTCCGCGCGACGCGCGACGTCGGCCGCAAGATCCGGGAGACCATCCAGCGCGGCCTGGACGCGGGCGTCAGCGTCCAGGTCAAGCCGGACACCAGGCTCTTTCGCAGCACCCTTGCGCGGCAGATCCGGCCCATGGAGGCTCTCGCCTTCCCCGTGGTGCCGGACCTGGACCGGTTCGAGGCGGAGCTCCGCGCGGGCCTCGCGACGACTCTGAGTGTCCAAGTCCCCGTCACCGCGGACCTGTCGCGCTTCGAGGCGGAGCTCCTCGCCGAGCTGACGACGGCCGGGAGCGTCGAGGTCCCGGTCATCCCGGACCTGGCCAGGTTCGAGGCGGAGCTCCTCGCCAGGCTGTCGACGTCGGCCAGCGTTGCGGTGCCAGTCGTCCCGGACATGGCGCGGTTCGAGGCGGAGCTCCGTGCCGGCCTCGCCACGACCGCGAGCGTTGAAGTCCCGGTCGTCCCGGACCTCGCCGTGTTCGATGCCGCGCTGCGTGCCGGGCTCGCGACCGCCCCGACGGTCGACGTCCCGGTCGCCCCGGACCTGTCCCGGTTCGATGACCTGCTGGGCGCGCACCGGCTGCCCGAGCTGTCCGTCGACCTGGTCCCGGACCTCGACGCTCTCAACCGGCGGCTGCGCGGCCACAAGCTCCCGGCCCTGCCCGTCGACATCGTCCCGGACCTCGACGGCCTGAACCGGCAGCTACGCGGGCACCAGCTGCCCCGGCTCCTGGCCGACGTCGTCCCGGACCTGACCGGGTTCGTGGAGCGCATCCGCGCCCTTCTCGCGGGCGAGGAAGTCAGCATCCGGGTCGTCCCCGACCTCTCGGACTTCGACGCCCGTATCCGGGCGCACAGGCCTCCACGGGTCACGGTCGACGTCGACCCCGACACGAACCGGTTCACGCGCGCCCTGTCCCGCCTGGGAGGGATCGCGACGGGGGTCGGTAAGAAGCTGCTGACCTTCCTGAAATTTGGCGCGATCGGGATCGCCGCGGCGGGGGCCGCGCAGAACATCGGCGCGTTCGTCGCGGCCATCGCGCCGGCATCGGGGATCCTCGCCGCGCTGCCCGCTGTGATCCTCGGCGTCCAGGTCGCGACGAACACCCTGAAGCTCGCCCTGGTCGGCGTGAGCGACGCCCTGTCCACGGCCCTGACCGGGAGCTCCGCGGAGTTCCAGAAGTCGCTCAAGGGGCTCGCCCCGGCCGCGCAGAAGGCCGTCACCGCGGTCCGGGCGCTGTCGCCCGAGCTGAAGAAGGTCCAGCAGTCCGTCCAACAGAACTTCTTCCGCCAGTTCTCCGGCGACGTCACCGGCGCGATCAAGAACCTCCTCCCGCTGGGGAAGGGGCTCGACCAGGTCGCGGCGAACTTCGGCAAGTCCGCATCGGCGGCCCTGAAGTTCGCGGCGACCAAAGGCCGCCGGGTCGCTGAAGACGATCATCGACGGCACCGCGAACGCGTCGGCCGGTCTGGAGAAGGCCCTCGTCCCGGTCGTCAAGGGCTTCCTCGACGTCGCGGCGTCCGTCTCCAAGGCCTTCGGCGAGCAGGCCGGGAGCGGCGTCAAAGACGCCGCGCGCGCCCTGTATTCGACGGCCAAGGACGTCGTCGGCGGCGCAATCGACGCAGCCAAGTCCGTCCTCGACATCGGCTCGCCGTCCAAGGTCTTCATGAAGATCGGTAAGGACACCGGCAAGGGCGCAGCGCTCCCGGCAGGCGGACCAGGAGCCTGCTCTCCGCGATGCCGGCACGGCGGCCGGGCGGCGCCCGCGCGGGAACGCGGGCGGCGGCGCCGTCTTCAACAACACCTTCCACATCACGGAGGCCGGGGGCGGGCGACCGCGCATCGGGTCGTCACGCGCCTCACGCTGGCAGGGGGCGGCCTGTGACGGCTCTATTGGGTGGCGTCCCGCCTGACACAAACGGGACCATGGCCTAGATCGTGGGACGTCGAGGTCCTGGCAGACGTGGCCAGAGACCTCGACGCCGTCGAAGCGGCTGGAGGCCATCGTGTGGGAACAGGACATCGGGACCTTCCCCGTTGACTTCACCGAGCACGGCAACGAGTGGGCTCATCACCTTGGAAACGCCATGGGTGGCGGGTTCAGCAGGGGCAGAGGCCCCGACTACGACGGCGGCCCCGTGGAAATGGGGCCGCCTCTCGACGGCTCCATGACGAGCGTCCTGCGCGTTCACCCGCACCCCGACGGCATCAGATGCACGGTTGTCGGTGAGGCCGGGACCCCGTCACCGGACCAGATAGAACCCTGGCGGATTGGCGCGCGGAACGCCGTGGACGAGATCGGGCGCCACCAGCGAATGCACGTGTGGAATGCGCTCGTTGGGGCCAGCCCTTCGGCTGGTAACGGGTTCCACCCCTTGGGGCAGATCGAGGCGACCGACGTAGGGCCCGTGGCTCTCGTCCCTGGTGGTGTCTACATGCGCGAATTCCGAGGGCAGGACCGGGTTGACTCGCAGTTCATCACGATCTCCCGCAGCTTCCCGGTCGTCGTCACCGGCCAGGTCGAGGCTTACGACTGGGACCCCTGCGTCCCGGTGGTTCAGATGCAGTTGCGTCGCCTCTGTGCTCTCCTGACGCTGCACCGGCAGCAGTTGTGGGAGCCCCGAACCCTGCCTTGGCCTCAAGGCCCCGACGGGTCGAATCTGAAGATCCCCACTTCGGTCGGCCCCGACTTCCCCAGCCCGAACGGCGAGGAATGGACCGGTGAGGTCCCGCCGGAGACAGGGACTTGGAGGCTGCCGCCGTGGGCGCTGGGGGCATGGGAGAGGCTGGACAGCGACCCCGAACTGGAGACCGCGCTCAACGCGTACTACGAGGCCGTACGCCTGGGGAGACGCCATCCGTCGCTCGCCCTGCTCACCTTCGTTGCCGCGATCGAGGGCGTCGGTATGCGGCTTGTCCCCGACGCCATGTGCGAATGCCATCCCGAGTGCACGCACCGCAAGGGAGTTGCCGAGAAGCGGTTCCAGAAGGCGCTCAAGACTGTGCTGACGCAGAAGCAGGTGAAGGAGATCGCGGGCCCGCTGTACGACAAGCGCTCATACACGGGGCATCGAGGGACGCTGTTCGGATCGGAGCAGATTCTCGGCTATGGCGGCATCAGGGGACTGTTCCAGGTCAGCCCGTACTTCGAGTTCGAGGCGCGGCAGCTCGGCCGACTGGCGCAGGTTGCCAACGCGGTTCTGGTCAAGGTGTTGAGTGAGCTGGCAATGGACCCGGGCCAGAGCTGACCGGTAGAGGGCCGTCCACCGCGCCCGCGCGTGACGGCCCTCGGCCGCGTCGCTGGTTGGCAGACCTAGACTGACTGCGCGCTGCTGGTTGTGGGCCGGGCCGTCAACGACTGCGGGAGGCGGTCCGTCGTGGCGCTGCTCGATTACCTGACGCTGGGTGGCGTGGAGATCGCCAACCACGTGCGCCTGTCCGCCTATCTGGAGTCCGTCGGCTCGCCTCTCGACAGCGCCGGGGCCTGCGTCTGCCCCTCGCTCACCGCCGAGATGCTCGGCGACGAGGAGTACACAGACCCGGCCGCCGACGAAGCTCCCTGGTACGACCCCGACGTGCCGGCCAGTGCGGAGTTTGCTGGCCTGATGGTCCTGTCCATCGACGGCCTCGACGACCACCCCGTCGCCCGGTCGGTGACAACCGCGATCACTGGCGGCGGCGTCCTCGGCCCGGCCCGCGTCCTGCCCCGGAGCCTCACGGTGACCGGCATCCTCCTCGGCTCGACGTGCTGTGGAGTGGAGTACGGGTGGCACTGGCTGACCGAGGCTCTGCAGGGGTGTGCCGGCACCGGCTGCGAGGGTGACTGCATGGAGCTGTTCGCGTGCTGCCCGGCCCTGGGGGCGACACGCGAGGAGTTCGAGGAGCGGGAGCGGCGCACGCTGCGCCGGGTCGCGCTCACCAGCGGGCCCACAGTGATCGAGCGGGCCGGGGACGGGTGCAGCACAGGGGGCTGCAACGGGTCCGCGGACATCCTCACGGTCGAGTTCGTGCTGACCGCGGCCACGCCGTGGCTCTGGAGTGATCCGCTGCCCATCACGGACGCCGCGCCGCCCGTCGACCTCACCGACGAGTGCATCACCTGGTGCCTCACCGGCGGGACCAACCAGCCGACCAAGTGCATCGAGGTCACGGACTTCTGCCCGCCGGGCGCCCTGTCGATGCCGGTGACGAACGGGGCGTGTGTCGGCGGCCTGGTCTGGCCGGTCGGCAACACCACCGACCTGTGCGCGTGCAGGCTCGCGGCCTGCCCGGACCCGACGGCGGCCTGTGCCGACCCTTACTGCCGGAGCGTGGCCCCGCCCGCGCCGACGAGCTCCCTGCGGACGTGTTTCTGTCTGCCGCTCGCCGTCGAACGGGCCTGCTACGACATCGACCTGTCGTCGTCGCCCGGCTGGGCCGTCGACGTGCCGACGATCGTCGTGCGCGCGGGCAGCGGCGACATCCGCAACCTGGGAATTACCTTCTACGAACGGTCGGAGCAGCACGGGGCGATGACGGCCGCTCGGGTCGCGGACACGGAGCGCTGTAACCCGCTGGCCGAGTTCCACGTCACCTACGTGCCGGCAGGCGGCGCCGTGACGATCGACGGCCAGGTGCAGCGCGCCACGGTCGAGTGCGGCGGCCGCTGCGAGGCGTCCCGGGACACGTACGGCCGTGACGGTGTCCCCCTGTCGTTCCCCGGCCTGTCGTGTGCGAGCTATGTGATCTGCCTGGAGACCGACGTCACGAATCCCCCGGCTGCGGACGCCCTGGTGTCGATCAGCGTCAGCGGGCGGGGCCTGGGCCGCGGCTATCCTGGCTACGCCCGCTTCCCCCGGATCGGGCAGACGTGGCCGCAGTTCGAGGAGGGGCTCGCCGCGTTCCCCTGGGGGCCCAACTCCTGTTTCTCACCGATGGCGGAGAACTGGCCGACCTGGGACGGGCGAATTCCTACCACGTCCTGAGCGACGGTTCCATCTGGCGGGCATCGGCCAAGGCCGGCGTCAATTCCCCGGACGACGCCGCATCCTGCACCACGCTGGTGGACTTCCTGCACACCGCACTGGATGGCAGCAACCCCGTCTTCGGCCGCATCGAGTGGCACAACTTCAACGAGATCACCAACCTCGATGCCGTGCTGCGCCGTAAGGGGAGGACGTCGCTGCGTGAAGGCCGGCGGTTCCTGCGCGGCTATGCCTGGGTGACCATCTGTCCGACCGAACTTGCGGCACAGTTGGGCGGCGCCGCCGTGCTGGAGGACTCAGGCGCCTTCCACCGGGTGCTGCCGCTGCGGGCGGGAGGTGTGCTGCTCCAGGCATCGTCCACGATGGCCGGGTACACGGATCAGGCGATGGAGCGGGTGTTCGAGGTGCTGGCTCCCGTACTGCCGCCGGGTGAGCCGAGCCCGGACCCTGCCTACCCTTACATGCGGTTCGTCCCACGGGACGCCGCCACGGTGCGCTGAACCGCCCGGACGCTGGGAATGTCCGCGAAGACGGTGCGGACCGCCCGCGAAGAACAACGGGAAGCCGAGGAACGAGACCGCGCGGTGCGTGAGGCGCTCGAGGCCCAGAACCGGCGTCAGGCTGGCCTGCAGCGCGATCCCGAGGCCGCCTGGCAATGCGTGAGAGGGCTCCATGTGCTGCGAGGCACCCGCCACTACTCGGAGGTCGTCCGTCTCCCGGGCGACCTGGCTGCCCTCGCCGACAAGGACGCCACCACAGCCGCCTTCACCGAACGGCACGCCCGGTTCATCGCCGCCCACCGCACGAAGAAGGCCCTGACGCGCGACCTGAGGGCCGGGGGACCTGCCTGCACCGCACTCATCGATCTCACCCCCGCTGCGGCCTCCCGGTGAAGGCTATGCCGAGTGGATCCGTGCCCGCTCCGCGGTGCAGCCGCTGGCCGCCGACGTCGGGCTCAGCCCGGAGGCGGTGCGGCTCATGCAGCGCCTGGCCGTACTGAGCCCTCTCTACGGCGGCCACGTGCCCCGGGCCGCCCTCTACCTGGACGAGCTGCTCGACGGCGGCAGCCTGCCGGTGGTCCGGGGCGAGCAGGGAACACTGGTTCCTGTCGCGGAGCTGGCCGAGATGATGAACGGCACACGCGAGGGTGACGTTCGTGAGTCCCTGCACAGCCTGCACGCCGCTGGCGCGCTGCTGGTCAACCCCGGCCCCGACGAGGGCATGGCCGGGGTGCGGCTGGTCGCCCGGCGTCCCAAGGTGCCCGGTCAGCCATGGCGGTTCATCGGCGATGACGACGCGGTGGTCGCCACAACCTGCATCCCGACCCCCGTCTGGGAGGACCTGCCGCTGGACGTGGCCGCAGCCGTGGCTTTTCTGCGCACCTGCCGGTCCCCGATGGAAGAGCCCGACCCCGAGGCGTACGGGCAGCACCAGGGCGTCAACGGCACCGAGCACGCGAAGGAGTTGTTCGCCGCCGCGCTGGCGTCCGGGTACGTCGACGAGAAGGGATGCGAAGCATGCCCCGCCGGTCACCTGTGCACGCGCACCGCTGACTGACCGCCGCATACGAGCGACTCGACGGCGCCAGGATTGCAGCAGTGACAGTCCCCGCATGACGGGTCTGCCGCAGGTGGACGGTGTGCTGGCGTTCGATGATGTGCCGGGGGACCGGCTGCTGCCCGCCGGTGGAGTGATGTTGGTGCGGCCCGTGATCAACAGTCGCCCGGTACCCAGGGGCTTCTCTGGACAAGGGGCCATCGGCGGCTAGCGTCCAAGCAGGGGCGTGAGCGCTGTGCGCAGATCGTCGATCTGGCGGTACTGGAGACCGGTCATGCCGGTCTCGCGGGCCGCCGTGACGTTCGCTGCGATGTCGTCGACGAACAGGCAGCGCTCGGTGGTGGTGCCGGCGCGTTCGACGGCGATGCGGTAGACCCTGGGATCGGGTTTCGCGATGCCGATCCGGGCGCTGTTCACCACCGTGTGGGCAAGGCTGCCCAGTCCCTGGCGGGCGAGGTCCTGCTCCAGCCGTGTGGTTCCGTTGGGGACCAGGGCGACGCGGGCGACCTCGCGGACCCGGGTGAGCAGAGCAACCAGTTCCAGGTCCACGGACGGGGCGCGGTCGGACCAGGCGGTCACGGCGGCACGGGCCCGCTTGTAGGAGCCGCAGGTGTCGGCGAGGTCTTCCGCCACCGCAGACCGCCACTGTTCGTCGGTGATCTCGCCGGTGATGGCGGCATGGATGCGAGCGGGTGCGAAGGCTGCGGCCGCGAGGGAGCCGGCGGTCAGTCCATGGGCGTGCTCGATCTCGATGTCGGCGGGCCAGTGCCGCAGCACGCCGTCGACGTCGCAGAGTACGGCGGCATAGGGCAGGCAGGAACTCGCCGGGCGGTTCTCAGTCACGCCCGCAGTCTGCTCCCCAGCACGGTGCCGGGAGGGTTCATCCGGTCAGGACGACGGGGCGCGCGGGTGCACCGTGCTCGAGTGTGGCGGTGACCAGGTCGGCGAGTCCCACGGGGTAGACCGTCTCCTGGGCGGCGCGCAGTTCGGCGATGGTCCACCAGCGGTGCTCGCGGATGTTGTCGGGTTGCGTGGCGTGGGCCGGGTTGACGTCGGCTGCGCAGACGCGTGCAAGGAAGTACTTCTCCACCTGCCTGACTTCGCGCCCGCCGACCAGGTGATCCTGGGTGCGCTCGGCGAGCTGCGCCCCCAGCTCGACGGCCTTCGCGTCGATACCGAGTTCTTCACGCAGCTCGCGGAGCGTCGCCGTGGCGTGGTCCTCTCCGTCCTCCAGTGAGCCGCCGGGCGTCGCCCAGAAGCCGCCGTTCTCGTCGTAGCGGAGCAGCAGGATGCGGTCTACCGTGTCGAGGACGATGGCGCGGGCGGCTTCCCTCAGCGGTGGAGTGGAGGTCGTCATGTCTTCAGTGTGGCAGTCCCCGGTGCGGGGTCAGGACCGTTCGACCAGGTATGCGCCAATGCAGGCCGCGTCCAGGTCGCAGTCCTGGAGTGTGGCGAGCGCGTGGGCTGGGGTCTCGACGATGGGTTCTCGGTCGTTGAAGGACGTGTTCAGGACGACGGGTACTCCTGTCAACTGGTGGAAGTGCTCGATCAGCGCGCCGTAGGCGGGCGCGGTTTCGGGGTCGACGGTCTGGACGCGGGCGGTGCCGTCGACGTGCACCACCCCGGCGATTTTGTCGGCGCGGTCCTCGCATACGGGCGGGGCGAGCAGCATGAACGGGCTGGGCACGTCGAGGTCGAACCAGGTGTCGGCGTGGTCGGCGAGGACGGCCGGGGCGAATGGCCGGAACGGCTCGCGGTGCTTGATCCTGTGGTTGAGGGCGTCGGCGCCGGCGGTGGTGCGGGGGTCGGCGAGGATGCTGCGGGCCCCCAGTGCGCGGGGCCCGAGTTCGCTGCCGCCTTGCAACCATCCGATGACCTTTCCGTCGGCGATCATCTGGGCGGCTGTTTGGGCGATGTTGCTCTCGCGGCGCCATGTGAAGGGTGTGCGGCGCCGTTCGACGAGGCCGGAGCGGGGGTCCCGGTTCAGGGCTTGCAGGATCTCCTCGTCGGTGTATTCGCGGCCGAAGTAGTCATTGGTCAGGGGACGTTTGGGCAGGTCGCCGGTGAGGCGGTGCCAGGCGTACAGGGCGCAGCCCAGAGCCTGGCCGCGATCGGACGCGGCGGGTGGGGCGAAGTAGCCGGTGACCCTGTCCAGGCGGCGGACCTTGTCGGCGGCGACGCAGTTGAGGGCGACCCCGCCCGCCAGGCACAGGTTGCCGAATCCGGTCGTGGTGACGGTCTGTTCGACGAGGGCGCACAGGGCGCGTTCGATCTGCTCCTGGATGTAGGCGGCGGCGTTGATGCCGAGCTCGTGTTGGCCGCGGCTGCCCTGGGGGCCGAAGTCGAAGCCTGTCCGTTCGGCGAGGTCGGCGACCCCGGCTGCGTGGGTGCGGGTGAGGCGTCCGTGGACGTGGGTGTCGACGACGTCGAAGAGGGGGGCGAGGTAGTGGCCCGCGTCGCCGTACGAGGCGAGGGCCATGGTCTTTCCGGCCTCCTGTTCGTGCCAGCCGAGCCAGTTGGTGAAGGCTTCGTACGTCGCGCCGATTCCGCCGGCCCGGGGCCGGGTGGGCGGGTTGCCGCCGCAGCGCTCGATGCCGCCGGGGGTGGCCCGGTAGTAGGTCTCGGTGTCGTTGTTGTTGCCGCCCCCGTCGACGACCAGGACGGTCGCGTCCTGGTAGGGGCTGAGACAGTAGGCGGTGTAGGCGTGGCTGAGGTGGTGGTCGACCGGGATGATCCGGTTGGGGTCGATGCCGAGGTGGGCCAGTCCGGTCTCGGCCCGGGCGGGCGGGGTGCGGCCGATGCCGCTGACGGCGATCAGGTCGATGTCGGTGAGCTTCAGGCCTGCTGCGCGCAGGCAGTAGAGGAGGGCGGCTTGCCAGCCGGGGCTGTAGCGGGTGCGGTTGAGCCGCTCTTCGCCGATCGCGACCATCGTCGTGCCGGTGATCAGGGCGGCTCCGCCGTCGTGGCCCAGGTTGATGCCGACGACGCAGGGGGTGCGCTTCATGAGGCGGCCCTCTCGGATGGGTCGGCGAGCGGGTTCCACAGTCGGGTGCCGCTGGCCGTGTCGTGGCGCAGGGCGCCGAGCTGGCACAGCTGGACGGTGGTTCCGCGGTGGGTGATCGGGTGGGTGAAGGGGTGGCCGAACGCCTCGAGCCCGCCGAGCTGGGTGTAGGCGTCGGCGAATTGCTCGTCCAGTGCCGGTTGCGCGGTGGGGGCGGGTGCTGAGGTGAGGCGGCGCGCGGTCTGGTCGAGACCCGCGTCCGCGAGCACCCCGGCGACTTGCGCGAGGACTGCCTCTCGGGTGGCTCCGTCGGTGTCGATGATGACGGGTTGGGTCGGGCACAGCGTCGGGGCGATGTCGGTGTAGAAGGTGTGCAGCCGTTCCAGAAGGTCTTCGTCGAACCACTGTTTCCACCGGGGGAGTTCGGCGACGTTGCCGCGGCGGGTCAGGCTCTGGTCGGGGCTGACCAGGAGGATCGCGGTGAGCACCGTCTCGGGGAGTTCGGGGGCGATGCGACGGGCGTAGAAGTCACGGGCGGTGCGGTAGGGCAGGGCGTCGTCGGCCCGGGTGGCGTAGCAGTAGGCGAGGGCACCGAGGTGATTGCGGTCGGAGATGATCAGGTGGGTGTCCTTGTCTGCGGCGAGGCATCGCATGGCGCGGGCCTTGGCGAGCTCGTGTCGCAGGAACCACAGGGAGTGTCCGGCCGGGCTGGGGTGCACGGGCGCGGCCAGGCCGGTGGCGAGGCGGGCGTTGGGTTCGGTGAACCACACGGTGTCGTCGCCCAGGGCGCTCACCATGCGGGCGAGCAGAGAGGTCTTGCCCGCTCCGGGCGGGCCGTCCAGGACCAGGACAGGGGCGTCGTTGGCCACGATCAGATGTCCTTCCGTGTGCGGGTGGCGGGGTGTGCGAGGTGCGCGAGCTTGAGGGCTAGGGCCTCAACGCGCAGCGCGAGATCGATGCTGGAGGGCAGGTCGGTGGGATGCTGGCCGCGCAGCCGTGCGTCGATGGCTGCCCACATGGCTGCGAACGGGTCACCGAAGTCGCTGGTAGCGCCGTCGGCGGTGGTCACCCGGGTCGTGGAGGCCGGCTCATAAGGGCGGGCGAAGTCGATGGTCGCGGCGGCGACGGCGTCGGCGAGGTGGACCTGCTCGCGGAAGACCCCTGCCGGGGTCGCTGCGATGACCAGGGTGAACGGTTCGCCGGCCGGGCCATGCAGCAGGGCGTGGACGGACTGTCCTGCCGGGTCGAGCGTGCAGGCGGTGGCGATGGTCCCGGGCACGGCCAGGACGAGTGCGGTCAGCAGGTGGTAGCCCTGCCAGAGCAGGATCTGCAGGGCTGTCACCTGATGGGGTTCGAGGTCATCGGGGATGGGCTGGGGCGGGTCGTCACCGAAGGTGTAGGGGGCGAATCCGGGCGGGAGGAGGCGGCGGCGAGCAGCCTCGTCGACGCCGTCGGCTTTCACCAGCCAGCCGCCCCGGGGTTCAGGGACGTGCGCGAGGGCGGCGTGCAGAGCCGGGTCGTGGGCACGCATCGCTCCGACCTCCAGCAGCAGCCCCGCTTCCTGGGCCCGGGCGGCGAGCTTGCGGGTGCGGCCGACGTCGAGGCAGACGGGCTTTTCAGTGACAACGTGTACGCCGGCGTCCAGGGCCTCCTCGATGAGGTCCTCGTGTACTCCGGTGAGAATCACCAGGACGTCGACGTCCTGCAGGAGATCACCGGCCCGGGTCGCGGTGCGCGGAACGGCGAACCGGGACCGTGCGGCGCGGGCCCGTTCGCCGTCGCGGTCGGCGACGGCGATCACGTCGAACGCGCCCGAAGCGGTAAGGAGGGGCAGGTGGAGGCCGAAGGCGGCGGCGCCGCATCCGGCGACCGCGAGCCGCCACGGACGTCCAGCCGCGCCGACGGATGTGCGGGTCATCGGGTTGCCTCCGCGGGGGTCGAGCAGCGGGTCACGGAGTCGTGGGACAGACGGGCGATCTCACCTGCAGGCAAGGCGCGCAGGTGCGGGTTGAACAGCTCCACCGACAGCGGCCCCGTGTAGCCGCACGCGGTGAGGGCGTCGGCGAATGCGGTCCAGGGCAGTGCCCCGTCGCCGGGGAACAACCGCTCGGCGTCGATGAGGTCGCCAGCGGCGATGCCTGTCGGGACATCGGCGATCTGCACATGGCTGATGGCGCCTCGCCGAAGGTCCGTGATGTGACGTGGGTCGGCGCCGGCGACCGCCCAGTGGAAGGAGTCCACGAGGATGCCCGCGTTGTCGGCGCCGGTCTCGTCCAGCAGCTCGGCAAGCTGGGGCAGACAGTCGACGACGGCGTGAGGGCCGTCGAGATCGGCGGGCAGGGCGCGGCGGACACTGACGGCCTCGACGGCCAGCCTGATCCCGTACGGGGCTGCAGCGTCGGCGAGATGACGGATCCGCTCACACGCGAGGACTCGCGCGGAGCTGGTGCTGAGCGGGGAGAACGGATTGAGGACAGTGGTCGCGACGGTGCAGCCGAGATCGGCCATGGCCTTCAGCCGATGGGTCAGACCCGCGAGGCAGGCACGGTAGGTGTCCGGGTCGATGAGCAGCGGAGCGGGCAGGACGGGACCGGCAGGCAGGATGCCGCTCGCGGCCGCCACCGCGACCCCGAGTTCCTGGAGCAGGTCACGCAGGCGAGTGGCGCCATAGGCCTGGGCCTGTTGGATGGACACCTCGACGGTGGGAAAGCCTGCGCCGGCGGCCAGGGCCAGGAACTGGTCCACCGGTATTCCGGAGAGGGTGGCCGGGTTGAGGCAGGGCACGAAGTGGTCGGCGGCGGCCGGAGTATCCGACGTGTGCATGCTCATGCCGTGGCCAGCTTTCCGTCCAGGAGCTGCTCGCGCAGCGTACCCAGGTCGGCCATGACGTCGGCGATCACACGGTGGACGGTGGCGGCGGGGACCGCGTCCGCTCCCGAGGATTGCACGATGACCTTCCAGGGGTCGGTCAGGTCCCGGCCCGACTGGGAGACGAGCGCGACCGCGCAGGTGAGCCCGGTCTGCTCGTGCAGTCGGCGCGCGGCCTCGGCGGCCGCCAGGTTGTAGAGCTTGCCGACGTGGTAGACGGGGTTCTTGCCCGACACACCTTCGGCGGACCACGGCCGCAACATGCTGATCACGCCGTTGGCCCGGTTGCCGCGGCCGACGACGCCTTCGTCACCGGACTCGATGGACGAGCCGGTGGCGGTCAGGTACAGCTCGGGCCGCTCGTCGACGTCGCGGGTGTTCACGGCGACTTCCACGTGGTGCCCGGGCGCGATCCGGGCCGCGAGTTCACCGATCAGGTCGCGTGCCTGCACCCGCCGGGCGATGTAGGTGTCCAGATCGGGGGTTTCGCGGGCGATCTGGGGAACGCAGGCGGTCACCTGCACGCTGCCGCTGTGCCGGACGACCATGAGCTTGATGTCCGTGCCGTAGTAGGGGTGCTCGGCGCGGAATCCTTCACTGGTCAGGTGCCCCTCGATGTCGAGGGCGAGCCGCTCCCCGATCCCCAGAGGCCAGTAGGCGACGCCAGCGCTGCTGTCGTTGGCGAACAGCCGGTGACGTTCGGCGAGATCGTCGAGAGTGCGCGGCGCGAACCAGCGCTGACGGGAGGCCTCGCGCTGAGCGGTGCCCGGGTCGTGTACGGCGCCGGGGCTGGAGGCCTGGGTGAGACGGGTGCGGACGTCGACCCACCGCTCGACATCGAGGAGCGGCAGCGCGCGGGCAAGGTAGTCCTTCGCCGCGGTGGTGACGATGTCGTCGACCGGGATGGTGTGGTCGCCCAGCGCGCCGGTGATGCGTCCGTTGACCAGGACCTGGACGGGCGCGGTGAGTTCACCGTGGCCGAAGCTCACGTCGGCTGCGCCGCCCAGCAGGGACAGCTTGTCGGTGTTGTGGTGCAGGATCGCCCCGAACGTCTTCAAGCAGTATCGACTGTAGGCGCGGGAGATCGCCTCGGCAGCCCCGTCAGCGAGGGTGTCGGGGTGGCCGGCTCCCTTGCGTTCGACAACCTCGACGCCCAACAGGGCGGATGAGCCGGCGAGTCCGGCGGTCGTGATCACATCCATGACGATGTCTCCTTCTTCACGGGAACCTGGGCAAGGGCGATGGGACGGCGGCCACGCAGCCGCAGGCGGCCCCGCTCCAGGTGGTAGGCGCCGATCCGGGCAAAGTCGCGGGCGCCCTCGACCGCGCGGGAGCGGTCGAGGAACGTCCACCCGGCGGCGAGATTCATGAACGCGGCGTGCAGAGCGGCACGGCCGGCCTGGATCGCGGCCGGCTCCACCCTCACGCTCAGGTGCATCCGGGCCACGCACACGCCGTGCCCGGCGCCCTGGCGCAGGAAGTAGCCCAGCGTGGTCTCCGGCCGGTACACCGGGTGCGAGACGAGAGCGGCGGGTTCGATCAGCGTGTGGTGTCCGGCCTGGCGGGCCCGGTCGATGAATTCGAGGTCCTCGCAGTCGCCCATCCACCGGCCCCGGCGGCCCAGATCGGTCCGGAACAGGCCGATGTCGAGCGCGGTCTGACGGTCGAAGAGCAGGTTGCAGCCGGTGACCCAGTACGGCCACACCGCCAGTTCCCGGCCCTGGGGCCAGTCCACCGCGCCATGACACTCGCGCAGTGACTTCGTCAGCACCACGGCCTGACCGCCGGGGTAGTCCACGCGGGTGCGGCCGCCGACGGCGAAGACGTTCTCCTCCTGGATCGCGCCGAGGAGGGTCTGCAGCCAGCCGGGGTCGGGGGTGATGTCGGGGTCGGTGATCGCGACGTACTGGCCGCGGGCCGCGCAGATACCGCGGTTGCGGCCCGCGCTCAGGCCCGGCGTCGGCTCGTACAGGACCCGCACGGCAAACGGCCAGTCACCGCCAGCGACTGCGTCGCGGATCGGACGGACGGGCCCGGGCCGGTCGTTGTCGACCACAACCGCCTCGAACTTCGCGGCTGGCAAGGTCTGCTTCGCCAGCGCGTCCAGCAGGCCGCGTATCTTGCGGGTGTTGCCGCAGGCGCTCACGACCACGGACACCTGCGGCGTCTCGGTCTCAGGCATCGTGCTCCCTTCACACTCGGGTGGGGGTTCGGGATGCCGTTCATGTCACCGCCGACGCCCCATGCCCGGGAAGGAATTTGATGTTGCGGAGGTGTTGCGGACCCTGCTCCGAAGCCCTGCACAGCCCACCGGGAACCGGATAAAGTTGCTGGTCAACAGGGAGATTGCGTAGGAGGGGGACCCGCGATGCCCGACCATCTGCTATCGCACCCGCTGGCCGCGCTGCGTGCCGAGCTCGGACTGACCGCCGGGCAGTACCTGGACCATCTCGACGACGTCCACTGCGCGCTGGGCTACGGCCGGATGGCCAAGGGCCGGCAGAAGGTCTCCCGCTGGGAGAATGACGTCAACTCCCCCGAGCTGCCCGCCCGGTATGCCATGGCCCGCCTCCACGGCATCCGCCGCGAGGCCGTCGACGAACTCGGATGGCCCGAATTTCTGCTGCTGGCGTTCCCCGATGACCGTCTCGTTCTCGACAACCCCTGGACCCTGGCAGGTACCGTGACAGCAGCAGCCACTGCCGCGCGGGGAGGCTCCATGCAGGATCGACGAGGATTTCTCATCGCCAGCGGAGCCACGCTGAGCGGACTAGCGGCCAGCTGGAGCTTCGCGCTCACCGAACCGGCCGAAGCCGTGCCCCATGTTCTGGCCAGCGCCGCATCCACGAACCCCCGCCTCACTCGGGGGCTGCTGGACACCCTGGAACAGCGTCTGGACGACCTGCGCCGCCTCGACGACGTCCTCGGTGGCGCCCGGCTTCGCCACACAGCAGTTGCCGAGTACGACCTCCTTGAAGGGCTCGCCAAGCAGACCGGGCAGCACGGACCGCTCGAACACCGGCTGCTGTCCCTGCTCGCCGAGTCCGCCCGCATATGCGGCTGGCTCCAGTTCGACTCCGGACACCACGCCCGCGCCCAGCGCTTCTACGTCACCTCGCTGCGCGCGTCCGCGAGTGCCCGCGACCCTCAGGTCGGCGCCAACACCCTTGCCTTCATGGCGATCCAGGTCTACTCCGAGGGAAGCCCCCAAGACGCCGTCGCCCTGGTCCGCACCGCCCAGGACGCCACCGTGCGGCGCTCTACCCCGCGCGTGCGGTCGATGCTCCACGCCCGTGCCGCCCGGGCTCTGTCCAAGACCGGTGACCGCACCGGCTGCTGGCGGGAACTGGACGCAGCACGAACCGAATACGCCCGCGGCCCCCACGACGACGACCCGTCGTGGTCGTACTGGCTCACGCCGGGCGAGATCGAGATGCTCGCTGGATCCTCCGCACTCGACCTCGAAGACCCTCGCCGCGCCCTGACCCACTTCGAACAGGCGCGCCATGCCCAGTACTCCGCCGACGGATACGCACGCGACCACGTCCTCTATCTCACCCGTACCGCCCGCGCGCATCTGCGGCTGGGTGACCTGGATGCTGCCAGCGCCGTTGCGACGGACGCTTTCACCCAGAACGCCACCCTCAACTCTTCGCGCCCGTCAGACGCGCTCGATGACCTTAGAGACGAGTTGATTCCTCACAGGCACGTCCGGACGGTACGGGAATTCCTGCGACTGAGCGCGTGAAGAGTTCGTTGCGGGGGCACCCGTCCCGACGGCCACCGCCGCCTCCCTCGAGGCCGCGGTGGAGCGGACACCTGGAGACGTGTCGACGGAGGCTGCTGTCGCAGGAGCAGCCAGCGGGACAACGGTCAGGGCGAGCAGAGCATGCAGCAGTTTCTTGACCACCCCTCGGGTATAGAGGGACCGGACAGCGGCTCACACGAGAACCGACCGGGCCCTCACTCGAGTGGGCGCCAGCTCGTCGCCATCCGGCGTGAGCTCGTCGGCGTTCCGAGTCACAAAGTCGGACGTCGTGCGGACAGAAGTCTCCCGCTCGGGATCGAATCGGCAGTCTGACGTAGCGCTCATATCCGGATTTCTCCCCGCCGATGGTCGCCAGGACGGCACGATATGCAGGTTGCTGATCCTGTAATGGACGGGGGACGGCGGTGCCGCGCCATGTCAATGAGGCCGAGGCGCTCGAGGTCATGCGCGTTGCCGGTCTCGAACCGCTGGAGCTCAGGCCATCAGGGGGAGGCACGAGGGGGTGGTCGTGCCGGTGTATGCGCTGCGGAAAGGACGTCGCTCCGCACTACGGCACGGTTCGAGCCGGCGTGCGAGCCCGGGGCGGGGAGTATCTGGGGTGCCGGTTCTGCGTGGCGGTCGAACGCGGGAAGCGCCAGAAGGCCGGCATGGCGGCGAAGGCCGAGAATCTGATGCGGGACCACGGTTGGACTCCACTGGCCCCCTACCCCGGTGCGCTGGAGCCGTGGCCGTGCCGGTGCGGGACGTGCGGTCAGCGCGCATGCCCGACGTTCGCGAAGGTCCAGGAGCGAGGGCAAGACCGCTGCGGGAACTGCGCGAGGGCAGCGGCGAGCGCTCGCTGCCTCGAGCAGGAAGCGGAGCGGGCGACCGCGGACCTGGTCACGGCCGGATGGGAGCCGCTCGCCGACTACCAGGGAGTACACAAAGGCTGGAAGGCTCTCCACGCGGCGTGTGGACAAATCCGGTATCCACGACTCGCCGAGATCCGTTCCGGAGAGGTGTGCTGCTCGGGCTGCAACGGATCGGTGCGGGTCAGCGACGAGGAGGCCGCCGAGTTCATGCGGTCCGTCGGCTTCAGACCGCTGGAGCCCTATCCGGGCAGCCAGATGCCGTGGCTGTGTCAGTGCCTGCAGTGCGGCAAGAGCGTCAAACCCCGGTACACCACCGCGCGCAGGGGCACCGGGTGCAAGGAGTGCGGGGTGCTCGGACGGGCGGCCACGCGCAGGACCAACTTCTCGGTACAGGCCGTCGCGGAGATGCGTGCCGTGGGTCTGGAACCGATGGAGCCTTGCCCGGGGACGCTGGCCCGTTGGCGATGCCGACACGTGTGCGGGCGCGTCGTCTTTCCCGTTCATCACCTGGCGAAGTACGGGCGGGGGGTGTGCCGCCAGTGCTCGGGGAGCCCACTGGTCGAACCGTACGAGGCCACCGCAAGGCTGCGCACGCTCGGCTTCACTCCTCTGGAGCCGTATCCGGGGCGGCTGGGCACCCCGTGGCGCATGCAGTGCCTGACCTGCGACACAGTTATGGTCAAGGCCCTCCAGGGGGCGGGCGGTTGCCGTCGGTGCCGTCCCTTCGGCACCAACCACGTACTCCCGGCCCTGGTGTACGTCCTGCACCAACCGCACCTGAACGCCGTGAAGATCGGGATCACCAACATAGGCACGACACGGCTCGCTGAGCACCGTCGGAACGGCTGGTCGACCGTCAGGACCCAGTACTTCGCGTTCGGCGCCGATGCCTGGGACGTCGAACAGACCGTCTTGAACCGGCTGCGCAACGAACTCGGCATCCCTCCGTACCTGTCCGCCGACCAGATGCGCCGTGGCGGAGCGACCGAGACCGCGGACGCCGACCAGATCTCTGCTCTGGCCCTGTGGGATCTGGTGTGCCAGGCCCGCGATGAGATCGAGGCCGAGGCAACGCTCTGATCCAGACCAACACCGGTGACCTGCCGGGCAGTCGGTTGATGACTCGGCCGTGGAGGAGCCGCCCGATGTCAGAGAGCTCCCCTAATCTGGCGGAGTCTTTGCCGTTAGTGATGGTCACCTGGTGCTGATGCGAACAGCCCGGTGGCACAGGGAGTGTGAGTGGGTTCTACGGATGCAGCCGGCATGACCACGCAGGCGCCGCCGAGTGGCCAGGACGTGGTGGCACTGGATGGCGAGGAGTGGCACCAGGCGTTGAGGGATCTCGCCGGATCGGCGTCGTACGACGCCGCGCTGGCCCGTGACGCCGTTCGCCGCTGCCAGGCCGGACTGCTGAGCGTGTCCGACGTGCGCTTGCTGTTGCTCGTGACGGGGACCGCGCCCGGATGGGCGTCGGTACGGCGTGCGGTCATCGAGGTCCTCGCCCAGGACCTGGAGACAGCGCGGCAGGTCCTGGTCGCCCACACCCAGGCCGAAGTGTGGCCGCCCCCGCGGTTCGAAGAACCGGCGCGGCCGCAGGGGGGTGCTGCCGGGGATGTCACCCTTACGGCTGTCATCGGATCCGCAGGGATGTCCATGCCGCGTTCCGCCCCGGGCCGGAACCACCCGGCGCCAGACCGGGCGGCCGCTAGCCGTGGCCGATCAGCGCACCGCAGCATCGCTGGGCGGTAGACACAACCGATCTACGACCTCATCCGCTTCTCATGCACCCGACGGCAACTGCGTTCAAGCAGCACAAGCCGATCTTTGCAACGAAGCGCGCGGTCCGACGGCGGCACTACGGCTGCCGCCTGCCATGGGCCACTTGGCACACCATCGAGGGGCCACGAAGCTGGTTCAGCCTGTCGTGACGAACGCGTCTTGTCTCGACGCGACGGAGTCGGCCTCGGGAACGCGCGCCGCCTCGGCCTCTACCTTGAGAGCTTGGCGACCGTTGATGGCCCTCTCACCACTCAGACCGCCCCAGTAGCTGTGTGCATACACCTTGGCAGCCTCCTCGCGCCATCCCTCCCAGAACGCGTCGTACTCGACCTTCTGCTCCTGAGACCACCCACCGGTAGCCGGCCTGGATGACTTGAACCCCTGCAGAGCACCGCCGTGGGCAGGAACCTCCGCCTCCCAGCCCTCGTGCGGCTCGCGCGACCAGGGCAGCTCTCCCTGCAACCGAAGCAGCTTCGCCTTGGCATCGCCTGCCTCTTGCTGCGCGATGATCAAATCTGCGGGAAAGTCGCATTCGGAGGCGGGGGCGTCGGTCATGCGGTCGAGGATAGACGCAGCCACTGACAACGCCGATCACAACCGAGCCGACTGCGCAGCGCACCCGTCGGGTGACACTGCCTGCTGTCAGCCCACCAGCCCTTGTGCCCGGAATACAGGCGTCCCGACCTCACCCGTGGGACCGTAGACATAGGCGCGGCCCGTCGACATCCCCCGAGCGGCGGGCCACGCCTGCCCGCAGTCGACGACAGCGGGCCGGGTGAAGATTCGCCGCTCACGATCCGCGGTGGGCGCCGCCTTCCTCGGAGACCTGGCCGCGACGGTCTGCGCTATGCCGTAGGCTAGGTGTACCGACGCGGGGTGGAGCAGCTCGGTAGCTCGCTGGGCTCATAACCCAGAGGTCGCAGGTTCAAATCCTGTCCCCGCTACCAGAATCCGGCCCCCTCGACACCAGTGTCGAGGGGGCCGGATTACGTGCCGGGACCACGGGACGGCGACAGCGGCCGTGGCCTAAGAGTGGTCCCGCGCGGCGTGCGAACGGCGCGGGACCACCAGGCCCGCCGTCCTGTCGCGGCCAGCCACGGGCGACGGTACGAGATCTGGGCCGCTGGCGCTTGCTGGCAACACCGGCCAGCATCCGCGGTCAATCGACGGCAGGCATCGTCACTATCAGATGGCGGAGTGTGACGGTCTCAGTGCGGCGAGCGTCGAAGCCGGCCGGAGTCGGGGCTTCCCAGCCGGATGGGGCTCAGAACAGGGTGAGGGGTTCGCTACGGCCCATGTCGAGCACGGCCGCTTCCCTGCGGATTGCTTCTTGGAGACTTGTGGGTGCCACGTGGCGTGCGTCGAAGGTCTCGCTCCATCCATTCGGCAGCTGTACTGCAGTCTGATGGACGCGATGTCGGGCAGTTCGCAGACGTCGAAGAATGGTCTGCTCGATGGTCAGGGCGGCGTCGCCGGTGGGGACATGGTGTTCGTAGAACGCGGTCCAACCGTAGCGGGCGTGCTGGGCGATGCGGCTGCTGCGCTGAACCGCGGCTGCAACACCGATCTTCGTCGCGTGGCGTTCCGCGTGGGTGACGACGTAGACGCGAGCCGTTCCAGCGTGCCCGGCGGTTCAGGGTGACCCGGATGTCGGTGAACCGCTGGCGCCGGGCCGTGGCTTCAGGTGGCCGACAGGCACTGGTCCGCAAGAGCCCCGACGGCGCCCGCTGCAAGCTCGATGGTGCCCAACTGCGTGCACTAAAAGCAGTGTTGAATGCCGGCCCGGCCGGAGATCATCCCCGGTGCCTGCCGAACAGACCTGCCCGTATGAAAAACTGCGGGCACATCTGCCGTTGTCCGGCGGAACACCCGAAGCATCGAAGGCGGCCGCGTGCGCATCGCGGCCGCCCGCGTGTGCCGTGGGCTCGGATGAAAGAGACGACGAGGAGTCACGTGAGACGTCCCCTGTTCCCCGCGACGCTGCCACTGGCCGCAATAGCCCTGCTTGCACTCACCAGTTGCGGCGGCACGGCCACCGCGTCCCACACGGTCCCCGCCTCCGTCGCTGCCACGCCCGCCAAGAAGTCGGCAGAACCGGACACGTCCTCGGCAACCGCCTCCTCCGCGAAGGCCGAGCCCGAATACGACCCGAAGGCGGACGCCGCTGCCGACATCGCGGCCGCCCTGAAGTCGGCGAAGAAGGACGGCCACCCGGTACTCGTCGACTTCGGCGCCGACTGGTGCATGGACTGCCGCGTCCTGGGCGCCCGTTTCAAGGAGTCCGGCCCTTCCTTACTGCTGGCGAAGTACCACGTAGTGAGGGTGGACGTCGGCGACTTCGACCACAACCTGGACGTCGCCACGCGCTATGTCGACCTGCGCACGAGCGGCATACCGGCCCTGACTGTCCTCGACCCCGCTTCCGGCCGGGCCAAGGTGGCCACGAACAAAGGCGAGTTCTCCAACGCGCGCACCATGTCGGCGGACCAGGTCCAGGAGTTCCTGAAGCGATGGAAATAGCCGTCCGAATCCATGCCGTCAGGCTCCGCGCCCGTCACGCGCACCGCGGCGCGGCCCTGACGCTGGCGGCCGCCGTCACGCTCGCGGGCTGCGCCGGAACGGGGACGAGCGACGCCACGGTGGACGCCGCTCCGTTCTCGGCCGGCGGCGTGGCGGTGTCGGTGCGGATCGAGTCCCGGGACGACGGCTTGCGGGTCCTCGCGGAACTGCGGCCTCAGCAGGCGGGCTTTCACCTGTACAGCCTCGACCTTCCCGACGGCGGCGTCGACGGGATCGGCATCCCGACCCGTATCCGTGTCGAGGGTGCGCTGCGGCCCGCGAGCCTGGCGACCACCGACGCCAAGCGACGGATGCTACGCCCTGCGGGCCTCGACGTCCGGCTGCCGGTGTACGAGGACGGCCGGGTCGTCCTCGAACTACCCGTGCGCCGCGTCGAAGGAGCAGACCGCGCGCGGGTGTTCCTCACGTACGGCGCGTGCAGCGAGCGCGCAGGTTGTCTACCACCCGTACGCGGCCGTGCCGTAAGCCTGTCGCTGGGACCGGCGAGCTAGAGATCTTCCATGGCTGATGTTACGGCGGCTGGAAGTCGGGGCCGTCTTGGCGATGAGGCCGTCAGTACTCGGTGCGGGTGCTGGACGCGACCAGCCGTCGTCGAGGCGGGACCCGCCGGGTTCCGCCTCGACGACGGCGGCGGTTCACTGCGAGTTGTCGCTCTGCGGTAGCCGACGGGTCCGCACGAGCAGCAGTTCCACCTGCTGCACCAGTTCCCGCAGCACAGTGGGAGAGACGCTGGACAGATTCGGGGCCTGCCCGTTGCGCCTTCCGGTGGGGGTGATCAGGCCGGGCTAGATCTGTTCGGCCGTCTCGTCTCCACCGCGGGGACCGACCCTGCGGCGCGCTGGGCTCGTGCCGTCATCCGGCATCCTTCGGTTCCGGCACGGTGCTCAGACTCACGATTCTTGCCTTGGCCGTACCGGCTGGGGGCGGACTTGGGACGGTGATGGGCTCGTAGGGCTGCCAGAACGCTGGAGTGCCGTGGCCGCGGTCCCAGTTCGGGGCACCGCTCAGGGCGACGATCCGGTGCCAGGGGATGTGTAGGGCGCGGTGGCGCCCGCCCGGGCTGAAGCCGATGCCCGGCTCAGTGACCGAGTCGAGCGTGCCGAACACGCTGGCCCACTGTCCGGCTCGGCCGGTCGGGCCGCACAGCACGTCGATACGCAGTGTGCTCCAGCTCAGCCAGGACACGAGCTTCTCCAGCAGCTTCAGTTCGCCGGGCTCGTCAGGCACCCAGCAGCCGTGCCCGCTGCTCAACGAGTCTGCGACCCGGTAGAGCCGCTCCTCCTCGCCGACCAGGCGCAGGCCCCTCGCGCCATGGCGGGCGCGGCGCTGCTCGGCCACGGCCGCAGCCGGGACAGGCATCTCATCGTCGCCGTCGCCGGGCAGCAGCGGGAAGGCCCTGCGCAGCAGTTCCCCGGCGGCCTCAAGGTCCCCCGCGCCGCCGGTGACCGGCCCGCCGGCGGTGAACCGCGGCGGGTGGTGCGAGGGCTGAGCGGCCTGCTCCTTCTCCAGCTTGGCGACCAGGTGGGCCGGAGCGGCGACTACCGCGCTGAAGGAGGGCCCGGGAGTATCGCCGCCGCTCCAGGACACATAGTCGCCGACTTCGCGGTACCCGTGGGGGACCACCGGGCCCAGGACGGGGGACGCCGCAGGTAGGCGACCGGTGCATCCCGGGTGCCGGTCAGCGGCCAGTCCCGCACCAGGAGCAGGCGTGCCGTGGCGTCGGCCGACTCGGCCTCGAAGTCCTCCTCCAGGCGCTTACACATCTGCGCGACCGCCGCCGGCCACCACAGCGCGAGTTCGACCACTTCCCTGATGATCTGATGTATTCAAGCGCATCTGGAGGGGCTCAAGTTGAGCGAGTGGCATGTGGAATGGGTACCGGATCCGGAGCGGTGGGGACCGTTGCCGACCGCGGGTGTCCTGGGGGTACGGGACCTGCCGGGGTCGGTGGCCCGGATCGGACTGAAGCCCGGACCTCTGCGACGGCTGCCACCAGGGCCCCGAGGCGACCTGCTCGGTCTGTAGCCGGGTCCGCCCCTGCACCAGCCGCGATCAGCAGGGCCAGCCGATCTGCGCCACCTGCTAC